>NZ_LMPN02000001.1:1467-2996 GCF_001423865.2 Brevibacillus sp. Leaf182 | reverse complement strand
AAATGCAAGGATGGCCTGCTAAGTTCGTCTCATCCATGAGACAACGCATGCACTAGCACATCCTGTGCGTCGTGGTTAAGTTACTAAGGGCACACGGTGGATGCCTTGGCGCTAGGAGCCGAAGAAGGACGCAGCGAACTGCGATAAGCCTCGGGGAGCGGTAAGCACGCTTTGATCCGGGGATCTCCGAATGGGGCAACCCACCATCTGTAATGGGATGGTATCCTTCACTGAATACATAGGTGATGAGAAGGCAGACCCGGTGAACTGAAACATCTAAGTAGCCGGAGGAAGAGAAAACAATAGTGATTCCGTCAGTAGTGGCGAGCGAACGCGGAAGAGCCTAAACCGTCAGGTTTACCTGGCGGGGTTGTGGGGCGTCTCACATGGAGTTACAAAAGACGCGCGTAGGTGAACAGCTTGGGAAAGCTGACCATAGAGCGTGATAGTCGCGTAACCTAAACGCGCGTCTCTCCGAGACCAACCCCGAGTAGCGCGGGACACGTGAAATCCCGTGTGAATCTGGCAGGACCATCTGCTAAGGCTAAATACTACCTAGCGACCGATAGTGAACCAGTACCGTGAGGGAAAGGTGAAAAGCACCCCGGGAGGGGAGTGAAATAGTACCTGAAACCGTGTGCTTACAAATAGTCGGAGCCCGTTAAAAGGGTGACGGCGTGCCTTTTGTAGAATGAACCGGCGAGTTACGGTAGCGTGCGAGGTTAAGTTGAAGAGACGGAGCCGCAGCGAAAGCGAGTCTGAATAGGGCGATAGTACGCTGCCGTAGACCCGAAACCGTGTGATCTAGCCATGTCCAGGGTGAAGGTAGGGTAACACCTACTGGAGGCCCGAACCCACGCACGTTGAAAAGTGCGGGGATGAGGTGTGGCTAGCGGTGAAATTCCAATCGAACTCGGAGATAGCTGGTTCTCCCCGAAATAGCTTTAGGGCTAGCCTCGGAATTTAGAGTCTTGGAGGTAGAGCACTGATTGGACTAGGGGCCCTCATCGGGTTACCGAATTCAGTCAAACTCCGAATGCCAATGACTTATGTCCGGGAGTCAGACGGTGAGTGCTAAGATCCATCGTCAAAAGGGAAACAGCCCAGACCATCAGCTAAGGTCCCCAAGTATACGTTAAGTGGGAAACGATGTGGAGTTGCCCAGACAACCAGGATGTTGGCTTAGAAGCAGCCACCATTTAAAGAGTGCGTAATAGCTCACTGGTCGAGTGACTCTGCGCGGAAAATGTAACGGGGCTAAACGTATCACCGAAGCTATGGCAGTCCTTACGGACTGGGTAGGGGAGCGTTCCAAGCAGCAGTGAAGCCGTACTGGAAAGAGCGGTGGAGCGCTTGGAAGTGAGAATGCCGGTGTAAGTAGCGAAAAGACAAGTGAGAATCTTGTCCACCGAAAGCCTAAGGTTTCCTGGGGAAGGCTCGTCCTCCCAGGGTTAGTCGGGACCTAAGCTGAGGCCGAAAGGCGTAGGCGATGGACAACAGGTTGATATTCCTGTACCACCTCTGTTCCG
>NZ_LMPN02000015.1:462971-691071 GCF_001423865.2 Brevibacillus sp. Leaf182 | reverse complement strand
ATATCTATCGATCCAAGCGCCCCTGACAGTCTTTTGACAGGGGCTAAAAAAATTAACGAAAACTTTGATCAGATCGATTCAAAAATAGAGCAATTGGAAACTGTAGCAAAGTCAGAGATAGCTCATCTGCATAGGAGGGCAGATATTAATGAAAAAAACATTTTGGAAATGGCTCTTGAGTTGGAGACGGTAAAAGGGGCAGTTTTAAACGGATTGACAAGCAATATTTATATTGAATCCTTTATAGATGTAGAAGATGTCAAACTATTAAACGGGGCTACAAAGCATGACAGCAAGAATAAGAAAGTGTATCTGGCATAGAAGGGAGGAATAACCTTGTCAATTATTTCAAAAGCCTACGAAGCCCTGGGAGTTGGGACGGTGATATCAAACGCTGTTTTGAAAAAGGGTGACGTAGTAGTTACCTTTGCTACTTCTGGGAGCAGCGGAGTAGACGTAACCGCTACACTAAGTGCAGGAAGTATGACCCAGAAGTATACCCACGCGTACAACACCGCTGGGGCTTCACCCGATTCGGTTTGTGCCAGAGTATATACTGTAGATAATGACGTAACAGCAAACATTACGGTGAGCGGAAACAGCCAGTCGCAAGTTACAGTAGTATTCAGGAATGCCCAAATTGTGGACTGGGATAGTACAGGCTATGCGTCTGGTTCACCCACCCAGTCTATTCCAACAGGGTATTCTACACCTGGTATGGGCGTTCTGCTGGTAAACCGCTATACTCCACCTTCAAATCCGCCCAATTATACTTGGCTGACGAATGGGTCAGCTTCTGTTGGTTACTTGGACAATATTTCTACTCAGTTGGCTCAGCCTCCAGCGTTATCACATAGCGGGGGGACCTATTCTGCGACTATGGCCCTTATGCTTGCACCAGTGAATGCAGCCCCACACGTGCCCTCAATGAACCCAACAGGGACTCTTGCTGCTCCAGCAGTTCTAGCCACGTTGACACCTACACTGAACTGGTCATTTTCTGACCCAGACGTTGGGAACAGTCAGAAGGCGCGACAACTGAAAATATACGACGGGGCAACACTTATTTATGACAGTGGTAAAGTAGCCACAGGTAGCATGATCTTTACGTATCCATCCAGCGGGGTAACAGCTTTGCAGCCTGACAAAGTATACGGTTGGGAAGTCATCGTATGGGACAACCACGACGCCGCAAGCCCTTATTCTACTCGTCAATACTTTAAAACAACAAAAGCACCAACGGTAACTCCTAAGAGCCCGTTAGGGACAGGTGCCTTACCCTTAATGATAAGCCAAACGCCACGCGTACAATGGTCATATGCAGACACTGAAAATCATGTGCAAAACTCCTTTCAGGTAAGGATAAAAAGAGCGTCTGATGACGGTATTGCTCACGAAAGCGGACTTATCATTTCTACGAATACGTATTATGACGTACCAGTTGGTGTACTTGCAGCAGGAGTAACGTACTACTGGGAGGTACAAGTTAGAGATTCGACTAGTATGGTTAGTGGATTTTCGAAAGGGCAGTATTTCGTTATCAACGTACCTCCAGCCAAACCCATACCCGACCATATCCCAGACACGCTGCGGGTGGGGAAGCGACCCGTTTTCGAAGCAACAATAAATGACGATGTAGAAAACGACGCCCAGGCATTCGTTTTGCAGTTGGCGACAAACAGCGCGTTTACCGAAAACCTTTTGGATTTCAGAAGCGACTTTAGGATAGAGGGCTGGGAAGCCTTCGACGGCACCGTATGGGACACTTTTCAACCTGGCGGCAAAATCCGGCCTGCGCAGCTAGTAAGGGACTACGGTTTCGAAGGAGTTCTCGGAGGAATTTGGAAATGGGACGTAGGACCGCTGGGTACGGGCGACAAAATCAACAATGCGCACGAACAAAAGCGTAACGGAAACTACTCACTACGAATTGTTGCGGCTAGCGGAAACAATATCGGCGTACAGCAGGAATTAAAGGGCTGGAAACCAGGGGATAAGGTAACTCTAGACGCCTACGTTAATATCACGAAATACGCAACTGGAAGGCTAAACGTCGATTTAGTGGCGTATGACGCGAATGGTAAGAATTTGATAGATACATCCGGTATCGTCGCTGAAGGTATTACGACAGGCTTTACGAAATTTTCAGACGCTAGCATAACGATACCAGCAAACACTAAGACTTTACTGGTACGGGTTTTTGTAGATGGTACACCGAATATGACGGCATACATTGACGATGTAACGGTATCAATAGATGGGGTGAAGAAGTATAACAAAGTTCGCTATACCATAGGGGTAGACGCTTACTACGGAGAACCGCTTACCGAAGGAAAGGCTTACTACTGGCGAATGGCTGCGAAGGATGGCCTAACGGGTACACTGTCAGAATGGACAGATCAGCAGACGCTTACAAACCGATTGGGGACAAGTGGGAAATGTGAGAATGCAGCCGATTGGGGCGCGTACAATTGCACCGTTACAACGGATACGACAAACAAAGTAGATGGTAACGCCAGCATTAAGGTAACGGCTACCAATAAAAATGTAGCCGCAGCATTTAAGGACGTAGGAGGATGGAAAGCGGGTAAGTATTACGTAATTCTAGGTTTTATTAAAAATGGAAACGCGGAAAAAGGGGCGCGTATTATACCGAGCGGGCCTACATATAGTGCTAGCTGGCAAATCTATGACAAAACGAAATTTAATTTCTACTGGTGTAAAACCGCACCTACGACCGACTATCCCGGTAACCTAGATTTAGGTTTTTCACCGACCGAAGCAGGCCAGTACGCCTACTTTGACCAGGTAAGGGTGTATGAAATCTCGAAGGCTGAATACGAGCTGATTAGTGTTGATCCGTCATGGAGTGGCGAACTGTTGGCCCTGCGTTACCCGTATGTCGATAATACGCAGACCATCCCACGAAAAACACGGATACGCTGTGGAACAACACTGGCATTACAAACAAAGCCGATCAAGACGACTGCCCCAGTAGATCGCAGCGTATTTTCGAAGTTTGCTATGCTGCCTATTCACGTACCAGCGGTGAAACGGATAGAAAACACCGATTCAAGAATTACGTACAGTAGCGGCGGGCTTGCCTGGAACAATATTAACTACGTAGACGCTGGAAGCAGCGAGGGAACAAGTGCATACGTAGCAGGGACAGCCGGGGCCTGGGCCGAGCTGTCATTTATCGGTACAGGCATTCGTTTCGGAAGTTGGTTAAGCCCTTGGTACGGGCTGGTAGATGTTTATATAGACGATGTACTGGTTAAAACCGTAAGTCAGTATGTACCTGAGGGGTACGTAGGCGATACAAAGCAGCAAATCGTTTATGAAAACACTAAATTACCATATGGGCCGCACAAAATTAAAATCGTCAACCGAAACGAAAAAGTAGACCCCGCAGCCCTAGGGATGAGCTGCGCCCTTGACTTCTTCGAAATCCTAGACACAAGGGCTCCAGCCGTCTTAACTGTCCAATCTTCAAATAATGCGAATGACGCAACCCCGACCTGGGAGGATGTAACGGACGTCTTTTTGTCGGGGGACTACTACCGATATAAAAATATGGTTAAGACCGCGCCTGAATGGGGCTTGGCGCTAAAGATTACGGTAGACGCAAAAGAGCGGCTAGGTCCGATAGAAATTGACGGTTTCGGGATCAGTTACGAATAGGAAGGTGCGAAGCCATGGGCAGACACTTAAAACAAACCGATTTGGCTCAACTGCGTGCAAGTGAGCAAGCAAAGGTAAATACAGAGCTCCAATCAGCTTATGAAGCGATAACTGCATTACATGAGACTGTTGAGGTATTACAAAAAGAAGTTCAAACATTAAAAGGGGGTGAAAAATGATGGTGGTAAAATATATGATTCCGGTTTATGCCTACTTAGTAAAATGCGGCTGGTCACTAGAACCGACTGGGATGGAAGCAGAAAAAGTAATTCCGGAACCCTACCGCTTACCTGTTGCTGAACACTTAGCTACAGTACAAACAACTTAACGCCTTCTCTCAAAAGAGCGAAGGTGTTTTTTTATGGGGAGCTGCAAAGGCAGCTCCTTTATTTTTTGCCCCGAGGGGGGTGAGGAGAAGATGAGCTGATGAAATTTCTTCATAGCCTAGAAAACGTAGCAACCCCAGCAAACGCTTGGGCGACAACAGCGGGTGCAATCGTTTCACCCGTTTTTCATTATCTATATGGAACGAACCGCCAAGACATCCTGATTGTGCTCTTTTTCATGATTGTCTTGGATTGGATTACAGGCATTTCCGCAGCAAAAAAAGATCAATCCTACTCATCTGATTATGGGTTGTCCAGAATCCCACGCACAATGTTCCTCTTTGCTCTACCAGCCTTAGCCAATCTCTTAGATCGCGTCATGGGCACGCCAGGCTTTTTGTTTTACGGAGTAACGTTCGGTCTCATTTACCACACGTGGACGAGCCTGACCGCAAATGCACATCGAGCTGGCTGGCCTATGCCAAGGTCAGTTGAAAAATTGGTAGGATCGGAAATCAAAGCGAAAGCAGAGCGAGCTGCAAGAAAGGAGAACAAGTAAACATGAATATGACTATCTCGGGTGCGTGCGTGATCGACGTTCGCACCTCTTTGCCACGCCACAAAACGCTAAAGTATGGACGTCGAAAGCTGACTGATATCCGATCAGCAGCCCTCCACCATTCAGCTACAAAAAGCGGATCGCCAGAGGCGTTTGCAGGCTACCATGTTGTCACGAATGGATGGCCGGGTATTGCCTATCATTTTGTGATTCAAAAGGATGGGGTGATTTACTGGTGTAACGACCCAGAAACAATTTCCTACCACGTAGGCAATAGCAACCGTCATGCGCTTGGCATTTGTCTTGTAGGGGATTTCCGGACACAGCAACCAACCGCAGCACAACTCGATGCTGCGAATCGCCTGATCCAGCACTTGCAGGTACAGATTCCTACTATGAAGCAGGTGTTTGGTCACCAGGAGTACCCCGGCTACGCGTGGAAAAACTGTCCTGCATTCCCGATGGGCACATTCCGCACAAATTACTCACAATTCTTGCAAAAAGCTGTGGGTAAAGTGGACAAGCCCAAGCAGATTCCAGTTGCAATTAAGCTGAATGATGAGCTGCTTGCTGTAACTGGCTTTTTGCAGGAAGGCGTTTCTATGCTGCCAGTTCGGGCGGTAGCCAATGCTGCTGGTGGCAAAGTGGATTGGATCACGGCTACCCAAGATGTTCGGGTTAACGACATAGACCTGAATGAGACACTCATTGCAGGTTCAGCTTATGCCCCTGCCCGAGAGCTGGCTACTGCCCTTCGGCTAAAAATCGAATGGGATCAAGCAACAAAAACTGTGAAATTGAAAGGATGTGTAACAGTATGAAAGACTGGCTGACAAAGAATAAAAAAAGCGTGCTGCTGATCCTGGCTGGAGTACTCGGCATCGCAGGAGCTGCCACTGGATTAAGCAAAGACCTGCAACTCCAAATCGTTAGTATCTTTGAGCAACTACTGTCTTCCCCTCGCCCTTAATTGGGTGAGGGGCTTTTTTATTTTTGGGATAATCTTTTCAAGTGTAAGGCATGAATATACAAAATTACATATGCTTACAAAAGTTTACACTACAGGAATATTGAGTGGGGAAAATGAGTTATTTGGTAAAATGGATAGAGTGGTTCGGGACGTGCTGTGTGAATAGGGTACGTCTATTTTTTTGTCCAAAATAAGAACGTATGATCCTATATGTAAGGAGAGATTTTGTGATCAAACTTACAGACGTAGCTAATCAGAAGTTGCTGGATGCATTTCTAGCTCAAGCAGACATTCAACTACTATACCAACGAGTGCTTACTTCACCGGGGGACACTCAGAAGAGTGATGAACTGGATAGTAGACTTCAGGAGTTTTACGCTGAGGTCCAATTGACCAAATTTATTTCGTCACTCATTCGTTTTACAGCTATCGAGTTGGCTGTTCGAAATCAAAAGATAGGCAAGGTATGCCAGCCTACAGACGAGATTGAAATGGTTGTAGACAACCTTGTTAGCGACACTAACAAAAGTGAACGGGAGGACACATTTGAGTGGGAAGATGTATTAGCTGACAAACGAGTTTTGGATGCTGTTCAAACCCTCACTGAAAAGGAACAGGAGATACTTAAACTTCTATATTTAAGGAATCTCAAAGAGGCAGAGGCTGCGAGTCTGTCAGGCATTAGCCAACAAGCCGTTTCTAAAACAAAGAAACGAGCGTTACTGAAGATCAGAAAACAGCTAGAGGGAGGCGGAATACATGAGCCTGTTAACACTGGTAAAGCGAGCACAAAATAATGATGAGAGTGCAATGGTAGAGATCATAGAAAGATTTGAGCCAAAGATTCGGAAGTCGTTAAAATTCACGGATATAGGTGTACGTGAGGACATACATCAAGACATAATATTTCGAATGATTAAAGCTGTCAAATCTTATAGAATGGCGAATGAGGGTAACAGGTTGATTGATCGGGAACAATTATGATTCAAAAAATAAAAAAGAGGGAATGAAAGGTTGTATTATCAATCAATTCTTTCACCTTATATATTGAAAGGAAATTCTGGCCAGAATTCCTTACCAAATTAAAAGGTGGAATCACAATGAAAGAATTGAAAGGTAAAAAGATTGTTATTGACCCAGGACATGGCGGCGACTATCCAGGCAAGGAATATGAAGGTCGAGAAGAAGAAGATGTTACTTTGAAGATGAGTAAAATCCTTGAGGAACTGCTTGAAGCAGAAGGTGCAAAAGTCTATCTGACGCGTACTCGTGATGAGGATTTTGGTGGTACGGATGCGGATGATGATATCATGGAGCGAGTAAAATACATTAATAAGAAATACAAAGGTAAGGGTATTGACGTATTGATTAGTATTCATGTAAATACTGAACGGGCTTTCAATCGAATTGGTGCATTTTATCAAGAGGGTGCAAAAGCCTCCAAAACATTAGCGAAAAATATTGCTGTAAATATGGGTAAGAAAAGTTTTGAAGATGATTTAGCAATCCTACGTGAAACAACAGTAGCTGGTGCAAAATCGCTAATCGAAATTGCTCGAATCGACGAAGAGTGGCTAGATGATTCCGACAGATTGAAAGACGTTGCGAAGGAAATTGCACTGGGACTTAATGATTATTTTCATGACTTGCGACTTGGACGAGTGTAACCTCAACTATTGAAGAAAAATAGCAGATAAAAAATGTTGAGCAGTAATAAACTGCTCAACATTTTTATTAAAATCGGGACTCGTAGAGAGACTATTTTTTTTGCGTGAACTCCTTAGTATAGTTGGTTAGTCTTTCGATATATGCATCCATTTTGCCGAAATCTTTTATATACAGCTCCGCTTTACCATCTCCAGGGTAGTCCTTTTTATAATAAGTAGACGTAATGCTATTATTCAGTTCTTGTATTAGATCCGTAATTTCAATTAACTCCTTTGTTTTAATATTATCAACTGAGGTGTAGATTTTTGCAGGATGTGAAAATATTTCATTAAACTTATAGAATATTGTTTTCAATTCATCACGACCTAAAGCAGTGTCAATAGTTGATGAGTGATGCCTTATTGTTTTTAGTATTATATTAACATCACTAATAATTTCTGCATTTTGTTTGTCTGAATTAATCGTTTCCTCTAGTTCATCATAAGAGTTTGAAAGAAGAAATAAATTAGATCCAGAAATAATTTCAAGCCGTTGCTCAAGCTCTTTATTTTCTATTTGAAGATAAATCGCATAGATACTAATCAATAAAGTCAAACCAAGTATACCCCATTTTTTTACCATGTAATTACACTTCCTCCACTTTGTACATTTTTTCCTTTCAAAAATTATAACGGATTATTCATTCTAAAGGTTACACAAATGTAATTAACTAATAAGAGTGGCATTTATTATAGAAAGCTTTTCTTGCTAGCATAAGATACAGAACACAAGTGATGTAATAACTGCAACAGCAATAAATAAGCTGCAATACATTCAAATGCCCCGTCTAGGGGGCAGCGGGAAAGCCCATTTAACTGGACAAAGAGTGGCATGCTTCGTTCACAGTGTTTATTGATTTTATTCTTGCTTAGTAAAGAACCCGTCTCCTTAAAAACAGGGACGGGTTCTTTAATGTGAAGATGCTTACTCGCATCCTGCCAATACATGAATCAACCACTTTATTTAACCGTAACGTACATAGGTTTACTTTGTATCGACCGATTTCATGTCGATCATCTCCAAAATTTCATCGTAAGTCATTTTTTTGATTACATTATAGTCAAGTGCTCTAAGTATAAAGTCACGACGTAATCGCTCTTGTTCATTTTTGGGTTCAGGAAGATTTTCTCCTGTAGCTATAGTGTTAAAACGAGGATTAAAAGTTTCCATGTAGTCGTCTGCGTTAAGTTCAACCAATACTTCTTTGGTTGTACCGTCTTTTAGTGTTAGAAGGTAACTTGCTTTCACGAGATAACCGTCATTATTGGGGTTTCTCTCAGCCATAATATTTTTAATACTAACTTCTTTTGCGGGAAGTGTGCCTTGTTTCTGCATATCTAAGTATGTTGCGAGCTCTTTGTGGGTTGTAGATAATTCGCTCCTTACTCGTTCTTTTTCGTCTGGACGTAAATTCCAAGTGAGATAAAAATATGTATTCCATAGATCCTCTTCATTCTTTTGTGTAAATAAATGATGCCATTCGATTGCTAGTATTTCTGTCATTCGACTTAAGGTAGAGTCGTGGTTCTCTAACCGATCAAGAATTTCTAGCTTTTTACTATAATCTGCAGGCGTAGGTTGAGGACTTTCCTGTTTTGATACTGCATTGCTACTAGTCGAACAGCCAACTATCGAAACGGCAGAAAGCAAAATAAATAACGTTAACTTTTTGCACACTCAAATTACCACCTTTTTACATATTTATTATCTAAATTAATTGAAAATTGGACAAATAAACATTATAATCATATTGGCAATAATATACCACAAAATGGAAGGAATGGAAATATGAGAAAAGTAAGGGTAGGTATTCTTGGTTTTGCTCTCGCAGTATCAGCTGTAGTTAGTTCTGGCAATGGAACAGCTTACGCAGAAGGGATAAATCCATACGACGATTTTAACTGGCGTTGGGTTACTACTGATAGTGAATTAAGTAGGGGATACTCTAAGAGTCATAAAGGAATGGATATTGCAGTAAATAAAGAGCCAGTATACAGTCCACAAAGAGGAACCGTATTAAGTGCAGGTTATTGGACAAGTGCAGGCAATTATGTGGCAATTGAAACAAGAGACAAGGACCCTGACACGAATACTAAACTAGTAATTAGGTTTCTTCATTTAAAATCCAAATCTGTATCTACAGGTGATTCTGTGAGCAAAGGAGAAGAAATTGCGGTATCAGGAAATACTGGTACAGATAGTACTGGTCCTCATTTGCATATCGATATAAATAATGAAGGGAAGTATGATGGGAAGTACATTGATTATTCAAATTCAATTGATCCTAAATACTTCTGGCCTCACTATTTTGATGGCCCTACTTTTGCGCCACATGAAGAGCATCAAACCGAAGCGCATCAAACGGAAGATGAATTATTACGTAAATTTGATAGTGAAGAATACTTTTTTGAAGACACCCTTATAAATTATGTAGGGGAAGAAGAATTTATGAATTGGATTAATTCACAACCGTTGGAAGATCAAACAGTACCAAATTTTAAAAAGGCTTTTAATATCTCCGATGAAAAAGAAAAGAAATTAAAGCAACAAGCAAGGGAATAGCCGCAGAAATTAGATAACCCAATGTCAAATGACAACCCGTCCCTGTTTTGCGGAGACGAGTTTGCTTATGATTATGAAAAAACCCTCTTCCAATAATGGAGAGGGCATTGAAATTAGGGAAGGAAAGAGAGGACTTTAGTACATATCCTTTAACATAGAATAAGTTGAGCGTGCAGCATTTGCGATTGTGTCTGTAATTTAATCGAAAGTTGAATATACACCGTAATTAGTATAAATAAATTCATTAATACTCAAAATGTCCACGTAACAGTAATTCCTGAGCACCCTTAGCAGGGTGCTTTTTCTATTTTCTAATAGGAAGGGCAATGGAGTTAACGTTTAAACAATAATCATTGTTCCCCAAGCAAGAAACCGTCCGTTACGCTTAAATCGGTCGACTGTATGTATTGCAAAGTAAAAGTGCTTAATTTTGCAGCAAGTACTTATGCAGATTATGAACAAAACCCTATTTGAACATATTCACACCTCAATTTTATTGCATTTCTCTGTGTCTTGACAGGGTGTACTCTAAATGAACAAGTCTTGAAGGATTATAGGCTTATGTAAAATATTTACATTTGCTCGAGCCTTCTGTAAAATATAGGAAGTTTGATGTTTCCTGTGTTAAGGAGGAGTAGATATAATATGGGGGAAGGTAAGACAGTTCAACAATCAATACGATCAGAGATTGAACAGCATCTGAAAGAACGTGGTTACACACTGACTAGACTTAGCGAGATAACAGGTATTAATCAGGGAGTATTGAGCGACCTCTTAAATCGAATACCGCCACGTGCAATGACGATTGGTCACTTGGATGCACTCGCTCATGCGTTTGAGCAGTCTCAAGGCTGGCTGTACGAGTTGTACGAGGCCGAGTGTTTTGTGGAAGGAAGAGTGTCTCGATCCAGGGTTGTCCCCTTCCTGATTCGATGTGCGGAAATTGGTCGGCAGGATTGTATTGATTCGATTGTCTCCAAGCTACTGGACAATCAGAAAAACACGTCTATTCTCTTTCAGGTAGCTGAGGAACTCTTTACCAAAGGGAAACGTAAGGAATCGGTTCTTTTTTATCAGCTCGTCATTGATACGGATAAAAACAGTCACAATGAGCGCTTCGTCATCGCACAGTATCGATTATTTCGAGCTCTACAAGGTACCGATTCCGAGAAAAATTGGGGGGCTGTCATACAATTTGATCCATATCGAAAGAGACTACCTGAAAACTATCAATTGGATGCCCTATTACAGCTTGCCAATGTATGCTTTTCGCTTCACAAATGGAAGGATGTTGAGCGTTATGCAGATGAGCTAAGAGAGTTGGCAACTGCTGTTTATCAGGATGAGTTGCGTGGGAGAAACATCAACAGAAAAATCCTTCCGCTGAAGACAGAGCGGCATTTAGTTGTATACTACGGTCAGGGATTCCTTTTGAAGAGTGCTGCTCTTGAAAAACAAGGATTGTATGAAGAAGCGAAGGAATATATCTCTGGTTATGCTGATCTGAGTTGGTTTGAACTGTTGGATGAAACAGGACAGATGGAGGTAGAAAAGTTTCGACAGTGGGCAACGGCTAATCACTATACGCTAGATGTCCTCCTGGGTAACATCGATGTTCTGCCAATTTACACTCGTTTCCTAATCGATCACCCAAAAGAGATCCTCTCTGGCCTAATAGCCATAATGGAATCGGCCAATAAGCATGGATTTTTAGTGGATGGGATTCTCAAACAATTTTCAAATCAGATCAATGATTTTAACGATTATGATAACCTCATCCAGACGGATCGTTATTTTCGTTTTCGATATGAACTAGCTATGTATCGACTTCACAATGGTCAGTACGTGAACGGAATGGAGGATACTTTACGCTGCTTGGTTTTATCGACTATCATGAAGAATGACAGTGGCTTCATACGTTGCGTTACACTATTCGAAGCTTTCCGATCACATGCAACAGATCAACAAAAAAGGGAGTACAAGCGAATCATGGAGGGGATACGAAATGAAGAGGTCGATTTTGCTATCAATAGCATTAGTTTTGGGACTGTGTAGCAGCGTCACGAGTGGACAAGCAGCAATCCCTAAAGGAACAGTTATACAATATGAACACGGTGTTGGTGGGTAAATACTGACCGAAGGTAATCATCCTCTTTTGAGGATGATTTTTTTTACTATTCAAATTTTATCAACCGCCCACTTCCTGAATGCTAGTATATAGTTATAAATGTACTTTAATGTAATAAAATGGGAGGTGATAACCATAGGAGCTATTGCCTATAAAAAGGGCGTTCCACCCCTTTGCCAGGTTAACGGAACGCCCACAGAAGGAGCAGTTACAGCTCCTATAAGTAAATGTACCACGCCACCAAAAGATCGGGAAGGAGGAACATATCAAGATATCGGTCACTTGAAAAAAAATGTGGAACAATTGCGCGAACAACTGGTGCAATTGTATTTAGAGAAGAATGATTTGTTGGATAATGAAGTCGTGGATTTAAGCCAGCAATTGGATAAATACATTCTAGCAATTCAATTAAAAATGATGAAAAAAGAATAAAAGTGAGATGCTAATTCATACTTTATTGAAAGGAATGAATTAAAATGAATTTTAAAAGAGTAATATCGTTTGGATTGTTATGCTTACTATTGGTTTTTGGTAGTTTTACCACAGCTTTGGCACAAGAAAACTCTTCAACATTTTTGGAAAATATTAAATTAGAGGATATTGGTAACCACTCAGATATTGAAGATTTCATTAGAAAGCAAGGATTTGAACATCTATTAAGCACTGGGAACGAGAAGTATAATTTCCTATCAGAACATATTGATTTTACTGAGATGGAAAAACCATTAATCCTGCGTGAAATTAGTGATAGTGATATTGAGGAGATAGTGAATGAGCTAGGATTGAACATGCCCGAACCGCAAGAAATTACAATTGAGGAAAATTTGCTAGTAGAGCGTTCACCAGATAATGCAGTTAGTAACGTGTGGTACCTTGCATACAGTACGACTGGTTCTGATTTTTCTGTTGATATTCTAAATGTTGGTAGGGATAAAATTGATTCGATTTCTGGAACTTTAATAAAGTATAATAAGCAAAGACAAGATTGGCGGACCGATGGTAGCATTAGATTCAACAAAAAAGATGTTGGTACTGGTAACGTATTTAAATGGATACAAAGCAAAGAAGCTGTATCTGATTATTTTGAATATGATATAACCGTAATTGAGGATGGAACAACTTGGATATATAAAAATAAAACTGGCGACAAAAAATTCCAATGGCAAAGATATAACTTCGATGCTGGTGCCTATAGTTCAATGGATACATTAGGAGGAGAAAGACACCACATCGTTGCAGCTAGCTCATTAGAGAAAGCTGGTTTTCAAAATACTGGACAGTTTCCTGCTGTTAGAATGATGTATGATGACCATGTAAAAACGCCTAACTGGGGAAATTACACTTCTTCTCAAAGATTTAGAGAATTAGAATTGCAATATATGAATAACAAAGATTATATGGGCTTACTTAAATTTGAAGTCGACGGTTTAAAAGGAAAAAATGACCCGGAAGGGAAATATAAAACCTTAGCAGATAAGTATAACGATTATATTGTTGCGGCATCCTACTTGGCACTACAATTTTGGGGTGTAAAGTAATATAAAAGTAACATTAATCTGAACACATCCTTACTCTTCTAATAGTTTAAGGTTGTGTTCAGATTTTCCATTACCAAGATACTAGGGGGATAATATGAAAAATTTAATTATTGAGGAAGGACACTCAATAGATGTAATTAAGCTTGGAATGACTAAAGAAGAAGTCGAGAGATATGTTCAGTTGAGTAAGAATGATTCTATTGAAGCGCATTTTTATGAAGATGTTCAATGCGAATATGATGCAGATGGAAAAGTGTCTCATATTCATATTTCCAATTCATTGAAAGACTATTACTATTGTTTGTTTAGAGGTATTAATGTGTTTAATACGAAAGCAAGCAAGCTCGTAGAAATACTAGATAAGATTTCACCGTTCGATAGAAATGAAGAGGCTTCTTTAGGCTACTCATATACCTTTCCGCATTTGGGATTGTCCCTTTGGAGAGGAAACGTACTTAATGATGAGGATTTAGAAGCAGATTGGTTTAAAGAACTTAAACCAAGTATACAAGAGGATGAGATGAAGAATTTGTATTTTGAAACTGTAAGTATTTATTCGATTTCTAATTCCCCAATTGATAATGCCGGTAATCCTTAGCGTACAGGATACCGGCTTTTTTTCTGTCATCCAGGCTTAGCGTACAAAATCCGCATTTTGTTGGCGGTACCCCTTAACAAAAAGGGTATCGAATATCCTAAGTATAGAGACGCTCATAGTAGAATAAAAATGTTTGAGCCTGATGAAGCAGACCTCGCTTGGCTTCCTAAATCCCAGCGAGAACAAAGAGATCCAGGGGTTAGGAAGGAATATATTAAATGGTATGAGAATAAGTATGGTGTACCAAATTTTAATTGGAGCGATGTAGATATCCACCATATTATTCCATTGGCTTATGGTGGGTACAATGACTTCGACAACTTGATTCCATTACCAGAGGATTTTCATAGGCAGGAAGTTACCCCTTGGTGGGCATCTTATGGTAAGTACGTACCAGATGGAGATGACTACTAAAGCAGGAAAGGAGATCTGCTTTTGGAAGGAAATATTTGCTTAATGGCACTAGAGGGATTGAAAAGTCGGCTTGATAAAGACAACACACTGTTGGTGCAAAATTCAGGAGGGGATGTGTTTCAAGCTGTTTTTTCATTTAATACTCCCGCAACTGATTCTGAGATAGAAAAATTCTCAAGAGTTACAGGATGGAGCATACCAGTAGATTTCCGAAAATTCATACAAATACACAATGGAGCTAGGCTCTTCCGGGACATAAAATATGGAGGTGGATATGAGCTATTAAGCCTAGAGAAAATTATACACAATCATCTTGATTATATGCCTAAACATTGGTATCCAATCTCTGTGAGCAATGGTGACTATATCTTTATTGATTCAAATCGTGTAAAAGAAGGAAAAGCGCATTATTTAGTTCGCTTTGATCACGATGATGATGTTGTTCCAGAAAATGGTTCAACTATGAAGATGAATTTTGAAACTTGGTTGGAAAGATTAATCATTGCTCAAGGAACAGAGTTTTGGACTTGGTAAGTGGAAATAAAGAAGGGGCTGTCTCACGATTGAGAGACACCCCTCTTTTTAATATCGAAACCTGTAATACATCAACGTTTCTGAGGTACTTCTCTAGTTTTTAGGTTGTTTCGTCAGCTGTGACAGCTACGCTGGTTTTGTTAACGTGGGAATTTCGCGTTTTGCTGACGGCACCATAGTTAATTACATGATCGCTAAGGTCTTACCGAACAAATTTCGCATTTAGTTGGCGGTCCTCTTACCAAAAAGTTCCTTAGCGTATATTTTCGTTAAAATGTTGGCGCTCCCCCTTATATAATAGTTCTTCTTGTGGTGGTTGTATAGGGCGTTGTCTTTGTTGCCATAATGATAAAAATCATCTTCGAAAGGAACAAGTACTTATGTATTTTTTTTCTCGTTTTTATAAAAAATACCCCTCACAAAAAAGAATAAAAATGGGAAAAATGAATCAAATGCACGAGGAAACGGCTGAAGATCGTCTCATTAGCATCGAATTATTTCAGAATATCAAAGAAATAAAGCAAAAATTCCCAGCATCTCCTGATTTAGTCATTCACCAATTTACAACTGGTTTAAAGCAGACACGAGTTGCCCTGGTCTATCTTGACGGGTTAACAGATAAAAATTCACTGAATAATAACATTTTGCGTCCGATGATGTACGACTCCAGAGAAGTAAATGAAACTCCGTTACCAACGATCAGCAGTTGTCGTACGGTTTCATCTTGGCGTGATGTGGAAAACGCTATCTTGCAGGGAGAAAGTGTGCTTTTTTTTGAAGGGCAGGTTGAAGTTCGGGTTTTCGATACAACAGGTTGGCCGCAACGTTCCATTGAAGACCCACAGTTGGAAAGCTCGTTAAAAGGGGCGCATCAAGGATTTGTTGAGACAGGCGTGCAAAATATAGCCCTGCTTCGAAGATATATTCCGAATCTCGAACTACGTATCAAGGAACATATAGTAGGGCGTCGGGGAAAAACGAACGTCTGGATCATGTATTTAGAAGACATTGCGCATCCAGAAGTTCTTAAAGAACTAGAAAAACGAATAGAACAAATTGATATTGATGCTGTGATCAATACGGGGGAACTCGCCGAATACATCGAGGATAATCGGTATTCACCTTTCCCGCAATTCATCTTGACAGAGCGTCCGGATTCAGCAGTTTCCCAGTTATTACAAGGCCGCTTTGTCGTTGTCGTTGATCGTTCCCCCAGCGTAATCATTGCACCAGCCACGTTTATCTCTTTCTTCCAAAGCGTGGACGATTACAGCATGCGTTGGCTAATCGCCTCGTTTATTCGTCTACTTCGTTTTTTGGCTTTCATGATTGCCTTGCTTTTGCCGGCCGTTTACATCGCCTTCCTCTCCTTTAATTACGAGGTTGTACCGCTTCAATTGTTCCTATCGATAGCCGAGTCAAGGGCACGAGTACCGTTTCCTCCGCTGTTGGAAGCCATGATGATGGAAATCATGCTGGAAATGATGCGAGAAGCTGGAATCCGGCTTCCTGCTCCCGTTGGACAAACAATCGGTATCGTGGGGGGCATCGTTGTCGGTCAAGCAGCTGTACAAGCGGGTATAGTCAGCAACATCATGGTTATTGTAGTTGCCTCTACCGCTATCGCTTCGTTCATTCTACCCAGCTACGATATGGGAACAGCTGTCAGACTGCTGCGTTTTCCGATGATGCTGATGGCTTCGCTGTTTGGAATTATTGGGATCGTCATCGGTTTTATGACTCTACTTGCCCATCTAGTTGCCTTGGAATCTCTTGGAACTCCATACGGTAGCCCTCTGGCTCCATTCCGTTGGCAAGACATGAGGGATACGTTCGTTCGGTTCCCATTATGGTCAATGTTTCAGCGCCCGAAAAGTACCAGAGCGATCCAAGAGATCAGGATGGGCCGAAAACGATCAAAGGAGAAGGATTCGTGAGTAAATATGCTATGAACGGAATCACCTTGATGCAGTATATTATTCTAATCCATGCTTCTCAAGTGGGAACCGGAATATTCTCGCTTCCGAGGCAGTTGGCTGAAACAAGTGGAACGGATGGATGGATGACAGTTTTGTTAGCTTGGATTATCAATTGTTTGGCGGGATGGATCATGCTGCTGACACTTAGAAAGTATCCGGACTTCACGCTTTTAGACCTGTTGTCCTACTTATTCGGGAAATGGTTGGGCAAACTATTAGCCCTCCCTTTGATTATCTACTTCGCTTCTTTTGGCTTGGTCATCATGGTCAATTCGATGCTCTACATCAAGTCATGGTTTTTGACGAAAACGCCAGCTTACTTGGTGGTGCTTCTGTTCGCTATTCCTAGTTATCTTGTTGTTCGCAATGGTTTACGCGTTCAAGCTCGATATATTGAGTTGGTCTTTTACATGACGATGTGGATGCCGCTTTTCATGTTGATTCCAGTAGGGGAAGGAAATACGCTTTTTCTGCTTCCCTTTCTCAAGGAAGGGTGGCTACCAGTGTTGCAAGGATTGCCGAAAACGGTTTTCGCTTACGCCGGTTTCGAGATCCTCTTTATTATTTATCCATTTCTGCAAAAAAAAAAATACGCCATACACGGATTTTTAATCGGGAATACACTAACGCTGCTTTATTATTTGTTTATTACCATCGTTTGTTTTATTTTTTATACACCTGACGGAATCACAACCTTAAATCAACCAGTGCTGAGCTTGCTAAAGAATATCGAGTTTCGCTTTCTGGAGCGATTCGATATGATTTTTCTGGCGATTTATTTGCTGGTGGTGTCAAAAGCCTGGATCATCTACATTTCCTGTGCGGTTTTCTCTACCGCTCAAATATTTAAGAAACAAGATCACAGCATTTTCAGTGGCATCTATTTTTTGTTTGCTGTCGCGTCTGTTTATGTCATGAACCCTAC
Source organism: Brevibacillus sp. Leaf182 (assembly GCF_001423865.2). Taxonomy (NCBI): domain Bacteria; kingdom Bacillati; phylum Bacillota; class Bacilli; order Caryophanales; family Paenibacillaceae; genus Brevibacillus; species Brevibacillus sp. Leaf182. The sequence goes on along the minus strand of NZ_LMPN02000015.1, from coordinate 673,147 downwards.
ATGGAATCAAAGCGAGGAATGGACAAAGCTGCTAAGCAAGGCGGCATTTGGTGTCATGTACATGTTTCCTGTTGTTCTTTATATCTATGTACGAGGTTTTGAAATGTTGCGGAGGGGAAAAACTGGATGAAAAAGCTGTTGTTTGCACTCTTATCTCTGACTCTTTTTACGACAGGGTGCATGGACAAGATGAATATCGAAGATGTATCCCTGTCGCTCTTGATTGGTATTGACCTCGATGAAAATAACAACCTCATCTTTTCGACATCAAGCCCTGTATTTAGCGAGGAAGCAAAAATCAAGGAGGAAGTTTACATATCGCCAGCGATAACGATGCGGGAATCGCGGGAAGAAGACGACAAAACCTTTATGGCGCTGACAGTCGGCGGTAAAGTTCAGGCAATTTTGGTCGGGAAACGTGTGATGCAACACAAGGGCTGGTTAAAGTTGTTGGAGCCTTTACTCCGCGACCCAAAAAACTCGATCACTGGAAGAATCGTGATGGTGGATGGGAACGCATACGATGTGATAAGTTATTTGCCGAAAGATAAACCACGCCTCCCCCTTTACTTGACAAAACTGATTGATACCGCTCACCTTCGCAATATATGCACGAAAACAACCCTGCAAGATTTGCGTCGGGCTACATACGAGAGCGGGATCACCGCAAATGTAACCGAGATAAAAAAAGAGAAGAAGCTGTTTGTAACCGGAACCGCGCTGCTTGGTGAGGAAGGCGAGTACAAGTTCTCCCTCGCTCCCACGGAGAACAAGCTACTCCGCATTTTGCAGCATGACACCAAAGGGGAGTTTTCTTTTACATTTAAAAACCCTAACCAACCCGTCGGTGAGATTTTTCCGGCGACTGCCTACAGTTTTTCGACCAGTGGCATTTCCGTCAAAACAACAACCGATTATGTGTCGGACAAGTTCAAGTTTGACATTAACGTACAAATGAGAGTAGTTCTAACCGAACGGCTGTTCAAATTGGATATCAGAAAAGAATCAAAAAAATTGGAGCAGGAGATCGAACAGGAAATGACGAAACGAATGAAGAAGCTTATTCACAAGATTCAAACAGCTAAAATTGACCCTATCGGGCTCGGAATATACGCTCGTGCTTATGAGTATGAACATTGGAAACCAGTGAAGGAACGGTGGGGAGAAACATTAGCGAAAGCAGATGTGAAGGTAAGCGTAAAAGTAATTATTGCAGGTATGGGAATCAGTAAATAATCGGTTTTTATCATTGGGCAATTAGAAAAAAAGCTCATCACTCAAAATATAAAAACAGGTACCGCGGAGAACAGTGGTCAGCGGTATCTGAACATACTCTTGTCAAGTAGACAGATTTAAAAAGAGCTCCATAAAATTATTAAGTGCTTTGTTTCCCCCCAATACATTAACAAGGATAGAGTCGGTGATTCCTCTAAATGGGGAAAACCGGCTTTCTTCGTATAAAAAGTTCCTTACCGTACAAGTTTCGCATTTGGCTGGCGGTACCACATTATAGGATGGCGAAATTTTCCAATAGCAGAAATATGCTGATTTGCACCGCCTAGTAGCCAACCCGTTCCTAACTTAAGAAACGGTTATTTACTTTCAATGTTTTCAAGTTAGTGGCTGATTGGACGTATTGAAAGAATGTGATAGACTATTTCAAGTTAGATAACAAAAATGAACGAGGTGTATATAAATGGGCTTTGCTACAGGGATTGTAGGTCTTCCAAACGTAGGGAAATCGACATTGTTTAATGCCATTACACAAGCGGGTGCTGAATCGGCGAACTATCCGTTCTGTACGATTGACCCTAACGTAGGTATTGTGGAGGTGCCAGACGAGCGTCTGGAAAAGCTGACACAGATCGTCGTTCCGAACAAGGTAGTTCCGACAGCGTTTGAATTCGTGGACATTGCTGGCTTGGTAAAAGGTGCGAGCAGAGGCGAGGGTCTTGGTAACCAGTTCCTCGGACACATCCGTGAAGTGGACGCGATTGCACATGTTGTACGTTGCTTTGAAGATGAGAACATCACGCACGTAGCAGGTCGTGTCGATCCTTTGAGCGATATCGAGACAATCAACCTGGAGCTGATTTTTGCTGACCTGGACTCTGTTGATCGTCGTATTGATCGCATTGCACGCAAAGTGAAATCCGGCGACAAAGAATCCAAGCAAGAGCTGGACGTGCTGGAGAAGTTGAAAGCAGCATTTGAAGAGGGTCAATCTGCTCGCAGTGTTGAACTCGATGACGAAGAGCGCAAATGGATTCGCGATTTGCATCTGCTGACAATCAAGCCAATGCTGTACGTGTGCAACGTAGCGGAAGACGGCATTAACGATGCAGATAACAACCCGCATGTGCAGACAGTTCGTCAGCATGCAGCGAGTGAAGGTGCAGAAGTGGTTGTGATCAGCGCGAAAGTAGAAGCAGAAATCGCTGAGCTCGAGGGCGAGGACAAAGAAATGTTCTTGGAAGAGCTAGGACTTACTGAATCTGGTCTCGATCGCTTGATTCGTGCAGCTTACAAACTGTTGGGATTAGTTACTTATTTCACTGCAGGTGTACAAGAAGTTCGCGCATGGACTATCCGTCAGGGTACAAAGGCTCCAGGTGCGGCAGGCGTGATTCATACCGATTTCGAACGAGGATTCATTCGTGCCGAAGTGATTGCTTATGATCATCTGGTAGATGCTGGTTCCGTAGCAGTAGCCAGAGAACGTGGGAAGTACCGTCTTGAAGGGAAAGAGTACGTAGTGGCAGATGGAGATGTTATGCATTTCCGTTTCAACGTTTAGTACGAAATTCTTGATTCGTTATAGGCGTTTTGCTATAATACGATAATGCGAGTATTTATGGAGTGCATGATTTGTGCGTTTCGTTTTAGCACTCGCTCCTTGCCCGAACAGGGCCGCTAAAGTCCATAAGGAGGTGAAAAGGTATGCGCCAATACGAAGTAATGTATGTATTGCGTCCAGACCTTGAAGAAGAGAAAGTAAAATCCAATGTAGCTCGTTACAGCGATGTTGTAACTAACTATGGTGGCGAAATCTCTAAGCTTCAAGAAATGGGTAAACGTCGTCTTGCGTACGAGATCAACAAGTTCCGTGAAGGTTACTACGTTTTGATGAACTTCAAAGCGAACTCCGATGCTGTTGCGGAAGCTGAGCGTCTGATGAAAATCAATGACGACGTAATCCGCTTTATGTTTGTTCGTGATGAGAAGTAATCATTGTCGCGATCAGAGGGGGAACCAAGATGAATAAAGTCATTCTCATCGGCAACCTGACGAAAGATCCTGAACTTCGCTACACGCCAAATGGCGTTGCCGTTGCTACTTTTACTGTGGCCGTAAATCGTCCCCGCACCAATCAAGCGGGAGAGAGAGAAACGGACTTCATTAACATTGTCGCTTGGCAAAAACTTGCCGACCTGTGCGCAAGCTATTTGCGTAAAGGTAGACAAGCAGCCATCGAAGGACGTATGCAAACACGCTCCTATGATAATAAAGAAGGTAAAAAGGTATACGTGACGGAAGTCGTTGCGGAGAACGTTCAATTTTTGGGCGGTCGAGGTAATGAATCCGGCGGAGACAATTCAGGATACGATCCAGGACCGGGCATGGGTGGCGGTAACAAACCATCCGGTCAACGAAATAATGACTATGATCCGTTTGGTGATCCTTTCGCGAGTGCAGGCAAGCCGATCAACATTTCAGATGATGACTTGCCGTTCTAGTATCGTATAACTTTCACATTCCTAAGAGGGAGGGACTATCATGGCACGCAAAGGACGTCCTAATAAGCGTCGTAAAGTATGCTTCTTTAAAGTGAACAAAATCAAGCACATCGATTATAAAGATGTTGACTTGCTGAAAAAGTTCATCAGCGAACGCGGCAAAATCTTGCCACGTCGTGTAACTGGTACTTCTGCGAAGTATCAACGTGCACTGACAATCGCGATCAAGCGATCCCGTCAAGTAGCACTGTTGCCTTACACTGCTGAATAAGTTGCAAAAGCTATAAAAAGGGGGGCACAATTGCGTGGCCCTCTTTTTTCCATAGTTTTCTATGGAGAGCGTACATGAGACATGAATAATGAGGTGCTGACATGCCGTCCAAAACGAAACACTTGGCTGAAAATGCCCTTATGCTGGGTATCGCACTGGTGCTGCTGTTTCTCAGTACATATACGGTACTGGGAGGACTGGTCAGTTTCTTGATACCTCTGCCTTTTATCCTTTTGGCAGTAAATCGAACAGTACCTAACATGGTTTGGATCACCCTTGCTTTTACGTTTTTGGGCTGGATCGTTACTGGTCCGTTTGCGGCAACCCTTGCTTTTTCAAGTGCGGTTTGGGGTTCAGTCATGGGGATTTTTTATGCGAAAAAAGGAGCGGCTCTTCCGGCGATTGTGGCAGGGGCAGGCGTTGCCTTTTTGAGTGTCATTTCCTTGCTGGCATTCATGGCATTCGGGATGAACGTTGATTTTAATGCCATGATTCAAGAAGTTGCTAAGCTGCGTCCAGCAATGATGCCAAAAGAGCAGTTTGATCAGCTCCTTGAACTGGGTAAAATCGTCTTGCCTACGAGTTTTGTCATGTTCAGCTTTTTATCGACCGCCATTATTCATGGATTGGCGAGTCTGATTGGACGACGTCTGCGCAGACCGATTCCAGCATTGAAGCCAATTCGGGAATGGAACTTCCCGCGTTCGTTGATTTATTACTACTTCATTGCGATGATCAGTCTATTGTTGTTTGCTGAAAGCATGCAGGGAACGTTTTGGGAAATCGCCCTGATGAACCTGAAAGTCATGCTGGATGTTATTTTTGTTTTGCAGGGCTTGAGTTTTTGTCTATTTGCTGCCTATTTGTACGGCTGGAAGAGATTGACTCCTGTGCTCATTGTCTGTCTATTTATTTTTCCACCCCTAAGTACTATACTTAGTCTAGTAGGGATATTTGACCTAGGAATTCGTTTGCGTGAAAAACTGGAAACAAGAGTGAAGAGGGGCTGAGGAAATGCCCAAGTTCCTGTTAAAGCGTTGGTACGGGATGCACATGGTCCTGGCACTCAGCTTTAGCTTGCTGTTGTTGGGGATTTTGACCTTGTTCCATTGGATGTACGGGGCGATCGGCATGATTTGCTTGATTGGCTTGGTTCTTTACGCTCTTCAAGCAGAAAAGGGGTTCCAAAGAGACTTGCGCCTGTATTTGGCGACGGTCACCCATCGCGTGAAGAAGGCGGGAGAAGGCGTTATCCAGGAACTGCCGATCGGAATTCTTTTATACAACGAGGAAAAGGCAATTGAGTGGGTAAACCCGTATATGACGCATATGTCCGGGGATGAATCCATGATCGGGAAAGGCCTTCAAGAGGTATTCCCCCAACTGGTTTGGAAGCCGGAGCAAAAACGGCTGGAGTTTACTTATAACGAGCGGGTATACGAGGTCATTGTGCGGTCTGATGAGCGCCTTTTGTATTTCAAGGACATTACGGACTTCAAAGAATTGACGACTCGTTACCATCGAGAAAAGGCTGCACTTGCCATTATTCACCTCGACAATTTGGACGAGGTCGGACAAGTCATGGATGATCAGAGCCGTACGCTGCTCTCTACAAGCGTGGCTGGTGTGATTACAGAGTGGGCCAACAAACATGGCATATATCTTCGCCGAATCACGGCCGACAAGTTTTTGGCTCTGATGGAACGGGAAGCACTTGATAAATTGGAAGAATCGCGATTTGACATTCTCGATGTAGTTCGGGAGATGACGGCTGACAACAAAATTCCGATTACGCTCAGTATCGGGGTTGGAGCGGCCGCTACGACTTACATTGAGCTGGGACAAATGGCACAATCAAGCTTGGATATCGCATTGGGGCGCGGTGGCGACCAGTGCGCTGTCAAGATTGGCAACAAGCTCACTTTCTACGGTGGGAAATCGAATGCGGTAGAAAAGCGGACACGTGTCCGGGCTCGTGTGATTGCACATGCTTTGCGTGATCTCATTCATGAGGCGGAGCACGTCATCGTCATGGGGCATAAACAGCCTGACATGGATTCCATCGGGGCATCACTTGGTGTATTGAAGGCTGTGCAGTTGCACAACAAAACGGCTTATATCGTCATGGACGAAGGCAATCATTCTGTCGAGCGTCTGATGAAAGAGATTTATGCCAACGAAGAGTTGGCTGAGACTTTTATCACGCCAGAACAGGCGATCCGACTCATCTCTGGCCGCACATTGCTGGTAGTCGTCGATACACATCGACCATCGCTGGTGATTGAGCCGAAGCTGTTGACAGAAACGAGCCGAATTGTGGTGATTGACCACCATCGACGTTCGGAGGAGTTCATTGAGCCAGTACTCTTGTATCTGGAACCATATGCTTCTTCTACAGCCGAGCTGGTTACGGAGCTCTTGCAATATCAGAGCGAGCGATTGAATATCGACAATCTGATTGCAACGGCATTGTTAGCAGGGATCGTGGTGGATACCAAAAGCTTTGCCTTCCGCACAGGTTCACGGACCTTTGAAGCGGCGTCTTTCCTTCGCCGTAACGGGGCCGATACCGCGGCTGTCCAGCGTCTGTTGAAGGAAGATCTGGGACAGTATGTGAAGCGGGCAAAAATCATCATGAACACGGAAACGTACCGTGACAACATGGCGATTGCCATAGGCGACCCGTCCGAGGATTACACCCAGGTACAGGTGGCGCAAGCTGCTGAGCAGCTACTCACTTTGTCAGGTATCCAGGCGTCGTTTGTTGTTGCAGAGCGATCCGACGATACGATCTTGATCAGTGGACGTTCTCTGGGCGACATCAATGTTCAGTCCATCATGGAACTGTTGGGTGGAGGCGGTCACCTCACGGGTGCTGCCACACAAATTCAAGGCATATCAATTAAAGAAGCTACACGTCGTTTGAAAGAAGCGATTGATTCGGTCGTATAGGCCAAAATATAAAGGGGGAAACGATGATGAAAGTCATTTTTCTTCAAGATGTAAAAGGCCAAGGGAAAAAAGGCGAAGTGAAGGATTTGTCAGAGGGCTATGTACGCAACTTCTTGTTGCCAAAGAAGCTGGTAAAAGAAGCGACAGATAGCAACGTGAAAACGCTCGACGCTCAAAAGCGCAGCGAAGATAAGCGCAAGGAACAAGAAAAGCTGGATGCTCAGGAGTTGGGCAAAAAGTTGGAAGAGCTGACAGTGAAAGTAGTAGGAAAAGCAGGCGAAGGTGGTCGCTTGTTCGGTGCAATTTCCAGCAAACAAGTAGCGCAAGCGTTGGAAGATCAGTATAAAATCAAAGTAGACAAACGTAAGCTCGAAATGGATGCAATCCGTGCTTTGGGCGTGACGCAAATCAAAGTAAAACTGCACAACGAAGTAACCGTGACTCTGAAAGTACACGTTGTGGAAGAATAATGTCTCAATTGTGGGGGGTGTGACGTGAGCGACCTGTTTTTGGATCGTGTGCCGCCACAGAACAAGGAAGCGGAACAATCGGTACTGGGTGCCGTGTTCTTGTCTAAGGAAGCTTTAATCACGGCCATTGAGATTCTCCGTCCGGAGGATTTTTACAAGACAGCGCATCAGCGCATCTTTCAAACGATGGTGGACCTGTATGAAAAAGGCGAACCGGTCGATCTGGTTACGGTTACAGCGGATCTACAGGACCACAAGCTGCTGGATGAGGTCGGCGGAGTTACGTATCTCACGGAAATCGCCAGCTCAGTTCCAACGGCAGCCAACATCGAATACTACGCAAAAATTGTAGAAGAAAAATCGCTACTTCGGCGATTGATTCATACAGCTACCAAGATTGCCAATGACGGATACTCCCGTGAGGATGATGTCACGCAGATCATCGCGGATGCGGAGAAGTACATCATGGAGATCGGCCAAAATCGCAACAGTGGCGGTTTTACACCGATTCGTGATGCCCTTCTGGAAACGTACGAGCGGATTGAGTTTTTGAGTCAGCGACGCGGTGATATTACGGGGATTTCGACGGGTTATACGGATTTGGACAAGATGACAGCAGGATTGCAGCGCAGTGACCTGATTATCTTGGCAGCCCGTCCTTCCGTAGGGAAGACGGCATTTGCCTTGAATCTCGCGCAAAACGTAGCAGCCCGTGCAGGTGAGACCGTAGCCATCTTCTCCTTGGAGATGGGTGCTTCTCAGCTGGTTCAGCGTATGATTTGTGCGGAGGGCAATCTGGATGCGTCCCGGATGCGTTCCGGTACACTGGAGGAAGACGATTGGCAAAAGCTAACGATGGCAATCGGTACGCTGGCGAAAGCGCCGATTTACATCGACGATTCACCTGGGGTTACTGTACAGGACATCCGGGCAAAATGCCGTCGCCTTCAAACGGAGAAAGGCTTGGGCTTGATCCTGATCGATTACCTTCAGTTGATTCATGGACGAGGCAAAGGAGATAACCGTCAGCAGGAAGTATCTGAGATCTCTCGTACGCTAAAAGGGATCGCGCGTGAGCTGAACGTGCCGGTTATCGCCCTGTCGCAGTTGAGCCGTGGTGTAGAGCAACGGCAGGACAAGCGACCGATGATGTCCGATATCCGTGAGTCAGGGTCGATTGAGCAGGACGCCGATATCGTGGCCTTCTTGTACCGTGATGACTACTATGACAAGGAATCAGAAAACAAGAATGTCATCGAAGTCATTATCGCCAAACAGCGTAACGGCCCGACCGGAACGGTGGAGTTAGCGTTCCTGAAAGAATTCAACAAATTCGTTAACTTGGATCATCGCTTTCGGAATCAAGCAGGTTAATAGTTGGAATGGAAGAAAAGCCGGAGAAATTCCGGCTTTTTTTTCTATATTGAATTGCCGAACATATTAAGAACTAACTATATGAATGTTCGTATTTAGCGTTGACATGGGGAGTCTCGTTTAGTAAACTTAGATTGTTTCAGGCCCGAAAAGACATGATAATATCAGGAGGTGTTTTTCGATGTCAACAGTCGTTGTCGTCGGAACCCAGTGGGGCGATGAAGGTAAGGGTAAAATTACAGACTATCTAGCTGAAAGTGCAGAGGTAGTGGCTCGTTATCAAGGCGGTAACAACGCAGGCCATACCATTATTTTTGATGGTAACAAGTATAAGCTGCATTTGATTCCATCCGGAATTTTTTATAGTGACAAGACCTGCGTAATCGGAAACGGTATGGTAATCGATCCGAAAGCATTGGTAAAAGAGCTGGAGTACATTCACAGCTTCGGTTTTTCGACAAGCAATTTGAAAATCAGTGATCGCGCGCATGTGATTCTGCCATACCACATCAAGCTGGATGGCGTAGAGGAAGATAGCCGCGGTGCTAACAAAATCGGTACGACCCGTAAAGGTATCGGACCTGCTTACATGGATAAAGCAGCGCGTATCGGTATTCGTATCGCTGATTTGTTGGATCGCGAAGAGTTTGCTCGCAAGCTTGAGCGCAACCTGGCAGAGAAAAACATGCTGCTGGAGAAGCTGTACAACACAACTGGCTTTGAGCTTCAAGAAATTCTGGATGAATACTTGGCTCTGGCAGAAATCATTCGTCCTTACGTAACCGATACATCTGTTGTCCTCAATGATTCCATTGATAGCGGCAACCGCGTATTGTTTGAAGGTGCACAAGGCGTATTGCTCGATATTGACCAAGGTACGTATCCTTACGTAACGTCCTCCAACCCAATTGCGGGTGGTGTGACTATCGGTTCTGGTGTTGGACCAACCAAGATCCACCAGGTAATCGGGGTGGCAAAAGCTTACACCACGCGTGTAGGTGACGGTCCGTTCCTGACTGAGCTGACTGATGCAACTGGCGACCATATTCGTGAGGTTGGCTTCGAATATGGTACAACAACAGGTCGTCCTCGCCGTGTAGGCTGGTTCGACAGTGTAGTTGTTCGTCATGCTCGTCGTGTCAGCGGTATCACCGGTTTGGCGATCACCAAGCTGGATACATTGTCTGGCATTGAGACACTGCGTATTTGCACAGCGTACAAATACAATGGAGAAGTTATCGAATCGTTCCCGGCGAACCTCAACCTGCTTGCGAAATGCGAGCCAGTTTATGAGGAACTGCCAGGTTGGACTGAGGATATCACAGGTGTTCGCAATCTGAACGACTTGCCAGAAAACGCTCGTCACTACATGGAGCGCATCACGCAACTGACTGGTATTCCAATGTCGATCTTCTCCGTAGGACCAGATCGTGAGCAAACGGTTGTTGTTCGTGGCATTTACGGATAAGCTATCGACTATATAATAGAAGAAAGCTGTCGAGCATTCGGCAGCTTTCTTTTTTTTTGCAAGGGACAGACACGAAACGACACCCTCTGGGCATATGGATAGACATAGGGAGAAATGGAGAGGTGAAAAGTGATGATGGGTTTTGGATTTGACCAAAAGGCCATGAAGCTGCTGGGCAAAAATGTACAGGTAAAGATGATCAATGGCGTCGTCATCAAGGGAACCATGACTCATTTCAACAATGGCTACCTATGCTTTATCACCACATACAAACAACCAAATGACGCCGAGAAAACGAAAATACGCAGACTTGCGTTAAAAGACGTTACCTCGATGCAAGAGGTGTGAGTCACAGATGTCCATAACGAAATAAGCCATCTTTTCTAGTCATTTAGGAAGATGGCTATATTTATTTTAGATCGTGCCTCCATACGATCGGATGATCTCAGTTGCAAGATCACCTTGTTCCTCTGGTACGACTGCCGTTAACAAGACACTGCGATTCAAATTGTCATCGCCCCGATCGGCCATGCCGCTGGCGTCTGGATTTACAGCGGCCATGACACTTGCATCCCTGCCGCTTGGGAAGTCACCTGCCAGGGTAAGGTTGCCCAAGCTGGGAAAATCTCCGGATATGGGATTCAGGATTTGTTCATTCCCGTCACCTGGGAATTGTCCGATTCTGTCGATCTGAATGATGGAAAAACCAGCTTGGCGAAGTGCTTTTTCTGCCTTATGCGCATCATCTTCGGTGTGAAATCCTGCAAGAATATTACGTTCCTTCACGTATATCAGCCTCCAGATATGATAAATGCTACCAATTGTTTGTACATATAGTGACTCTGTGTCTATTTTTTTATTCGACAGCAATTTACACTTGATGTTGTCGTTATTCTTATGGTAAAGTCGACATAGTTGGTTTCTTTAGGCAATTTGGCAGATTAATGGAAACTAAATTATGGGATTTACGACCTAGTCAATAAATTAAAAATTTTCAGGAAATGGAACGAGCAAGTTGTATCTGTTTTCAGGAGGGACAAGTTATGCATTGGTCGGAATGGAAGGCCAAGCTGCAGGAACGGTCATCACGAATCGTTCGGGATTGCAGTGATCTGGCGAAACGTACAATGAAACGTACAAGCTCTTATATCCAGTCGCACAAAAAACAATCGCTTTCAATTGCGGCAGGTCTAGTTTTGACGATTGCTGCTGGAGCATCTGCACAATACTATTACACAAGCAATGTCAATTCTGTCTACCATGTCAGTGTGAACGGCAAAGAGATTGGCGTGGTAAATGATCCAAATGTGATACATAACTGGACAGCATCCAAGCTGGAAGAGGAAAAGGCAAAAACAGGCCTCAACTTGCAATTGGCTGACTATATCACATTCGAAGAAGAGCGTGAATTCAAGGCACCGTTCAATAATGATGCCGCTGTACAAGCTCTTGCATCCGTAGCGGATATCAAGGTTCAGGGCGTTAAGCTGACGATTGACGGCAAAGTGGTAGGTTATATGCCAGACCAGCAATCGGCTGATCAAGTACTGGCTGAAGTGAAGCAAAGATATTCCGGAGTTCCTGCAACGACAGGGAAAAAGGCTGTTGTAGCAGCAGCATCCACAGTCCCGGTCAAACCAAATCCGGTAAAAGAAGTTGCATTTAAAGAGAATGTAGAGATGCAAACCGAAACAGTCGATGCATCTCAAATTTTGTCTGCCGATAAACTGGAGGAGTTGCTGGTAAAAGGGACCTTCAAGGATATGAAGCACACGGTCGTAGAAGGCGATTGCATCGGTTGCATTGCGAAGAAATACGGCATTACGTCAAAAGATATTTACGCGAACAACCCAGGTGTTACGGAAAATACCGTCCTTCAATTGGGACAAGAAATCAATGTAACCGCGGTGCGTCCGCTGGTTACTGTACAAGTCAAAGAAGAAGTAGATCAACAAGAGGTTATTGCTTTTAATACCCAAATTAAAAACAATGACAAGGTTCCTAAAGGCGAAACCAAGGTCGTACAAGAAGGTAAAAACGGCAGTAAAACAGTTAAGTACGAAGTTGTGAAAGAAAATGGACAAGTAGTGAATCGCAAAATCATCAAACAAGATGTAACTGTGCAGCCTGTAACCAAAATTATGGAGCGCGGTACAAAAGTAATTCCATCGCGCGGGACAGGCCGTTTGAGCTGGCCTGCTAGCGGGTATATTAGCAGCGGCTTCGGCAAACGCTGGGGTAGCATGCACAAAGGAATTGATATTGCCGGTGCTGGTTCTGTCATGGCGGCAGACAATGGACGTGTCACATTCGCTGGTTGGAATGGTGACTATGGAAAATCGGTTATCATCGACCACGGCAATGGAATGAAGACATTGTACGGTCACATGAGCAGCATTAATGTGAAAGTCGGCGATGTCGTTAGCCAAGGAAAGAAAATCGGCGTAAAGGGTTCTACTGGACAATCGACCGGCGTCCACCTGCATTTTGAGGTTCTACAAAATGGACGAAATCAAAACCCGATTCGTTACTTAAAATAGAAAAGTAATTTCTGGAAGGGAAAGGGCAACTCTTAGGAGGGGGGCCCTTTTTTTGTTGGCAGGGATTGAATGCCAAGCCCTTCTTTACACGGCGTACATGGTGTATTGTAGAGGAATAGTGACAGTCAAAGTGGAATCCTTGATCAGGAAGTTTAAAAAGTCGTCTTTTGAGGTTCTCGCCATTTTCTCGGTGCTGAAAAGCCGACTTTTTGAATGAACTATTTTTGGAAAAAGGAGGGCGCAGGATGGCAAAACTCCTCGTAGTTGACGATGAAAAACCGATTGCAGATATTTTGAAATTCACGTTTGAAAAAGAAGGGTATCAGGTCGTATGCGCCTACGATGGTGATGAGGCACTTGTCGTGGTCAAGGATGAGCGACCGGATCTGATTTTACTTGATGTTATGCTTCCAGGTAGAGACGGGATGGACGTATGCCGAACCGTTCGTCAAACGTATGATGTTCCGATCATCATGCTGACTGCCAAAGACTCTGAACTGGATAAAGTACTCGGGCTGGAATTGGGTGCGGACGATTACGTGACGAAGCCATTTAGTACGCGGGAGCTGGTAGCCCGTGTAAAGGCCCATTTGCGCCGTAACCGCTCGAAAGTGGAAGAGAAGGATAGCCAGCATGTACTGCGCGTGCATGAGCTGGAAATCGATTTGCACTCGTATACCGTCGAAAAGGTGGGAGAAGCATTAGAGCTGACGCACCGTGAGTTTGAGCTGCTGGTGTACCTCGCTCGCCATCAGGGACAAGTATTGACGCGAGAGCATCTCCTGCAGTCGGTCTGGGGATTTGACTATTTTGGCGATGTGCGAACGGTAGATGTGACCATCCGTCGTTTGCGAGAAAAAATAGAGGATGATCCTAGCCAGCCGAAGTACATTATTACGCGGCGTGGTTTGGGCTATACATTACGCAATCCCGGCATGGGAGGCCAGCCTGGATGAGGCGGCTGTTCAAAACCGTTCAGTGGAAAATGGTCATCATTTACATGCTGTTGATTTTGCTTGCGATGCAATTTATTAGCGCCTATTTTGCCCGGGAAGTCGAGAGCTACTACATCAACAACTTTTCCGAGGCATTGAATGGACAAGCTAGTTTGTTAGCGAGCTTGCTGGAAAGCGATTTGCGCCCGCATGACGGGAAGGAATCCAACGCCGAACAAAACCGCCAGGACATCGACAACCTGATCAACAACCTGGTAAAAATCAACGGAGCGAATGTGCAGGTCATCGACCAGACAAGAACGGTGGTTGCGACGACGGAGGACAAAAATACAATTGGACAGCGGACCTCGCAGCCTGAAGTGACGGTTGCCTTGCTCGGGACGCGCAGTGAATCGATGCGGATCGACCCGAAGACAGGGGCGCGGGTAAAAGTATTGGCATTACCTGTTAAGGGCGACCAGATCGTATACGGTGCGGTCTACATGATTGCTTCGATGGAAGGCACTTATGCGACGATTGGTAAAATGAACGGCATCTTGGGGACAGGTACCATGATCGCAATGGTCATTACGGCGGTGCTCGGGGTCGTGTTGGCCCGTACCATCACCAAGCCAGTGAAGGAGATGACCCGTCAGGCGCGATTGGTGGCAGATGGGGATTTTAACAGTAGTGTACGTGTCTATAGCGATGACGAAATTGGCCAGCTCGGTATGGCTTTTAATCATATGACCTTGCGCTTGCAGGAAGCGATTTTGCAGCAAGAGGAAGAGCGTGAGAAGCTCGCGGGAATTTTGAGCAACATGACGGACGGTGTTATTGCCGCTAACCGGAATGGACAGATCATCCTGTTTAATCGGGCAGCAGAAGATATGTTACAGGTGACGATGGCTGACGTCCTTCTCAAGAGACGCACCTTGTATGATCTGTTGGGCCTGCCGCCAGAGGATGAGATGTCGCTCTATGCGCAGGAAGAGCCACTTTTCATTGAGATGACGCTGCCGAATAAGGAAGAAGTGATCCTGCGTGTAACGTTTACGCCTTTGCAGCACGATAGCAAAAAAATGGGCGGGATCATTGCTGTCGTAGCTGATGTGACGGAGCAGCAGCGATTGGAGCAGCAGCGCCGCGAATTCGTGGCGAATGTGTCGCATGAGCTGCGAACACCACTGACGACCATTAAAAGCTACGTGGAAGCGCTGCTGGATGGCGCAGTGGAAGAGCCAGAGCTGTCCCAACGGTTCTTGAAGGTTACGTCGTCGGAGACAGAGCGCATGATTCGCTTGGTAAACGATTTGTTGCAGCTATCGCGTTTTGATTCGCAGGGGGTTCGTCTGCATTGCAAGGAAGCGGACATCAATCGATTGCTTCGCTATGCTGCCGATCGTTTCTCCATGTTCAGTGAGCAGCAGGAGGTTCAGCTCAGTCTGGATATGCCGAGCAAGCTTCCGCCGGTTTATATTGATTTGGATGCAATCAATCAAGTATTGGATAATCTTTTGTCCAATGCGATCAAGTATACGCCTCAAGGAGGCACCGTGGTTCTCATGGCAAAAGAGAACCACAAGCAAAAGCGGGTACAAATCTCCATCACCGACACAGGAATCGGTATTCCCAGCCGCGATTTGAAGCGAATCTTTGAGCGCTTCTACCGCGTAGACAAGGCGCGTTCGCGCGGTCAGGGTGGAACAGGTCTGGGATTGGCGATTGCCCGTGAATTAGTACAGGCACACGGTGCAGATATCGAGATTACAAGCGAATGGAATGTGGGAACGACAGTCACGTTCTGGGTGCCATTTGCCCAAGGAGGAAAAACGGGATGAAGCGGATGCTAGAGCCTGCCAAGACCGTCTTACTCAATTTGCTAGTGCTAGCCAGCTTTGTTTTGACAGCGATGTTGTGGTCGAATCAACCTAACCTTCAATTTATTGAGCCGGCAGAGTACACACAGTCAAAGCCAGTTCAGGAAAAACAACTCGAACAGCTCGTTACGCCGGAATCCGTTGTTTTTCATTATGGGGAAGATCGCCACACGAAAGCGTCCGCAACCGATGCTCCTTACAGTTTGATCGTGCGAGAAATGTCGAAATGGATCTTTCTCGATTTTTCTCCGCTCACCATCTCCAATGAGAAATGGGAAGATATTGCCCGGGAAAAGATGGGTTTGGAAGTGCGCTTTCGGAGCACGGTTCCCTTGTCAATTGTAGGTCGGCTGGTAACTTTTCGGGATGAGTTTGACAACCGAATGAAAGGGATTGACCGATTGTGGTTGTACTACGAAAAGGACGAGGATGTCGTCTACGCGTTATTTTTGTCGACTGAGGAAGGTCGAATGATGCGTTCTCGAACATCGATCAGCCCAAAGGATTTGCGAGAATCGTATTTGGCTTCTGGTGATTTAATGCCTGAGCAAATCATGAAAATCGTCAAACCAGAGCGAAGCTTCGTTGATTTGGAAGGACCTGCGCTCATGTGGAGCACGTACTATTTGCCCAAGAATCAGATGCGCATGCAGCAATTCCGCTACAGCTACGTACCTGTTACGAATGAAAGATTGATCGAGTCCTACTTTATCGATCAATCGCTCGTCAGACAGATCATGGAGCGGGACAAAACGGTTATTTTTACAGATGGCAGCAGATCGATTCAATTGAGGTCAGAGCAGCAGGCATTCACGTTTACTGATCCGGCGTACCAACAGCGGGATCAGGAGCTGTCTGATGAAGAAAAAGTGCAGAGTGCCGTTACCTTCATGAATCAACACTTAGGCTGGCTGGATGAGTACCATTTTGAACGAATCAAAAAGAGCTACAATGAAAAGGACTTGATCACGTTCCGCCAGTACTTGGGGGCGTATCCCTTGATCAGTGAGGGAGAGGCCAAGCAGATCGATACGATCCAAATTACTTCAGAGGCAGGCCAGGTTGTGACGATGAGCCGATCGCTGCTGGATTTGGACAAGTATATCGATAACAAAGAGTGGACGGTTATGTCTGGTCCGGAGCTGTATCAATATATCCGCGACAAAAAGCTGGCGGACACAGAAAAAATCACCAACGCTTATTTGGCTTACCATACCAAAGTAGGTGAAGGATACGTGGACCTGATGCCAGTCTGGGTTGTGGAATTGGCGAATCAGGCGAACCTGTATATTTCTGCGCACACCAAGCAGGGAGGAGGGAAGGCGCATGGATTGGAGTAGGACGAAGACGATTCTGATCTGGGCCTTTCTTCTCCTCGATTTGTTTCTCCTGTATCAGGTGTATGTGACGCGCATTAGCCTGTGGAATGACAAGGAAGTCGCGCAGAGCGAGAAATGGAATACAGAGCTGTACTTGAATCAGCAAAATATCACATTGGATACAGAAGTGCCGCAGGATACACCGGAAATGTCCAATTTGGATGCGGAGTATATCGGAATTAATCCGATTTCCTTGCATGAGATATCAGGACTTCAGGCGACGGTAGAAAAGATGGCGCTGGCTGCCAAGCTGGACCCACCCATGCAGATTCGTGGTCAACTGAATCCTCAGGAGCTTTTGCGTCAAATTGGTCCGAGGCTGGTTTATTCCGATCAATACGTGGCCGATCCGTATCAATCGAATCAATCGCGCCTCTTGTATTGGCAGGTCTATGATAAGATGCCAGTATTCGTCGCGCCGCTGGAAATGTATTTGGACAACGGATCGATACTCGGATACAGGCAGACCTTTTTCCACCTTCGCAAGCAGCAGGGGGAACGACAGGTGATCTCTGGTTATGCGGCACTACGCTCTCTGGTGGACAAGCAAATCATTTCACCAGGGGAACGGATTGAGAATGTCAGCCTGGGTTATTACGGTTCCTACGATGCGGATATTCAGACGCTTGTGCCTGTATGGCGCGTGGTTCACGATGGCAAATGGCATTTTGTCAACGCGATTACAGGGGCTCTGGAGCGTCCGATGGTAACGCAGCGCTGAATAGATAGACAACCTGGGAAAGATACGGGAAGAGGGATGTTCGGTGAGATTTAGTGTGTTGGCAAGCGGGAGTACGGGCAACGCCATTTACGTGGCGACAGACCGTGTTTCCGTATTGATCGATGTAGGCATTACAGGAAAGCAGGCAGAAGCGGCACTGGAGACCATTGGTGTCAATCCAGCAGAGCTCAGCGCTATTCTCGTTACCCATGAGCACGTCGACCACATTAAAGGAGTCGGCGTCATGGCGAGACGATATGGATTGCCGATTTACGCCAATGATAAGACGTGGTCGGAGCTGGATGGGCAAATCGGGACGATCAAGGAAGATCAGCGACGCTTCTTTTCTGTGGGGGAAAAGAAAGAGCTGGAGGATTTGGGCATCGAGTCATTCGGAATCTCGCACGATGCCGCCGAGCCGATGGGCTTCTGTTTTTATCATGGCAAGAAAAAGCTCAGTGTCGCGACAGATTTGGGGTATGTCAGCGATCGGATCAAGGAGACGATTCGTGGAGCAGATGCGTATGTGTTCGAGTCCAATCATGACGTTGAGCTGCTGCGCATGTCCCAGTATCCTTGGAGCATCAAGCGACGTATCTTGAGTGATGTCGGGCACTTGTCCAATGAAGCGGCGGGCGATGCTTTGCTCGATTGTCTAACAGGTGGGGCTGAACGTGTATACCTCGCCCACTTGAGTAAGGAGAACAACATGATTGATTTGGCCCGACTGACGGTCAAAAACATCCTGGAGGAGCGGGGGCTGTCTGTTGGTGATGATGTGCATCTGCGCGATACGTACCCGGATCGACCTACCAAGCTGGAAGAGCTATAAGATCGGTTTGATCCCCACTTGACGACTGGCGATGCGCTCTGTGAGCTTCGCGTACGTATCGATATGGAAAGTTAGCTGTGTATCGAGTTCATTCACTTTCGCAGTCAGCTCGTCATGTGTCAGCAGTCCTTTGGCTACGAGTAGTTCGATCAAGGCATGCAGGACAAGGGTATTGTGGTAGTCTACTTCCTGAAGGTCAGCCAGCTTGGCGATAAGGTGGACTTCTTTCAAGTCTATCAATCCTTTCTATTTGGTCTGGCAAGAAAAAGCTCTTAATCTATCATATCCGTGCTCTCGGAGAAATATTCCGGGAGCTTTTTTCTATTCCACAACCTTTCCATAATTCTCACGCCATTTTGCCAAAAGCGGGTCGTATACTAAGGATGTCAAAAGGAAACAGATATCAACGAAATTAATCATGCAAACCAAATATGGAGCATGTCATTGTGTATACGAGCATGGAAAACCTGCAAAGCTAGTAATGGTAGAAGATAGAAAGGAGAGTATGAATCATGGGGTTTTATGATGATTTAACTCACGTGGAGCGAAAGAAACAACGCGGTTCTAGCATTGGACGTATGGTCGTGACGTCGGTAACGTCCGCAGTAATTGGGGGGATGGTCGTCCTGCTCACGCTGCCGACTCTCTCCAATGCGGGATATATTAATATGGTTAAGCCTGGAACAGAAAATGCGCTAAGCAGTAATGCCTCTTCTTCTTCTAACCTGTTTGCCAAGCCAGTATCTGTAAGTGTCGGCTCTGGTACAGTAGATGCGGTGAAAAAAGTGGAGAATGCGATTGTTGGTGTAATCAACATCGGGCAGCGCAGAAACAGTTGGATGCAGAACTCGATGGATGTAGAGCAGGGCCAAGGCTCTGGTGTCATCTTTGAGAAAAAAGGCGGAAAAGCCTACATCGTTACCAACTACCACGTAATCGATAAGGCGCAAAAACTAGAGGTCGCCCTGCCAACAGGTGAAAAAGTATCGGCAAAAGTGGTCGGAGCCGATGGTTATACCGATCTGGCGGTACTGGAAATCGACGCCGCCAAGGTTACGGACGTTGCTGAGTTTGGTGATTCCTCTACCTTACAGGTGGGCGAACCGGCCATTGCCATCGGGAATCCGCTGGGCATGCAATTCTCCCGGACCGTTACACAAGGCATCATCAGTTCCAAAGAACGCTCCATGCCAATGGACTTTAACGAAGATGGTCAAGACGACTGGGAGCTGGATGTCATTCAAACAGACGCAGCGATCAACCCTGGTAACAGCGGTGGTGCCCTCGTGAACATCGAGGGTCAGGTCATCGGGATTAACACCTTGAAAATTTCCAAAGCAGGGGTCGAAGGATTAGGTTTTGCCCTCCCGATCAATGATGTCAAAGTGATCGTGGACCAACTGATGGAAAAAGGAACACTGGAACGTTCTTACCTCGGTGTGCAGCCACTCGACTTGGCCAATGTGCCACGCTACGAATGGAAAGAAACCTTGAATCTGCCTGACAATGTGAAAGCCGGCGTCGTCGTGCAAACAGAGGTAGGCAAATTCTCTCCTGCGGGTGAAGCAGGCTTGAGACAATTCGATGTCATCGTCAAGCTGGACAACAAGGACATTTCCAACAGTGCTCAGCTACGCAAGTACTTGACGATGAGCAAAAAGCCGGGCGATACGATGAACGTTACGTACTATCGTGATGGTATCCAGAAGACTGCCAAAGTGAAGCTGACCGCTCCGCCACAGCAGTAAGAAGCATTGACCAAGCCGTTTTGAAGGCAGGCATGTGAAGGAAACAAACTTTGACGGGCAATTCCGGGATGCATTTTATCCCGTTTGCATATATGCAGTATCTGAAGTTCCCCCCTCTATCTATTTTTTAATAGATCCCTTCTTAAGAGCGCCGAGCTGATACGGCGCTCTCTTTTTTTTCGTTAGACGGGCTTTTGGGTGGAGGAGAGAAAAAAGAAGAAAACGCTCAAGTTCTTGGGATACCTGCTGGGAAGCGGTTCTGCCCAGCTTCATGGAAAAAGTGAAACCCGCGTCCAAAGTCGCGTAGCTACGTAGTGTCTCAGAGGTGGACGCTAAAGGCAGGTTTCTTTTTTTCCATGGAGCTTCGGATGATATCCCAAAGACTTTCGCCGTTTTCTTCTTTTTTCTCTCTACAGCTTTAACTGGCTCATCTCTGCAAACTCATTGATGTCTTTTTGGCGGATTCATTTGTTTTGTTGCTGTTCTGGGGTAGAATAGGAAGCAACATTAATGAACGGAAAAGAGGCATTTGATATGGACATGAAGATGAAAAGCTTACAAATAGAAGGCAAAGAAGTTGAGTTGTTGGCGGAGTATCCGGTGCGGTTTGCTTGCATGGAGCATTTGGAGCAGGAGCTGGATGATTACGTAAATGATTTTGAGGCGGCGCCGGATACGTATGCAGCACAGGCGATTGAGGGCGATGGAGTAGACAAGCGTTGTCGGGAATGTGGAGTGCCTGGGCAGATTGCGCTTTTGAAAGAGAAGGGAATGTAGGGCATGCAGATTTCGATTATTACGGTAGGAAAGCTGAAGGAGAAATATTTGCGTGAGGGCATTGATGAATACAGCAAGCGTTTGTCTGCTTACTGCAAGTTGCAAGTGATCGAGGTCAATGATGAAAAGGCGCCGGAAGAGATGAGTGCGGCGGAGATGGAGCAGGTGAAGCGCAAGGAAGGCGAGCGCATCCTGGCGCAGATCAAGCAGGATCAGTATGTGATTGCGCTGGCGATTGATGGGCAAATGTGGTCGTCGGAGAAGCTGTCTGCGGAGATGGACAAGCTGGCTTTGCATGGGCGCAGTCAGGTGGCGTTTGTGATTGGCGGGTCGTTGGGGTTGGCAGATCAGGTGTTGAAGCGAGCTGATGCGTTGCTGTCGTTTTCGAAGATGACGTTTCCGCATCAGTTGGTGCGGTTGGTGTTGTTGGAGCAGGTTTATCGGGCGTTTCGGATTAGTCGGGGGGAGCCTTATCATAAGTAACGGCAAGTATTTACAAGCATTAACAAAGTAGTTGCTTTGATATAAAGTTCGTAATGATTAGATTTATATATTTAACTGGGTCGGTATGTTTAAAGGTATTAACTTTGTTTAATAATATTGGCGGTGTCAGTAATCGCGGTTGGGCACGGTATCTCGTCCAAGCACTTATATAAATTAAAAATGAATACTGATTGATGGAGGAATCGATATGACGCTCAACTCGGAAAGCAAAGAGTTAGTAATAACGCGTGAGATTCATGCGCCACGCGAACTTGTATACCAAGTATGGACTGAGGCAGAGCACCTGAAGCATTGGTGGGGGCCGAAAGGGTTTGAAATAAGTGTAAAGCATCTCGATTTTCGTGAGGGCGGATTTTTCCACTACAGCATGCAAGCTCCTGATGGCAGTCAAATGTGGGGTAAATTTGTGTACCAGGAGATCAAGGCTCCCGAGAAGATTGTCTGGATCAACTGCTTTTCGGATGAGGCAGGAAACATTGTCAGGTCTCCATTCAGTGATTTGATTCCGCTCGAAATTCGCAATGAGGTAACATTGAGCGATAATAATGGTACAACCGAAATAACCCTATGCAGCCAAGCGATCAATGCTACTGAAGAAGAGCGCAGCTTCTTTGAGGGGATGTTCGAGTCCATGCAGCAGGGCTTCGGGGGGACCTTTGATCAGCTTGAACAATATTTGACGGAGGGAAGAAATAAAACTAGCTAAAGCGTCCAATCGGACGTCTTTTTTTGTCCAAAGTTTAAGACTCAATGAGACTATTGCCCCTCTATTTTTGAGAATATCCTGATCTGATGCCGTTACCCGCTGTTTGAACATAAGCGGGTGCGGCATTTTTATTGTCCTCATATGTTGAGAGTGATAATCGTTATCAATAATGGTAAAATAAACAAGAGCCCTCAGGTATTACTGGCAAACGACTATTGAAATGAGGTATGCAACGTGAAAATCGACGTTAATCAGTTAGCGGAGCATTTGGCACACATTCCTTTTCAAGTAGAAGGAGTATATCGATATGCGAAAAATCCAGGTGTACCTTACGCTGAATATACAGATTCTTTTCCTGGATTTGTGTTTCCACTTACAGGGAAGGTGCAATTTCAATTTAATGGAACGCCTTATATCTTTTCGCCAGGAAAAGTTGTGCATGGCGGTGCAAGAATGAAAATATCTCAAAAAATGTTCGGTAACACAAACTGGGAATATATCCTTGTTTTATACCGGATATATAACTCAGAACTAGAAGAGACAAGCTTTTCCCATCAGCATTTTGAATTATCAACGGGTCAATCTCCTCGTCTGATTGAACTAATTATGCGCCTTTGGCATGTGTATAATCAGCCTGGTGGCATTTCGATGTTTCAGACCGAAATGCTGTTTCGTGATGTACTGAATGAAACCTTATTATGTGTTGTGAATAGGCAGAATAGCTGTGAATCACAAACTTTGTTCGAACGGGTATCTCATTATATTCATGAATACTATGATCAAAGCCTTACAATAGCATCGCTTGCAGAACAACATAACGTGAATCGAAATCGACTGTCTTATTTATTTAGAAGACATGCAGGTATGGGACCAGCGGAATACATATTAAAACATCGTATAAACATGGCGCAAGAAATGCTATTTACAAGTGATGCGTCTGTACAACAAATTGCGCAAACGGTTGGAATTGCTGACCCGTTTTATTTTAGTAGAGTGTTCAAGAAACAACTTGGTATCTCTCCTACTGAATATCGAGAGAAGTTCATCAATAATCCATGCTAATTTCAACAGGCATCCATTCTCATCTAAAAATTCCTTTTCTATACTAATGGCAAACGAAAGATAACATGATGTTGGAGGAATTTTCGTATGCGAAAGATGAAAGGCCTGCTAATCTCCATGCTATTAGTAGCAGGCATATTGGTAGGTTGTAATGAAACACCTGCTGAAAATAAAGGATCAACGACAGAAGGCGCATCTACAACAGCAGGTAAGGTAGATACAACTGAATGGCCAAGAACATTTAAGGATGCCTTAGGTAAAGAAATTGTTATCGAGAAACAACCAGAGAATATTGCTTCATTATGGTATTTTTATCCTGAAATACTAGTTGCATTAGGTGAGACGCCTGCTGCTTCTACTGAAAAAGAGTATCTATCTACTTTAACCTATTTAAAAGGAAAGCTGGATTCAACTGATGAATTAGGAGAAAAATTATCACCTAATATTGAAAAAATCCTATCGATAGAGCCTGACATTATTTTAGCAACTGAGCATCATGAAAAAATGTATGATTCACTAGAAAAAGTTGCGCCAGTCATTACGTTAAAATCCAAGGACATCTATGACGATTGGCAATATGGACTCCGTACAGTAGCCGAGATTATTGGAAAAGAAGATGAAGCGGAAAAAGTCATTGATAAAATGATGAAAGAAATCACAACTGGGCGCGAAACATTAAAGTCGATTGAAGGAGAGTCAGTAGCCCTTATATTGTCGTGGGATGGAAAAACGTTTAATGTCCTAGGTGAAGGAAATCCGGTCTATATACTTGCGTTTGATAAAGAGAAGGGACTGGGACTTACACCAGACCATATATTTAAAGGTACGACTAATAAATTTACTACGTTTGAAGGAATATCAACTGTTGAAGCAGACCATATTTTCCTTATCGGTGACATTACCAAAAAGGAACAATTAATGAATGACTTAAAACGAAGCAATGTATGGAATAATCTCAATGCCGTTAAGAAAAGAAATGTTCATTTAATGGATGCGTCCGCTATTACTGGTGGCCCATTAGCTATCGAATACGCTTTACAAAATATAACAAGTGCCTTGCGTAAGCTCTAAAAAGTCGAGAAAAATGAGGAGGGATTCATTTGCATTACCAAGCTATTAATCTGAATGAGAAGCTATCTACATTCAACGATCTCTGGTCTCCGAAAGTCATTGCTGAAATAAATGACTATCAATTTAAGCTCATTAAGATTGCTGGGGATTTTATGTGGCACGAGCATCAAGGTACGGATAAGGTATTTATCGTGCTCGAAGGAGAGATGTTCATTGCTTTTCGTGATGGCCAAGTGAAAATTTCCAAGGGTGAGATGTTTATTGTCCCGGGGGGAGCCGTTCAAAAGCCTTTCGCCGAAAAGGAATGCCATGTCATGTTGGTGGAGCCTAGAAGCGCAGTAAACACTGGCGGTAATGAGTCCGAATGAACAGCAGCCAATGATAATTGGATCTACTAGTACAGCTCTCAGCTCCGCTTTTTTTACGTTCAATATCATTTTGTTCCTTTTCCAGCCGCTGTAGCTCTTGCTCCAGCGGCTTTTTATGTTTATTAAATCTGATCTTCCCGACATAAGCATTTTTCTCCTCTCTACTTCCTGCATCCTAAGGATCAAGCTTTAGCCAACCACAGGCAGAGGCATACAATTCCAACAAGCTTTCCCATTTTCATAGTATGATTATATTGAGCTAAGATGGAGCACGCAAAAAGGCGGGAGACAATGAACGAACTACAAAAAGAAGCGCTGGAAGAGATGAAAACGGCGATTCATAAATGGTTTGACGAACAGGAGAATCGAAAGAATGCAGAGGAAGTGGTCTTACGCACCACGCTGCAAGTAGGCATCTTTAACTTTGTCATGCTGGATTATCGACCGGGCAGGACTAGGGTTGAAAGTTCCAAATCTGTAGGGAGTGCCGCAGGCAAAAAGTCGATGAAAGCTTCCCCCTTTACGCGGGAGCAGATATTGCATGAGGTTCAGCCTCTGCTGGCGGAAATCGTAAGGGAGAGGCTGGACAAGCTGGAAACGTCGCCGCTGATCAACTACCGTTTTACCTTCCAAGGAACCTTCGCAACGACGGACGGGCTGGTGGAATTAACGGTGCTGGAAACTGAATATGAAGAGAAAAAGCGGCAGCTTCTGGAGCGAATTCAGTCCTATATGGAGGAAAAACTGGAGAAGGGCTCTAACCCGACAAACAGGCTGGAAACCTTCTTTTTGGCGCGTCATCTGCTGGATCCGTATTTGTTCCCCGAACCGGAAGCCGCAAAGACGATCGCTTTATTTGACCGGATTCAGGAGTTGAATAAAGAACAGGTTGAGGCTCTTGCCGAGCATCGAAGAGATATCATTAGGGCTTTGACCGACTGGGTCGAGAATGTATTTTTGCCGCGTTACTATGATGTTACCCGTTCCGAATGCAGGACCAATGAGTATGTAATCAAGCCGGATGCTGTTTTTGAGGACAAGGATGAGCCGAGTCAGCCTATCGACCTTCTTTTGTACGGAGCGGTAATGATTATTCGTTACGAGCCGGAATTCAGCAAATTCATGGGCCAGACTTTTCTGGAGCTGGCGAAGCAGCTTGGTAGCGGTAAAGCCGCCCGTATGCTGAAGGATGGCAGCGACAGCTTCTCGCAAGAAGACGTCCATTTGCGCCATGAATTGGTCGAATGCAAGGCTAACGATGTTTTTTCCCTTTTCACAATCGTTATTCGCAAGGAAGAAGCGGGAGCGTACGAGCGGGCGATTTCGTTTATTCTCTCCCTGCTCCGAAAGGACTTCCCGAAAAGCTACAAAATCAAGTTGAAATCCAGCGTGAAGGAGTATTTACCCATCAAGGGGCTAGCCAAATCGGACACGCACCGTTTTTTTGCGAATGCTCTGGCTTATTCCGAGCTGCATCCTTTATTGGAGGAATACACTCGTGAGGCGATGGAAGAGTATGAATGGTACGAGGATACGGAAAGCGAAAAAAGCGTAATGCCGGGCAGTTATGCTGTGTTCGGGCTGGGGCTTTCGTCCGAGCGGTATTTTCCGCTTGTTGAAGCTTACATGGACCTAGTGGATGATGAGCATCAACTGGTGCATGACAAGTTCACAGCCGTTTTTGCCGAAACCTATGGCATAACGGAACGCTCGACTCCCACCTTGATCGCGTGCCTGCTGCGCTCCCACGATTCGCTAAAGCTGAAGATTCAGCCGGAGCTGGAAAGCGAATACAAGCTGTTGCTATTCGTACAGCAAATAGAGACTCTGTCGGATGACGAGGTCGAGCGGGTACTGTACCCGATCTGGGGCAAGGTGGAGAAGCTGACTGCATTGGCTCGCAAGGCGCAAGGACAGCATAAGGAGCTGATAATTCGTCTGCAAAAGGCGGCGGGTATAGCCTGACGGTGGCTCGGTGAAAGCGGCATTGATAAGCATGCTTTTGAGTGAAACGATCTTATTTAGATCATTACAATGCTTAAAAGAAAGTGGGAGAAAAACATGTACATAAGCAAATGGTGGGGAGATTTAATTGGGGGTTCCGATGATTCGCTGGCATTGGTAGACTATTTGGAACAATTGGGCTCAACGAATGTGACGCTCAATCAGATTTTAAAGGACTTGGGTCTGGATGTTCTGCTTTCCGAGGGAGACTTGAAAAGCGGCGGAAGTATTGGATTTGACATAAAAAATGCGAACGGCACGTTTCGAGCAGAACTTGATATTGCCTGCTCAGTTCTAATCGATCTTTCAGCTATTGTGTTGGAGTCTCAAAAATCAGGCTATGTCGATTTGCATGATTTGGATGAGGATAGGCAGCCGTGCAGAATTTATATAGATGCCTCCGAAGAAAAAAGGAACCTGCTTCGGGATGAATTGTACAAGTTTTCCCGTGATCCGCTGACTTACGAATTAGCCGAGCTTGTTCCGGCGGATGATATGAGGGAGCTTGCGGAAAAGGCAAAAATGATCGCAGATGAGCTGGCATCGTTAAGCTGAACCATTCCACAAGTAGCGGCAAAATTTTTGCTATGGCGGCTTCAAATCGCACAGGATAGGAGAGACGACGGTGCAACTTTCAGATTCCACCCATGCCGAAATTACCGTGCTGTGTAAACAAGGTGATGATTTGGTGAGAGCAGGCAATCTTGAGGAGGGCAAGAATAAGTACGTCGCGGCCCTCCGATTATTGCCGGAAAATCATCGAGAATGGGAGGCGGCAACGTGGATATATGTGGCTATTGGGGATGTCCATTTTCAAATGAAGAATTACGATAAGGCATTCAAGTGTTTCTTTAATGCTGTACAGTGTCCGGAAGGGCTGGGGAATCCCTATGTGCATCTTCGGCTAGGGCAATTGTATTACGAACAGGAAAACCTTGATAAAGCGGCAGAGGAGCTGACCCGGGCTTATATGGGTGCCGGGATTGCGATCTTTATGGAAGATGACCCAAAGTACCTTGAGTTTCTGGAGACAAAAATAGAGATTTGAAGTTCCGGGATTAGAACAATAGGGATAGAGGTTCCCGCGGGGTTAGGGAAGTCTAAGCTGGCGGGGAAGACGGAAGAAAGGGGCTGATTGTGTCAGCCCCTCTTTCATTTCTTTTTCTCCAACTCCGCTTTTAATCTTGCATTCTCTTCCAACAGCTTTTGAACGTCCGGGACATCCTTGCCGGAAAACCAGCCATACAAATCGTCTCTTGCTGCATACTCCGGCAATTGATCACGAAGTACCATTTTAATGTGCCGTAAATCTTCAACATAATAGATAGGGATTTGTTCCATGACCGATTGCTTAAACTCTTGAAACTTCTGATAGTATTCTATTGCTGCGAAGTCGTATGGTTTTTGTCTTAATGTTTCATCTGTGACAACAAAAGCGAATCTAGGTTTGCCTGCTTCTCCGGCATACTCATATTCCCAATGCGTATAACTCTTGGATTCATCAGGAAGCGTTAAGCCATAAAATCCTCCGAGAATCAGGATATATACATCGGACTCGTCGATCCATCTCTTCCTAATTTTCATTGGGCTTTCCTTGAAAAATTGCTCGATGCCAGCAGGGATATGACCGGCTTGAAGTACGGCTTCAACAGCGGTATGTCTTTCCTCAATAAGATCGTTGAAAGTAGACGATATGTAAATTTGCAATTTTTTTCTCATAGGCCCACCCAAATTAAAGAATTGTATAAAAAGAATCTACCACTCACTCACTTTATTTGTCAAAATTGACTGGGTTTTCATGCGGCAAGCAAGTGATTGTCCAGTTCTCTAAGCGCCCAATGGTATAGAGCATTGTGAAATTTGTGAACTATCCAAGCAGCGGAAGCGTGTCATCTGGGGTGAAGGAAATCCGAAGGCTCCGCTTATGCTGATTCTGGATAATCCCGGAGCCAGGGAGGATCGGGAAGGAAATTCGTTTCTATGCGGTACCCGAGAAACACTCCAATTCGGCATGAGAGAGGCGGGGATAGATGTAAACGATGTTTATGTCACCTATTTGCTAAAATGCCGACCGATGCGTGCTTACAATAAACCCGAGGCTAGAGCAGCGTGTCTCCCTCATCTACAACGGCAGCTCTTTCAGAAGCAGCCGCTTCTATTATTTGGATTTGGTAATGTCGTAGCGGAAGCAATATGCATAGATAAGGAGAGTGCCAGTGTCAAGGAATTACGAGGTAGCTGGTATGAGTTTCAGGGTACACCCGTCAGCTTCACCTATCACCCGCTTGCGGTAAGAAGACGGTCTAATCTACTTAGGTTCTTCGTAGAAGATTTGAAAGCTTTGAAGGAGAAGTGGAAGGAGATTCAACACGGCAGGATATAGATTGACGATTCTTTTGAGAACTTGCCGTTACGGACAGCGCGGTGAGCCCAGCACACACCGTTGTACGCAAAAAGGCCCCATAGTAGCAAGGGGCCTTAGAGTTGTTTATTGGTGCCTACTTTGTCTTCGTAGTATCAGAAGTTTTCCAAAACGATTTTTCCAATGGTCCGTCCAGATTCCAGCTTTTCATGCGCAAAACGCAGGTTTGCAGCATTGATGGGCTCCAGTCGTTCAGTCAGCGTAGTTTTTATTTTCCCATCATCGATTAAGTCAGCCAGTTCATTCAACAATTGGTGTTGTTTGATCATGTCATTGGTATGAAACAAGGATCGTGTAAACATGAACTCCCATACAAACGTTACACTTTTAGAAAACAGCAAGTCCATTTTCAAGCTCCCTGCCCAGGTAGTTTTATTTGCAGGAACGATAGAGCAAATCTTACCTTGGGGGACAATGACTTCCGCCATATTTTCAAGATGTTGAACAGTGTCATTCAAGCAAAGGATATAATCTACGCTGTCAATACCAACTTCCTTGAGCTGAGGGTGAAAAGGGTTGTTGTGATTTATGGTAAAATCCGCACCGAGACCTTTAACCCATTGAATTGACTCTGGACGTGAAGCAGTACCGATGACGGTCAAACCTGCTAATTTTGCAAGTTGAATCGCGATCGATCCTACTCCTCCAGCCGCACCGATAATCAGTATGTTTTTGTTTTCGCCTGTATTTACGTTAATTCCTAAACGATCAAAAAGGCCCTCCCATGCAGTTATCGAGGTGAGCGGTAATGCGGCCGCGGCCGCGAAATCCAAGCTTCTTGGCATATTTCCCACAATTCGTTCATCAACTACGTGAAATTCACTGTTACTGCCTGCTCGAGACACACTGCCCGCATAATAGATCTTGTCCCCAGGTTTAAACAATTGGCAGTCAGGACCAACTTGTTCTACGATTCCAGCGGCATCCCAACCAAGAATTTTCGGTGAATCGGCTTCGTAGTTATGACTTTCGCGGACGCCTACGTCTGCAGGGTTGACGGAGATTGCTTTCACACGTACAAGCAAATCGCGGCCTGTAGGTTCCGGTTTATCCAAGTGCAGATCAATAAGGCTTTCCGGATTGGATATAGGGAGGTATTGGTAAGCACCGACAGCTTTCATCTTTTGGTGAGTATTCATGGGTATCCATCCTCTCAAATAGGAAATGTTGTACAGTTGCATTGTAAATCGATTCAATTACTTTAAGTAAGTACGCATATTTTTATGGTATAGTATTAAAAATCAAACCATTGGGGGATAAGCTGATGGGAGACCGAAGAAAGAAATATGGAGTGAGTCCAGATATGCAAGCATGTCCAGTTGAAACAACGCTGGATGTTATCGGTGGAAAGTGGAAGGGGATCATTCTCTATCAGCTCCTGAACGGAACGAAAAGATTCAATGAATTCAGGCGCCTCAATCCGGGAATCACGCAGTTTATGCTTACATTGCAGTTAAGAGAGCTTGAACGGGATGGCATCATTCATCGCGAAATATATAAAGAGGTTCCTCCAAGAGTGGAATACTCCCTTACTGATTTCGGAAGGACTCTCGAACCGGTCATTATGTCAATGAAAGTATGGGGCGAGTCTTATAAAGTGCGGCTTAATGAAAATCCAACGATACAAGCGGAGGAGAGTTAGAGGCAAGTTGAGCAGTAACCTAAGTAGTGGAGCGGGAATGTTTGAGTAAATGTTCAGGGAGGGAATAGTTTAAAAATAGATAGAATATTAAAGTGGTGAACATGATGAAAGCGATCTTAATCGACGATGAAGAGTTAGCATTAAATTATTTGGAGCATCAGTTATTAAATATCGGCGATTTTCAAATTGTTGGCAAGTTTACGGACCCGATGATCGGCAAACGAGAGATTGAAAAAAATGAGATTGATATTGTCTTTTTGGATATTCAAACACCAAAGCTAAACGGTATCGAGTTGGCCGAACAGCTTTTGGAAGTGAAACCTCAATTACAAATTGTTTTCGTCACCGCATATGAGAGATATGCGATTAAAGCATTTGAGCTGAACGCCCTTGACTATGTCTTAAAGCCAGTTGGCAAGCAACGTCTGCAAAATACAATGAAACGAATTCAATCCATGATGGAGGAACATACGCCCTTCTCCCTTCAGAAATCGGAGAATTTACAAATGAGTCTGTTTCAACAAGTAACGATTGTAGATGGAGGCCAGGAAATCCTACTTCGTTGGCGAACTGCCAAGGTTCAGCAGTTGTTCTTATATTTGGTTCAACACAGGGGAACGGTGGTTAATAAAACGGCGATCATTGAGTTGCTCTGGCCAGAGCTTGAACCGGAAAAAGCCTATCATCAATTGTATACGGCTATCTATCATATTCGCAAAACGTTGGCGCCATTTAGTAAACATTTTCAAATCAGCAATACATCAGAAGGCTATAAGGTAAGACTAGAACAAACCATCTTGGATGTGGATCAGTTTGAGCGTTTTTTTCGCTCTGATCTATCCTTATCTGCGGAGACGATTGGCGAATATGAACAAGCCATAGCTCTGTATAAAGGAGATTATTTGCAAGAGCATAATTACATATGGGCAGAAAGCGAGCGTCAAAGATTACAACTGCAATGGGTGCAAACCGCCGTGAAAGTAGTGGATTGGTATTACGCCAATGATGAGTGGGACAAAGCCATCACGCTATGTTTGGACATTTGTCACCGTTATCCGCTCGAGGAAGAAGCTTATTTTTTCCTTATGAAAATATTTGCTGACATGGGAAGGCACTCTTCAGTTCACAAGCAATATGATCAATTAACGAGTGTGTTATGGAACGAATTGCAAGAACAGCCTAATCCGGCTATTACAGAATGGTATCGACTTTGGAAGCAGAAAAATAAGGAATAAACCAAGTGGCTTATTCCTTATTTTGGGATATTAAAAGTGACGATCGTACCTTGGTCAGGTGAGCTATCAATCGTTAATCCCTGGCTATATAGTTGTTTAAGTCGCCGTTCGATATTTCGCAGACCTACGCTTGCTCTTTTTTTGCCATGCCTTGTTTGGCTGAAAAGTTGATTCAGATCTTCCTCTGTTATCCCTTCCCCATCGTCTTGGATGGAAACTTCGAAATACTCCTCTTTGTCTTTGATGTGAATCCAGACTGTTCCCCCACTTGTGCGTTGCATTAAGCCGTGTTTGATTGCATTTTCGACTAGCGGTTGTATGGATAAGGGTGGTAAGTAAAAATCGAGATCAGGGTCCAGATCCCATTCCACTTGCAATCGATCGCCAAATCGTTGCTTCTCGATATACAAATAAGATCGAACAAGATCAAGTTCATCGTGAAGCGAAATAACGGGTTCAGAATTATGAAAGTCGAAGCTCAAACGCAAATAGTTGCTAAACTCTTCAAGCAGTGCTTGCATTTTCGTGAAGTCCTGGAGTCCCAAGGCGGCAATTGAATTTAATGCGTTAAATAAAAAATGAGGTTCGATTTGTGATTGTAACCATGCTCCTTCCATACGCAAACGTTCATTGAAGGAGATTTTAAACTCTGTTAAGGCTTTTACTCTTGCCCTTAATTCCCAAGCATCAACGGGTTTCTTAACATAGTCGTTCGCTCCTGCTTGAAAGCCGGCTATAATATCCTCGGAACGACTGCGCGCGGTCAAGAGCAGGACAGGCAGTTCTAAAACAGAGAATCGTTCCCGGATGATGCGTGTTAGTTCATAGCCGGATACGTGAGGCATCATGACGTCTGAGATGACCAGATCCACCGGTTTACGTTCCAGTATGGACAGGGCTTGCTGAGCGCTAGTTGCCGTGCTTACTTCATATTGATCTGATTCAAGCATTTTGCTAAGGATGTTCAGGTTAATGCTGTCGTCATCTACAACGATTATTTTTGCTTTTCTATTCATAGAAGAAACCGTTTCTGTCGGTGTCGTGATTCGATCAGTCGTTGCAGCGGCCATTTCTAGTGAAGTCTGCATCCATGTCTGAGCGCTGCCTTCTTCTATTGGAACGGAATCTGTAGCTAGTGGGAGTGTAAAAGTAAAGGCAGAGCCTTTTCCCAGGGTGGACTGAACCGACAGAGTACCGCCGTGTAGCTCAACCAATTGTTTGGAAATATGTAAGCCAAGCCCGAATCCGCCACTTGCTCTGATTGAATTCAGCTCCGCTTGTTCATAAGGTTGAAAAATAGTTTGCAGAGCCTTTTCCTCGATACCAACCCCAGTATCCTCTACCTGGATATGCGCAAATCCGTTAGACGTTGTCGCACGAATCGTAATGGTTCCTTCATCTGTAAATTTGATGGCATTATGCACCAAATTAAAAAGAATTTGAATCAGCCGATTTTCATCTCCCCGAACAGAAGGAAATGAATCGTCTATTTCCACTTTTAGAGCAATCGGTTTTCCGTCCAGCATCAGCTTCGCCATATCGAAAACACCAGCGAAGATAGACTGCAGGTTTAATTTTTTCTCATGCAGGCGAATGGTGTTCTCCTTTAATCGGGTTACATCCAGCAAATCATCTAGCATGAGCGTCAGACGTCTGCTGACATGCAGGAGAATATCCAGACGCTTTTTGTGTTCTTCATGAAGGGGCGTGTTTGTATCCTCGATAATCGATTGTGTGATATTGATGATGCCATGTAATGGGTTTCTCAGTTCATGAGAAGTATTCACCAAAAATTCATCCTTGCGCTTATCCTCTTGCTGTAATTTCTCAGCAAGATGTTTCGTCTCAGTCGTTGCCCGGAAAAATCGTCTAAACCAATATGCCGCAAAAGCAAGTACGGCAAAGATCAGGTTGAAGGGGTAGTGAACCAATTCCAATCCTAATATGACATAAGCGATCGTCCAGATCACATTCACTCCTACAAACAAGCAAGCTAGCAGGAGAAATATAATGTCTTCCTTGTCCCGAATGGCTTTCCAGAGTATGTAGGCAGAAATAATGACGGATAGGAGCATCATGATAGAGAGCATTCTGCTCATCGCTAAGATAGTTCCAGCAGGTACAAGGAGGATGAAGATGGCGTATAAGCTGCACAAACCACCGAAACCTTGTAAAACCCTTCTGTTTAGATAAGCAGGAAACAGATGATGAACCAAGGGAGGGATGAAGGCGACTGCACCAACATAGACGAGAAATGTCAACTTAACGGTCCAATCATAATCGAACTCCAACCAGACAAATAATAACTTGTCATCGGCTGTTACCACAGTCAATATTCCACAAATCATGACCAAAGAGAAATATACCAAGCCTTTATTTCTGGCACCCAAGAAGTACAGGAGCAAGGCATATAAACTATGGATCAGAAACACGACGAGTAATAATAATTGCAAACTG
The DNA here is from genome assembly GCF_001423865.2 of Brevibacillus sp. Leaf182. Taxonomy (NCBI): domain Bacteria; kingdom Bacillati; phylum Bacillota; class Bacilli; order Caryophanales; family Paenibacillaceae; genus Brevibacillus; species Brevibacillus sp. Leaf182. The sequence continues at coordinate 638,592 of NZ_LMPN02000015.1, read as the reverse complement.
ATGGAGAGGATCGTCCGCATCTGTACAGCTTCGATCGTACCGAAGCGAATAGGTTTTGTGATTCCTCCTGCCCCGGCATCATTGGAAACATGGATAAGCAACTCCACTTGGCCTTGTTCTGGTGTCAGTTTGACAGAGTAGGGAATATTGCGTGCTTGATGTTCTATGTAGCTGGTTGCCGGTTGTCCCACTTGGGTAACTAATTTCCCATTGGCATAGACGGCGGAGGCAGTTCGAAGCTCATTGATCCTGAGTCCAAGCGTCTGTTTCTGTTCCGGATCAAGCAAGATACGTAGTCGATACGTGCCAAAGTGAAAGGAGTCCGTTATTCCCTGCTCATGAACAAATGCCTCATCCCAGCGATTGGGCACTTGGAGGTATGTCTGTCCCCCAGGTTTCTTCAGGCCGTTTCCCTCTATGAACTGAGAAGGAAAGAACTCCCACTCCCCATCCAACCGTAATGTTTGGTATTCAGAGAATTCCCACCCACGTAAATCAAGCACACCTTGTACAGCCACTGGTTTTTCAGCGTAGTCAAAGGTGGTGAGGAAACTCATCCAGAGTAAGCGAACGGCTGTTACTACTAGTAGAGCAACAACGATCATTTTCGTCCATTTCCAGGCGACTGTTTTCATATCAATGATTACCCTCAATGAATAGTAGTAAGAAGATTGTTAGTTCCCAAATCCGAAAAATATCATTTTTTCTCATAATGAATACTCTTCGACAAGATTTTTAGGACACCTCTTATAAAGAATATATCAGGGTGGAAGTAGGAACGTTGTAGAGGTTATGTAGAGGTGGCCCTGTTAAGATGACATATTGGATGAGGCCTATTGAAAAATAGGTAGTTTCAACAAAATATCCAGAATCCGAGGGGAGAGGAAGAAAGGGCTATTTGGTGGAAGTGTCCACTGGCGCTCAGGTTTTTATTGGCGCTAGTGCAAGCAGAAGGCGTGCAGGCGGTTGAGCTAATTAAGTGGTTACGTACAAGTTTGATACGTTTAGTAATGGTTCTGGATGAGGTGATTCTCATTTAAAATATCGGGGGGAAAATTTCCCGATTTAAAATAGAGAATCTAAAGGATTAGGAGCACTACTTTGTCTGTTTGGAAGAATATATCAAGTTTGAGTTCTTTACTTATTCTATTGAAGAGTCCGATGCTGTGTACCCCTGACATATGACATAGCAGATGAATAAGTGAAAGTGAGGGGAGAAGGTCGGTTCATATTGAGAGCATCGGAAGCGTAACACAAATCAAATCTCAGAAAGGAATGGATCTGCATGCTGAGCAACGGTATTAATCTACGGAAAATAGGGATGGTTTTCCTGATTTTTTCTCTTGTCTTCACCGGCATGGGGGCAAGCTTAGGAATACCCGTCAGCTATGCTGCTGAAGAAGAGACCTATTACGTCTCTAACAGTGGCGATGACACCACAGGTGATGGAACCCGAGATTTTCCTTTTGCTACATTGTATACAGCCTATCAAAAGATTGGTAGCGTTGGGACTATATACGTTCTGGACAATATCAACTTATTGGCCAGCACTACAAAAAAATACGATAAGAACAAGGTTGTTACGATCACCACAGCTCCTGGAGTCGCGGAGACTGCTATGATTCAGCGTGACCCGGCTGGAGATGGCACACTTTTAGATCTTAGTCTGGGCCAGCTTACATTAAAAAATATTATCATTGACGGCAGCTACCAAGGGGGGAAAATGGCCCAAGGTAGAATCATTAACGTCTATGATGCAAAACTGATCATAGAAGAAGGCACTGTTTTACGGAATAGTTATTCAAACTTTCCGGGAAGCGCAATCTATCTCGGTCAAAGTACAGCGGTCTTACAAATGACTGGTGGAGTAATTACAGGCAATAAGAATAATAGTACAGGTGCGGTCTATCTTGGTGCTGGTACATTCAATATGACCGGAGGCCAAATCACTAACAATAGTGGCGGAGGAGTCGATCTCCAGGCGGGGAAATTCGCTCTTTCCGGCGATGCAACTATTACAGGGAATACAATAGTAGTTTCGGGCCAACCAAAAGCACGAAACGTTAATCTACAAGGCAGTACGCTTCTTACGCTAAGCGGTGCGTTTACCGGAAAAGCGGGTATTACCGCGCAAAATCGTATGACTGCTGAGAGCAAGTTTGGACAAGCCGAGGCAGGGGATCTAGCGGGGCTGGAGAATCTGATTGCTGACGACAGTCCTCTTTTTGCAGTTTACGGTGCAAGTAATGCTTTGTTGTGGAAAGCACCACCGACAGTAACGTTTGAACAACCGTCCGGTGACAAGGTGTCCACTGGGAAACCAGAGTTCAAAGGAACGTCAACAGCGGGATCTAAGGTGACCGTTGAGATTAAAGACAAAGATGGCAATGTAGTAGATACTCCAACGGTAACAGTTGATACAGAAGGCAACTGGACCTTTACACCAACCCAAGATTTGATAGACGGTGAATACACAGTTGAGGTAACAGCTACGACAGACGAGGGCAAGTCAGCCAAAGCAACAAAGTCTATTACCGTAGATACAACACCAACCGAACCTGTCGTCGATAAATCGAAGCTGCAAGCAAAAGCGGACGAAATCAAAACCGAGAGCCTGAAGGCAGACGACTACACAAGCGAAAGCTGGGGAGAACTGCAAAACGCATTGCAAAAAGCGGAAGCCGTTCTGGCTGACCCAAATGCAACCCAACAAGAAGTAGACGAAGCGCTCTTGGCATTGACAAAGGCCAGAGAAGATTTGAAAAAACCAGGCGTACCTACGCAAGGGCCAGGCGGGGTGAGTGAAGGCTTACTCTCTTGGGTTGATGTAGAACGCAGTGCTGTGCTTTCGGGAAACCAAATCGACCAATTAACAGACTTGGCAGATCGCGGAGCATGGATGCCTAGCGGTGCTAGTACCAATGACAATGTGCCTAATGCTCTGAATTTTAACAGCGGAATCCAAATTGACTCAAATAAAGGGTATTATACTCGTTCTTCCATGGATTTTAATAATAATGCTACTACGGCTAGGGAAACATTCTCTGTCCAAGCAAGTGACAAATATATCGGTTTCCCATGGGAGTTTGGAGGAAAACATACAGCTGCAGTTGTTTATGGAGCTAATAATGGAAAATCCATAAGTTCATATTTCGGTAGAGACGAAGGTAGCTTGAGCGTAGACGTCGGTGATTACCAATTAAAAAATGGAGCGATGTTAAACATCTGGAGTGCACCAAATGATTGGGCGCTTTCGCTAAATGGGAAAGTATTACAGACGACAAATAGCAATACTCCCAACTTTGCATCTCCGATAACAAGCGGAAGTAAACCTTATTATTTTGGTGCAGGTCATAACAGTCGCTTTTACGGGAAGATGTCTGAAACGATTCTTTATAACCGTAAATTGACTGATGAAGACCGAAACAAAGTCAACAGTTACCTTGCTTTAAAATACGGATTGACATTGAAAGATGAAAATAATGCTCCGATTGATTATGTCGCTAGCGATGGCTCAACGATGTGGGCAGCTAGCAACAACACTGGCTACGGCAACCGCATCACAGGGATCGGTCGTGATGAAGTAGGTGCTTTGTATCAAAAGCAATCGAAATCTCAGGTTGACGGTGCCAATGTCACGCTTGCAATAGGAAATGCGATCCAAGAGACGAATGCCCAGAATACCTCGACGATTGCAGAAGATAAATCATTCTTTGTTTTTAGCGATAATGGTGGAGACGTTACATTCGTGACTCCAGTAACAAAAGATACAGAAAGTCTAAAACGTGTTGGACGCACCTATAAAGTAGAGAAAACGAATTGGCAAGATACAGACATTACGCTGCAAGTAGATAAAGTAGCAGGTGCTTCTGAATGGCCTTTGTATCTGGTTGTTAGTGGAGATGAGCAATTCGATCAGAACGATGCATTCCATCCACTAACAGATGGCAAAGTAACACTGAATAGTGCTGAATTTGCTAATGGCAATTATTTTACGATTGCCACAATTGTCCCCGTACCAACATCTGCTACAATTGAGGAAACAGTAGCGGATAGCAATAAAATAACGGTGACGTTTGATCGCGGAGTAGAGTTAACCGATTTAACTGGATTTACCATTACAGTTGATGGTACACCTGTAGAAAACGGTGGTCTAACTTTCAAAGTTGACGAAAACGATGCTACAAAGCTAGTGATCACCTTGCCAGCAGGTACGGATGTTTCCAATAAAGCAGTAAACATTTCCTATGATGGCTTGGGGAACTTAAAAGGTACAAACGGTGCTCCAGTAGATCCATTTAACAAAAATGTAGATTCTGGGGCGACACTTACGATTACTGAACCAAGTACCGATCGAGTCACTGTAACGAAACCAGAGTTCAAAGGAACGTCAACAGCGGGATCTAAGGTGACCGTTGAGATTAAAGACAAAGATGGCAATGTAGTAGATACTCCAGCAGTAACAGTTGATGCAGAAGGCAACTGGACGTTTACACCAACCCAAGATTTAAAAAATGGTGAATACACCGTTGAGGTAACAGCGACGACAGTGGACGGCAAGACAGCTAAAGCGACAAAGTCTATTACTGTAGATACAACACCAACCCAACCTGTCGTTGATAAATCGAAGCTGCAAGCCAAAGAGGAGCAAATTAAGAACGAAAACCTGAAGGCAGAAGATTACACACCGGAAAGCTGGGAAGAACTGCAAAAGGCATTGCAAAAAGCGGATGCGGTTCTGGCTGATCCAAACGCAACCCAACAAGAAGTAGACGAAGCGCTCTTGGCATTGACAAAAGCCAGAGAAGGTTTGAAAAACCCAGGTGTGCCTACGCCTACAGTCGACAAATCGAAGCTGCAAGCCAAAGAGGAGCAAATTAAGAACGAAAACCTGAAGGCAGAAGATTACACACCGGAAAGCTGGGAAGAACTGCAAAAGGCATTGCAAAAAGCGGATGCGGTTCTGGTTGATCCAAACGCAACCCAACAAGAAGTAGACGAAGCGCTCTCGGTATTAACAAAAGCCAGAGAAGGTCTGAAAAAACCAGGCGTGCCAACGCCTACAGTCGACAAGTCGAAGCTGCAAGCAAAGGCGGACGAAATTAAATCCGAGAATCTGAAGGCAGACGATTACACAACCGAAAGCTGGGAAGAACTTCAAAAGGCATTGCAAAAAGCGGAAGCGGTTCTGGTTGATCCAAATGCAACCCAAGAAGAAGTAGACGAAGCGCTCTCGGTATTAACAAAGGCCAGAGAAGGTTTGAAAAAACAAAGCGAGCCTACGCCTACAGTCGACAAATCGAAGCTGCAAGCAAAAGCGGACGAAATTAAATCCGAGAATCTGAAGGCAGACGATTACACAAGCGAGAGCTGGGAAGAACTGCAAAAGGCATTGCAAAAAGCGGATGCGGTTCTGGCTGACCCAAATGCAACCCAAGATGAAGTAGACGAAGCGCTCTCGGCATTGACAAAGGCCAGAAAAGGTTTGAAAAAACCAAGCGTACCAACGCCTACACCTACTGTCGACAAATCAAAACTGCAAGCAAAAGCGGACGAAATCCAATCCGAGAATCTTGAGGGTGAAGACTACACAAGCGAGAGCTGGGAAGAGCTGCAAAAAGCTTTGAGAAAAGCGGATGCAATACTGGCTGATCCAAATGCAACCCAAGAAGAAGTAGATAAAGCGTATTCGGCATTGAAAAAGGCCAGAGAAGGTTTGAAAAAACCAGACGAGCCAACGCCAACACCTACAGTCGACAAATCAAAGCTGCAAGCAAGAGTAGATGAAATCGACGATGAAGACTTGGATGAAGATGACTATACATCTTCCAGTTGGAGAAAACTCGAAAAAGCATTGAAGCGAGCAAATGACGTACTGGAAGATCCTGATGCAACCCAGGACGAGGTAGACGAAGCACTTGCTGAGCTTAAAAAAGCAAGAAGAGGTTTAGAATCTGTCGATAAACGAGACAGAGACCGGGAAAAAGAACGGAAAAAAGACCGGGACGGCACTAATCAAGTTCAAAACCCGTTCTTTACTGGAGGCAACTCCGGTAATGTAGAACCGAAGCCAAGTGAGCCTGTGAAAGAAGAAAACGACCAAACAGGCTACATGAACGGCTACCCAACCGGAAACTTCGATCCAAATCGCCAAGTGACCCGTGCAGAAATGGCCATGATCCTGGTAAACACAGGAATGGTTAAGACTACATCCGCAAGTGGAATGTTTATGGACGTAGCCGACCAACATTGGGCGGCAGATGCGATTAAAAGAGCGAATGCAGCAGGGCTGATGAATGGTTATTCGAATGGCACGTTCAATCCGGGAGGCGGAATCACGCGCGCGGAAATGGCGACCATTGTATACAAACATCTGGGGTTAAATGGAGACAGCATGCCGAACAACTTCTACGATGTACCAGCAGATCACTGGGCAACTCAGATTATCGCGGCAGTAAGTAAAGAAGGCTACATGTCCGGTTATCCAGATGGTACATTCCATCCCCAAAATACATTGACTCGAGCAGAAACGGTCACTATCATCAATCGTTTGCTGAACCATTCGCAGTTAAGTTCAGTAATAGGACAAAGCTGGCCGGATGTACCTCCAACCCATTGGGCGTACAAAGATATTGAAGCAGCAACCAAAAAGTAAAGGGAACTCTCTTTCCTAATCAAAGAAGACCGGAGTGCATATTTTATATGCTTCTCCGGTCTTTTTCGACTACGTTCATGACCCCTATGTATGAAGATTCATTCACATATACTGTAATTCGGGAAATTCCCTTGCAGGTAGGAATCCCACAGGTTATTGATAAATTCCATATTGATCTTGTTTTCAAACGCCTTGGAAATCAGACCCAAGTCGTCCGACGCATACCCTGCCAGCTCTGAATTCTGGGTTATTCGAAAAGTTTGCTTGAACACAAATTCCCTAATTTCTCTGATCACGGTATTTTCAGAGGGCGCAATTTTATCAACTTTTTTGTAACTAGAACTCCATGCCGTATCAAATTCAACAGTATCCCTAGCGTCTAATTCAGCGTCCCAATCAACATCTTTATTGAAGACATTCTCTAAAAAACGGTCATGACTGATTATCGAAAGTATCTCACTCGCTGTTTTCAACGAAACCCTACCCCCCTCCATAATATACTAATGGGAATTACTTTGAAGGACAATGGGATGTGCCTCAGTTTTTGCAAACAGTGCCTAGCACCGGAATCGACAGCCTATCGTGTAGATTAACCTACACCATCACTTTCTAACAGGGAATAAAAATTATATCGGTCTTCGTCATCAAATTGGCCAAGTGTCCGTATCCTAACAAATTCATGTCCGCCATACATGCCAATTTCTCAACGTATCTATGTGTAGACGCGATCATATTGCCATCCTGATTTAACTCCATGTACCCGTAACTGTTTGCTTCAGGCAGTTCACCGTAAAAGAGCGTATATCTGATTTTGATCACTTTATGCATGCAGATCCTCCTATACTGTCTTTCATATTGGCTATGAATATATACAGTATCCGCCATAAAATGTAACCTGATAAGGTTTCCGTGTGATAACGGCGGAAATTACCTCGCTTCGCATCCCCCAGTAGTTCAACATACCGTGCACAAGTGATGGAAAACACGACAGCTTTTTTTGTATTCTTTCTTTTAAAATTTCGACTTCAAGCTTTGTATTTTTAGCCGCCAATTGTTGAGGCACTTTTCGTTACCGAAGCCCAAAACGATCCTGAACTCTATCATAAGTTACGGAAAGTTTCTATGATCAATTGTGTTGAAGCCCCACCACTGTTTGGTGGAATGGGCTAGACAAAAGACTAAAGTTTCACCTTTTCATTGAACTCCACTTCTATTAGCTTCAGCCTTGAAAGAGAGATTAAAGAAGATATATTAGTGGTTATTTCCACCCTATATAGGAATTTTTAGGTGATCGTATGATCGAGTACGATAATATTTTCTATATTACATGGTACTATAAGGAGAAGTAAGAACTCGAAAGTACTTACGAATGTGAATTATGTTACGGACTTCTTTAATAAAACGTTAGGTGAGACTACTGTAAGCATTTTAAAAGCCATGGGGGTGGATGATAACTTTTATGATATCTATAAATCAAAAAGTTGAAGTTATACTACCAATTTTTTTGTCAATTCCATTTGACAAGGAGTTCGATGAAATCATTAATCAAGTTATTGATGAACTTGTATCTACAACTTTTTTATTTCCATTGGATGCTGAGCAATTGGAGACAAATGAAGTTAAAGTAAAGTTTAAGATGCTGAATGAAAATGATAGGAGAACAAGTTTGTTGCATACATCCTCTGTTCGAAAAAGAATTTTTATCTCAGCATATACTGATTTGCAGATTATTGATAAACCGATTGAGGAAATCGATGAGTGGAATGTCCCTTCCATTCATTTATGGAGTAAAGTTTCAGTTGACTATTTTATTAAACGCATTTATGACTTCATAATTAGTATAAATATTGCCCGGGTTGGGTATGTTCAGGTTGATCAAGGGCTGATTTTCATAGAGGATCAACTATATGATAGAACAGAGATGATGATTAGCGATTTCTATGAAGTGCTTTTATTTACAAAAAATACAAAATGGCCAGTTCTTGAAAACTTAGAAATCAACACTGTTTGGAATTGGGTTACAAAAAAAAATGGTTTTCTAGATGGGGTGGGTGGCACACCAGTTGAGAGGGCACTTTCAGCACTAACATATCTATTTGGTTCTAGTGGCCAATCTAATCAAGGAATGGATTTATTTTTTACAATGATAGCCTTAGAAGCACTTTATTGTTCGAGTAATAACGGAATTAAAGAACAATTACTGGAGAAATCCCAAGTTTTTCTAGGTGCCCAGAGTGAGTATAAGAAATTATTCAAAAGTATGTACGATTATAGATCAAAGTTTATACATGGAGGTTTGAATTTCCCTGGTAAATACCATCACTTTGATGCAAGTGACGATTTCGAGAAATTTGAAAAAGAATCCACTGATGTTATCTTTATGGCTAAATCAGTATTAATTGCGACACTACAACAATTATCTAAGCAAAATATGGATGAGCTTAAGTTTAAGTATACATTAGTGAAAAATTAATTATGGGAAAATTAACAAAATGTATATTAGTAGCGTCGCATGGTATGGTTCTTTGGTAAGCCGACAAAGCTTGACGATAACCTCTTAGGGTCGGTGAAGTAAGTCGTTCGTAGAGATTTGTATAACGAGAGGTTTCAGACCATAATAGCCGATATTTGGGGAAATTAAGGGGTTTTGGTTAGAGGGCAGTAGCTCGAAAAGATAACTTTCCTAGGATGATCTTAGGAAAGAGTCAGGATTGTTAGGGACTGGGGAAATAGCTTAATAAATCTGGGGTGTAATTTGGAGTCTCCACAATCAATCCGCCATATGACTGACTTATTTTCAATACCAATTTACGAACTTCATGAACAAGACGCTATGTGAAATTGGCGTAAAGGAGGAAAAGTATGTATAAGTATCTCAATGAAGTTCAACCAATTATATTCAACTACTTGGAGACAATTCCAAATGATGACTCAAAGGTATTCTATCAATCAAGATTATTTAAGTTTTTTGATGAATACATGTCAAAAGAGCATAATTTATTTCGACCACTTAATACTATAAATTTCTACGATATTAATACCTTTTTAGATGAATTAGAGTTCTCGAGCGCAGAAAAACTTAATTATTATAATGCATTTTCAGGATTCTTTAAGTTTGCCTATTTAACTGATAGGTTGCCAGTTGATGTTATGAAAGGTGTCAATAAACCAATCATAGAACTCAAGCCCAAACGTTACATTGCCGATCAAGACGTTAAAATAATCAAGAAATTTATATTTGGTACGGGTGAGCTTGAAGATAGATTTCTGCTAGCATTGTTCCTATTTACTGGATTGAGTCGAAAGTATATTGCCAATCTTACGCATTATAACTTTAGCCGGGGCAACTTATATACTTCATTATTCTTTGAAATTGGAGAAAGAACGCGATGTGTTCCATTGAACCAAGAACTTGTGAAAATTGTAAGTGAATACTTTGAGTCGCTAGCTATTATCAATCCCTATCAAAAGGTATTTAAACATGACGAGAATTATGTTAGCGAGAAGGTAAGTTCATTGAGTAAAAAAATTACTGGTAAACCATACACCCCGACAAGTTACTCCAATACCTTTATCAGAGAAGTATTAATTCAGAATAATGATATACTAACAGTAAGCCAGTTAACATTGGAGTCGATTTCAACAATTGCAAAGCATGTTAAGAATGACGATCAGGAAATAGTAAAGAAACAATTGGAAACAATTGAGAGATTGTTTAAGGATGTCGATAGCGTTACTTAACGCAGCAATTCATACTTTGTGCTGATACCCTAGGTTCGTAGAAGGATTTCAGCGAGGTGGGAAATGCGGTCCCTGAACTCGTTACGTTTGGGATTGTCGAATAATTCGAAAGAGGGTGTCCCAAAAGTCTTGAAATGACTGAGGGACACCCTTATTTAATTTAGGAAGCGAAGTGAAGGGACAAGACAAGAAGTAATACTAAACGGTCGAATTTATCTCTCTCCTGCCCAAAGATCATTTCAAAAATTCAGGCAAAAAGTAGGTAGGCCCAGGAAAGACCCATACTATAATGGAAATAACAACCATGCATGAGAAGCGATTTGAGGAGGCCAACTCGTGGGAAGATCATTCGCAAATTTGCATATCAAGTCAAAAAATCTTGAAAAGACTATCGCAACATTAAGAGAGCTAACCGAAGCGCACCCCGAAGTACTAGGCCAGTCAGAAGATAAGGCTCAAGCGATCAAAGTGGACATGTACGTAAGCAAAAGCAACGAGAACTGGATTAGCGTGCTCCACGATTATTTTGTATGGGGCACAGTGAAGAAAATCGGCAAAACATTGTCCCAGCTTACCAAGGAACCAGTGATGACGGTCGGATATATGAATGAGGAAATATTCGAGTTGTCGGTTTTCGGGAATGGAGCCATTCAAGCCGAAAGAATCTTTTGTGAACAGTGGACAAGGGATGAATATGGACTCAAAGAAGATCGTCTTCATGATGACTACCTGCGAGAAGCGTTAGATATCCGTAACGAGGATTTTGACGACTTCATCAGCATGACCAGTCCTTATCAAGCCGTTGATAAGCTGTCGGAACTCGTAAGAATGTCTTTATGGAGTGATGCAGAGTGGATACCACACGAAGAATCTCTCAGAGAACGGTTCGAGAAATATGAATTTTGAAGCTACATGAGCTGAGCTGTATAGGCACGCCTCCTTGTTTTCAATAAAGATGATGAAAAGTGGTGGTGAACCAGAAATGGCTAAGGACGTCTGGGACAACATCTTACAACATATCCAAACGATGTCACACCCGATTTTTTCTACAGTTAATCCCCCTGCTACAGCGGAAGAAATAAACCTCTTAGTATGAACGGCATATCAGGACAAATTTTTAAATATCACTCTGGTATGGGTTATCAAGAGGTGATTGCAGACTCATTTGAGGAGTTTTTCATTGAAATGTTAAAGAGGTTCCAAGCCAACCAATTTTCATTTACGGACGGTGTTATTTCGTTTGAGGATCATTACTTTGTTTGATCACCGAAGGGCTTGCCATAGGAGGATGTACGCGTGCGAAAAATATGGATGAGAAAGATTCTGATCAATAATCCTGTTGCGTTGGACCGGGTTCAGATCGAGCAGGACTTACGCGAAGGCAACCAAGTGATCGTCCAGTTCTCTCACCCGGAGTTTTATGGCTCCATTTTGGAGGAAGTCGATGAGCTATGCGCGCGTTTGGATGAAAACTTCGGAGTGCGTTTCTACGGGCACTATTCTCTCTCGTTCGATGGGCGTACTCTCCTGCGGATTCCCCATGTCAAGATGCTGCATCTCAATAGTCTTGCCCATGCGCATAACACGGAAGTATTGGCCACGCTGAAACATTTGCATAGTTTACACCTGGGTATATACGAGTTGGAGAATTCGGACATTTTGGGAATAGATACGCTGCGCTCTCTCAGAGATTTATCGATTCTCTCTGAGAAAAAAATTCTCAACCTGCAATATTTGAAAGAGTTCTCTCATCTGGAACAATTGCATGTCGGGGGTAAGGTGAAAGACCTGGATGCGGTAGGCGATCTAAAGGATTTGAATTATCTCGCGCTGCATTCGATCAGCAAATTACCGTTACATTTTGTTAACCGACTGAAAAAGCTGAAGCACCTTCGCATTTTGCTTGGAAGGCGAGAGCATATTCAGGAAATTGAGGAGAATGAAATCGACGACCTGGAGATTTCCAGAGTCCGCGGTTTTCATGACTTGTCCAATATTGCGAACTTCCGAGCACTAACGCGTCTTGTGATTGAAGATCAAATTCAACTGCGTGAAGTCAGCTTTGATCGGGAGATGAAGGCGTTGGAGGAGCTATCCATTTGGAATTGTAAAGGCTTGGCTCGTTTGACGGGAATGGAGCAATTGCCTTCGCTGCGCAAGCTCCGCATTTTAAAAACCGCCATCGATTTTGATACCTTTATCCATCAAAAACTTCCAAGTGCTTTATCTACAGTGGAATTTGTGACTACCAAAACAAAAGTAGACCAAGAAATACAAGAATCGTTAGTAAAGTTGGGTTATCAACAATGGAGCGGCTCCTGAAAAGGCTGCTTGCTCCCGGAATGAATCGAGTGTGAGGAGAGAGGGTGAAGCCCATGTATGACACGTATGCTTCGTCTTTTGCGGAGTTTTTGGAACGGTTGATGGACGAAGCGCAGATGAGGAAGTCTCGATTTGTAGGATACAGGAGGAGGCATTCATGTACATAGTATCGCAGCCAAAGCGGTTGTCCGATGGCCAAAACCAAGCGCTATCGAAGGAGGAAGCTGCTTTTTTTCCACCGGGATACTTCCGATTTTTACAGCAATTCGGTGAGGGGACTTACAGAGGATGGATGAATGTCAATTTGCCTGATACGGAGGTGCTTCAGCCTTTTGCCGAGTACGATTTATGGGAGCATGACGCAGACAGCCCGATTACGCAGCAGCAGATCGGTCAGTGTGTCGCGATAGGCACTACGGTGGACGGTGATTTTCTGGCCGTGCATCTACAGACCGCTCAACTGCTTTGGCTGCCGAGGCATGCTGAGCGATTGAAGGCGCTATCGCTACAAGGGCAGGAGCAGGAAGACGAAGAGATGTATGCTAGAGTGCTGGACGAAATCTATCGCCAAGTATACGGAAGTGACCAAGAGGGAGCGGTTTATTATGAGCCGTGGTCGGAGACGCGGAGTCACCTCTTTTTGCGCTTGCCCCCGGTGCAGGATGGAATATCGTTGCCGGAGCTGGCTGGCATGTGCCAAGAAGCCTTTCTCCCTGATTTGGTGCTTGAGAACGAATATCTTTGCAAGCTGTTTTACCAGCAGCTAGGCGGCTATGTAAGGTTTAATTATGCCAACAGGCAAGAGGTTGCCGTCATGTACGAAGAAGATGCTGAACAAACATTTGCTGTTATGAAACAATGGCTTCTATCAAAAGGATGCGAAGTGTAATTCAGAAACAAAGAGCAACACGTAGTGGTAATCACTCATGTTGCTCTTTGTTGTAAACTCGCAAGCTAGCGTTTTTCCTTAAGAGAATCTATCATATACACCCATCCAATCAGCCCACACAAAACAAATCCAAACGCATGCAGCGATCCGTAAATCGGAATGAAATCGTGTATGGTTAAAGAAAACATGCTTTTCAATATCGGATAGCAAATGGAAACGACGACAATGGTGTAAAAGCCCATGCAGGAAAGGACTAAAAAGAAGCTCGGCTTATTCTGCAATGAGCCTCTCCTTAAGTAAGCAAGCAGATAAGTAGTGTAAATCGCAATATTACAGGCGAACAAGGTAACGCCAATGTACTCAATCGGCTTCGAGAAAATAATCCCGATAGCAATCAGAATGGGGCCGATAATATCAATGGCAACGACCCAAGGATACCAGCTTTTCTTCGTCATGATCCGTCCCAATAGACCGATAAAAATCGGAACAATTGCTGATGAAAAATGAAAGTGTACTGAACTCAGGGCATGCGTCGCGGGTTTAGCCTGGAAGAGGTCAAATTGATACTGATAGAGAGTGAACCAAATGCCCCCGATAAAAAAGTAAACGAGCCCCGCGCCAATCGCGATTTCCTCTGTCCTTCCCTTGCGATTCACAATAACGGTCAGGCCATAGAGGCAGAGCAAGAATGTGAACAGTAGCCACCCGAGCGAGAGGGTCCCTGGTATGGCTGTGCTTCCCAGTCCCCATGTTTTGCTGCCCATTACAGAGGCTAAGGCGAGAAACGCTGCGGGAAATTGAAGCAGCTTTATAGCAGCATAAAGAACCCGTTGCTGTTTATTCTTTTCGTCATAGCGCAAAAGTAAAATCACTAGAGGTACAATGACGAAAGCTGCAAACATGAGGAATTTTTCGACAAGATTAAATGGAAAGTAATCCAGATAAAAGATAAGGATGGTTATGATCCCACCGGGAATCGCCGATATCAATGGTTTCATCGTATGCCCCCAGGAAGTTGTTCGAGATGTTCATATAAGTGGTTGCTTATAGTAGTGTAACACATTTTGTGAGGGCTATTCTGTTCACGAGATAACTTCGTTTCAGCCGTTATTTTTGTACCCGTCCTTCTACAAGGCATGTGCCGGGGAAGTAGTGAGTAAAATCATATGCAAATCAACAAAAGGAGCATGCTGCGGCGTACTCCTTTTTAAATCTTTTTGCCGATAAGTTCATGAAGCTGAGACTAGGTGGCGGCAAGTCATTGGAGGAGAGTGGTCTGGAAGTATTGAATGGCTACTTGTCAGGATTGTCCTATTAAATCGGAGCATATTAAAATCAAACGAATCGATAGGAGAGAGAGCAGCCATGCATGATAAGCAAATGACGGAGCCAGACCACACGGCGTTGCGGGTCGCGTTGTGGCGGGCCTTGCACTTACAGGTCGATTCACCGCCGCATGTGTTAGAAGACGAGATCGGTCTGCGACTGGCGGACCCGGAAGACGGATGGCGCCAACGCCCTGACATGGACCCCAAGAGCACCAGCGGATTTCGAGCATCTATTGTGGCTCGTGCTCGCTTTATTGAAGATTTGGTCACCGAACAGCTCGGGCAAGGCGTCACCCAGTACGTTATCCTCGGCGCTGGCCTCGACACCTTTGCTCAGCGCAGACCAGAGATCGCTTCTCGAATGCGGGTCTTCGAGGTCGACCAGCCAGGCACACAGGGCTGGAAGAAGCAACGCTTGAGCGAGCTGGGCTTTGACATCCCCGAGTGGCTGCGATTCGTACCCGTTGACTTCGAGGCAGGCGGATCTTGGTGGGAGCAACTAAAGACCGCTGGCTTTGACGCCAGACGACCGGCTGTGGTAGCATCCACTGGCGTCACCCAGTACCTCACCAAGGATGCGATTGTGGCTACGTTGCGCCAAGCAGCGACGCTTGCTCCAGGCTCCACGCTGGCTATGACGTTCCTGCTCCCCTTTAACTTCACAGAAACCAAGGAGCGTCCTGAGGTTGAAGAGGCGGAAAAGGGAGCACGAGCAAGCGGCACGCCTTTTATCAGCTTCTTCACACCGCCGGAGATGTTGGCACTGGCCCGCGAGGCTGGTTTCCGAGAAGTCCAGCATGTATCCTCGGCAGAACTTAACCAGCGCTACTTCACCGGACGCACCGATGGTCTTTCGCTGCCAAGCGGAGAAGAGTTCCTGATAGCCACTACATAGAGTCGAGACGGGGCTTATGAACCGGAACAGGTCTCTATTAAATAGAAAAACTTCATAGAACTCCATTTGATAAGCTACGGTATTCCTCAGATAACCGTAGCTTTTTTCATGACAACTGTATTTCTCTGCCCTATTCTATGTGGTAAATTATGGACAGATTCTATTTGGATGTCTAAGAAGAAAATGACTAGGAGAGTCAAATGAAAAAGGGCCATGTCCTACTATTACTAGGCTTAGTAGTAATCATCTTGTCCGGTGCACGCATTTTGTGGATGGAATCGTTTCGTGATCAACAAGCGGATATTAAAAATGGGCAATTCGATTTGCGTGATTGGAATGCAGAAGATGGCGACACTCTCTTGCTCGATGGAGAGTGGGAGTTTTATCCCTCTCAATGGTTGATGGATGGCAGACGGCAACAAGGAATAGAAGAGAAGGAGCCAGCGCTTATTCAGGTTCCGGGAAGATGGAATGAAGCTTTGCATGCAGACAAGTCAACTCCCTATGGATTTGGTTCTTATCGCTTGCGTCTGTATGTAAATCCGGAAAAGGACCTGAATTATAGTATTCGTGTACCCAGCGTGCGCACGGCATCGGAATTATACGTAAACGGCCGTTTGCTTGCGAAATCGGGGCGGGTGGGGGAATCGGAGGATGAATATATTGCGAAGAATCTGCCTTATTCTTCAACCTTTACGGCGGACGAAAATGGCGTAATCGATATCGTCATTCAGGCGGCAAATTATGTGGATGGTCGAAGCAGCGGCATTGTTCGATCCATTAAATTTGGTTCAGAAGAAGCCATTGCAAAGGAAATAAAAGTCTCCGTTTCTACGCAGCTTTTGGCAGCCATGATATTTCTTATACATTCTGCTTATGCGTTTATTTTATTTTTACTAGGAGATAAGAAAAAGAATCTGCTGTATTTTTCTTTGCTGACATTATGCATAGCGCTTACTAGCGTGTTAAGCAACGATGAGAAGTTGTTCCACCAATTATTTTATATCGGCATTGATTGGGATTTTCGGTTAGCGAATATTGCTCTCGTTATTGGCGCCTACGCTTTGTTGGAGTGTATGAATCATCGCGAACTCCCTTTTTGGAGCAGGATGTATCCTGTATACAGGGTGATGAATTTTGGGACTGCTGGCATTACGTTGTTTTTAGACCCTGATCAGGTGACGATGCTCTTTCCCGTTTATTTTGGATTGGGCGGTATTGCTGCAGTGATCACGTTGATTTCCATCTTTAAAAAATTGATCAAAGACATCATGAGCAATCTTTTACTGCTTTTTTCTTTTCTTGCGTTGCTTCACCATTTTATTTGGTCGTTAATTTGGCGGGAGAGTGGGTTGAGTCTTGTCTACTATCCGTTTGATCTGATTATTTCGATGGGTTGCTTAGCCACTGTATGGTTTAAGGGCTATTTCATCATGCATGCCAACACAAAAGAAATCGCTGCAACCTTGCAAAGAATGAATGACCATAAGGATCAATTTCTGGCCAACACTTCACATGAATTTAAAAATCCGCTACATAGCATTCTGAACATGTCACAATCCGTTTTAAACAGGGAACGACATTTGTTGCAGGAAAGGAGTATCAAAGAGCTTGAAACGGTTTTATCTGTAGGGCGACGGCTGACATTGATATTAAATGATTTGATCGATGTAATGAGTTTACAGGAAGGCAACCCGCGCCTACAGAAAAAAGTCATATGGATTCAGCCCATCGTGACCGGGGTACTTGATATGCTGCAATTTAACACAGAAGTAAAGCCTGTAAAAATCGTAAATCAAATCCCTGAAGATTTTCCTCCCGTACACGCGGATGAGAATCGGGTAATTCAAATCGTTTTCAACTTACTTCACAATGCTGTGAAATATACGAGTGAAGGGATTATTTCGATTCAATCTTTTGCCAAGGACGGAAGAGCTTTTATTGTGATTCATGATACAGGGATTGGAATGGATGAAGACATGCAAAAGCGCCTATTCCGTCCTTATGAGCAAGCCAGCACGAGTGAGACCATGATTGAAGGTGGCTTTGGGTTAGGTCTACGAATAAGCAAGCAACTGGTTGAGCTTCATGGAGGGACGTTGGATGTATCCTCTGTTTTAGGGGAGGGCTCAACATTTACCTTTTCGTTAAAGCTGGCACAGATGGAAGCGGAGGAAGAGGTGGCTGTTTCTCGCTCATTCGAACCGATAGTCGTACAACCTATGCCGATTCAGGAAAAAGTGGAGATTCATTCAGCTACGAAACTAACAACTTTATTAGAAGTGAATCGCGATCATCCGCGCCTATTAATTGTGGATGATGACCCAGTTAACCTTCAGGTGCTGGAAGCCATACTACCTCCAGACGAATATGATGTAACAATGGTGACGAGTGGAAAAGAGGCGTTGGCCCTACTGGATACAAAGGAATGGGATCTCGTCATCTCCGATATTATGATGCCGCAGATGTCCGGATATGAGCTAACACGAATGATTCGTGAGCGATTTACATTCACGGAACTCCCTGTTTTGCTTCTTACCGCAAGAAGCCAACCAAATGATATTCAAAGTGGTTTTTTAGCGGGAGCAAACGATTACGTGACCAAACCAGTGGAAGGAATGGAAATTAAATCACGGATTAAGGCGCTAACTACGATTAAACAATCCGTCCGGGAGCAACTGCGATTAGAAGCTGCATGGCTGCAAGCGCAAATCCAGCCTCATTTTTTATTTAATGCGTTGAGCGCTGTAACGGCTTTAAGTGACATCAATTTGGACAAGATGCGTGATTTACTGTATGAGTTCAGCAATTTTTTGAGGAATAAATTCAAATTTGAAGATATGGACGGGCTTGTTCCGATCGAAACGGAGCTAAGTCTGGTGCGCTCTTACCTATATATTGAAAAGGTTCGGTTTGAAGAAAGGCTACAAGTTGTTTGGGAGATAGATGACTGTGAGGATATAAAGATTCCCTTTCTCACGATCCAGCCTCTCGTAGAAAATGCGATCATACATGGTGTGATGAACCGTATTCGTGGGGGAGAAATTAAGATTCGGATTTCCGTCCAGAAAACGCATGCTGAAATAACCGTTGAAGATGATGGGGTCGGAATGGACAAAGATCAAGTACAACGACTTTTAGAAAGAAAAGCTGATAGCAGTTCAGGAGTAGGATTGATTAATACAGATCAGCGATTAAAACGGCACTTCGGAACAGGTCTGCATATCGAAAGTACGCTAGGTACAGGGACAAAGATAACTTTTCATGTACGTAACAAGTTGAATAGCAAGAAATTGAGTGAAAAACACCCCGGTTCCTTATCTTAGGACCGGGGTTTGTTGTTTTCCAATGATTAGTAAAACTTATGATGACAATAACGAATTCCAATTGCTCGGGTTCTACTCACTGTGGTAGCTTAAAGTGAATAATCATATAAGATTACTCGGAATTAATTTTTTCTCGTGTGAGGTGTATATCGTTGGTACTTAAGGTAACAGACAGTCCTTTCAGTCAGGAACAAGTAGAGCTCCTAAATCGGTTGCTGCCTACGCTTTCGGAGGTGCAAAAGGTTTGGCTGAGCGGGTTTCTTGCAGCTCTTCACAAAGTGGAAGCACCGATGGCCGCTGGGTTTCAAGCCGCTTCAACTGCGAATGGTCCAGTCATTTCCAAAGAGGTGACAGTGCTTTTCGGATCTCAATCCGGGAACAGCCAAAAGTTGGCGAAGGTTTTGACCGGAAAGCTTCAGGAGCACGGTTTCCACGTAACGCTTTCCTCCATGAGCGACTTCAAGACGAATGCGTTGAAAAAGGTTGAAAACCTGCTTGTTGTGGTAAGCACACACGGGGATGGTGAACCACCGGACAATGCCCTTTCTTTCCATGAATTCCTGCACAGCAAAAGAGCGCCGCAATTGGTGGGCCTGCGTTTTTCCGTGCTGGCATTGGGCGATACCTCCTATGAATTGTTCTGCCAAACTGGCAAAGAGTTCGATAAGCGGTTAGAAGAGCTCGGTGGCAAGCGTCTTACTCCTCGAGTCGATTGCGATGTGGATTACGAGGAGCAAGCCTCTGAATGGATGAATCAGGTCTTGGCCTCTCTCAGTGAAACGTCGGTAACCCAGGTTGCTGCTGCAAGCGCAGTGATCGGGACTGGGACACAGACCGAATATTCACGGTCGAATCCGTTTCAGGCTGTGGTCTTGGAGAACTTGAATCTGAACGGACGGGGAGCAGATAAAGAAACCCGCCACCTGGAAATCTCCCTTGAGGGTTCCAATCTCGAGTATGAACCGGGTGACTGTTTGGGGGTCTACCCTAAAAATCATCCTGACCTTGTCCGTGAGCTGATTGACGCGATGGGCTGGAAGCCGGAAGAGCTCGTTCCCATTCATAAAAACGGGGAAGAGCGCACGTTGGAAGAGGCCTTGTCCAGTCATTTTGAAATCACGGTTCTCACCAAGCCTCTCTTGGAACAAGCAGTAAAGCTATCATCAGGAAACGGGTTGCAGGAATTGCTTACGGAAGGACGGGAGCAAGAGCTTCGTGATTATGTCCGGAATCGGGATTTGCTGGACCTGGTAGAGGACTACGATTTGAAGGGTGTACCTGCCAAAGAATTTGTCTCCATCCTTAGAAAGCTGCCGCCGCGTCTCTATTCGATCTCAAGCAGTTTGAAGTCCTACCCGGACGAAGTTCATCTGACAATTCGCAATGTTCACTATCAGGCTCATGGGCGTGAGCGGTACGGCGTTTGTTCGAACTATATCGCGGATCGTTTGGAAACGGGTGATACCCTGCCAGTATTTGTGCAGCATAACCCCAACTTTAAGCTCCCGGCTAACCCGGACATTCCGTTGATCATGATTGGTCCCGGCACGGGCGTCGCTCCATTCCGCGCCTTCCTGGGAGAACGGGAGGAGCTTGGGGCGACCGGCAAGACATGGCTTTTCTTTGGCGATCAGCATTTCTCCACGGACTTTCTGTATCAGCTCGAATGGCAGCGTTGGCTCAAACAGGGTGTACTGACGCATATGGATGTCGCGTTCTCTCGAGATACAAGCGAAAAAGTATATGTTCAGCACCGGATGCTTGAGAAGAGCAAGGAGTTGTACCAATGGCTACAGGCTGGGGCTCACGTATACGTATGCGGAGACGAGAAGAAGATGGCGCATGATGTTCACGCAGCCCTGGTCACCATTCTCCAACAAGAGGGTGGACTTGATTCAGAGGAAGCGGTTGCGTATTTGAAACGGATGCAGCAGGAAAAACGATATCAGCGAGATGTCTACTGAGTGTTGAGAAAGAATGAGAGGGGAGATCGAAACCATGTCAGAAAATCATTTGCTTTCGCCAAACAGTGCTCCTCACAGTGATGTAGAGGACATTAAACGCAAAAGCGATTACTTGCGGGGAAGTCTGACGGAAACGCTGGAAGACAGGATTTCTGGGTCCATCCCTGAGGATGATAACCGCTTGATGAAATTTCATGGCAGCTACATGCAGGATGACCGGGATCTTCGCAATGAACGGAGCAAACAGAAGCTGGAGCCAGCCTATCAATTCATGGTGCGTGTGCGTGCCGCTGGCGGCGTTGTCACACCAGAGCAATGGCTCATGATGGACGATATCGCCCAGCAGTTTGCCAATGGAACGATTCGCCTGACAACTCGTCAGTCTTTCCAACTGCATGGTGTGATTAAGTGGAATATGAAGCAAGTGATTCAAGAGGTAAACGAAGCCTTGTTAAGTACACTGGCTGCTTGTGGGGACGTCAACCGCAACGTCATGTGCAATCCGAATCCGTACGAGTCGGAAGTTCATCAAGAGGTTTACGAATGGGCCAAAAAAATAAGCAATCATCTCGACCCTCGGACCCGCGCCTATCATGAAATCTGGCTGGATGAAGAAAAGGTTGTCGACAGTCGGGATGGGGTAGAGCAAGAACCGATCTATGGGCCTGTCTATTTACCGCGCAAGTTTAAGATCGGCATCGCCGTACCGCCTGCCAACGATGTTGACGTTTTTTCTCAGGATTTGGGCTTTATCGCCATTCATGAGGAAGGTCGACTGCTGGGCTTCAACGTTGCGGTCGGGGGCGGGATGGGAATGACCCACGGCGACCCCAAAACATATCCGCAGGTGGCGCGGGTGATCGGGTTCGTCACACCAGAGCAAGTATTGGATGTCGCTGAGAAAACGGTCATGATTCAGAGAGACTACGGAGATCGCGCGGTTCGGAAGCATGCTCGGTTCAAATATACGATCGACGACCGCGGTATCGAATGGTTTATCCATGAACTGGAGCAACGACTGGGATGGGAGCTGGAGCAGGCACGCGCCTATCACTTCGAGCATAATGGCGACCGCTACGGCTGGGTGAAAGGGAGTGACGATAACTGGCATTTTACCCTTTTCATTCAGAATGGACGTGTAAAAGACGAGGACAACTACCTGCTGAAGTCCGGTCTGCGGGAGATTGCCAAGGTGCATACAGGGGATTTCCGCCTGACGCCGAATCAGAATCTCCTCATTGGAAATGTCACCAGCGAAAAGAAGCCGGAAATTGAACAGATCATTCAAGCATACGGGCTCACCGATGGAGCGACCTATTCTGCACTGCGGAGGAACTCCATGGCTTGTGTTTCGTTGCCGACTTGCGGACTCGCGATGGCTGAGGCAGAGCGTTATTTGCCTACACTGTTGGATGAGATCGAGCTGATCTTGGATGAGGCGGGTTTGCGCGATGAGGAGATCGTGATTCGCATGACAGGATGCCCAAATGGATGCGCAAGACCTGCACTGGCGGAAATCTCTTTTATTGGGAAGGCTGTCGGTAAATACAACATGTATTTGGGCGGCGGTTTCTCCGGTAATCGATTGAACAAGCTGTATCGCGAAAACATCGGGGAAGCAGAAATACTGAATGAACTGCGACCAATCTTAAATCGGTATGCGAAGGAACGTGAGGAGGGCGAACACTTCGGAGATTTCGTCATTCGGGCAGGGTATGTGAAAGAAGTCAGATCGGGACTCGATTTTCATGAGTAGTGAGGCATAGTAGTCAAATGAAATAAAAGAAGAGCCCGCGAAAATGTGGGCTCTTTGTTGCTTCCATGCTTTTTAGGCTTCTCGCAGTTGTTGAATCACTTCCGCTGCGAACTGCTCTGTAAACCGGATGTGTCCATCTTCCTGTATGATCCGACCTTCCTTCTTGCGATGGTCCAGCCATTCGCTAATCCATCCCGGGGCGTACCCGCCTTGCCCGAATTCTCCGCCAAAGGCGATCATTTTCTCATAGACAGCTAGGTACTGTTCTTGAGTGGTATCGGGATATGACTTTGTGTATAGCCAAAACTGCACATCGTACATCAGATACGAGAGTACATCCGCATGAAAAGAAAAATAGCCTTTTTCCTCTACAATCCGTGTACAAATGCTGCGTATTTTCTGATCGATTTGTTCCACTTCTGATACGGGCGTGCATAGCTCCTCTAGCAAGGAAGAAAACTTCCCGTGGGCTACTTTGTAAAGAGCCGCTTCCTTGTCCTCTTCGGAGGTATCGTATTCTTCTTCGCTCACCAAGCCCCTGATAAACGCCTCGAAATTTTCAGCCAGGAAAGTAATTTCATAATCGCTTTCCTGATCGACGTGGATGACTTCAGGTTCGCCGTCTCTCCCGCAAGCACGGTAATCCAGCATCACAACGTCATGTCCAGCAGAAGGACAATCGCAGATGACGACTCCAATGTCGGGATACCCCCAGTCTTCAATCATAAATTGACTGCCGAGATCCCCACAGAGCGAATAGCTTTTCTCTCGGCCAATGCCTAGAATGCCCGTAATGGCAATATGATCCTCAGCCCAGGAGGTAGGGTCTTCTGTTGGAAAGCATGTGTTTTTCGGAATGCCGCCATTCTGCTGCTTCATTAGTGCAAGATAGGAGGCAGGGAGCTTGTATCCCAGCTCTTCCTCGATCGAGGCGATCAGTTCATCCGTGGGTGGCTCGGAAAGATAGGCCTTTTTCGCGTACTCGCTGTCGTCCCAAAAGTCTTCCAATGACATATTCGAAAAAGGGACTTCCTCCGATGCTGAACCCTCAACAGCCGCTGCCCTTTTGGCAGCCATCCGAAGCTCTTGTCTTTGCTGTTTCTCCGCTTTTTGCAAACTCCATCTTAGCCATGATTCGGTATTCTGATTACCGGTTTCTAACTTGTCAGAAGTACGGAATGCCTGTGCCGCCTCTTCATATCTTTTCAAATGATAGTGAGCAAAACCTACCCGAAAATGCCAGACTGGGTCTTGTTGACCTGCTTCAGCAATTTTCTTCAATTGGTCGAGCGCCTCATCATAAAGCCCCAAGTTGTTATAAGCTCTGCCCAGTCGGCTGACTGCCTCATAGTCTCGTTCCTCCTCGGGAACGGTTAGCAGTAGGTCCACAATGAGCTGGTGTTCGTCTTCTTCATGCCACCGATTCAATTGTTCGATAAGTGCCTGGTCCATTGTAGCCTCCTAAACGATTCTTTTTCGTAGATGCCAGCGACGCAAAGCTACCACCATCTACCAAACGATTATGTATTCATATAAGATTAATGTATTTCGTATTGTTTGTGCACTGATGATTTTGAAGGGGTTAAACATTGAGGGGGCGTACAAGTTGAGTAAGTTGGATATCCATGACGTATGGTTCGATTTTGCCGCAGCCTTTGTGCAGAAAAAGAATGCTTCCGGCTGGAACACACTGACCCCACAGGAACAAGAGATTGCTGCCTTATGGCTGTTGGAAGCGGATGTATATAACGGCGGGTTTTTGCAGTTTTTTTGCAACTGGGGAGAAGAGGCATATATCTACGCGGTACGGGCCTTACAAGCCATTGGGGCAGTCCATGCACTCGAGATCATCCAGTCCGGCTATGCCTGCATCGAGCATTTATCGGAAGACAATCGCCTCACCCAACTCTGGGATATTCCACAGTTTCTTACCGAGGAAGAGGCAGAACGGCTAGATAAGCTTGATCAGAGCTTTTGGGAAGACCAGGATCGTATTGCTGAAGTGGCACATCAATATTACGTACAGCAGTTGGGAATACCCACCCCATCATAAGGAGAAGTGGGTGGGTACGATCAAAGAGACTCCGACACTTATTCGACAACAGCACTATCTCCATCTGCCTGGAGCATATGCAGCAGCTCTTGAATAGCGGGAGCGAGCTTATCGTTCCCCTCCATAATCGCGGTGAAAACGGGAATGGCATCCTTTAGCAGCAAATAACTGAAAGAAAAATAGCTGGAAAAGGCTTCCTGCTCATAGCCCCGCGGCTCCTCTTCTTCCCACCATACTTCATCGTCTTCCTCGTCCTCTGGCCATAAATACTTTGCGTCCAATAGCTCGTTCATGGTCTCAACCGCATTTTGTGAATTCATTTCGTCCACGTTTATAGCGGAAGCGACAGCCAAGTACAACTCCATTTCCTGCGAAGAGACCTGCTCTGGTTTCTGTTTGGCAAGCTCCTGCAAGAGTATCAGCAGCACCCACGGCGTCGTCTGCCACAAGGTGCTTTGGTGCTCGATTAGATTGGCCAATTCCTCATATTGCCTGGACTGTATAAGCCGCGGAATGTCTGTCCCTCTGCCATAGGCTGTCGTCAAACGCTGCCACGGAATGTTGATGGTCAGGTGGGTCAAAGAGTTCATCTCCAGCTCTCCTTAGATATGGGATTTTACTAATTTTTCCATTGGTACAGCGAAATTTATAGGGTAAGCGCCTCACTGGTAACAACAAACCAAATCCTAAACCCCTGTAAGAAACGAAGGTAAGGCCTTGGTTTTTCCGTGTTTTTCAGGCACTGTTTGCGGAATCCTCCCTTTTTTACCAACATTAAATAGTTATTAATCCTCTAATTATAATAGATAATTGAATCAATAAATAATTTCTATGATATAGTTATAGTTGTGAAAGGTAAGATGTTTTCGTAGCGTCTTGCAACGGGGCAAGGAGCTACTACTTCTTTTTTACAAAAACAGTAGATAAGGAAGGGTAATATGAGCTCCATACAGCAAAAAACAGACGTTATTTTGATTGGTGCAGGGGTCATGAGCGCAACTCTGGGAGCATTACTGAAAGAATTGGCACCGGAGTTGGAAATCAAGGTTTTTGAGAAACTCGCAAAAGCAGGCGAAGAAAGCTCTAACGAATGGAATAATGCGGGTACTGGCCACGCGGCACTCTGTGAGCTGAACTATACATCCGAGAAAGCTGACGGGTCTATAGATATTAGCAAAGCCATTAAAATCAATGAACATTTTCAGCTGTCCAGACAATTCTGGGCTTACCTTGTAAAAAACAATCTCATCCAGAATCCGCAAGACTTTATCATGCCAATACCTCATATGAGTATGGTGCAAGGCGAAAAGAATGTAAGCTTTTTGAAAAAACGTTTTGAGGCGCTGGCAAACAATCCTCTCTTTCAAGGGATGGAATACTCCGATGACCCTGAAAAACTGAAGGAATGGATTCCGCTCATCATGGAAGGCCGCGCATCGAATGAACCAATAGCTGCAACCAAAATCGACTCTGGTACGGATGTCAATTTTGGTGCTTTGACACGTATGTTGTTTGATTACCTGAAGACGAAAGACGTCGCGATTAACTACAACCATGCTGTTGAGGATATCAAACGTACGAGCGACGGCATGTGGAAATTGAAAGTGTACAATATGGCTACTGGTAACATCGAAGACCATATTGCCAAATTCGTCTTTATCGGCGGTGGCGGCGGAAGCTTGCACTTGCTCCAAAAAACCGGTATTCCAGAGTCCAAACATATTGGCGGTTTCCCGGTAAGCGGATTGTTCATGGTTTGTAAAAATCAGGAAGTGGTAGAGCGGCACCATGCAAAAGTGTACGGTAAAGCAAAGGTCGGCGCTCCTCCAATGTCGGTACCGCATCTGGATACCAGATACATCGACAACAAAAAATCCTTGCTGTTTGGACCTTTTGCGGGATTCTCGCCAAAGTTCTTAAAAACAGGTTCCAATATGGATTTGATCACTTCCGTAAAACCGAACAACGTCATCACGATGTTGGCAGCAGGCGTAAAAGAAATGGCATTGACCAAATACTTGATCGAGCAAGTTATGTTATCGCATGAAAAGCGCATGGAAGAACTACGGGAGTTCATTCCGAATGCGAAAAGCGAAGAGTGGGATATCGTGGTAGCCGGTCAACGCGTGCAAGTTATCAAGGATACACCAGCAGGAAAAGGTACCCTTCAATTTGGTACAGAAGTGGTTAGTGCTGCTGATGGCTCCGTAGCTGCATTGCTCGGCGCATCTCCAGGTGCTTCTACAGCCGTTCAGGTTATGCTTGAGGTATTAGAAAAATGCTTCCCACAACGTATGGCAGAGTGGGAACCGAAAATCAAAGAAATGATTCCTTCTTATGGCGTGTCACTCTTGCAAAACCAAGAGCTTCTTCAAGAGATTCAACGTTCGACAGACGAGGCGCTTGGTCTCGTTGAAAAAGAACTGGCTTATAGTTAATTAGTTAATAGCAATCTTTTGGAACCTTTGATCCGTTTTTGGATTGAAGGTTCTTTTTGATTTCGCAGAGTAGAAGTGGGGGAGATGAAGGAAGAAGGCCCCGCCACACACCATGGCGGAGCCTTCCTTTATCTATGAGGCGTCATACCAAACTACTCTACTTCCGCTTCCAACGTCACTTTCACCTTTACAGTCTCCGTCACCGACTGATCTTCCTTAGAAGTAATCGTCACATACAGCGTAACGGTCTCTTCCCCTTCGGCAGGCAGCTCCTTCAAAATGCCCTCGTCATCGATAAGCGCCTCATCAGAGCTCTTTGTCACCTGATAAGTCACACCATCGCTTTCTTCCGGCAGGGCAAGCACTGGCTGATCCAGCTCTGTGGTATTCGCAATCTCAATCTCGAATTGCTCTACGGCTTCCTCAACTACCTTGGACAAGACCGCGTTTTTGTTCGATGCCTTAATCATGAAGGATTTCCAAGCTTCGTATTCTTTTACAATCTGTTCGCCCTTCGGCTTGCTTTGGTCAACGCTTCGACCGACAAGCTTCAGCTTGTATTTGCCTGGATCGAGCTTCTTCGCTACTTGGCTACCATCGTAGTAAGTACCATCGAGATTAGAGAAGGTGATAGGGCCAGGTGCAATCAGCGCGTAATTGTTGAACACGGATGCAAGCGTACCGACGTATTTATCGTCCATGTCCCATGCTTCAACAGAGATCTGGTTCACGTCTTTAGCTTGCAGCTCGGCTTCGAGTGTGAACGAATCTTCCTTGCCATCGCCATCAGGCGTGATTGTCGTATCGGACAGCTTCAGGTTATCGAAACCGAAGTTGGTATCCTCACGCTTGTCTCCCACGTGTACAGCAAACGGCAGGCGCAGGTCAGGGTTGCCTTTCGCTTTCAGCAGGACTTCCCCTTCATACACGCCGTCTTTTGCATCGGAGTCAACGGACAGGTTGAGCTCAAATGTGGTCGCATCGCCTTTTTTAGCGGAGATGGAATCGTCGGAGATTTCCACATCGATGTCATCGACATCTGGCGTTTTGGAGCCTGGCTTGTACGGATCTGTCGTGACCGACGGATGCATGATCACTTCTGCCTCATAAGAAACTTCTTTCTTGGACAGGTTTTTCAGTTGGAGCGTTTTCGTGACAGTATTGCTGCCAGCCTTCAGCAAGCCAAAGGAAACGTTGTCCGCATAATACGGAATGGTCTTCGGCTCAAAATCTTCGCCCAAAATGGTGAGCTGCTCTACCGTTGTCAGAACAGCAGGTGTTTTCGATGCGGCGTAGCCGTTTACGCGGCCTGCACCTTGGGAGTACACATCGTATAGTGTGCCGTCTGGGCTATACAGCGGTTTTGACGTGTTCGCGAGTGCTGCCTTGATATCGGCAGGCGTCCAATCTGGATGTGCCTGTTTCAACAGCAGGGCGAGACCGGAAACGTGTGGAGCCGCCATACTTGTACCGTTTAGACGAGCGTACGCCTTGTCGTACTTGGCGTCAGGGATCAGCTTGCTCCAAGATGGATAGCTGGACAGAACGGCCACACCTGGCGCAGCCAGATTCGGCTTGATGCTGTAATCGTCACCCATGATTGGACCACGTGAGCTAAATCCGGCAATGCGGTCGCCAGGATCATTTGTGCTTGGGTAGTTTCCGGAGAACGTAAACGTCAATGTTTTCGCTTTCTCAGGGTCAGCCAGCAACTCTTTCGCCAGTGTCCGGCCTTCCAGACCCTTCATATCAAAGGTAGGGATCGCTTCGATCTGGTCACCCAGGATCGTGTTGACATAGCCCTCACGATCGGCGATATCCAGGTCAGCTACGCCATCCCCGTCGACGTCGTTACCGTTAAAGACCACGATAGCGACAGCACCAGCTTTTCGGGCGTTTTCGATTTTTTCCGTGAAGCCAAGGGTACCACGAGAAACGAGAGCGACTTTGCCTTTTACATTTGCCTTTTCAAAATCGCTGCGAGAGCCAAGGTTGGCATAGACGACTGGCAGCGGTTTGGTTCCGATGATGGAGGAGAAGTTATCCTTTCTGACCTGCCATGCCATCACAGGGAATTCGTAATTGGCTCCGAAGGACGAGGTAGCTGAGCTGTCATATTGCACGGTAGGAGAGTCTACCGCTGCAACTGTGATCGGCAGCCTCGCTCCAGAAGGTGATCCCGCGGTGTAATAATGTCTGCCGCGTTCATCGTCGGCGGAGTTCCCGCCCGAGACAACCGTGATCACACCAGACAGTACCGCGTTATTCACAGCGATGGCATCTGGGGAGTCAGAGTTCTTCTCCATAGCGGCGCCAAGCGACAGGTTAATGACGTCCATGCCGTCTTTCACGGCTTTTTCGATACCGTCGATGACCTGAGCGGAGCTACCGCCGCCTCGGCCCAATACGCGGTAGACGTAGAGGTCTGCACCGTAGGCAACCCCTTTTACCTGCACATCTGAAGTCCTGTTTTTGGCCCGTCCTACGATGGTGCCGGAGACGTGAGTTCCATGGCTGGAGCCCTCATATCCTTTTCCATCGCGGTCATCTTCCACAGGAATTGGCGCTTCTTCATAAGGGTCTTTGTCATTGTCGAAGGAGTCATATCCGCCTTTATAGGCATCCTTGAGATCAGGGTGCTTGTAATCGACACCCGTATCGATGACGCCGACCTTCAATCCTTTCCCTGTCAGACCATCCTTCCACATATCGAGAACGCCAATTTGTTGGAGAGGGGCTTGATCCCATTTGGTGGACGATGCTTTCTCGCTGACGGCATCAATTTCGGGAAGCTCATAATACGTATTTTGATAAATGCGCTTCACCTGTGGCAGTTCAGCCAGCTCTTCCAACTCGTCGGCTGACACGGTTACTTCCATCCCGTTGAATACATGCTCAAACTTGCGCTTAACCTTCAGTTTGACCTTGTTGTCTTTTGCCTCATCAAGGAAGGATTCTTGCTCCTCCTCTACTTTTGCTCGTAATGATCTAACGGAAGATTCTGAACCTTCACTGTGTTTTGCTGTGATCGAAGGCTCACTTTGCAGCTCAATAATGACACTGACGTTTTTGCTGGAACTGGTGTTCAGCAGAGGGGAGATTTTCGAGATTTCGGAGCCAATCTCTACTTCCGCGTTGGTATATTCGTTTACTTTCTCCCAATCTCGTTCGCTAAACTCCGCCGCTGCCAGTGCATTGTAAGGAAGGCCACTCAGCATGAGTGATGCTGCAAGCGTAAGAGAAGCGAGAGTACGCATCTTCTTCATCAGTCCACTCTCCTTAAAAAATTATGTATAAGACGATTTGCATAAGTATTTCTCTTCTCGTAAAATTACTCCTTTTATTGGGAAAAAACTTTTTATCGAGCAGATTCGGCAAAAATAGACATAATTATCTGTATTTACAATCAAAAAAAGGAGAATAACGTAGGAATTTGTTGTTTTTTGCCAATTTATTTTCTATATTTTTCATAAGACATAAGCGAGGAGAGGGTAATCAATGATCAAGTTGAAAGATATCGGAGCGTTCGAAGAGCTGCCAGAGATCGCGATGCATATTTATCAAGGAAATGTTCCTGCTTTGCAAGATGCTATTGCAGCAGGTTGGAATATAGAAGAGAGCTTCGTGCTTAGTAAATATACGACGATAAGCCCGTTGGATCTGGCACTTGTATCGGAGAAGCTAGAGGTTGTTAAGCTGCTGGTTGAGCACGGTGTCAATTTGAATGTGAAAAATAATCCCGCTTTTTTGATGGCCGTACGTTATTGCAAGGAAGAGATCGTTCGTTATGTTGCAGCGCAAGGCGCCAAGCTGGACATGCTCAATCAGGTGCGCTCAGGCGCTTATTCGCAGGCTTACTATGGCAACAAAAAGAACATCCCGCTCATTCAAGAGCTGGGACTGGATATAAGACTGCATGGCGGCGATGTATTGCGTAAAGCCGTGTCGGATCATGACCTTGCGACCACGGCTTATTTACTCGATCATGGGGTGGACATCAATTATAACAAACCGGATATGGTGTATCCGTATCAAGCGACTCCATTAACAGTTGCCACGCGCATGGGGAATGCCGCCATGGTCAAGTATTTGGTTGAACGCGGTGCGGACGTTATGGTAGCGGAAAGGGGTGGCGAGCGGCCTTATACCATCGCGGTCAGTAATAAAAATGCGGAGTTGGCTGCGTATTTGAAATCGCTGGAACCTGCCGAGCTGCATGATGTGGAGAACAGGAAGTACGAGCTGCAAAAATATAAACTGACCGAAGAACTGATTGGCTTCCTTACCGGAGAAGAGCTGCGTCTTGAGCTGGCGGAAAATGAGTATGACATTGGGTACATCGACTTTTTCACATTGACCGATACGATTGAAATGAAAATCGGTCGGCAAAAGCTGCTGCGTTTGTCTGCTGAAATCGACAACTACTCCCATCTGCACCTTGTGTGGAATCCGAAGAAAAAAGGTAGCATCGGCTGCTATGATGAGGAGCATAAGGAGTATGCGGACTTGTGCAGTTTTACAGAGTTCCTTGAGCAGCCGGAAGTGTACCTGATCAAGTTTATGGAAGGCGAATTAGATTCGATGTAAAAGGGAAAGATCACGCGGGCCCTCGATAATTCGGGGGCTTGACAGTAAAATTTATCCAATGATAAGATCGTGAGCAAGAAACGAAAGGAGGGGGATTTAAACATGTTCGCATACGTAACCAAGCAAAAGATCCAACTCCATAGGTATGCCTTTTACGCAATTGCGTTGTTTAAGGGTGAGCCAGCTCCGTTTCCCATAGACTGCGGATAATGCTCCTGTGATAACACAATAGTTTCAAGCGTAAAGGCTGCGATACCATGCTGCATTTTTTCATCCAGGAAGGAAGAAATGAGCATGAAAGCGGCTTTTTCTATTTAGAAATAAAGAACATATGTTCCTAAAAACGGATAAAGGTGGTTTTACATTGAGCAACACTCCGATTAAATATTTCATCAATCCCGAAGTAAAAATAGAAAACAATGCGGTAGAGGAGCTTCATCGACTTTTAGAGGTGAATGAAACCATTGCAACGCTGCAAAAGCATTCCCCCGATTATTTTGACGATCCAGATGCTGAGGTTTTAGAGGTAGCCATTACACCCGACTTTCACAAAGGAAGCGGTATTCCTGTAGGCACGACGCTGTTTACGCGTGGGTTTGTGCTGCCGCAAGCGATTGGCAACGATATTAACTGCGGGATGCGTCTGTATGTCACGGATTTGCGCGAGGAGCAGATTCGCACAAATCTGGATGCGATTGAGCGGAATGTGCGCCATGTTTTTTTCGAAGGGGGCCGCAATATTCCCATGACGCGGCAGATGCGCGAAAAAATGTTCAAGGAAGGCCTGATCGGCATACTGGACAGCCACAAGGAAGCGAATGGCGAGGGGATTTGGCGTTATTACAACGAGAAGCAGCAGGAGCTCGATTTGAGCCATGTCAATAAAATGGGCTCCTTTATCGCGGAATCGACGATTGGCCTCGATGATTTCCTCGGTCCTGCCGAGCTTTCCCGGGATGCACAAATCGGCTCACTTGGCGGTGGGAATCACTTTTTTGAGATTCAGGTGGTCCGAAAAGTGCATCAGGGCTCAATCGCCAGTCAGTGGGGGCTGAAGGAAGGGCAAGTCGTCCTCATGATTCATACCGGCTCCGTATCCATTGGTTATAACAGCGGTGCATGGATCAAAGAGATGCTGAAAAAGATGTACCCGGCCTCCTTGAAGCACCCGGATAACGGGATGTATCCACTGCCTCTTTCGGAGCGTTTCGAATCGCAGTGGAGAATGTTTTGGAGTCTCCTGCACAATGCGGCGAACTTTGCATTTGCCAATCGATTGATGCTCGGTCTGATGATGTACAAATCGATTTCCGATGTGTTGGGCGATTTTGAACACCGGCTGTTGTACGATGCGCCTCATAATTATTTGTGGGAGGAGCAGTTGGAGCAGGTGGGCGGATTTTTGCATCGAAAAGGATCGTGTACAGCGAAATCGGCCGAGCAAATGATGGGCACGCCGTTTCAGTATACGGGTGAACCTGTGTTTATCCCCGGTTCTATGGGCTCGCACAGCTTTATTTTGGCAGGGCTGGGTAATCGGGATAGCTTGTTTAGCGCAAGCCATGGAGCTGGTCGTGCACTTTCTCGCGGCGATGCTGTGAAAGTGGACGATGCCAGGTTTCGGGAGTTTCTTGCCAACTTCCGTGTGATCAATCCGATTGACCCGAAGCGGGCCGACCTGCGGGGACGGAGCGATATTTTGAAGAAATGGGAAGAAGAGCTGAAAAAAGAGGCACCGTATGCGTACAAGGATATTACCCCGGTGATTCAGTCGCATGTGGATCATGGGATGGCTGAGATTGTAGCCGAAGTGGCGCCGATTGCCACAGTGAAAGGGTAAGACAAGGAAGCCATTATTTGTAGACAGGAGCAACATGAGTAGACAGCAAGTGAGAATTCACTCGTGGTCAGGAGGAAGTTCATGTTCACGCGGCAATCGACTCCAGTAAACAACCAACACCCCCATGCGAATCAACATGAGGAGACAGGTAAAATCAATGCTTCCTCAATCATACCCTTATTGTCCAAACAGTCTAGATCCAGTCAACGATCGATTCTACAATTGCAAAGCGTATACGGCAACCAGGCTGTCCTGCAACTCATGCGTGAGGGCAAGGAAAAAGGTTCCAGAGAAAAAAGGAAGCATACTGATACAAAAAGCTCTGATTCCAAGAAAATGGAAGAAGAGTCCGGCCAGTCCAAAAAGAAGGTTAAGCAGAATGAACAACAGGACGATATCGGTTTAGAGAATCAAAATGCTACAGAAAGCATCGACGATTCGAATGAGGAAGCTACCAACATAACGACGGGCAAGCTTCAATCGGTAGGTATGTCCGGAGCGGAGGACGAGGAGAAGATTCATTTCGATGAGTTTATTCAAGAAATTTTGCTGTTAAATGAATACATTCATACACTCATCCATGGCGGTCTGAATAAAGAAGAGTTGCAATCGTATCTGAAAAAAGCATCTGAGCTGCGTACCTTTATTTTGACTACTCTGAATGGCTCTTCCAAGCTAAAGGATGCGAAAAACTACCGGAACTATCAGGGAATGTATGGGATTATCGATGATTATAATCCGATGTTACTAAAAGCCTCTTTTGTGTTCATGCAGGCAGAACAAACACTGGAAGCTATGAAGGACGACGATATCTCACCGCCGCTGGACGAACCCCATGACAAGGAAATGAGTGAGAAGGCAAAGGCAGGGCAAACCATCATCAAAGTTTGGAAAAAGCACCATGCCTACGCCAGCATTAGGAAAGGTGCCAAGTGGAAATCGGCGAAGCTCAAAGACGAGTTGGCGGCATACCGTCGGAAAACGTTGATAAAAATGAAGGCCTTGCGAGCGTATGACGACTTAGTGGAAACGTTTAACAGTTTTACATGGATGGATTATACGGTTGTCGAGCCGTATTTGGAGCACGAGCTTGGGATTCCTAATCCCCGTTCACGCGGGTTTAACATCGATACGAAGGAGAAATGGGAGGAGTATGAGCTCTTATTGCGGGACGCTTTGAGCAAAGTAAGTGATGATCCTGACGAAGTAGCCGAACAGCTCGAGAAATATGCTAAGAAAAAGAAAAAGCATTACCTCTATCCACATGATCCGTACTTTACCCACCCCAAAAAGAAAGATAAGGACAAAGCCAATCCAATCAAGCTGCTTTCGGAGCGCAATATCCACAAGCTGCACGAGCAACTCATCGACAATGCACAGAGGTATTTTGAAGCGAAGCCTGAAGACCTGGAGTCGTATTTCAATAGAGGGGTGGGCTGTTTAATGGCAGACGAGAAGGAGCTGTTCTTGGCCGTATACGGGCTACCCTTTACCGTTAAGCACGCCACACCCAACTTTCATCCCATAGCACGGCAGCTTGGACTCCTTTGCCGAGTACTCGAAGAAAAATCCCAATTGGAAATCGGAATTCAGTACGCCAGGGAATGTGGAAAAGTTAGGTAATCATGGATTTGTTTTTTTCCGTGTAGACGTCGGCGACGAAAAAATTGAAACACGTTACGGCGGAACGCAAATTTCCGGTGATATGTCACTTATTGAGTATGATGGCTGGGTATCGATGTTCGACCAGCTCAAGCCCCTATCCTCTAAAACAATGATTAGCTACTATGACCACGAGGGTGCACTCATTCGGCAAGCAGAGATACCGCGAAAAGACAATACAAACCAATACAAGCAAATTTATAAGTACGGATATATTCCACAGACCGGGGAAAAACCTAAAACAACCTTCTCCAAGACGAACCTAAAGGCAAAAGGTTCAGAGCGACACGAGGATTTGGACAGAGAGACCAATTTTATGGATTACGTATTTTACGGGCCAGAGATTCGGGAGGGCATTGCGCTCTCGCTTATACATGAGCTTCGGTATTTTGAAAGAAGCGGTTACCGTGATCACCTTCTTGAAGCATTCCATAACAAAACAGGTGAGGAACGTGTTCATTTTCTTAAGGAACTGATCGGCAAAACATTCCGGCCGGAAGGGAAGTATCCTGTCGCATTGCGATTTAATGAACACCCGATCTCTGAAATGAGGGTACTAAACCCTGATGGGGACAAGAGATGGAATGCCGACGGTACAGCGAATGAGCCAGTCATGCAGCAAATTAAAATCATCCAGCGAAAAAAGTTTCTCGAAGAAGCAATGCCATTGGCCCGCAAAAATACTGCTGCTTACGCCAGACATATTCAAATTAACAAGAACAAACTGAAGGAAGCTGAAAAAACCCAAAAAAAGAGTGATATCGAGACGTATCGTTCCAGGGTTTCGGATTACGAGCAAAAGTGGAAGATAAAACATGCGCTTTGGAAGCAGTATGAGAAGGATTTAAAAGAAGTGAACGAACAAATAGAACAGCTCAAAAAATCAGGGTCCCCTTATGTTGCCGCAGATAAGCCATTTGTCCACGTTACAGGGGATATGGACCAGGAGCTTCAATTGGAAGACGAGTTTTTATTCGAGAGTAAATCGGTGCCGGAAGAGAAGGAAGTAGCCATGGATTTAGAAGTTCAGCCACCAGTCCGTGTTGAAGGAACGCGCAATCAATTTAAACGAGTGGGGGAAAGCTCAGCTTGCTCCGCTCATTCACTCATGGCGATTACCACGATCATGAGGGAAGGTCGGATGCTATCCACTAAGGAAATCGATCAAGTACTGAACAGCGGTGCAGAGTTGTACAAAGAAACAATCAGAGGAAGCGAAGGCATGCTACACAAAGGAAGCTACTTGAATCCATACGAAGCGCATCACGTACAGATCAGAGATCAGATTGAAATCGCTTTTCTCGAAAATCGGACTCTGAAGGCAACGGAATTTGCTACTTTCTTTGAAAATATCCTCGCAAACTCTGATGCTCCTAAAATTGGATATGCGATTGTCATCGGCAGTTATACGATTGCGGTAGTGAAGATTAATCATTCATTTATCGTTTTCGATTCACACGGATATGGCAATATCGACAATGCATTCAACGTTAGTTTCACTGATCAGAAAAATCTGCTCGCATTCTTGACTAGAATGGTCACGAAACGGACCAAAGGGGATATTAGCATAAGTGCTTTTCAGTATGTTGGGGAGTGAGATTTTTTGGGAAGATAAAAGAGAGACCGTTCAGAATCAAACGGTCTCTCCTTGTACTTCACTCACGAAGGCATGTGTATTCCCTTCTGTGTCCTTGAAGAAGGTCATCCATGTTTCCGTTTGCCCCATTTTGGCTACGAGATGTGGCTCGTCGATAAACGTGACGTCCCTATTTTTTAATTCTTCAAAAGCGGCTTGAATGTCATCCACTTGAAAGTAAATGACGGAGCTGGCGTGTGCAAATTGCTCTTTTTCCGGTAGGCTCAGCATAAGGCGAAGTCCGTCACATTCAAAGAACGCCATATTGCCTGTCTGAAACAAAAGAGGGAGCCCGAGCTGCTCTTTGTAAAAATGGACGGCTTTTTCTAGGTTTTTGACAGGGATGCCGATTTGCCCTACTTTTTGAATTAGGTTCGTTTTCATGATAAAGTCCCCCTTCAGTTCGCGTCTCCTCATCAGCATAAACAAATCAAATGATTATTTCTTATCCAAAATCACTTTTTTTCTGAATGACAGGGGTGAAATGCCGACATGCTGCTTAAACATTTTGCTAAAGGAAACGGGGTTATTGAATCCAAGCTCAAAGGCGATGTCTGTCATACTGAAATCCAGCTTGGCTAATAGCTGTTTGGCTCGTTGTATCCGGTATTTAGAAATATGCTGGTGGGGCGTTTTGCCATACACTTGGGCGTACACTCGCAACAAATGGTTGGGAGATAGACAAGCAATCTGTGCGATCTCATCGAGCCGGATAGGTTGATCATAAAAAGCTCGTATATAATCATGGGCGGTACTGATTCTTCGATATAGTTCTTCTCGTGTCGATTGTCGAAGCGCGTGCAAAGCATCTATTTCTTTTCTGACATCGAGATGTCCGAGCAATATGGTTCGCATAATCTGGTGAAATTGCTCTTCATAACCGATGGAGTCCCGCTCAAGAAAGGTGAGGCGCTCTTTCAAAGTCGCTAACTGAAAAGCCAGTGTATGGCTCATATGATAGGTTTTTTCAAAAAAACCGATCGGAGCCGTTTCCTTATAAGGATCACTGAGAAGGCGGTCTGTTGAATCCACGAGCGTGCTTAAGATCTCCTCGCCAAAACCATGCTTGAAGAAAATACAAAACGATTCCACATCCTCAGCTTCCTCGATGGAAATGGTATACTCCCCTTCGTTTAGCAAGAGATACCTGCCCTCTTCCACAGCAAAAAAGCCTTTACTCGTCTTGTAATGTGCCCTTCCATTACGGAATGTTTTAATGGAAAGCTGCCCATCGCCTTCCCAGTAAAATTGCTTGCTTTTTGCATGGAGAATATAGTTCCTGGAAGGTTTTTCGGTCATTTCAAGATATCCTGCAACGTCTTATCAATATGGGCAAAACGAAACTGGTACCCTTCACGCTCAAGCCTTTCTGGAATGACCCAGCGGCTTTTCAGCACCAGCTCTGTTTCTGTTCCGATCATCATGGCCCCCATCTCCAGCATCCATTTGGGAGAAGGTAGTCCGAAGCTCCGATTCATCACGCTGCGAAAATGCTGCATGAATTCACGGTTTGTGACGGGATATGGAGAAGAACAATTGAATACGCCGCTTAAATCAGTTCTCTCCTTCAAAAAGAGAATGATCTGAAAGATATCTTCGACATGAATCCAGCTAAA
Organism: Brevibacillus sp. Leaf182; assembly: GCF_001423865.2. Classification (NCBI taxonomy): domain Bacteria; kingdom Bacillati; phylum Bacillota; class Bacilli; order Caryophanales; family Paenibacillaceae; genus Brevibacillus; species Brevibacillus sp. Leaf182. Next base: position 599,884 of record NZ_LMPN02000015.1, on the reverse strand, counting down.
GCGCTGGTTGCCAGAACCTTGTACACCCCCGAGTCCAAAGCGAACGAGATTTTTGTATGGATCGATAACCCCGCCGTTTTCACCCAGCACGATTGCCATGCGTAAGGCTACTTGTCTCGTATGCGGCAAATCAAAGGAAAAGAAGGCAGATTCCCATTGCTTGGCGACATCGACGGAAAAGCCTGTTCCAATCTCCCCGCCTGCTTCCGTCATGGGACGATCCTCCGCATGCCTATAGATGGTGGCTGTGCTGGAATTGAGCCAGAGCGAAGGCGGATTTTCGCAAGCCAAAACAGCATTGCCGAGTATGTAAGTGGTCTCTGTCCGAGATTTCAGGATTTCTTCCTTGTTCTTGTCATGGTAACGACAGTTGACGGATTTGCCCGCCAGGTTGATGAGCAGCTCGGAATTTTCCAAAGCTTCCACGATTTTTGCGTGATTGTCCCACGTTATATGAGGAGAAGTTCTCGCGATGATCCTTACTTCATAGCCAAGTTGATTGAATTTGTCTGCCAGATACTTGCCGATAAAGCCAGTGCCGCCGGCCAGGACGACTTTCTTTTTCATAAGATCAACTCGCTTTCTTTGCTTTGCGTATTTCTTACAATAATTGTAACATGGTTTTCTCTTTGTTACTGGAGATTGGAAAAGTCCTCATGGGAAAATAAAAAAGACGCAGACCTTCTTTCCTTGTGAGAAGAAGATCCGCGTCTTTTAATTATGATGGTTGTTGGACGGCAGGTTACTTAGCTGCCTGGCCTTCTTTAAACGCTCTTTGGAAGCTTTCGATCAGCAGGCCGTAGTTTGGCATTACTTCCGCATAGATTTCTGCGAACTCTTGGGCATCTGGGCGGTTCCATGTTTTTTGCAATTCGGACATGACAGCGAGTGTATCAATAGGAACTGCTCCTGCTTGCACGACGCGAGCCAGTGTAATATCTGTCGCCATTTTGCTCCAGTTACCGGATGCGTCAATAACAGTGAAGACTTTGTAGCCTTCTGCCAGTGCAGACAAGGTAGGGAACGCCATGCAAACGCTAGTGAGTGTACCTGCAATAATCAAGGTTTTCTTTCCAGTGGCTTCAACTGCTTTTACAAAATTAGGGTTATCCCAAGCATTGATCTCACCATTACGCGGTACATACACGTTATTTGGCAGGATTTCGGCGATTTCTGGGATCAATGGGCCATTCGGGCCAGTTGGTACAGAGTCAGTTGTGAGTGTCGGGATATTCAGCAGCTTTGCCACTTTAGCAAGGGCAATCACGTTTCGGCGGAGTGTTGGCACATCCATGTCCCCTACTGTTTGGAACAAACCGCTTTGGTGGTCGATCAACAACAGAGCAGCATCGTTTACATCAATTACATTGTGGTTTTTCGTTGTCATGGATAATTCCTCCTAAAATTTTTGTTTTTGAATTAGATGGTGTCATGTATAGGCCTTCAGGTGTCTGCTACATGACAATCACCTCCTAACTCTTTGGGATGATGTCTCTGAATCAAGTTTCTTTAATTTGAGATAATGCCATTCGATTAAAAATCGTACTCCGCGTCTTTTTGCTCCCGAATCCGTGTATAGGCATCGACGAGCAGTACGGTATCCTCGACGAGACGCTCCAGACGGAAGTGAATATCATCATTGATGATTTCTTTGCGGTTGAAGTCCTTCTCTTCGATAAAGACATAGGTGGGTACGATATGTGCCTTCATATAAGACAGGATCGGCTTCAACTGTTGTTCCGCCATGAGATAGTGCTTGGATGTTCCTGCTGTGACCAATACGCTGACCACTTTATCCCGGAATGCATTGACGGGCAACAGGTCAAAAATGTTCTTCAATGTCGCGGGGATGGATGCTTGGAATGTAGGTGTTCCAATGATAAGGGCATCGGCTCCTATGATGGTTTCGGTCACGAACTTGGTGTCGCCTTCGTAATCCGTGTAATTCCGACCGTCACTGAAGACGAGATTGTACTCGGCCAGGTCAAGCAGTGTAATTTCTGCATCGGGGTATTTTTCCCTTGCTTTTTTGAGTGTCAAATCCATTGCTGTTCTTGTTTTCGTGCCTACGTTAGAGCCTGCAATTCCGACGATTTTCATAGGTGCCACTCCTTTTTTGTTACGATTTGGTTGTATGCTTTTTCACTTCTGGCAAGATTTTCGTTGCAATCAGTTCAATGTTTTTCGCGATTTTATCAAAAGGAACGCCGCCAAAGTCGATTTGCGCCATGAAGCGTTGTTGTCCGTACATTTCGTATTGATAAAGCATTTTTTCGATGATGACGTCAGGGCTGCCTATCATTAATGCATCACGATAATCGACAGACTGTGCAAACTGTTGCTTTGGATAGCCACCGCCACGCAATGCGATAAACCCACCGTTTAGATGCGGATAGAACTCACGTAGCGCATCCGAAGTTTTGTCGGCTGTATAAAACAAACTCGTTGTCGCTACTGGCAAGGTCGCTGGGTCAAAACCATTTTGCTTAGCAGCCTCCCGGTAAGCATCGACGGAGCCTTTGAAGTTGATGGCTGGACCTCCGAGTGTGGTCAGCATCATAGGCACGCCAGCTTGACCAGCTTTAATCGCGCTTGCAGGTGGTCCCCCTACTGCACGCCAGATAGGAAGACGTCCATGTAAAGGCTGAGGCAGGATCGTAGCATTTTCTAGCGGTGCACGGAACTGCCCTTCCCACGTAACGCGATCCTCGTTATTTAGCTTGAGAAGAAGGTCCATTTTCTCTTCAAACAATTCCTCATAGTCGCGCACATCGTAGCCGAGGAGGCTATACGCTCCTACTCGGGAACCGCGTCCGGCAACAATTTCTGCCCGACCATTGGAGATCAGATCCAAGGTAGCAAAATCCTCATACACGCGGACCGGATCAGATGTGCTTAATACAGTGGCGGAGCTGGCGATTTTAATGTTTTTCGTAGCTTGTGCGATTGCACCCAGAATGACGGTATGCGCCTGTGTCGTAAAATACGTCTGGTGGCTTTCGCCGACAGCGAATACATCAAGTCCTGCTTCATCTGCCAGCTTACTTGCCTCGATTAATTCCTTGATGCGCTGTTCAGAAGAAATCTTGGAGCCGGTGTGTGGATTCGGGACATGGTCACCAATCGAATACAAGCCGAATTCAAGTCCCTTTTTAGTGTCGATACGATATTGTTCCATGTTGATTCACTCCTTTTAGTCTATAGGTGTCAGTTTCGCTTCAATTTCTGCCCGGCGTTCCTCGAGGAATGGAGGTAAGTCCAAAGCTTTTCCGAGCTCCTCGACGGTTGAATCTGCTGTGAAGCCAGGACCGTCTGTTGCAATTTCGAACAAAATCCCGTTTGACTCACGGAAATACAAGCTTTTGAAGTAGAATCGATCCACAATCCCCGTTGAGCGGAAACCGCGTTTTCGAACGGCGTCATCCCAGTATTGCAGCTCCTCATCGTTGTTCACACGAATCGCCAAGTGATGAACACTTCCTCGACCTGGTTTTTCAGGGGTTCCCTCTTCCTGCTTGATGACAATTTCACCAAAGGATTTCCCAGGGATGGATTGATAAATGGCTTCTTGCTCCGAGCGTGATACTTCTGTGTAGCCGAATGTGTCTGTTAACAGACTGGCTATTTTGTCCAAGGAGCGGACGGTAATCTCAACCGTGCCAATTCCCAAGATGCGATGCTTTTCTTCGATCACGGATTCGCCCCATGCACTCCAATTCGACGGAATTTCTTCGCCGTTGTTATTGATCAGGATCATTCGCAGGCCTTCCGAGTCTTCGAAATGCAAGGCGTCGCGGCCAGCGTACTTGGTAATCTCGCCATGGTGAACATTCAATTGTTCAAAGCGCTTTTTCCAAAAGGTCAAGCTCTCCTGTGATGGAACGAGCAGTCCGATTCGAGTGATCGCGTTTGTGCCGCGTACGGTTTTTCCTACCATCGGCATTTCAAAAAATGACAACTCTGTTCCGGCACTGCCTGTCAAATCTCCATAAAACAAGTGATACATCGACGGATCGTCTTGGTTAACGGTTTTTTTCACTCTGCGCAGTCCCAATACGTTTTGATAAAAGTGATTATTTGATGGAGCATGTTTGGTTAACATAGATACATGGTGATGGCCTGGAATGGTGTACATGGTAGTCACTCCTTGTTTAACTTGACTAATCAAGTGATGGTGTAAAAAAAATTACACAGGCGGTAATTCTTTTTTTTGGCTATTTTTATGAACGCGTGTCATTAGAGTGTAAAGCATTTTTTGTTCTTCTTCACTTAGTACCTCATCAAAGAATGAAGACTGAAACGCTAGTTGTTCAGGAAAGGCTTGTTCCAGTACGGCTTCCCCTTTTTCGGTTAAGCTGATCGTTTTGGTTTTCCAATCCTGCTTGCGTACAATGTAGCCCTCTTTTTCAAGTCTGACGAGCATCCGAGAAATACCACCTTGTGTAACGGTTACCTTCTCAGCTAACTCCGACTGGGTGAGAGGCTGATAGACGCTTATTTGCATCAGGACATCGAATTGAGCTGTTGTTAAATCGAAACGTTTGAGAAACTCATTTGAAAGCTGGTTGCTTTGGGTGGTAAACCGCATCAAGCGTAACCAGATTAACGAGCCTATGGTGTTGTTACGCATGTTAGTTTGCCTCCCTTCGCTGAGCTTATTATCACTTTACTACTCAATTGATAAAAAGGCAAGGGTTTTGTTTTTAGAAATAAGAAATGAAAAGAAGGCTGTTATCCATTATAGGATGACAGCCCTTTCTTAGCCTGGACAAAAGTATAGGTTAAACCGTCTTTTTCAACGTTTCAATCAATGTCTTCAGATGAGGCAGATTCCGGTTTTTCACCTGATACGCCAGATAAAGATCGTTATGAACTGTATAGGACGGGTACATAATCTTTACTTTGTTTCTGGACAAATGGTCATCCAGCATGAACGTGGGCAACAGGCTGATGCCAGCGCCGTGCTCGATGGCCTTCAGCACACTGTGCAAATCCGGTACGACGTGTGTCGGATGCGTTTGTGGGCGCTTCTGGAAATGCTCACGCCAAAAACGGCGGATAATCGGTAAATCCAAATCATAGCTGATCCACGGCTGGGAGCATAGCCACGATTCAAAAGACTCTTTGTCGTCAAACGTTGGTTCACTGTATTCGGGAGGTGCCACCAAAGCAAATTCCTCTTGCATGTACGGAATATATTCGACGCCGGGCGCGGTAAGCTTTTGCGACATGACGATAAGGTCTACTTTTTCCTCCAGCAGGAATTCGAGTATCTTGGAAGCGACACCGAGATAGGCGATGACGCGCATTTGGAAGCTTCCGATATGGGGAGCTAATTTCTCACGGAAAAACTCATGCGCCGACCCGATCCGAATCACGGGTAAAGATGTAGCCGCGCTCGTTTTGAGGGTTTGCGTGGTTTCTTCCAAAGCTTCGATGAGCGGAACCACCTGTGTGTAGAGAGCTTTGCCTCTTTCGGTAGGAATCATTTTGCGGGGAGCTCGTGTAAATAATGGCTCTCCCACCTCTGCTTCCAGAGAGGCTAGATGCTGGCTCATCGCTGGTTGGGTCATCATTCTCGTTCTGGCAGCTTCCGATACGGAACTATGCTTATAGATGCTGATAAAGCTACGGTACCATTCAAAGTCCACCATGTTGGCTATCCTTTCTTAACTGAGACGTTTCTGGTGCTGTGCTCCCCATATCGTAAACAAAATTCCGATGACCGTCACGAGCGAAGCGACCCAAGGCACGGCAGAAAGACCGCCAGCAAAGTTAAGATCGATAACAACGCCCCCGATATAGGCACCAAGCGCATTTCCCAAGTTGAAGGCTGCGATGTTCAGTGTCGAGGCGAGCGTAGGAGCTTCCTTGGCTGTGTTCAGCATGTGGAGCTGCAAGCCAGGAACTGTACCAAATGCGGCAATCCCCAAAAGGAATACCGTTATTAAGGTGAGGAGCTTATTTTGATCGGTTAAGCTGAACACGGCGAGAACGAGCGCCAGTGCGACAAGTATCCCGAGCAAGGAAGGAAACAGCTTGCGGTCTGCCAATTTTCCTCCGTAAATATTCCCGATCGTAATCCCTACGCCGAACAAGACGAGGATGTACGAAACAGAGCTGGGTGAAAAGCCTGTGATATCCACCAGGATTGGCGAAATATACGTAAACGCAGTAAATACGCCACCAAATCCGAAAACGGTCATTAAAAGCGCGATATGGACGGCCGGGCGTTTGAGTACGCCGAGCTCCTGACGCAGACTGGATGCTGCATTAGCAACCTTCGGGACGAGCATAACAATTCCGATCAACGCAATGATCCCAATCATCGTGATCGCCCAGAAGGTAGAGCGCCACCCATACGCTTGCCCCAGAAATGTTCCAATCGGTACACCCAAAATATTGGCCAGTGTCAGTCCGGTAAACATGATCGCGATGGCACCCGCGCGTTTTTCCTTGGGAACCAGCTCAGCGGCAATGACCGAACCCACACCGAAGAACGATCCGTGGGTAAGAGCAGCCAAGATGCGAGCCAGCATCAAAACTGTATAGTTCGGTGCGAGAGCGGCTAGCGCATTTCCCGCGATAAATAGAATCATAAGAAACAGCAAAAGTGCTTTGCGCGGCATTCTGTGGGTAGCAAGCGTAATGATGGGAGCGCCGATAGCGACACCCAATGCATATCCGGTGATAAGGAATCCAGCCAGCGGTATGGAAACATTCAGACTGGTGGCCACTTCAGAGAGTAGCCCCATAATGATAAACTCTGTCATCCCGATCGCAAATGCCCCGAGTGTCAGAGCGTACAAGGCGAGAGTCGATCCTTTGCGAGTAGCCTGTGCCTGTTCATAGTGACGGGCCATATTTTCTGTTGCCACGGTAGTGAGTAGCCCTCCTTTCGTTGAAAGAAAAGGCTGATATGTGTTTCGTCTATCAGCCTCACGTGTATTATTCACCTAATTTGCTTATTACTGCTTCTGTGACAGCGAGTGTAGATTGGGGATTTTGCCCAGTAATCAGGTTGCCGTCGACTTCTACATGGGTGCTCCAGTTTGGTGCTGCCACAAAAATGGCACCGAGATCACGGATTTTGCTCTCCAGAAGGAAAGGCAGGTAGGACCCCAAGCCTGTCGCTGCTTCTTCTCTGTCTGTGAAAGCATTCACGCGCTTGCCTGCGACAAGCGGCTGACCATTTGACAAGGTCGCACCCACGAGACCAGCAGGACCGTGGCAAACGGCGGCTACGATTTTTCCTGCTTCATAAAAATCTCGCAGTAATTGCTGGAGCTTTTGGTTATCTGGCAGGTCAAACATCGTGCCATGACCGCCTGGGAGGAAAATGGCCTCGAAGCCATTTGCTGTTACATCATCCAGCTTTTTGGTGTTTTCCAGATGCTTGGCGGCGTCCAAGATTTCTTGCGCGGTTTGGTCGTCTACGCTGCCGGGGTCAATCGGACCACGCCCACCCAATGGACTTGCTACGGTGATTTCATAGCCCTTGTTTTCGAAGGCCAGATAAGCCTCCGCAAACTCGGACAGCCAGATTCCTGTCTTTTTGCCTTCCTGCATGTCTGTATGATTGGTGACTACCATCAAGATTTGTTTTGCCATCTATATTGCCTCCTGTATTTTTTGATTGGGGTACAGTTGCTATTCTAAGGTCGAGTTATCGATAAAACAAATTATGTTTTATTGGTGTATCTATAAATAAATTTATGGAAGAAAGACAAAAAGGAAAAAGGCTTATTGCTCTTGGAGTTCCCAAGTCAAAAGCCTTCTATCATTTTTCCATTTTAACTTAACGGCTAAATTCCTTTTCGAACATGGCTTGATTAGCGACGACAGGTTCTGGACCGACCGCATTGATGTTCGTCACCAAAATATCCTTCCCGCCTAAGGGACCACCCGCTAACGTTTCAAACCCATGAATGCCGCCTCCATGACCCCAATAGGTCTTTCCGTTCGGCAGCGTCACCCCAAAAATTCCCAGTCCATATTTGCCAATAGGTGAGTCCACACCTGTTGTCATCTGCTTCATCATCTCGTCACTTAATAGTTTCCCACTCAAAAGGGCACTAAAAAAGGTGGTCAAATCTTTCCCTGTCGAGATCAGTTCCCCCGCAGCATTCGCGAATGAAGGATTATACTCTGTGAAATCAAACAGTTTCCCTTCCCGATTCAGGCTATAGCCTGTGGCATGCTGGCCCGGGATTTTTGGATTACTACCACTAAAGGATGTATTTGTCATCTGAAGCGGGTCGAGGATCCGTTTCTTCATCTGCACATCGTACGTTTCTCCTGTCACCTTTTGAATAACAAGACCAGCTAGTACGGTATTTGTATTCGAATAGTCCCAGCCTGCCCCTGGTTGAAATACTGGCGGCTTAGCCAGTCCCATACGTACAAGGTCATTAACGGTATATTGAGGGAATGAGGTAGCGTACCGCATTTCTGTACTCGTATAGCTTGCAATCCCGCTCGTTTGGTTCAATAACATACGAATCGTGATTTTGTTGCCGTCATACCCATTGCCCTTTACCACACCTGGGAGCCATTTTTCTACCGAGTCATCCAAATTCAGCTTTTTCTCCTGAGCCAACTGTAAGACAAGGGTAGCAACAAACGCCTTTGTGACACTGCCAATACGGAAAGTAAAGTCTGGTTCCATCGGATTTTTATGATCGAGGTTGGCTACACCCGCTGCATAAGACCAGTATTCTCCGTCTCTTAACCCAGCAGCAATGATTCCAGGGACTCCCTCGACTTTTGCTTTCTGATCAATGAAGTCCTTCATTTCTTCCCCATGTTTTTGAGCTGCTTGATCCGGGGTGGATGGTTGCTTGGCTTGTCCCGAGAATTCAGTCATCTGGATGTTCTCCATATGAGAAACAGTATCTCCTAATGCATTGATACTCATCGCGATCACGTGCTCGCCGTCTTTTGTTCCACCTGCGAAGTTGGTGAATCCAGGAATGCCGCCTTGATGACCCCATATGGTAGTGCCATCCGGCAATGTTACTTCCTGAATACCGAGTCCGAATTTCCCGTATGGATTAGAAACAGTGGTTAACATTTCTTTCTGCATCTCAGGTGTTAACAATTTTCCGCCCAATAAAGCGCTAAAGAACGTTGTTAAATCTTTCGTAGTCGAGATCATAGCCCCTGCTGCGTCTGCAAACGAAGGGTTAAGGTCAGTTATATCCATTAATGTACCGGCATTGTTAAAGTATCCATTCGGACTGTTTTTCGGAATGGATTGTGAGTGATCCGGGAAAAACGTTTCTGTTAGTTGAAGCGGCTCAATCACTCGTTTCTTGATTTGTTCGGCAACCGTTTCTCCTGTGACCTTTTGGATAACGAGTTTCATCAGCACTGTATTCGTATTCGAATAGCCACCGTTAGTCGGTGTATGCTTTAATGCGCGAGAAATGAGTTGTTCTGCTGTAAACGTTTGAGTGGAGTTCTGGATTATACTTTCCTTGAGTTCATCATCTAAGTAGTCTGCCACTCCACTCGAATGATTTAATAACTGACGAATCGTAATTTTGTTACCGTCATATCCGTTTCCTTGGACGACACCTGGGAGCCATTTTTCTACCGAGTCATCGAGGCTTAGCTTCTTTTCCTCAGCTAGTTGCAGGGTCACTACACCGACGAACGATTTCGTTATACTCCCGATTCGAAATGAAAAGTCAGCTTCCATCGGTTTCTTACTTTCTATATTCGCTTCGCCGGAAGCATACGACCAGAAATCATTTCCCTTCTTTACTGCAAAGAGGACACCTGGAATGTTTTCGCTGGCAGCAGCTTTATCAATCGCTTCTTTTATTTTGGCATGATCCGTTTTCTGTTGTTGCGTGATTGTCAGGTCCACACCTGCTTCCGCACAACCGTAAGTAGGAAGTATCAGCGTTCCTATCAATAAGGCAGATAACGTAAGGGACGCTCCTTTTTGCATAGGGAATGGTTTCATTTCTCATCGCTCCTGTAAGTTGATATGTGTCGTCTTTACACATCCACCTTATTCTCAGGGCTGTAAAATCACATAGTGACAATACCGTTCGATCTATGTATGACATCGTGCTAACTGATCATATTTGCGGCATGATAAAATGTCATAAAGGCTATATGACACGGCGCATTTTGCTTGACGGATCAGGAATTGGTGAGGCATGATGAGTCAGAAACATTCGGGAAATTCCTTACCATTCAAATGAGCAGGAGTACATGAAAAATGTTATTCAACATAAAAAAATGGTTCTGGTACAATTGGGTGATTTTTGCCTTGCGAACGATTTGGCTAGGTATCATCGTCATCGCAGATGTTATGTATCCGGCAATGATAGCCGTTCCGTTCGGAGTCATCATCCTAATTGCCCTTTTGGTTTATGCCATTCCATTGATCGTTCAATATAGAAAAAAAAATTGGTATCTGGCAGTCGAAGTCGTAATGACAGGCTTTTTTTATCTATTTGTGGCCTTTGTAGCACCAGGATGGACTTGGCCTTTCGTTCTACTAGTAATCATTATTGGTGTGGCCAGTAGTCGCAGAACGTATATGTGGACGGGAATCTCTAGTGGGATTATTTTTCCGGCTTTAAACGGGTTGATTACCAATCGTCTCCCGTACGAGTTCATGTTTAGTTGCAGCTTTGGTTTTGCGATTGGGATGGCATTTAGCATATTAATTGAGTCTCATAAGCAAGGTCGTATCATTCAAGAACAGAAGCAATTATTGGAGCAGCATATTAAGCAAATCGAGGAGCTGACACTGATCGAGGAACGTAATCGGTTGTCACATGAATTGCATGACACGATTGGCCATTCGTTAACCTCTCTGATTGTTGGTGTTGAGTCGCTCCGGTCCTCGGTTGCTGATTCACAGATCGAACGAATCGATAAACTTGTCTCCATAGCACAGGGCAGCCTGGATGATATCAGAAAGCATTTGCATCAGCTCTCTCATGCTCATGCCCGGTTCAACCAGTCGTTAAGTGAGTCGCTCCTGGAACTGACGGAAGAATTTATGAAGTCAACAGGTGTAACGGTCAACTTCCGTGTGATCGGCAGTGAGACGCTCGTTATGCAAAAAATGAGCATTTCTTTATATCGTTGCCTGCAAGAATTGCTTACAAATACGGTTCGTCACGGCCAAGCAAGCGTGATAGCTGTTGATCTGTATTTCGAAAGTCAGCAACTCCGTTTACAAATTGAAGATAATGGAAACGGACTAGAGTCTATCGAATTCGGCTTAGAACTAAAGGGAATAAAAGAACGGCTTGAGCAACAGCAAGGTACGCTGTCCGTTCATTCACAATCAGGGCAAGGAACCGTTGTCATTTGTAATGTTCCCATACAGGCAGAAGCTGGACAGGGAAGTATCCGCCTGCTTATTGTTGATGATCAGGTGATGATTGCCGACAGCTTACAGCAAATTTTAAGCCAGCAGGACAACTTTATCGTTGTGGGTACAGCGAGTGATGGGCATGAAGCATTAGAACAGTGTGAGCGACATCAGCCGGATATCGTGCTAATGGATGTGCACATGCAAGGGATGAATGGACTGGAGACCTTCCTTCAAATGAAAAAACGCTGGCCGAACATGAAGGTTGTGGTCATGACAACGTTTGAGGATTCGGTACAGGCGGCAACAGCATTGGAGCACGGGGCGGAAGGATATATGCTGAAGTCTACTCGTCCAAAAGAGATGATGGAAGCGATGAAGCTTATCAATAGCGGGGGAACGTGGCTTGATCAGTCGATCGCCACGCGCGTATTCGAAGAGATGAAGCGCCAACGTGAGCAGTTAGAGAAGTACAGCCCGAATGATCCGTATGGATTGACGAAACGGGAAAGAGAGATTTTACAGCTTTTATCGGATGGGCTTCGCTACAAATCGATTGCCACCAAACTATATTTATCGGAGGGAACGGTACGGAATTACTGTTCCACTCTTTACTCGAAGCTCGGTGTCAGCAACCGGGAAGAAGCAATTGAGCTGGCGCGAACCGAGAGTATTCTATAGATGACAAAAAGACGGGAGAAATCCCGTCTTTACTCTTCCGGCGTTCGATCCAGGAACAGCCGCGTTACCTTTGTGTAATCCCCTTTTTCCACTTCTTCTTCTGTCGCTTTTTCTTCTAATGGATCATGACCGTACATACTTGGCGCAATCGTTGGATCGTGCTCAGAGGAACGCTTTTTATTATCCATGATTCACCACTCCTTTAGAAGGTAGGGTGTGATGGATGGCTTATTCTTATCCCCGATTGCAGCATATGACATTGGAAATGCTATTTCAAAAGTACCGATCTTCAAGATCCGGTGCTTTTTTTGATGACAAATTGTCATATGGGGTAGGGAGAAACTGTTGGTAACAGGGCGTCTCAAACTTATGACAAAACGCTACTTGTTGTACAGGCAGTGCCCGTGCCATACTTTGCGCCAACGAAGTTTTTAGGAGGAAAGAGAAATGAACTTTTACAGAAGTAGCATCGTCGCGGTATCGATTTGTGGTCTACTACTCATAACAGGATGCACGAATACAGCTCCATTAACCGAGATGGACAGCGAACAACAAGGGAAGAAGGCAGAAAATCTAAGTCCAAAAGAATGGTTAGAGCTGAACTCTTTCCAATTGAATAGCGCTGAGCCTGGGACTGATCTTAAAGATATTGAACCGCTGCGCCAAATGATCGGTTCTGCTTCAATCGTAGGTTTAGGTGAGGCAAATCATGGAAGTCGTGAAATTTATACGATGAAACACCGGTTTGTTGAATTTCTCGTCATGGAAATGGGCTTTACCACCCTTGTATTAGAAGAAAACTGGGGCAACGCATTGAAACTTGATCATTACGTTCTCACAGGAGAAGGGAATCCGAGTAAATTCCTAATGCCTATATTTCAAACAAAAGAAATCGTAGACATGCTGGAATGGATGCGTGAGTACAATGCCGATCCCGAGAACGAAGAGAAACTGCGGGTGGTCGGAATGGATGTACAAAATGTCAGCGAAAATGTATACGATGAGATCAGACAGTATATAAAAAAATATAAGCCTGACCTGCTACCCCGTGTGAATAATAAAATGAAGGAACTTGCCGAAGTTACGAAGGACCTGGAAACCTATTCAGCTTTGCCACAGGCCATTCAGGAAAAACATCAGGAGCAAGCGAAAGAAATCACGGAAATATTGGAACAAAACAAAAGCAGTCTGAACGGCCAATCCAAGGAGTTCGCAAGGATTAAGCAACACGCCAAGGTCATTGAGCAATTTACTGGCATTTATTTCGGCTACTCGGAGAATCCATCTGAATTATTTTTGAAGCATGATATCGCGATGTTTGAGAATGCGAAGTGGGCTCATGAACAGATGGGAAAAACAATCGTATGGGGTCACAATGGCCACATCGCAAAGAACAATATGTTGCAAGAGGTATACCCGAAGCTCGCCGGTCAGCATTTACTGGAGCATTATGGAAAGGAATATGTAACGATTGGAACTTCATTCGGGAAAGGCGATTATAACGCGTTTAACCTTGAAAATAAAATTGTTCCAGCTACCATTCAATTGAATGATCCAAAAACATTCAATCATACTCTGGATCAAGTCTCAAAGGATCAATACTTTGTTGATTTACGGAATGCTACAGGTCTCACCCAAAAATGGTTAGAGGAAGAACAGCCGTTTTTAATCGGATTCGGTTCTGCTGACCCAAGCAAACCAAACACGATAACAACTTCGCTTGGGCAAGCGTTTGATATTCTCATTCATTTAGACACAGTGAGCGCTGGCGAGCTTGTTCGTTAAATAGCAGAAAGAAACCGGCATTTACCCAAGAGCATTGGGCAAAATGCCGGTTTTATTATACAAGAAACCCCATCAAGCGCTTCACATTGTCGGTGTTTTCGCGGGATGTCAGCGACTCTAGAAGAGTAAATGCCACATCAAAAGCGGTCGATGGATTGTATGAGGTGATGATGTTGTTGTCGATGACGATGGATTGGTCAGGGATGACATTGGCACCCATCGCAGCTAGTTGTTTTTGCCGTAACTGGTTGTTCAGGTTGTAGGTCGTTGCTTTCCGTCCTTGCAAAATCCCGCTTTTCCCGAGCGGTAGTGCGCCGACACAGATGGAGGCGATCACTTTGCCTTGCTTTTCAAATTCACGTATGAAAGCGAGAACGTCTTCGCGATAAGCATCTTCATAAAAGCCCGCCTGCTCAAAACCGCCAGGCAGTGCCAGTGCATCGAAGTCATTTACATCCGCATCGTCGATCACCATTTCGGGGATTACGGTAAAATTCCATGTGCATTTCAACTCTTTGCGCGTTCCCACCGTCACCAGCTCCGTTGTCCCGTCGCCCTCTTCCTTGTTCCAGCCGATTACGTCTGTAAATACGCTAGCCTCTACTGCTTCAAAGCCATTCGGTAATAACAAACACACTTTTTTCATCGAAAATCAGCTCCTCTGTTCGAATCGTTCAAGCCGTACCGGTACTTACCAAGAATGATATGCTATCATTAGTTATTAGTAAAAATGAAAGTTCTGAAGATGATCTTCAGGATTTCTGATAATAAAACATGCGGGCAAGGGGGAGCGGCATGGAGATTCGCCAATTTCAAACCTTTAAGGCAGTCGTTGATTTCAACAGCTTTACGAAGGCCGCACAAGCACTGCAATATTCACAGGCGACGATTACGTCCCATATTCAGCAGTTGGAGGAAGGCATGGGAGTTCCTCTGTTTGATCGACTGGGAAAGAAAATTCAGTTAACCGCCTATGGCCGTGAGCTGTACACGTATGTCGAGGAGCTGCTGGTTTCGTACGCGAAGATCAAGGATATATCGGCGAATGAGCAATCACTGCAAGGCGAGCTGCGCATCGGAGCCTCGGAGACGATTACGATCTATCGGTTGGGGGACATTTTGTCCAAGTACAGAGGGAGCTACCCGGGCGTAAATATTTCATTTGTGATGGATGATTGTAGTCGCTTGCGGGAAAAGCTGCATGAAGGTCTATTGGATATCGTGATCACGCTGGAGCCAAAGCTCAATGATCCGAATCTGGTCGTGGAGCCGTTCTCGACCGAGCACCTGGTTTTTATAGGAGGGCGCGATCATTCGTTTGAAAAAATAGAGGATGCTGGCGAGGAATGCATGATTTTCAGTGGAGAGCATTGTGCTCTGCGGCGGTTTTTTCAACGATTCTTGGAAAAAAGGGAGATCAGGCCGATGCACCACCTGGAGTTCTCCAGTATGGAAGCGATCAAGCAGAGTGTAGCGAACGGGCTAGGCGTGAGCTTGATGCCGTATATTAGCGTCGAAGCCTTGTTGAATGAGCAAAAAGTGAAAATGATCGCGTGCGAGGAAGAGCTGTTGTTCTATGCGCAAATTGCCTACCATAAAAACAAGTGGCTCTCACGGGCGCATAAGAAGTTTATTGATTTCATGATGGAAAGTCGGGATATCGGGTAAATAGGCAACCAACCAGTCTGTTTTGGTCGAGAACCAGAGCAGGCTGGTTTTATTTTCGGAAAATTTCATATCTTGTTTGACATTCGTTTTTCCGCAATGCTAAGATCAAAGTGAAAGTAAACGAAAGGGAAATAGAAATAAAACGAAACAATATCATTTATGATCGTAAGGAAGTGAAGTCATATGCTGGCAGCCGAACGGCACAGCAAGATTCTCGAACAATTGAAGGCAGAACAGAGCGTAACCGTCAGCCAATTGAGTCTGGCGCTGGATGTGTCTGAAGTAACGATCCGAAAAGATTTGATCAAGCTCGAAAACGATGGCCTGCTGACCCGCATTCACGGAGGAGCGACGATTACGAATTTCTTGCCATTGGAGCGCAGTTTTACGGAAAAGCTGGAAGAGAGAAGCGAAGAAAAGCAAGCGATTGCCCATCAGGCGCTATCGCACATACAGCCGGGGGACACGGTTATTCTCGGGGCAGGGACAACGATGATGGAGCTCGCCAAGCTGCTGCGCGGCTTGAATGATCTGACGGTCGTGACCAATGCGGTCAACATCGCGATGGAGCTGAACAGTCAAGGCAAGCATCACGTCATCTTGATCGGTGGAGAGATGCGCCACAAATCCTTTGCGCTCGTTGGTTCTGTCGCAGCGGACAATTTGCGAGGACTTTCTGTCTTCAAATGCTTTATCGGGGCAGATGGGGTTCATCCGGAAAATGGGCTGACGACGCTCAATCTGGCCGAAGCGCAAATCAACCAGGTCATGATGGAACGCGCCAGAAAAGTCTACGTGCTGGCCGACCATAGCAAGTTCGGAGAGACGCATTTGGCGAAGTTCGCCGGGGTGTCCGATGTCGATCGGATTATTACAGATGCGGCGGCACAGCATCTTGTCAGCAAGTATGCGGAGCTGGGCATCAACCTGGAGCTGGCGAGCTTGCAGGGTGTGAGCAGGTAAACTGCCAGATCAAAAAGGAAACGGGGGGATCGATATGGCGTTGGTATCATCGACACAGATGCTGCGCACAGCAAGAGAACAAGGATATTGTGTGGGGGCATTCAACGTGCACACGATGGAAATGCTCCAAGCGGTAGTGGAGGCGGCTTGCGAAGCAAACGCACCGCTCATTTTACAGACCACAGTCGGAACGGTCCGGCATCTCGGACCGGAGTATGTAGCAGCAATCGCCCGGGTAGCCTCAGAAGAGGCCCAGGTGCCGATTGCCCTGCATTTGGATCATTGTCATGAAGAGGAACTGATTATGCGATGTATCGAAGCGGGTTACACATCGGTCATGATCGATGCGTCGATGCATCCTTTCGCGGAAAATGCGTCGATGACGAGGCGTGTAGTGGAGCTGGCTAGGGAGCGCGGTGTCAATGTGGAGGCTGAGCTCGGCAAGGTCGGGGGCGTGGAGGACGATCTCGTCGTCGATGATGCAGATGCTGCGCTGGCTGACCCGATCGAGTGCGAGAGATTTATCGAATTGACCGGCGTGGATACGTTGGCTCCGGCCATTGGTACGGCTCACGGGATTTACAAGGGGGAGCCGCGCATTGATTTTGCCCGCATTGAAGAGATTGCCCGTCGTGTTTCTGTACCGCTTGTGTTGCACGGCGGCTCGGGAATTCCCGTGGAGCAGGTGAAGCGGGCGGTTCAGCTCGGTATGGCAAAAATGAACGTAGCGACAGAGCTGCGTATCGCGTTTTCACAAGCGATCAAGGGCGTATTTGACAACAACCCGCAGGAAAACGACCCGCGCACCTATATGAAGCAGGCCAAGCAAGCAGTCAAAGAAGTCGCTCTCGCCAAGATGGAGATGTGCGGTTGTGTTGGAAAAGCGAATGTACGTTAACGAAAAAAGACAGGAAGGGACGATTTTACATGCGTATAAACCTCGATGATGCCAAAGCGTTGCGTGAGCTGGACACGATTTCTGCCCTGCAAGATACGGAAAGCTACGATGAACAATTTAAAACAGGTCTTAAATTATCTGATAGTTTAGATGTATCTAATATTTCTGTTAAAATTGAAAATATTGTGGTGCTTGGCACGGGTGGCGGTTCGGCTGCGAGCGTCAATTTGATCAAATCGTATTTGTTTGACGAGCTGCAAGTGCCGCTTCAGTTAAATCAAGGCTACACCATCCCGGCTTTTGTGGATGAGAAGACGCTCGTCATCGTCGTTAGCCACTCCGGCAATACAGAAGAAGTCGTCAGCGGCTACGAAGCAGCGATCGCCAAAGGAGCACAGATCGCTGTCATTACGGCGGGCGGAAAAGTATTGGAGATGGCTCGCGAACACAATCATGCATGCTTGCTCGTGCCGGGCGGAATGATGCCGCGGATCGTACTCGGTTACATTTTCTTGCCGATTCTCTCCATCCTGACGAAGCTCGGGCTGATTTCCGACAAGCGTGCGGAGGTAGAGGAGACGATTGCCCTGTTCGAGGAGTGGAAGCACATCTACGGAACGGACTCTCCGATCGAGAAAAATGCAGCCAAGCAAATCGCCATCGAGATGGATGGGCTGATACCTGTCGTGTACGGAACACTACCGTTTTTCGATGCTCCTGCATGGCGTTGGAAAAACCAGCTCGGGGAAAACAGCAAGCTGATGGCATTTTGGAACGCCATTCCGAGCCTTCACCACGACGAGGCTGTGGGGTGGGATTCGCCGTCTGCGCTGCTGAAGGGTGTTCATTTTACACTCATTCGCGATCTGGAGGACAGCGAGAAGACAACCCAACGTGTAGAGATAAGCGCCGACATTTTGCGCGAGCGTGCTGGTGGGGTAAGGGTGGTTCACTCCCACGGCGTGTCCCGAATGGCTCGGTTGTTTTCTATCGTGTACTTGGCTGACTTCGTGTCGCTGTACGCTGCTCTGATTCGCGGTGTCGATCCAACCCCTGTAGAAGTGATCAATTTGTTCAAACAAAAAATGGGGCAGCCGCTCGTTACTGTGCAGGTGAGATAGCATGCTCGTCACGGTAACACTGAACGCGGCCATCGATAAGACGTATCGACTCTCGCATTTTCGTTCTGGAGAGCTGCATCGCACGGCTGATGTACTGAGCTTGCCCGGCGGAAAAGGGCTAAATGTGGCCCGTGTAGCAAAAGCATTGGGTCAGGATGTAGTCGCTAGCGGTTTTGTCGCCGGTCACAACGGGAGGTTCATTGTGGAAGGCTGCGAACGTGAGGGGATTGCGTCCTCCTTTATCGAAACGAGCGGAGAATCCCGACTGTGCCTCACGTTTCTCGACGAACAGGAAAAAACGGTGACAGAAGTGCTAGAGCAAGGTCCATCGCCCAGTGAAGAAGAGATCAGTCGCTTGCAAACGCGTTTGATTGAGTTGGCGGGTCAGGCACAGTACATGGTTTTTTCCGGAAGCTTGCCAGGTGGCGTTCCAGCCCAAACTTACGCTGCGCTCATCCGAAGTGTCGCAGGGAAAGGAATCGCATGCGTGCTCGATACGAGCGGTCAGGCCCTGCTGGAAGGAATAAAAGCAACACCTTCGCTCATCAAGCCCAATCGACCGGAAGCAGAAGCGATTCTCGGATTTTCGCTGGATAGCGACGAGGCCCGATGCAGAGCGATACGCGAGCTGCGTGAGCGCGGTGCCCAACGAGTCCTTCTCTCGTTGGGGGAGGAGGGCGCGTGGTTTGGCGATAGCCAGGAGATGTGGCGTATTTCCGCGATCTCATTAGCAGATACCGAATTGAAAAATACGGTGGGCTGCGGTGATTCCATGCTTGCGGGTGTCCTTGTCGGAAAGCTGCGGGGCTTGGCTTGGCCAGATGCGATTTGGCTAGGGATGGCATGCGGGGCCGCGAATACACGGTCGTTTGGAGCGGGCATGATCGCGCCCGACGATGTGCAGCGGTTGATGAGTCAGCCGATGCATGTGGAGCGAGTCGAGTAGAATAACTGGTTCAGAAGGGAGGAGCAGCATGCGCCATGTAATTGGCCTCGATGTCGGTGGTACGACAATGAAAGGGGCGGTCATGGACGAGAATGGGCGAATTCTCCTCCGGGCTGCCAAGGAGACAAAAGTTCATAACAACTTGCCCATCTTGATCGAGCGAATGGCTGCTTTGATTAAAGAACTGCGGGATCAATCACCCGTTCCAATAGAGTCAGTAGGGATCGGATTTCCTGGTCCTTTTGATGCGGAAAATGGGATATCAGTTCACTCGCCCAACTTTCAATTGCATCAGGCAGACTTGCGGACACCACTTGCGAAGCTGGTGGAGCTGCCGCTTTTTTTTGAAAACGATTTACGGACGGCTGCGCTCGGAGAAGCCATATTCGGTGCGGGTCGGGAGGTAAGTCACCTCGTTTTCGTGCCACTTGGTACGGGGGTGGGGGCAGGGATTGTAAACGAAGGCAAGCTCGTTCGCGGCAGTCACGGTTTTGCGGGAGAGATTGGCCATGTGCGTTACCCAGGGCTGACTGCTCCATGCAATTGCGGCAAGCTCGGTTGTGTAGAGACGGTCGCATCTGCCACAGGTATTGCCAGATTGGCCCGTGAACGCTTGGACAAGGAGCTCGATGCAAATCCGCGGCAAGCAAAGGCCTCTCCTCTGTTTACTCTGTGTGATGGACAGATTGAGCAGATTACGGCTGAGCAGGTGGCTACGGCCGTGGAACAAGGTGATGCGGTGGCGACCTGCGCATGGAACGAAGCTTGTGAAGTAACTGGCTGGGCTTTGTCTGTACTGGTGAACGTGTGCAACCCGCAGCTCGTAGTGATTGGCGGTGGCGTTTGCCGAGCTGGGGAGCTATTGCTGGCCCCCGTACAAGCGAGTGTACAACGGCACGCCATGGAAGTCGTACATCAACAGACAAAGATCGTCTTGGCCGAGCTCGGTGCAGATGCAGGCATGCTCGGTGCTGGCGCCTTGGCCCTGCAAGCAACGAACAGGGAACAAGGAACCGTGAAATCGTAAAAAGAGGAGTGTACATCGATGCATCAACGGTATGACTGGGCAAATCATCAGTTGCTAGAGCGAAATCGCTTGGCGGCGCGGGCTTACTTTTTGTCTTACCCGGAAGAATCGGGAGCACTGACATATGAAAGAGGCGCGACACCGTGGTTTCAATTGTTAAATGGGCATTGGCAGTTTGCTTACGCAGAATCTCCACTGCGTGTGCCAGAAAACTTTTTTGCCGCCGATTATGATGCGACGGAGTGGGCTCGAATTCAGGTACCGGGGCATTGGCAGCTCCAAGGGTACGGTAAACCGCATTACACGGACTTGTACTATCCGTTTCCGGTCGATCCGCCGCATGTTCCGTCAGATAACCCGACAGGCTGCTATTTGCGAGAGTTTACGGTTGCGCCTGGCTGGAAAAATCAGCAGGTGATCCTGCGATTTGAAGGGGTCGACAGCGCTTTTCATGTGTGGCTGAACGGGAAGGAAGTCGGCTATAGTCAAGGAAGCCGCTTGCCATCTGAGTTTGATGTGACGGAGCTGTTGCAGGAAGGCAGGAATCGCTTGGCTGTTCAAGTGTACCAATGGTCGGACGGTACGTATGTCGAGGATCAGGATATGTGGTACTTGAGTGGGATTTTTCGGGATGTTTCCCTGATTGCCAGACCGAAGCTGCACGTGAGAGATTTGGCAGTCGTGACTGATCTGGATGAAGAATTCCGCCATGGTGTGCTGCGCGTACGTGTCCATGTAGAAAACAGTTCCGCTGCTGTCTGTGACGGGGTGAGCGTGACCGCAAAGCTGCTGGATCAATCCTACAAGCTTATTGCTTCGCTGACCGACAGGGGGGCAGGCGAGCTGGCAGCCGGACAAGAAAAGGTCGTAATCTTGGAGCTTCCGGTGCAGGAGCCGAAAAAATGGTCGGCGGAGGAGCCAAACCTGTATCATCTGCTGCTTGCGATTGAGCAGGAGTCGGGCGAAAAGACAGAAGTCATCCCGATTCGCGTGGGCTTCCGACGTATCGAAGTAAGAGGAAACAACTTCTTCGTTAACGGTAAAGCGATTCGCCTCAACGGCGTGAACCGCCATGATCATCATCCTGACCTTGGGCGGGCAGTCCCGTATGAAACGATGCGTGAAGATGTGCTCATGATGAAGCGTCACAACATCAACGCCGTTCGTACCGCACATTACCCGAACGATCCGCGTTTTTATGATTTGTGCGACCAGTACGGATTGTATGTCATGGACGAAACCGATTTGGAGACACATGGCTTCCAGTTAACGGGCAACATTAGTCTGTTAAGCGATGATCCAGAGTGGGCGCAGACATATGTGGAGCGCATGGAGCGCATGGTAGAGCGGGACAAAAACCATCCATCGATCATCATGTGGTCGCTCGGCAACGAATCTGGCTTCGGCTGCAACTTCCGAGCGATGGCTGCTTGGTGCAGACAAGCGGACCCGACTCGTCTCATCCACTACGAGGAGGATCGCGAAGCAGAAGTGTGCGACGTATTTTCCACCATGTACTCCTCGATTGAAAAAATGATTCAGCACGGTGAAAATGAACATCTGCAAAAGCCGCATATCATGTGCGAGTATGCTCATGCCATGGGAAATGGACCCGGTGGCTTGCGCGACTACGCCAATGTGTTTGACAAATATCAACGCTTGCAGGGCGGTTTTGTGTGGGAATGGATTGATCACGGCTTGCGCCAATATACACCGGATGGGCGAGAGTATTATGCCTACGGAGGAGACTTCGGAGACTACCCGACGAATGGCAACTTCGTCATCGACGGACTGATTCGTCCGGATCGCACCCCATCCCCTGGATTGCTCGAATACAAAAAAGTGATTGAGCCGATTATCGTAGAAGCGACTGATTTGGAAAACGGGCTCGTCACCATTACGAACCGCTATGATTTCCGCACGCTTGCGCACGTGAGAATGGTTTGGAGTGTGACAGCAGACGGACATGTGGTGCAGAGCGGATCGCTGTCACTGCCACATACAGAAGCAGCAAGTAGCAACATTGTAGCTGTTCCGTATACCTTGCCAGCGCAAGTACAGGATCGAACCGATTACTGGCTGACGCTCTCCTTTGTGCTGGACCAAGATGAGAGCTGGGTACAGGCTGGACATGAGTTGGCTTGGGCACAATTTGCCTTGCCAGTAACCGTTGCCCAACAGGTTGCGCTCGCACCCTATCAGCCTGTGTTCAGGAGAGTAGATACGAAAGAAACGAAAACGGACGTCACCCTTACAGGAGCAGATTTTCAGTTCTTTTTTGACAAAGTGAGCGGTGTACCGACGAGTTGGGTGTTTGCAGGCAAAGAGTTGTTGGTGGCAGGACCTCGTCTGACGTTTTGGCGTGCTCCGATTGACAATGACATGTACGTAGTGGAAGAGTGGCGCAAGGTGTACCTCGATCGTTTGCAAAACCGGGTGGAGCATGTAAGCATCCAGCAGGATCGAGAAGATCGGGTGGTCATAACTTGCGATGTACGGATTGCTCCGCCTGTATACGACTGGGGATTTGCGTGCCGCTACACGTATACCGTGTTCGGAAATGGCGAAGTGCAGGTAGATGTTCAAGGGACACCCAAAGGCACCCCGCCAGCTATGTTGCCACGAATTGGCTTGAAGCTATTGGTCGCCAAAGATATGGAGCGTGTCTCGTGGTATGGGCGTGGACCGGGAGAGGCGTATATCGACAGTAAGGAAGCCAATCGCATTGGGGTATATCACGCGAGCGTGGATGAGCTGTACACACCTTACGTATTTCCACAGGAAAATGGCAATCGCACGGACGTAAAATGGATGTCGATCACGGATCAGCGAGGCATTGGACTTTTCGCGATGGGTCAACCGACCCTGGAATTTATCGCACTTCGCTATGATACGGACGATCTGGAGCAAGCGAAGCACACGACAGATCTCGTAAAAAGAGAGTATGTCACACTGCATCTCGATTATCGACAAAACGGGCTGGGTAGCAATAGCTGTGGACCCAAGCAATCGGAGCAGCATGCCTTGCGTCCAGAGGAGTTTTTCTTCCAGATGAGGCTAACGCCTTTTTCGAAGGATACGATTTCTCCGGTTCAATTGTATAAGCGGAATTTGTGGGACTAACCGCTGATTGTTCTCGAAGGCATCGCCGAAACGTTGTACAATCTAGTTGAAGATTGAATAGTGCAACTAATCAAAATCCGGTGGTGGTTCTGTCACATGAAGTCATGGTCGCTCTTTCCGCGCAGAAGCATTCATGCCAAGCTGCTCGCTTTTATGCTGATTGCAGCCATTATTCCACTGATTACGTTGGGGAGTATGGCGTATTGGAAATCGTCGATGGTCGTTCGCGAGCAATTTAGCAAGTCAGGTGAGTATATTGCTACGCAACTGCAAATCCAGATCGACAATTACCTGAGTCAAATGAGATACATGGCTTATGACATCAATACGTACGTGTCAGACCCGACGTTGGTCGTCATGCGGGAGGAACAGCCGAAGACGTACACAGGCTTCCTGGAACAAAAAAACTTCGAGCGATACCTGGGGGCGCACCGCAACCTTGATACAAAAGGCATTTTTATCGTGACGCCCACCGGTTATTTTTTCGGGGAAAATGTGATCAATGGACAGGATTTGATGCGAGAATCGTGGTGGAAAGCACTGCCCGCCAAGTTGGATGAGGAGCGATGGATCGGCTTTTACACACCACGGCATTATGTCGGATTTCAGGATGAGGCGGAGCTGCGCAATCAGGAGAAGGTGCTCGGTCTGGTCGTTCCTGTTCTCAGTGGTTATGGCGTATTGAAGGACAGCCGGATTTTGATCGAGATGAAGGCAGGCAAGCTGTTTCAATTGTTTTCGCAGCTAGAAGAGGACATGAGTGCGCATGTGACGATTACAGCCAAAAATGGCGAGCTGATTTATCAGACTGCGGGTACGTTTGTCCAGAAAGAGAGCGATGTCGTCTGGAACAAGCCACTGGAGTCCAACAACTGGATGATTCAGGTGCGCTTGCCGTATGAGCAAATGAACCGCTCTGCGGAAGTGATTCAATCCTTTTTTATCGCGGCGCTGATTCTTTCGGCAGTACTGGCACTCCTTTTGGCGTATTTATTTTCCAGACGGATTACGGGCAAAATCAAACGACTTCAAGAAACGATGCGTCTGGTCGGTACAGGCGAGCTACAGACGCGCGCAGAGGTAGACACAGAAGATGAGCTGGGGCGGTTAGGGGTGAGCTTCAACCAAATGGTGAGGCGGATACAGACGCTAATCGCCGAGGTGAGTCGCACTGAGCAGTTGAAAAAGGAAGCAGAGCTGCGAGCCGTTCACTACCAGATCAACCCGCATCTGTTGTTCAATACACTCAATTCCATCCAGTGGAAAGCAAGATTATCAGGTGCCAATGAAATCGGCAATATGCTCTATCATCTCATCAAAGTGCTAGAGGGCAATCTTGATATCACGCAGGAGCTCGTCCCGTTGGATAAGGAACTGCAAACCGTCGAGCATTTTCTGCAAATCCAAGAGCTGCGGTACGGGCCTGTTTTTCAATACGAACAGACGGGCGTAGAGGCTTGCGGTCGCTATTTGATCCCGCGCATGACTCTCCAGCCGCTATTGGAAAATATTTTTTTCCACGCATTCGAAGACGGGCATGGAACGATCCGGATCAGTGTCAGTGAAAAAGAAGGGCTTGTGACGCTGCTGTTGCAAGATGACGGCGCAGGAATTGTGCCGGAGCGATTGGCCAAACTTCTCGATCCTGATCTGGAGCGTTCTAGCAAACGAGGACTCGGCGTGTACAACGTCGATCAGAAGTTCAAGCTTCATTTCCGTATGGAGCACGGCATGAAGATTTCATCTGTCAGAGGAGAAGGAACCACAATTCAAATCACATGGCCGAAAAGGGAGGAACTTCCTGATGAGCATCAAGGTAATGATTGTGGATGACGAAGTGCTGGTGCGAAGAGGATTGAAGGCAATGGTGCCGTGGAGTCGCTACGGGATGGAAGTGGTAGCGGATGCACCGAATGGTAGGAAAGGCTGGGAGGCTTTCCTGCAAATACAGCCCGAGCTGGTGATTACGGACATCGTTATGCCGGAAATGGATGGACTGGAGCTGTGCAGGCGGGTGAAGGAGCACGCTCCACAAACAAAGGTGCTTCTGCTGAGCTGTCACCGCGATTTTTCTTTTGCCCAGCAGGGAATCTCTCTCGGGGTGTCCGGATATTTGTTGAAGACCGAGTTTCAGGATGAGGAATGGGGTACGTTGTTGGAAAAGCTGCGGACGGAGTTGGCAGGTGAGAGCACGCGACCTGAAAAAATCCATGAACGCCCTGATGAATGGAAGCGAGAATTCGGTGCGTGGTTGACTGGTTTGAGCCGGGATTTCGAGCAAAGCTTGTCCTCCCTCCTGCAATCACACTGGTCGTGGATGAACGATTCCATGCGTGTATGGCTCTTGGAAGGGATGGGCAGCAGTGCAAATGGCGAGGAGCAGGAGCGGGCATGGATTACACGGGAGCTGGACAGCCAATGGGAATGGATCGCATGTGGCGATATCCGTTTTTTGTTGACTCCCGCAAGTACCGGCAGGCAGGTAGAATCATTGCTCGTGGAATGGAAGCTGGCTGGAAAGGTGACGAGCTGGGAGACAACAAGCCCGTTTGCCGGACTCGAGCCGTGGATGCAGACAGTACGGACGCTCTACCAACGCAAGGAGCGGGCGCGCAAGTATGGCGTCATTCAAGACCCGTGGCAGGAACCGATCAAGCAGGCCGTTCATTACGCGCTCGATCGCCTGGATACGCCATTGACGGTCAGTGAGGTAGCTTCACAGGTGGGGCTGAGCCGCAGTCATTTTAGCGTGATGTTTAAAAAGGGAGTGGGCGAGAGCTTCGGCGAGTTTCTCGACAAGCGCCGGGTAAAAATGGCCCGAGCGATGCTGGATGAAACAGCTCTGTCCATTCAGGAGGTAGCTGAGCGAGTTGGTCTTCCTGACGCGAAATACTTCAGCAAATGGTTTAAAAAATATACAGGGATGACCCCGAGCCATTACCGTTTCAAACAAAAGGAGGAGTCCAGTCGAACAATCGTCCACTCCACCGCGCAAACCTGAACAAAGCGAAAAAAAGGAAACAAATTCACACACTATTGCGAACAGTTGGCGGTTTCACCGTTTTTTTTCCTTCATTAAAATAAAGAAAAATGAGGGGTAAATCTAGGGGGGATCACAGATGAAAAAGGTTGCGTCAAAATGGATGGCAGCTGGCATGGCACTACTGTTGGCCGTCGCGGCTGGTTGTTCACAAGCCCAGCCATCAGGTACAGACGGCACGTCTAGTAACACGGGTACGACAACGCCAGCATCGTCTGATAAAAAGGAAACGGTTACATTGCGTTTCGCGACATGGGATACGGACCAAATGCTGAAGATCCAACAAGATATCGCGAAACAATTCGAACAGAAAAACCCGGGTGTGAAGGTACAAGTCGAGGCATATGCAGATGGATTTGATCAGAAGCTGGTAGCGGCATTCGGAGCGAAAAACCCGCCAGATGTCATGTACATGTGGGATTTCCCAACGTACAACGCCTCGCTCGAGCCATTGGATGAGTACGTAAAGAAGGACCCATCAGTGGCAATCGACGACTTTTACCAAGGCCTCTTAAACTATAATCGCTTCGATGGAAAATTGTTCGGTCTCCCAGCGGGCTTCTCGACGCGGGTCGTCTTCTATAACAAAAAACTGTTTAACGAAGCAAATGTACCACTTCCGACAGACGACTGGACGTGGGAGGATTTCAAATCGGCAGCCAAACAACTGACCGTTCGTGACAAGAAGCAGTATGGCTTCGCTGTTCGTTCGGAGCCGGATACGTACGATTTGCAGCAGTTCGTGTGGAGCAATGGCAGCAGCTTCATCAGCCCTGACGGAAAAACCATCGAAGGCTACATGAACAGCAAGGAAACAGCAGAAGCTCTGCAAATTTTCAGTGACTTGGCCAAGGACAAGAGCGCTTTGCTCGTCGGTGGCAAAAACCAGCAAAGCGGCAACGACTTGTTCAAAGCGGGCAAGCTCGCGATGTATGACAACGGTGTATGGTCGCTCGAGTCGTACAAGAAGGCAAATGTCGACTTTGGTACGGTCGTAATGCCGCAATTCCCTGGCAAGCCTGGTAAGGGTGTCATTGCAACCTCCTCAGTATCGATCGCCAAGGATTCCAAAAACAAAGAACTAGCTTGGGAGTTTTTGAAGTTCTTCGTTTCCAGTGATGCGATCAAGATGCGTACATCTGACTTGCCTGTGCGTATTAGTGTCGTACAAGAGAAGAAGCTCGATCAGGACCCGCTTTACGCGCCGTTCTACAAGACATTGGAGCAATCGAATGACACGCCAGCCTTCCTGTTGAATCCACACTGGAACGAAATCAATCGGAACCTTTCCGCAGCAGTCAATGCGATCATGATGGGACAAAATGCCGAGGAATTACTGAACAAGGCAGTCAAAGACTCCCAGAAATTCTTGAAATAACGGGAAGGGGTCAGGAATTTGAATACAGAGAGTGTCGTGACACATAAACAGCCTGCCATGACCGTTCAACCGAAAAAACTGGGGGGAAGGGCGTTTCTTACGCCCTATCTTTTTATCTTGCCTTGGATTATCGGCTTTCTCGCTTTTACGCTGGGACCGATGTTGTTTTCGCTCGTCATGAGCTTTTTTGATTGGCCTGTCGTTGGTGAGGTTACGTTCGTCGGCTTGGACAACTACGTCAATATGTTTACGGATGATCCACTGTTTTGGCAATCACTCTGGGTCACCATTAAATTTGCGCTGTTGTTTGTACCGTTAAATTTGTTCATCGCGTTGTTTTTGGCCATGATGCTGAATCAGAAGGTAAGAGGCAGCGGCTTTTTCCGCACAGTGTTTTACTTGCCGAGCGTGATTTCTGGTGTGGCGCTGGCGATGATTTGGGCGTGGGTGTATGACGGGGAATACGGTATTTTCAACTATTTGCTCAGTCTGGTTGGGATTACAGGTCCAAATTGGCTAAACGATACGTCATGGGCACTCGTTGCCATGGTAATCGCCAGTCTGTGGGGGCAAGGCTCCATGGTATTGATTTTCCTGGCGGGGCTCAAAAGCATCCCGGAGAGCTTGTATGAAGCGGCTTCGATTGATGGGGCAGGGGCGGTGCAAAAGTTTTTCCGGATTACACTGCCGATGGTCAGCCCAACGATTTTGTTCAACCTGATTATGACGATCATTAGTGCGTTCCAGCAGTTGAGTCTAGCACTCTTGCTCACAGGAGGCGGACCGTTGCAGTCTACGTATTTCTATGCCATGTTCGCGTATGACAACGCCTTCAAATACTTCAAGATGGGATATGCTTCGGCGAACTCCTGGTTTATGTTTGTGATCATCTTGGTATTGACCTTCCTCGTATTTAAAACGTCCGGCAAATGGGTGTACTACGAGGGCGACAACCGCAGGGGAGGGGAAGAAGCTTGATACGCAAAACGATCGCTTATGCGAGCTTGATCTTTTTCTCTTTCCTGTTTCTCGCACCGTTTTACTGGATGATCTCTACTGCGCTCAAGTCAGATACTGAGATTTTGCAGTATCCACCCAAATGGATTCCGGATGTGCTGCATTGGGAGAACTTCGGGAATGCGTGGATGTCACAGCCGTTTCATCTGTATTTGGAAAACTCGTTGACGGTGACGATCCTGACTACGATTGGTCAGTTGATATCGTCTTCGCTGGTCGCGTACGGCTTTGCCCGGTTTACGTTTAAAGGGAGGGACTTTCTGTTCATGGTCGTTCTGGCCACGATGATGATTCCATGGGAAGTGACGATGATCCCGCTGTACATGGAATTCAACTACCTGGGCTGGATCAACACGCTCAAGCCATTGATTGTTCCTTCATTCTTTGGGTCAGCGTTTTATATTTTCCTTATGCGACAGTTTATTTTGACCATTCCTCGTGAGCTGGATGAAGCGGCGCGTATTGATGGTGCCGGTTCGTTTCAGATTTATGCTCGGATTATTATGCCGTTGATGATGCCTGCTTTGATTTTGGTGAGTGTATTCAACATCTTGGGCACATGGAACGACTACTTGGGTCCACTCATTTTCTTAAATGACCAAAGTCAGTACACGCTGACGCTGGGACTGGCGCAATTTAAAGGGATGTATGAAGTAGAGGCTACCGGGCTGATGGCGGTAACGTTACTGATCTCGCTTCCGCCGTTATTCCTCTTTTTCCTCGCACAACGATATATCGTAGACAATTCAGCCGGCGTTGCTATCAAGTAAGGAGGGAGCTACAGTGGGGAATCGGGCGAAATGGGAAGGCTGGGCATGGTCATTTCATCAATTTGGTGAGCGATTGTTGCGGATGGCGGCAGCGCATCTCATGTGGGTGGCGTGCACGCTCATGGGAGGCATCGTCTTTGGAATCTTCCCAGCGACAGCCGCTTTGTACGACGTACTTAGCGGCAAGTGGAAAGACCGTGGGCTTTTGTCCGCCTTCTGGCATGCTTTTCGCCACTACTTCTGGAGGAGCCAATGGCTTGGCGCAGGGATGGTGCTAACAGGGGCAATCCTGTGGGTCGATGTGGTGTTTTTCCTTCGCATGGGCACCCTGTGGGGGCTCTCGATTGCGGCCGTTTTTGCGGGGATTGGATTCTTGCATGCGGCTACTTCTTGCCACGCTTTTTCCCTGCTTGTTCGGGAGGATGCAGACGTGAAGCGGACGCTCAAGCAATCGTTTTGGCTGGTTGCGGCCTTTCCGGTGCATTCGCTCGTCACGATGGGAGGCTTGCTCCTTCTCTTGATTCTCTTGCTGGCGATTCCCGTTTTGACGATCTTGTTGGGAGCGAGCCTGCCTGTCTGGTGGATGAACGCCAGAATGAATCGTCTGCTGGAAAAGCGCGATCGTAAACGATCGACGAAGCAACCTCGAGGTGAGACATATGCAGTTTGATTTAGGAATCGTTCCTTTTAGCCGATACGGGTCGTATCTCGTACTCTCGCGACTGGGGAATACCAAACGAGCAGAAGGGCTGTATTTGCGCAATATTCGTGGAGGAGACAACCACGATGGCGCGATTTTTCGAATAGAAATGGTAGCCGATGGTGTGGCGGTTCCATTTGAGACGGAGGCTACGCCAACCTTGCTGCGTCTCTACGGAGATAAAGGCGAAGTGAAGCTGTGCATGAGCGAGCCGCAGGTGGTGCAGTTACGTGGTCAAGGCGTTGGTTTGCGACTCGTGCTGGAATCGACGGCAGCAGACTACGCGATCCAAGCAGGAGCCGGATGCTGGGAAATCAATCACTTTTCCACGGAAATTCGCTTGCGAGTGACTCCGCTTGCTGGAGCGCTGGTGGTCAACCCTACAAAGGCATCGCGTGAACAGCAAGTGAGCGTAACCTTTCTTCCCGACGAGGAAACGGGTGTACTGGAAGGCGTATTGGAGGAGTTCCACACGGTATGGAAGGAGCGCAGCTATCCTGCCTTTGCCGATGGATGGGAGCAGGTAAAAAAAGAGTACGACGAGTGGCTGGAACGGACACTCTCTGTATCTGAAGAGCATCGTGAAGGCTTGAATGAAGCACGAGAACTCGCGACGTACATCACCTGGTCTTGTGTGGTGAGACCTGAAGGCTATCTGCCGCGGTCTGCGATGTACATGTCCAAAAACTGGATGACGAATATATGGAGCTGGGATCATTGCTTCAATGCGATGGCACTGACGCGAGCAAACCTGCCGCTGGCGTGGGATCAGCTCATGATTTTTATCGACAGGCAGGACGAAAGTGGTGTCTTCCCCGATTTTATCAATGATCGGTATGCGTTGTGGAACTGCTGCAAGCCTCCGATTCACGGCTGGACGCTGCGCTGGATGCTGGATCGGAACGACGCGATTACAAACGAGATGCTGGAAGAGGTGTACGAGCCGCTTTGTCGCTGGACCGACTGGTGGTTCCGTTATCGCGATGATGATCAGGACGGGATTCCGCAGTACAATCACGGCTATGACTGCGGCTGGGACAACAGCACGATTTTCCTCGAGGGGGCACCGATTGAAAGCCCAGATTTGCCTGCGTATTTGATTCTGCAAATGGATGTGCTTGCGGATTTGGCGAAGAGACTGGGCTGTCCTGAAGAGGCAGCGAAGTGGCAGGAAAAGGCGGAAATGACGCTGCAACGCCTCCTGGAGAAGCACTGGAATGGCGAAAACTTCTTCGCGACCCACTCTGGCAGCGATCAGCCTACCCAAGGAGACAGCTTGATTCGCTATATGCCTCTCGTGCTAGGCGAAAAGCTGCCGCAGGACATCCGGGCCAAGCTGATTGCGGACTTGCAGGGGCGATTTTTGACAGAGAATGGTCTGGCTACGGAGAGTCCAACCAGCTCCTTCTACCGAGCTGATGGCTACTGGTTAGGCCCGATCTGGGCACCAGTGACGATGCTATTGGTCGATGGATTGCGGCGAGCAGGTGAAGTGGCGTTTTCTCAGGAGATTGCCAGACGTTTTTGCCGAATGGCAGCACGCAGTGGCATGGCGGAAAACTTCGATGCACTGACAGGTGATGGCTTGAGGGATCGGGCATTTACATGGACGTCCAGCGTGTTTTTGATGCTGGCGCATGAGTATGTGTGAGGTAGTTTCATAGAAAAAACAAGCGGGCATGATGGATGAAAAATCGCATCATGCTCGTTGCTTGTTTTACAGTACTTTACTGAGAAACGCTTTGGTTCTCTCATGCTGAGGGTTGTCAAAAATCTCGGCAGGCGTGCCTTCCTCTACGATGAATCCGCCATCCATGAAAATCACGCGATCGGCTACTTCACGGGCGAAGCCCATCTCATGTGTAACCACGACCATCGTCATTCCTTCTTTGGCCAAATCCTTCATCACCTGAAGAACTTCACCGACCATTTCCGGGTCGAGTGCAGAGGTAGGTTCATCGAACAGCATGATATGAGGGTCCATGGCGAGCGCACGGGTAATGGCTACACGCTGCTGTTGACCACCAGACAACCGATCTGGATACACGTCTCGCTTGTCCGCCAAATCTACTTTTTTGAGGAGTTGCAGCGCCTTTTGTTCATTTTGCTGACGCGCTGAATTTTTGACGTGCTTGGGTGCGAGCATAATGTTTTCCAAAACAGTGAGATGCGGAAAGAGATTGAACCGCTGAAACACCATGCCGACACGCTCTCGCAGCTTGTTAATGTCCACTTTGGGGGAAGTAACCTCCATGCCCTCAATGGTGATTTTGCCGGATGTCACCTCTTCCAACTGGTTCAGGCAGCGCAGAAACGTACTTTTTCCCGAGCCGGAGGGACCGATGACACAGACAACTTCGCGCTCTTCAATGGTAGTCGAGATGTCTTTTAAGACTTCCAACGAGCCAAAGCTCTTTTTCAAATTCTCTACATGAATCATTTCGCGAACCTCCTCTCAAGGGAACGGGATAGCAGACTGAGGATGTATATCATCAGGAAATAGAAGACCGCTACTACAGCCCAAATTTCGAATGAACGGAAGTTGCTAGAAATGATAATCTCACCACTGTTCATCAGTTCACGGATACCAATGACCGTTAGGAGTGAGGTGTCTTTTAGCGTCACGATGAATTGGTTGACGAAGGCAGGAATCATGCGGCGAACAGCCTGAGGCAAGATAACCAGGCGCATGGCTTTTCCGTGCGTGAGTCCGAGGGAGCGAGCTGCTTCCATCTGTCCTTTATCGATGGAGAGAATCCCTCCGCGGAAAATTTCAGCCAGGTACGCTCCGGCATTGAGGCTGAGCGCAAGAATACCTGCGGTTGTCTCTGGAATTTTGATATCAAGGACAGGCGGCAAGCCAAAATAAATAAAGAAGATTTGAACCAACAGCGGTGTGCCGCGGAGAAAGTCAACGTAAGCGGTTGCAATGCCGCGGAGTATTTTGGAGCGGCTGGTGCTCATTAAACCAAAAAGCAATCCGATTAAGAGAGCAAAAAACAGGGAAATGACCGTTATTTTTAACGTGACCACAGAGCCTTGGGCCAAGACAGGAAGAGCATCGACAATGACATCCCAACTACTGCTCATTTGGACAACTCCATTCTTTCTAAGGTGAAAAAAAGGCGCGTCTTGCGCCTTATTTTTTCGTGTTCAAGTATGTGTTGATGATTTCGTCGTATTTCCCGTTCTCTTTCAGCTTCTTCAGACCGGAGTTGAGTTTGTCTTGCAGCTCTTTGTTCCCTTTTAATACCGCGATGCCGTAGTGGTCACCATTGAGACGATCGCCTACAATTTTTAGTTTGGAAGCAGGGTCTACCGCAATTTTATAAGAGATAACCGGATAATCTTCGATGGTTACATCAGCGTTGCCGTTCTGAACCTCTTGGAACATGGAAGGGCTATCGTCGAAGTATTTGACAGTCGCTCCGTACTTTTTCCCGAGCTCATCAGCAAAGGTCGCGCCAGTCGTGCCTTTTTTGATAGCAATCGTTTTGCCAGCCAAGTCTGCCTCTCCATTGATCGTTGTGTTGTCCTCACGTACGACCAGGGAAAGACCTGCTTGATAGTAAGGTTCAGAGAAATCCAAAATTTCTTTACGCTTATCTGTGATGCTGATCCCTGCAATGGCACCGTCCAATTGCTTCGCTTGAACAGCCGGAATGATTCCTTTGAAGTCCATCGGCTTAATTTCTACCTCAAAGCCTTCTTCTTTGGCGATCGCATTGATCAGGTCGATGTCAATTCCCACGTATTTTCCGTCTTTTTCAAACTCAAAGGGTGGGTATGTTGCATCTGTACCAAACACGTACTTCGTCGCACCGGATTGCCCAGATGTCGAGGCGGCCTGATTCGTGCCAGTGCCACACGCACTTACCGTCAGTGCCAACAAACCAGAAACAACAGCAAACATTAGTTTTTTCATAAATTACCCCCAAGTATATTTATGATAGATATGATATGGACATGAATATATTAATATAGAAAAGTCTGCAAAGTCAAAAGAAACTGAAAGTAATTATTATCCATAATTGTATGATCAAGCTCTACGTGTGATAACAGAAAAGTTATTTCATACCTGCTATAATGGTAGGAAATGTATACAAGGGATGGGAAAAACGATGAAGCACGTCACCATATTGATCGCCGACGATGAAGCGGAGATTGCTGAGCTCGTTGCCTTGCATGTGAAAAAAGAAGGTTACCACACAATTATCGCAGCGGATGGAAAGGCAGCACTCCAAGCTGTACAGAACCATTCGATTGATTTGGCGATCCTCGATATCATGATGCCTGGGCTGGATGGCTATGAGGTCACCCGGCTCATTCGCGAGCAGCACAATATGCCGATCATCTTTTTGAGTGCCAAGACATCCGATCTGGATAAAATCTCGGGCTTGGTGATGGGCGCAGATGATTATATGACCAAGCCATTCAATCCAATGGAATTAGTCGCTCGTGTGAATGCCCAACTGAGGCGCTTTAAGCAGTTGAATCAACCAGCAGTAGCAGTAGCGAGTAACAAGGTCGTAGAGGCAGGTGGACTTATCATTTATCCAGAGCAGCGAACCGTGAGCCTGTACGGAGAAACGATTGAGTTAACGCCAAAAGAGTTTGATATTCTCTATCTGCTGGCCAGCTATCCAAAGAAGGTGTTTAGCGCGGATAATATTTTCCAGCAGGTGTGGGGCGAAGCGTACTATGAAGGCTGCAATACAGTCATGGTGCACATTCGCACCTTGCGAAAGAAGCTGGGAGAAGAAAAAACCAAAAACAAGTGGATTAAAACGGTCTGGGGAGTAGGGTATTCCTTTCATGGCTAAGATGATACGGAGCTTTCGGTTCCAAATGGTCAAGCTTCTGGGTCTAAGTTTGCTTCTATCTGGTTCGGTTACCTATGTGATCTTTAAAGCGCTACAGTTTTACTATCGAACACAGGTAAAGTTTGAAAGCTTGTTGACGCCGATTCGCTATTTTATGCGAGAAATAGGGGACATTTACTTCTTTCTGATTATTTTTGTTCCACTAGCCATACTGTTTTTCTTCTTGCTAACCAAACGGTATGCCGTCTACTTTCAGGAGATTTCCAGAGGAATTCATCATCTTGCAAACGGCGACTTTACCCATCATGTTCAAATACCGTCAAACGATGAGTTTGGAGATATTGCCAAGGACATCAATTTGGCGGGTGAAAAATTGCAAGAAGCCGTACAAAGAGGAGATTTTGCCGAAAGCAGCAAGGATCAGTTGGTTTTAAACCTGGCGCATGACCTGCGGACGCCGCTGACTTCTGTTTTAGGGTATTTGGACATCATTTTGCGGGACGAGCAGTTGACAATGGAACAAGCCCGACATTACACGAATATTGCTTTTACCAAGTCGCAGCGTTTGGAAAAACTGATCGATGAGCTCTTCGAAATTACGAGAATGAACTACGGCATGCTCACCATCCAACAGAATCTGATTGACCTGAGTGAATTACTCATGCAGTTAAACGAGGAGCTATATCCTTCTTTGGAAAAAAATCAGTTGGAAACCAGAATGAATGTGGCCTCACGATTGACGGTTTGCGGAGATGGCGAGCTCTTGGCACGTGTTTTCGAGAACATCATGACCAATGCCATCCGTTACGGGCACGATGGTCAGTTTGTTGATATCAACGGTTTTCTTGCGGGTGACGAGGTCGTTGTGCAGATTATCAATTATGGAAACGAAATTCCCGAGGAAGAGCTGCCGCATCTTTTTGAGATGTTTTACACGGGTGACAAGGCCCGAAGTCATCAAAACGGAAGCACAGGTCTTGGGCTGTTTATCGCCAAAAATATCGTCGAGCGCCATGAAGGGACGATTTCTGCGCAAAGCAATTTGATCCGCACCGTTTTTGAAATACGCTTACCTTACGAACAGACTACCTCACTTTAAAAAAATTTAAGGATTACCCCACTTTTTCTTTTAACAGTTTTTCTTATCCTGATCGGGTGACGAGCCAGGGTGGAACCTGTAATAGAAAAAGTGGGGTTTTTTGATTGGCTAAGAATGATCGGGGTTTAAAGTTTTTGGGGAGGTAAGGAATATGAAAAAACGTTTGTGGATCTGGCTGGGTGTGGGCGTGCTTGTGGCCGGGTTCGGCGGCTATGCAGCTTCTTCGGGAGAAAAGAAGAATGGTATTCCTGTCATGTTATCAACGGTGGTAACGGCCGACTTGGAAAGCACGATTTTGACGTCGGGCTTGGTCAAAGTACGAAATGAACATACATTGTTCGCCAACTATGCAGGCGATCTGCGGAATTTCTCCATCAAGGAGGGAGACAAAGTGACGAAAGGGCAGGTGATTGGCAATATCGACATGTCCGATGTCAGCAATGAAATCATGGATATCGAGGCGCAAATCACCATTCAGGAAGCGAATATCGCAAGGCTCTCCAAAGGTGTGGAGCCTGAGGAAGTCACGAAAATGCAGGAGCAGCTTGCCCAGCATGAACGCGAGTACCAAACGGCATTAAAAGATTACCAGCGAACGCAATCGCTGTTTACCGCAGGCGTGTCAACCCAACAGGCTGTAGAGGAGGCGAAGCAAAAGCTGCAAACAGCGGAATCAAGCGTGAAGGTCGCAAAGCAAGATCTACTTTTGAAGCAAAAAGGGCCAGACAAGGCAGAGATTCGCTCCTACGAGGCGCAAATTCAAAAGCTGAATTTGGAAAAAGCAAAATATGAAAAGCAACGTGTGCAAAGCAGCATCGTGTCTCCGATTGACGGGACGGTGCTCTCCATGAAGGTGAAACAAGGGAAGTACCTAAGTAAAGGCGAGGAAATTCTCACGGTTGGAGATACCAATGATGTTATGGTCGAAGCAGGAGTCGGAGAATCTGACTTGCGTAAAATCAAAATCGGACAGGATGCGGTGGTCTCAGGCATTTCCTTAGGCGGAGAACAGTTGCAAGGTAAGGTGTCGCGCATATCTCCTATAGCTGTAACCAGCAAAGAGCCGGGTGGGGAGAGTACGGGAGTGCCGGTCGCTGTCAATCTGAATGAGACGAGGGAGTATTTGAAGCCAGGTTTTCACGTGGATGTGAACATCGTTCTGCAAAAAGCAGCAAACGCCATGCAGGTTCCCATTGAGGCAGTCGTGACGGATCAAGATGGATCTTCCTTTGTCTGGGTAGTGGAAAATGGCAGGGCCAAGAAGAAAAAAGTGACGACTGGAATTGAAAGTGAATTGTTTATCCAAATTGAAAGCGGATTGGATGGCAGTGAAGAATTGGTAGCGAATCCACCGGAAACCTTACAAGAAAATGAAGCGGTCTTCCAAGCATCTCCCGAAGAGTTTGCGGGGTAAAGGAGGATAATATGCTGAACATTGAGGGGTTAACCAAACAGTACAAGACGGATGAGCTGGAGCTGTTCGCTTTGCAAAATGTCAATATCCACGTGGCTCAAGGTGAATTCGTGGCGATCGTGGGACCTTCTGGTTCCGGAAAATCGACGTTTATGAACATGCTGGGTTGTCTGGATCGGCCAACCTCCGGATCGTATGTCTTGGATGGAATTGATGTTACGCAGTTGAAGGATAGTGGGCTGGCGCAGGTGCGCAATCAAAAAATCGGCTTTGTCTTTCAATCGTTTCATTTGTTGCCACGTGCTACTTCGCTGCGAAACGTAGAGTTGCCGATGATGTATGCGGGCGTAGGCATGACAGAACGCAAAAAAAGAGCGAAAGCGGCGTTGCAGCGTGTCGGACTTGCCCAGCGGATGGATCATAAACCAACGCAACTGTCCGGCGGTCAAAGACAGCGGGTAGCTATCGCCAGAGCGTTGGTAAACCAGCCAGCCATTTTACTTGCTGACGAGCCGACAGGGAATCTGGACAGTCGTTCCAGCATCGAGATCATGGCGATTTTTCAGGAGTTGCATGCGCAAGGGGTAACGATTCTGCTCGTCACGCACGAGGCGGATATCGCTCAGCATGCCGAGCGCGTCATTACGTTTCGAGATGGTCATATCATCCGAGATGAGCGAGTGGAGAAGCGCTTGTTTGCTACTCCGTCCGAGGAGGTGATCCTCACGTGAATTTACTCGAAAGCTTTCGTACGGCTCTGGAAGGGATTGGGACAAATAAGCTCCGAGCTACCTTGACGATGTCTGGGATCATCATCGGAATCATGTCTGTTATTGCCGTGATTACACTAGGAAACGGCAGTCAACAGGCCTATACCGATCAATTGGAGAAGCTGGGTGCTACTAATTTCAGCGTTACTATTTGGTGGGACCAAGGAAGCAAGCTTTCTGATTTGACAGTGGAGGATGCTTATGCACTTCCCCAACAATCGCCCTACATTGAAGAGGCCGTGCCGTTCACAAATCTTTATGGAACGATTCGTGGCCCGAAAAAGGGGAAGGACGCAAGTATACAAGGAACAAATGAGGATCTGTTAAAGGTTCAACCCAACTTGAAAATAGTTGCAGGCAGATATTTTACTGCGAAGGAAGTAAGAGAGGGAAAGCCGGTTATCGTTTTAACCGAAAAATTAGCAGCAGGGCTTTTCGGACGTGAAGACCCAATTGGCAAGCGTTTGACTTTCAAATCAGCATCAGTCATCGTTATTGGCGTGGTAAGTGAAGCCAAGCTGATGATTGACGCTGGTCGATCCGAGGGTGCCTATATGCCGATTACTTTTCTGCACAATATGGACGGGTACAAGTACGTTCATACGATAACCGTAAAAGCCAAGTCGAAGGAAACGATGGAAGCAGCCAAGAGGCAGACAGAGAAGTACTTAAACCGCAGGCACGATCGCGAAAACTACTACCAAATCGATAGTATTGAGAACGCACTGGGGGAGATGGATTCCTTTTCCGGTACGCTCACCACGATCTTTAGTGTCGCAGCCGGGATTGCGTTATTTGTCGGTGGGATTGGCGTCATGAACATCATGCTCGTATCTGTCACGGAGCGGACGCGGGAAATCGGCATTCGCAAAGCGTTAGGGGCGCGTTACGGAGATATTATGCTGCAGTTTTTGATCGAATCGATGATTGTCTGTCTGATTGGTGGAACGATTGGCGTGCTGCTCGGCATCGGGACAGCCATGTTTGCCTCGCAATATGTCGAAGTACCGCCGCTACTATCGTGGGAAAGTATCGTAATCGCTTTTGGGTTTTCCAGTGCCATCGGTATTTTCTTTGGGCTCTACCCGGCTCATAAGGCAGCCAGGCTCCATCCGATTGATGCGTTGCGATATGAGTGAGGAACGAAAAAGAAATGACTAGCAGATATCGCTGCTAGTCATTTTTCTAACGTATAGGAATTTATAAAATAAATTCCGGAGCGCATGGAAACTTTCCGCTAAAACGCGGTCGCTCCTCCTTGTAAAGGCCTCGATAGAGGTTTTCTTATTAGTCCCGAACTGATTGTAATGCCGTTGACCAACTAATCACCTGATTCAACATGTCGTTTACATGTGGGATGTGCAATTCGGATGGTTTAAAGACCGTGTAATTTTCAAAATCCGTAAATAGATTGAAGGCAGGTTGTGTACGCACGTCGGCAACCTGCAATTCCCCCAGGATTCCACGTAAGTGCTCTGCTGCACGAGTTCCGCCTGATGAACCATAGCTGACGATACCGGCCGCTTTGTTGTACCATTCCTTGCGGGCGAGGTCGAGTGCGTTTTTTAATACCCCCGTGATGCTGTGGTTGTATTCGGCGGTAACGAATACGAATCCATCCAGGCTGGATAGCTTTGCCGCCCAGGCGGCTACCTGTTGCTCACCACTCGGATCGCCAAAGAACGGTAAGTGAAAGTCCGCGATATCAACGATTTCATACGCTGCATCTCCTCGTTGATCGGCAACTCCTTTGAGCCACGCACCTACTTGGGGACTGACTCGGCCTGGGCGAGAGCTGCCCAGAATAATCCCGATTTTTAAGCTAGAAGTACTCATCGTTCGTTCCTCCTTATGCGGCTTAGTTTAATGGTAGTTCCTTGGATCAAACATTATGCTTAAAAAAATGCGACAACTGTAAAGCGCAGTTGCGGCCTCGGAGTCTTATGAGTAATGAAGGGAAAGAAAGTTCCAGTAAAATAAATAGCCAGTATACAGGATGGAGAGTACCGCTGCTGCGCTATTCGTTACCTTCCAGCGATCGCGCTCCTTAGCTGTTCCGATTCGCAGTAGCAAATAAGCGGCGAGGGTCAACGAAACGATCGGCAGGGATGCGACAACCACTTGGTAGAAGGCCGGGTAGCCATAGACAAGCTCTGCGTTTGCATAGGTGAATTGGATGATAAAAAATAAGCTATGAAGCAGAGCCATGATCGGAACGATCTTCGAAATGGCGTACGATTGTTTGCGCCATTTGCGCAGCCCGAAACGAGCGAGCCAGACGAGCGGAAGAAGGATGAACACGATTCCGGGAATCACATACAGAACCAGGAGAACAGGCGGACTTTCGATGAAGGAGATACGAGGGAGTGAAAAGTTCATCGGTCCTGTCATATAAAATGTCCCTTGTTCCTCGTGAAAATATAGCTGTTCCTCGCCGCCGATCTCTTGAAAGAAATGATCGTCTACCTGCACAAACTTTTTCTCAAGGGATTGCTGTCCTTCATTCTGGAATAAACCAGTCACGGATATCGTCTGCCCATCCAATGCCTTCACTGTGTAAGGGTAGCTACTGAGCAGCCGAAGCCCTTTGCCCCAGCCATTCTCGGGCGTCAGGGTAAGCAGATATTGACCCTCCAGCTTTTTCATTTCGTCTATGGTTCCAGCAACAGGAGTTAGGGGCTTGCGGACTTGCTCTGTCAGTAGCTTGTCTGTAAACGCGTTCACGATCTTGCTGTGCAGCTCCAAGCCCGGATGCGTGGCGTTCACCGTAACAAAGATGCCGATTGATTCTGAGGGAATCAGCACCATTTTCGAGATAAAGCCATCAATCCCACCGTTTGCCCAAAGGGTAGGAATGCCGTTTTTCGTCTCTCCTTTAAAAAAGCCGTAGCCAATTCCATGCATGCGTTTATGGGCCGCGAATTGCTGGGCATGCATAAGCTGGACAGTTTCTGGTCTCAGCAGAGATGTGCCGTTATAGCTGCCGTCTGAAAGATGGGCGATCATATAGGGGGCAAAGTCGACTGGTGTCATATTAGCGGCACCACTCCCTGGAAAAATAATTCCCGAATAAGGAATTGTTTGATAGCCGTTTCCGTCGTAATAATAGCTTTTAGCCAGCTTGCTCCTGTCTTGTGGGAGATACAATTCGGCGGAATCCATACCTAGCGGGCGGAAGATATTCTCCCGCATATAGTCATGCAAAGATTGACCGGAAACTTGTTCGATTACACTCCCTAACAATCCGGTGCCCGCATTACTGTATTGAAATTTGCTGCCTGGCGTGAAAATCGTCTTTTGCATCTGAAGCGTTTCATTTACGGCCTCGGTCGAGAATTCCGGTATCACACTCTGGCGGTTGTCTCTTTTATAAATCTTTTCATCTATGCCGGCTGTATGTGTGAGCAGGTGGTGGAGTGTGATCGGGCCGTAACGATTATTGGTGATTTTGTAGTCTTTTAGGACGGTATTCAAATCTTCGCGTAAGGAAAGCTTGCCTTTTTCCACGAGCTGCATCGCTGCAGTAGCGGTAAACGACTTGGTCACGGAACCAATTCGAAACACCGTACGCTCAGGATCAACGGGGATTTGCTGCTCGACGTCGGCAAAACCATAGCCTTTTTTAAAAATGATGCGATCTCCCTGGGTAATGACAATGGCTGCACCAGGGATATGCAAGTTGTTCATTTCCTTTTTCATGAGGGGATCAACTACTTGTTCGATGGAAGGAGGAGTAGTAAGCGGCGAGCGAGCATTGGCCACAGATAGGGGCTGTATCAGCATGAGGCAGGATACGAGCAAAACGGCAAACCATTTTCGTAGAGCAAATAATGTCATGTTTCATCACCTTTCGCGTTTTGCGTCAGTCAATTGTTGTAAGCCAGCGACAGGGATGAGTATAGGACGATGAGTGTCACGGTGAGAAGTAACAGAATGTCATTGCTTATCGTGATAGTAGCTGGGCGTCATCTGGGAATATAATGGAGAGAAAGTTTGGGTGTAGATGAGGTGTGCCAATTGCTTGCATTTGTTAAACGATGGTTATGGGTCGACTGGATGATCTTCACCATCCACTTTATGTGGGGGGTGACGATTTTCCTCGGCCTTGTCCGATATCAAGATCAATTGCCTTATCCGCTAGTGGTTACATTGATCGTTTGGTTATTGGTGCTTGTCGTCCCCAGTTGTTTGCGTCGATACTCTCGTAACCTATATTTGTTCGCTGAGATTATTTTGAGTGGAGGCTTGTGTATTGCCTTGAACTTCTTTTTTGAGGGAGTAAGATGGCAGTTTATCCCCATCGCTTTTCTCATCGGATATCACAGTGCGGAACGATCTTATCGCTGGACGGGACCATTGGCGATTTTGGCGATTCCGTTTCTTGTGTCCGAGGCAATTGGGTTTGATTTCGAGCCTATAGCCGAAAGTGATCTAATTGTGTACCATTTCGCGGCATATGCACTTGGTTTTGCCTTTCAATTGCTTAGCCGTATGCACAAGCAGAGCCTGATTATTCAAAACCAGAACCAGATATTGGAGCAATACGCTTCCCGGGTGGAGGAAATCACTCTGCTGGAAGAACGAAACAAAATGTCCCGAGAGCTGCATGACACGATCGGACACACGATGACATCGCTCATTATGGGGCTGGAGATGCTTCGGTCTAAAATACCGGATGCGGAGGCTAGCCGGCTGGACATGCTTTTGCAGATGGCCCGACAAGGTTTGGACGAGTCCAGAGGGATTTTCCACAAATGGGCTCAGAATGGCTATGAATCTGCTACGACCATGGAGTCCGCCTTCGTTGAATTGATCGGGCAATTTCAGGTGGCTACAGGGGTGTCCGTCAAGCTGCGTATGTACGGCGCTAAGTATGCGTTGAGCCGTTCCATGAAGCTGACTTTGTACCGCTGCCTGCAAGAAACACTGACCAATGCTGTGCGCCACGGAAAAGCATCACAAATTCAAGTGGGGCTATACTTTGAAGAAGCCCAGATTCGGTTGCAGGTTGAAGATAATGGGGAAGGAAATGGGACGATCGAATTCGGATTTGGTTTGCACTCGATGAAGGAAAGGCTGGA
Organism: Brevibacillus sp. Leaf182; assembly: GCF_001423865.2. Lineage (NCBI taxonomy): Bacteria > Bacillati > Bacillota > Bacilli > Caryophanales > Paenibacillaceae > Brevibacillus > Brevibacillus sp. Leaf182. The sequence goes on along the minus strand of NZ_LMPN02000015.1, from coordinate 556,236 downwards.
AGCACTTCAGGGACGATTATCGATCCATTGTATGGACGAGGGAGGTGTGACGGTCATTTGTAGTCTGCCAGCTATGCAGGCTGTACCAAGTGCAGGCATACGTATCTTGATCGTCGATGATCAGCCCTTTGTGAGGGAAGGTTTGCAGCTTGTTTTACAGAATCAGCAAGATTTGCAAGTTGTCGGGGTCGCAGAGAACGGCTTGATAGCACTGGACATCATTCCAAAAGAAAAGCCCGACGTCGTACTTTTGGACGTTCAAATGCCTGTCATGGACGGGGCGAAGACTTTACAAGCGATACGTGAGCGGTGGCCAGACATGCGTGTCATTATGTTGACGACCTTCGAAGAAACAGCCCTTGCGACGGAAACGCTAGGGAGTGGCGCGAATGGCTACTTGTTAAAATCGGTTAGTCCGGTTGAGCTCGTAGAGGCGATACGAGTTGTTCATCAAGGAGAAGCGTTGATTAACCATAAGATTGCTGATGTCCTTTTTAAAGAAATGCGCTTGCAGCAAGAAGAGCTGAATGGACTTCGCCAAAAGCAAGGACGCGAGTGTCCCTATGGGTTGACGGAACGGGAAAGAGGCATACTTGCCTCGTTAGTAGAGGGGGTTCGCATGAAAACAATCGCAGAGAAAATCTTTCTTTCTGAAGGAACAGTACGCAATTGTACCACAGTGATTTATGCAAAACTGGGTGTTAAGAATCGCGAAGAGGCCGTTAAAAAAGCACGGGACGAAGGGCTTACTGGTTAGGCCAGGTTTTCAGGCTAGTTTATGATAGAATGGACAGTATCGAATGGAGGTTATTCAAAGATGAGTCAATTGCCAAATTGCCCAAAATGTCATTCAGAATACACGTACGAAGACGGAAGCTCCTTGGTATGCCCGGAATGCAGCCATGAGTGGACGCTCCAAGCAGGCAACGATAACGGTGAAGATAACAAGGTCATCAAGGATGCGAATGGAAATGTCCTTAACGATGGCGACACAGTAACGGTCATTAAAGACCTCAAGGTAAAAGGAACTTCATTAGTTGTAAAAATAGGAACAAAGGTAAAAAACATTCGCCTGATTGATGGGGACCATGATATTGATTGTAAAATCGATGGTTTTGGCGCGATGAAGTTAAAATCGGAATTTGTGAAAAAGGTGTAATGGACGAGAAAAAGCTGACTGCATGGTAGAGTGCAGTCAGCTTTTTTCATAATAGCAAGGCCTCGTTAAGTAAGACGATGAATGGACCAGACGATACCCTCGCCGCTTCCACCTAAGTTGAGGTTGATGGTCAATCCATTGGCAACATAGAACAAACCGAGTGTATCATCTGCATTGAGTTGAACGTCACCCGCGAGTGTGACGGTTCCTGTCCCCAGAATGGTTCTTAATGTGAGTACGAGCGCAATGTTTACGTTGAGAACAGGGAAATCACCGATAATGAGACTTGTCGCAGTAGGGGTAAGTCTCCGTACTTCAAATGCAGGGGTGATTGCCGGGTCTAAACTACCGGTAATGGCTGCGCTTGTTTCATAGTTAATGGTTGCTTTGATGGCGTAAGTTCCAGTCGCTGGTACTGTGTAAGTGCCAGTCACAGGGTTGAAACTTGGATTACTATAGTAGGGGCTCGCTGTTGACCAGTTAACTAATTGGGAAGATGCGCTAAGGGTTACCGTTGATAAGAAGGCGGAGAAGTTTTCAGTGGTGAAAGCAGGTCCAGTTGCGCCTGTTGCCCCGGTAGCGCCAGTTTCTCCGGTGGCACCCGTAGCTCCAGTAATCCCCGTCGCACCTGTCGTGCCCGTAGCTCCAGTAATACCAACGCCCGTGGCCCCTGTTGCGCCCGTAGCTCCAGTAATCCCAACGCCCGTGGCCCCTGTTGCGCCCGTAGCTCCAGTAGTACCAACGCCAGTCGGCCCTGTGGCCCCCGTATCCCCCGTTATGCCAACTGTGCTGCTGGATGGAACAGACAGGATATTGTCCAGTTTCGATTGCAATAGCATTTCTTTTTTCGTAACGTCTTGCAAGGTTTGGCGTACACTTGCATTCACCAGAAGAAGATCACTTAACGAAGCAGGAACAGTCAAGCCTGGTAGTGTACCAATGGCATATTGCAATTTTTCTGCTTCTGCATTAATAATATGCCCGAGGCTGAGCTCTTCGATGGCGATGGAAGTAAGGAGGAGATTGATAGCATCGTCTCTCGTTACAGTAATGGTGGGAGTAATATTGGGAATATTGGCTTGAGACATGGCATTCATCCTTCCTGTTACATTCAAAAACTTATTACTATGTTATGAGGTCTTATCTGTGCGCGTGCCTGGCTGTATAGAAACAGAAAAAAGCCAATCCGATTTCCAGTTTGGCTTTTGTGTTAACCGGTAAGCACCGTGCTCATCAAAAAATAGACCACCATTGCCATTGCATATGGCATTGATACATTCACCCACAGGGTGGGTAACTTTTTCATGATCACGAGAGGAGTCAGGTCAGAGACTCAAAATACCTTTTATTGTAAAGAATGCTAGGGTGAGTTGGGTTATAAGAGTAGGCAATATCATTGTGGTGACGTGATTTCTCGTTATCCCCCATTTGAGAATAGCACAAGCAGAGTTGCAGATGAGGTAGCCAGGTCCATGAAACGTGGTCGATGTGTGCGAGCTTTTCAGCAGGTTGCTCTACTTTTGTTGCGAGATCATACCAAAAAATCGCCAGCGGCCAATTTTTATCTTCGACGTGAAAGGCTCCGATCTGACAGCACGCTTCCGCTCGTGGGCGATCGTAGTTGAACGTACGATAGAGCGACGACAGAACATTTTGTCTCTCGTATAGATGGGAATAGCAACTCGCCAACTTCAAGCAAGCGTTAATGTTGTCCTCTACCCAGCCTTGTTGGGTGTTCAGGAACTTCGTGTAAAAAGTAATGGCCTCCTCATGATACTGATTGTCGCGTAATTCATTCGCATAATAGTACAAGTCCCGTGGAGAGAATTCTTCCCCTTTGGCATCCCTGCGTCGATAGATTTGCAGATTGCGGTCCGTGTATGCCTTCTGCTTGTTATGCGTGATGGATATGTCAGTGTTGATGACGTTTCCGCTTACTTCCAAATACTCATGAACAGGTCCGATCCAGCGAAAACCGCGGTCGCGTTTTACGAGGCGATTGCGGCGAATGCTGTATGCCACATTCCCATTGCTGTCTACAGAAAGGTTGTAGTTCATCGTGACACTGTCGATGCTGTAATTCAACGTAAACTTCAACTCGCGGAAGAGCTGACGATCTTTCTCCAGAAGGATATCGTCTGCATCCAGCCACAAAATATAGGGGCATGTTGCCTTGCTGAACGCATAGTTGCGTGCGGCTGAAAAATCATCAATCCACTCGAAATCATAAAGGGTGCAGCCATAGTTGGACGCAATTTCTTTCGTGCGGTCTGTTGAACCCGTGTCGACGATAATGATTTCATCGACGAGATCCGCAACGGTGGAGAGGCAACGCTCCAGAGCGTCTTCTTCATTTTTGACGATCATGCATAAGCTGATGGAAATCTGACTCGTTTTCCCCGCTGTCATACCATTTTTTTTGCGATACTCACTTACTCCTGCCAGATCCGACTGACGGTAGATGTGGTACCCAGGAAGATGCGTATCCACATGTAAAGAAAAGCCCATAGCTACAGCCCGAACGCAAAAATGCCGATCTTCTCCCCAGAACGACAAGTTCGCTATTCGTTTAAAGCTGACGCCTGCCTCCAAGACCTTTCGATGGATTAACGTGCATGCACCGAGGCCGCCTACCTCATACACACCCGGTTTACGCAGCATTTCTAAAAAGTTTTGGTTCTCCGCTGATTCAGTTGCGCCTTCGCGTGTCAACGTGTATTGGTCCATCAGCCAAACCTGAGGAAGCTCAATCGTATCAGGCTGCCAACGTGTCCAGTAAATGTTGGAGATAATATCTTTATTGGCTTGAAGCAATTGTTGCAGGGTGTGAGGGTGTAAAACGAGATCGGAATCGATCAAAAACAAATAATCGAAACCCTCTTTGAGCGCATAGGAGATAATCGAATCTTTCATTTGCGCTACTTTCCAAATATTTCGTTCCGTCCAATAATGCGTCATTTCATTTCGGACATACGTGTCATCGTCTATGTTTTTGAGGATGACGGTTCGTTTGTTCTCCTTCTCGAAATCAGCCAAGAGTGTACTGGATAGTGGGTCTTTGTTATCGTCAATGAACATGTAATGAACCAGTTCGTTTTTGGTAGTCAGCTCCGTGAGGGATTGAAGGAATTCCTCCAAAATGATCGGGAATTGTTGAATGGGACTACCGATTAAAATACGTCTTTTACCCATGGTATACCCCCATATATAGCCTTTGTTCAAGTGGTTGTCGCAGGTTTACTGAATAGCAGTAAACCGTTGTCCACTTTTGCGACAATTCGGTTCTCTTGCTGTAGCTCTTTTAAATAAGAACGGATAATCGAAGTAGTCAAACCGTAGCGGTGCAAGTCATCTTTAAACTCATACTTTTTCATGACTTTTTGGACTACTTGTTCGAGAGTGCTTGGCTGCTCATGAATCCATGCTTCAAGAAAAGCAGAGGTGTCTTTCATAAGGGTGAGATGCTTGTTAATTAAACCTGTGACTGTCTTAAAGGGCCCACCATGGTACAGCACATAAGCGTTCAATTTCATCGTCGAGAGCTTCTTGAAGCTTCTTCTGGCAGCACTCAGATCGTTAAAAAAAAGGAGGTCCTGCTTGTTCAATGTTTTGGGACCAAATAAGGCATCGCCGCAATAAAGGACATGATCAGGGGTAATAATGCCGACCATTCCCGGCGAATGTCCAGGCAAGGAGACGATTTTGAATGGGATGGAATGGACGTGAAAGATACCATCGGTAGATGGCAGATAATCGGTTACTAGCGCATGAGCATTCCTTTTGTTTTGATCAGGCTCCGTATCAGCCCCTCTACCTTCGTCGAAAACCAAAGGCTCGAGATGCGGATTTTCAATGAGATAGGAGGCGAGATGTGTCGCGTAGATGCGAAGGTTAGGGTACCTCTTTTTCAAATAGAGATTGCCACCATAATTAACAGCGTGACCATGTGTATGAACAACGGCAAGGATTTGATACCCTCGATCGCTGATTTTCGTACATACTTTCTCGATAACAGTGGCATTCGGTCCGCTATCAATGCAAACAGCGGTTTTGCTGGACCTATCCAAATAGATACCGATCCCGTATTTACCGGAGACTACATAACTATTGCCGGCCACTTCGATCAATTCCAAACGATCCATATCCCTTACTCCTTCACTAGATTCAGGTTCATATGTGGATGACCTTGGTGACATTGCCGATACGTACCTTTACGGAGTTCGGTACAAAGGGAGGCTTTGCAGGTGCAGACACTCGCTTTGCCAGCATTTTTTTCTGGCCTCGCACTTTCGCCACGTTTGTTACAGGCTTGGGACGCTTGGGTTTGCTTTTGTTTTTATCGGGAGTAGGGATGGAGGCAGCCTGTGCTACTAATGGGGGTTTTGAACGTACTGATTTCCGGTTGTTGGCTGTATCAATGCGTGCGTTGTTTGTGAGCAATGGAGGGGTTGGGGGAGGCATAGGTGGAGCGTCAGTAGTTTTCGTTTGCTCACCTAGATCCAGCAGTATCGGTTCGTCGCATGGTAATTCTTCTTCCAGCTCCAATTGCATCGGCTTGTCGTAGTGGGAATTCTCTTCCGGTTCCATAGACTTTGTTTGGTGATGGGAATGGCCTTCTATCGAGTAAAACGCTTGTAATTGCCGCAGATGATTTTCAATCAAGGTGGCGATTTGTTTATGTGGAAAACTCCATGTCTTTACCAATTCCGATAACTGGGCAATCGCAGCAAGGACATGTGTGTACATTTCACTAGTGGGATGGAAAGGGTTACGCGATTCAATTAAGAGGCTGTGAGCAACCTGCTTGTTATGTATGTGGGAATGCAGTTTGACAAGCAGATTGAACATCGTTGATATTTGGTAGCCAAACAGCATGAGCTCGTAATCTTTGGCATGATGAAAGCGGGATTCCAATCCTTTGACCAACTGGACGATGGAATAGGTTAGCTTTAGAACGGTTTGGTCATCGATACCTCTGTTCTTCATGGCAATTGACCTCGAATTCTGAAATGATCAATCGTTAATAGTCGATGGTGAAGTCGTCTTCCAATTCATCCCCGGAATCGGATTCTTCCATCTCAAAATTTGATGTAAGCGCCACAGGGTACATGTGAATGGCTGCATCCAGCTTTTTTAACAAAAGCCACTCAGCCATCAGCACCGAATCGAGAATCGAAATGACTGTACGATTAAAGGTAATGATCTCATCATTAGAGGGGGTGTTGGGGAAGTCCAGATTTTTGCCAACGAAAGCAAGGGCTTTGTCAGCTTCGGCGTTTAGCAATCTGGACAATGCTTCTTCCTCTAGGGCAATAGATTGCAGCAAATGACTCAAAGCTTCTTCGCGTGTAGGCACATCGTTTGATGGAACTTTATCCCGTAAGGTCATCATCATCCCTCTTCAATAAAATTATGATCCCGTGAAAAGCAGTGTAAGTAATGAGGGCTATTCTTTAAAGGCATGGAAGGTCGGGTAAGTCAGGTAAGTCATCGTGCTGATGATCATGATTATTTTGCATCTGTTGCATCTGCTCCAGCTTGATAATATCCTCCAGCCTGAATTGTAGGAGCATCTCGGTCTTGATGACATTGCGTAGCATTCGTTCTACGCTGTTGTTTAAGGTAAGCGCATCATTGAGCGAGAGGAATTGCTCCTTCACTATCTTTTGGATCTTTTCTCCCTCTGTATTAATAATGTGAGAAAGTCCGATTTCCTCCAGCGCAATGGAGGTGAGAAGCAAATTTAATACTTCGTTTCGTTTCAATATGATTTCCGGTGTTATATTAGGGACCGTGGGCATTGTCATCCGTTATCTACATCCTTTTTGTGTATGATTTTGGATACAAAATAAGACTAGCCCAAAGAAGAAGGCGATCTGCTTCCCTTTATTTGCACAGAACGCCTTCGGGCAAGTTTCTTGCAACAAAAACGATAGAATCGTCATAGGATCGCGTGATTGATAGTGAATAAATGGAAACTTCCTCGCAGTACATGTTATGTAACCGCGATCTTAATATGACAACTTAATCGCATTCAGGTGCCCGGGATAATGTTAACCACACTTTCCAGCTTGAATTGCGAGAGCATATCTTTTTTGATGACATCTTGCAGCGTTCTGTGAACACTGTTGTTAACGGCAAGAATGTCAGAGATGGTGGGGACGACCCCTGGCGTAATCCCCAATGTACCTACCACAAACTGGAGTTTTTCTGCCTCTGCATTCATGATTTGCGCCAAAGCCAATTCTTCCAGAGCAATGGATGTCAGCAGTAAAGAGACGGATTGCTCAATCGTAACGGAAATTGTGGGGGTAATGTTAGGAATGGTAGGTTGAGACATGAGATCACCTCTTTGAAGTATTGGGTAACTATTTTACTCGTTCGGCTATCGCTTATTTCTAAACCGTGAGCGCTAGCTATTCCCCCCTTCGTTTTAACTACGGTAAGTGTATGCATAGGTGTGTGTCCCACTGAACTGTTTATTGGTACACCATGCGCATGGAAGAGAGGAAAAGGAAAAGCCCGGATCGATTGACCCGGACCAGTGGTATTCTGATAGTTTCCATACGAATGAGGCCTATGAAATCGAAGGAATCCGTGGAAGAAGATTATCCACGATATTTTCCAATTTGAATGGCAGGAGCATTTCTTTTTTTATGATATCTTGTATCGTTTGACGAACGCTTGCATTGACGAGCAGGATGTCGGAGAGTGTTGCGGCTGGTTCGAGCCCTTACGAGCACAAGCGCATCTGGTTTGAGCGTGTCAACAAATAGTGGATAGGCAAGAGAGCGACCGTTGCCATGCGGACCGTCTACAACCATGACATCTACGGAATGACCGGAAAGCGATAGTTGGTCCAAATTGGCGTAAAAGGCATTTTGAATGGAAAAATGATCGAATTGATTCTCGGGAACACGCTGTCCGATGGCAGGCCACAAGCTATCGCGAATGATCATCTTCATTCCACCCATTCCAACAAATTGGGATGTTGATCCAAGATGGATTCGTACTGTTCCTTCCAGCCATATCTGGCGTCGGGGTCGAGGAGCTGATAACGGTTGTATTTGCTTTGTCTGTCTTCGAGTTTGGCCCAGCCGAAATGTTTCACGCGTGATGAATGGCACAGGTAAGGGAACTGGTTGATCGAGAGAGGAAATCTGCCGCAATGCTGAGGGGTTTCCCTCCATATATATAGGAAGTCAGGGCGGTACTTGACCATAAAAGGACGGTAGTAATGATGGGCTTTCCAATACTCATCTTCGCGATAATGCGCCTCGCTCCACATATCGTACAAACGAAAGTAGACCGCCTCGTATGTCTGCTGTTCCAAAATATCGGAAACCTTCGAAGGGAAGGAGCTATCCATGATTTCATCGGCGTCCAGATTCAAAATCCATCCCGGATCCGTCTGGATCGTTTCTTGCCATTGTTGTTTGCGCAAGGTGACCTCATTGGAAAACTGAGAGGCAGCGTTTTGAACCAGATGAAGAGGAATGCCCTTGAGAGCCTCTCTACAGAGATCCACGGTATGATCGGTACTGCCATCGTCGATGATGACGGCTGCGTCAATAAAGTTTTTATGTGCTTCCAACGCGCGTCTCAAATAGCGATTGCCTTCATTTTTCACAATCATGGAAAGAGTTAGTTTGGCTCTGGTCATCTACGTGCTACACCTCCTGCGTTTGTCGTGTTGCAATGCAGAAGATTTCATGGCCTTGGAAGGTCGACTGGAGGTTCACGGCTAGCTTCATGATGTCCTGGATCGGTAAAGGTGTTTGTGTGGTCTTGCGCAGATGGTTTTCCAAGCGGTTCGTTTCTTCGCGAGAAAAGATGGAAAGAACCTCCCAGCCACCTTGATGAAGCAGTGAGATCAGATTGTCACGGGAGTAATGAAAGAGGTGGTCATTCTCGGTATACAGCGGGGAATACACCCCAAACAATTTATTGGTGAACGAGTTTTTGTTCGGCACGCTAAAAAGGATCTTTCCTCCTGGCTTCAGAAACCCCTTCAATTCTTCAAGGTATTGCTTCGGATGCGAAATATGCTCAAAGACGTGACAAAAAACAATGGCATCAAACGTACCAATATGTTCGGGGGCGAGAACGGAGGAGTTCCATAACGAATGAATTAGTTCTAACCCATACCGGTTTTGGGCGTATGCGCATGATTGGTGTGAAGGCTCTACCCCAACAACCTCCCACCCAGCCTCACGAGCAAGGAATAACAACTCTCCTGTTCCTGGACCAATTTCGAGCAACTTCCCTTTTTCCGAAAACCACATATCGAGCAGCAATGTATGGAAGATCGCATGTTCGGTAAATGTATTTTTGGCGTATTGATCCCGCATGGAAACCCAACTCGCATCATAAATGTCGGCAACCAGTTGTGTCACGTTGACTTGATCGAGGTGAGGTTGAAAAACGAGATCACAATCTTGGCACGTTAGGAGCGAAAAAGTAGCGTACTGGTGGAAAAGCGCAACCTCGGCACTGTTGCACAATGGGCATGAGTCATGCATGGATACGATCCCTGCTTTCTTGTGATATCTGCCTACAACTACCTATGCGCTGCTCCAGCAAATGGTTCGAAAACCAAGGGAATGGCGCCGTTCTGAAAGGAGTAGTCATCTCATAGAGTAATGGGGGGATAGACTACGATCTCAGTGATGTGGGTAAAAGGAGATGAGTAGCATGTCTGAGGCGCCCAAAATTTCCTTATGTATGATTGTAAAAAACGAAGAAGAGTGCCTTCACAAGTGCTTGGAAAGCGTGAAAGATCTTGTGGATGAAATGATTATCGTAGACACAGGGAGTACCGACAAAACGGTAGAGATATGCAAGTCATTCGGAGCAGTCGTGCATTCGTATGAGTGGCAGGATAACTTCGCAGAAGCACGAAACTTTGGACTGGAAAAAGCAACGGGCGACTGGATTTTGTGGATGGATGCCGATGAGGAAATGAATCAGGAAGACAGCACGAAATTGAAAGAGCTGCTTCGCGGTCAAGAGGATTCTCTTTTTTATATCCATCTAATCAATTACATTGGAGATGATATAAATGAAGACGATGCTTTTCATATCGCTCACTCACGTTTGTTTCGCAATGGCATCGGTTTTCGCTTCCATTTTCCCATCCATGAAACGCTCAACGTAGAAGAGGTTCTTCCCAATCTGACTGAAGATCTCCACATTCAAATCCTGCCTGTACGGATATACCATTATGGCTACATGAATGAATTTACTGGCAGAAAGAACAAATTCGAGCGCAATATTCAGCTACTCATGAAAGAATTGGAAAAGGAGAACCACTCTCCATGGATTGAGTATCATCTTGCCAGTGAATTCTCACGCATCCAGGAGCATGAGAAAACGTTCAAGTTCGTGAATCTGTCTATTATCGGGTTTCTCGAAAACCACATGATGCCTCCTTCGCTTCTTTATAAGCTCAAATACTCTACGTTGATCTCGATCGGCAGTGCTGAGGGAGCGTGGCCAGGAATTGAAAAGGCAATCGAGATTTATCCTGACTACGTTGATTTGCATTTGTACAAAGGGATCATTCAGTATTTGAAAAAGGACTATAATCGAGCATTGATGACGTTCGATCACTGCTTGGAGCTAGGTGAGAGCAACATTCGGCATCTGACCTTGAGGGGATCGGGAAGTTTTCACGCCTGGTATTACAAAGGGCTTTGCTACGAAGGATTGGGTCAAGTGGAGGAGGCTGTGGCAGCTTATCAGTCGGCGTTGGCGATGGCGGGGAATCATGCGCCTGCCAAGGAAGCACTGGAGAAGTTGAGCGCGATGACTGAAGTAAGTCATACGCCAAACAACAAATAGCATCGTGGCGAAAAGCCGTTTACGTCGATGGTTCAGGCGTAACGGCTTTTTTTGTAATGGCAGAGCGTGAACAAAATGACGTTAATCACCTTTATTGCGGTAAAAGGTTTAATTAGCATAATGTTTCATTTGCGGGAGTGGATTGTTACAATAAAAAACGCATTTCGTCGGTAATAATAATCATTATCAATTACATCGAGTGAGGGACAAAAGATGAAGCGAACAAACGGAATAAAACGTCTCGGTCATATGCTTTGGACGCTTGCACTGGCAGGTACGGTATTGCTGACCGGGTGCGGCAGCGCAGAGCAAAAACAGCCAGCAGCAGGTCAAGATAGTGCACAAACCGCACAAAAGCGCATCGTGAAACACGAGCTGGGCGAAACGGAAATTACGGGAGACCCGAAAAGAGTTGTCGCGTTGGAGTACTCCTTTGTAGACGGGTTATGGGAGCTGGGAGTGACGCCTGTAGGAATCGCGCAGGAGAAGGATAAGGACGTAGAAGGATTGATCGGCAAAAAAATCGAGTATACCCCTGTGGGGACTCGCCAGCAGCCGAGTCTGGAAGTCATCAGCTCGTTGCAGCCGGATTTGATTATCGGTGATTTGAATCGGCACAAGGACATTTACAAGGATTTGCAAAAAATCGCACCGACGATCATTTTGAAAAGCCGCAACTCGACGTACCAGGAAAACTTGAGCTCGTTTGCCACGATTGGGGAAGCGCTGAACAAGCAAAAACAAGCAGAACAACGCCTGATCAAGCACAAGGAGATCATCGCAGAGTTTAAGAAGAGAGTACCTGCCGGGGATTCCCGCAATGTCATGCTGGGTGTATTCCGTGCAGATTCGCTGTCTGCACATGGTGCGAAATCGTTTGATGGCGAATTGCTTGAAATGATTGGAATCAAAAATGCGATTCAGGATGCGGCAGAACCAACGGTAAAAATCAGTCTGGAGCAAATGGTGCAGTGGGACCCAGATGTGATTTTCCTGGCGGAGGCTGATGATGCGCTGTTGAACGAGTGGAAGCAAAATCCGCTCTGGAACAATATCACCGCTGTCAAAAATCAGGAAGTACACAAAGTAAATCGTGACCTCTGGACACGCTATCGCGGACTGAAATCGGCAGAACGCATTGTGGAAGAGGCAGTGAATCTCTTATATAGCAAGGAAAAATAACATACGATGCAAATTCTGGAAAGACCGATCTATGATCTGGTCTTTTCCGTGTTCCTGCACGTGGTAGTTGATCGAGGTGGCTTGTATTGCAGAAAACAACGACACGACAACGAAAAGGTACCTTTGTCCTCATTGCGATCGGCTTGGCAATCCTCTTGTTCATCGGGTTGTTGCTGAGCTTGTTTACCGGAGTAGCTTCGCTGCAAATTCGATCATTGGTGACGCATTGGCTATCGGGTGAATACTCCAAGGAGCTCTTGATTTTCCAAACCATCCGCGTTCCGAGAGCAGTGTTGGGAGCCATCATCGGGGCGAATTTGGCTGTGGCAGGAGCCGTGATGCAGGCCGTTACCCGCAATCCACTGGCATCCCCGCAAGTATTTGGCGTGAATGCAGGGGCTTGTCTGGTGGTCGTACTCGCGATTGTGTTTTTACCGGATATCGGGAAGGCCAATCTCATCTATTTTGCATTTGCTGGAGCGATTCTCGGGGGACTTGTTGTCTTTGGATTTGCAGCTTCCCGCGGGATGACCAATCTCAAGATCGCTTTGGTAGGAATGGCCATCCATCTGCTGCTTACCTCCATTACGAAGGGAATTATTATTTTTAACGAACACATCTCGAATGTATTGTACTGGTTGTCTGGCTCCATCAGCGGAGCGGCTTGGACGGATGTGCAATTGATTTTGCCGTGGTCGATGGCGGGACTCCTGCTGGCGATTTGGCTGTCCAGCTCTTTGTCTGTGTTTCGACTGGGGGAGGAAGTCGCGATGGGGTTGGGACAAAAAATCGCCCGGGTCCGACTGCTGTCTTATATTGTGGTCGTTATTTTGGCAGGTGCCTCTGTTGCTGTCGCCGGTGCTGTCGGATTCGTCGGACTGATGGTTCCGCATATCGCAAGGAGGCTCGTGGGTACGGACTATCGGGTCGTTATCCCTGTGTCTGCGCTTGGTGGCGCTGTTTTGGTCACTTATTCCGATGTTCTGGCTCGCTTGATTTCCTATCCGTTTGAGTCTCCTGTAGGAATTGTAACGGCTCTTCTGGGAACCCCGTTCTTTCTGTACTTGGCGAGAAAAAAGGGGAGGGAAATGGTATGACTTCGCGAAAAAACTCCCTGCTCCTGATGGGCCTCGGTGCTTTAGTCTTAGTGGCAGCATTGCTTAGCATGGGAATCGGCCCGATCTTTATCAGCCCTGATCAAATCATCCGGGTGATCATGGGAGAATCATCGTCGCTTACGTTTATGATTGAAAACTATCGATTGCCGCGGGCGTTGCTCGCGATTCTTGCTGGAGCGGGCTTCGCGATCGCTGGTGTGATTTTGCAAGGAATGATCCGTAATCCGCTGGCATCTCCAGATGTCGTAGGGGTAACCAAAGGTGCGGGTTTGTTCGCGGTTGTGGTCATCATTCTGTTTCCGACCGCTTCACCGCTACTTCTCCCGATTGTCGCGTTTTTGGGAGCACTGGCGGTAGCGATCGCCCTCATCTATTTCGCTCGGAAAAGCGGTGCACAGCCAACTACGTTTGCCTTGGTCGGCATGGGAGTAGGGGCGATCTGTCAAGCGTTGACGGAATTCATCATGGTGAAGTATCCGATGCAAGCCAATGATTCTCTTGTTTGGCTGGCAGGGAGCTTGTGGGGGAAAGGCTGGGATGAAATCTACGCTTTGCTGCCGTGGTTGCTCGTATTCATTCCCATCAGCTTTGCTCTGCATCGAAAGCTGGACATTATCAGTCTGGATGAAGGCAGCTCCACGGGGCTCGGGCTGAATGTCGTGCGAACACGCTATGTACTCTTGCTGCTCGCCGTTGCATTGGCAGGCGCCTGTGTAGCGGCGATCGGCTCGATCGGCTTTGTGGGATTAATTGCGCCACATATGGCGAGGAAGCTGTTTGGTCATCAGCATCGCTATCTGTTGCCAGGTGCGGCGGTTTTGGGCGCGTTGATTCTCGTCATTGCAGATGCATTGGGGAGGGGACTGAATCCTCCGATCGAGATTCCTGCGGGTATTGTGACAGCGGTCATCGGTGTTCCTTACTTCTTGTATTTGGTGCGTCAAGAGAAGAAAAAGTAAAATGAAAAGCCATCTTTTCCTCTAGCTTTGGAGAGAAAGATGGCTTTTTTCTATTCAGGCTCTTCTTCGAAAAAATCACCTTGTTCCAAGGCGTACACAAAGTTTTGTAACCATTCGTAATACTTTTTTGCATGTCTGAGCTTGTGCAAATCTTGGAGGGCGAGCTTTCGTTCCTCATCAGAGGTACTTTCCTGAAGGACTAGCTCGGTTAATTCAGGCAGTGCTTGGTCGATGGCACCGGTCATCACATCGACTTCACGCTGCAACTTGAATGTGAAGAAGTTTTGAAACGCTGTGAAGAAGTTGGTCTCCGCCGCATACAGCTCTTTTCGCTCCTGTTTTTCCTCGAGCTTTTTGACCATTCGAGATTCCACTAAGGATCTCACCGCATAGCTCATGTTGCTTTTGCTCATGTTCATCTGTATTTTCATTTCGTCGAGCGTCATCGGACGATTCTCGAAGAACATGACACCGTAAAGCTGACCCGAAGAATGAGTGGCCCCATACAAGTCCATCGTTTCCGCTATGGCTTCGATCATTTGCTTACGAATTTGGAGGCGTTTTTCTTCAAGTACATTTTCCTCGTTCAAAGACATGCGATTATTCACTTCCCTCTCGTGCCACCGTCATCATCATTTCGTTCAATTCTTTTTGTATGATACTTCCATTATAGCAAAAAGTTTTTATACATAGTGATAAAGCGAGCTATTGTTATGAGCGTTTACGTAATCTTAATGCTCAATTAACAGTGGTTTCATGGGCGAAACACAATGCGAGTGTACAATAATTTTTGAACAGAGATGGTTTTTATCCGATACTTTCTTTCAGAAAAGGAGAATCACCGTGAAAATCAAGTGGAATGTGATGGCAGCAACGTTGGTCGTTACGAGTTTGTTGGCAGGCTGCGGAGCACCGAAGACAGAGGGAACAGCATCGAGCAGTGGGCAAAACGGTTCGGAGGCTGCTGTAGCTAACGCATCTGGAGAAATCAATGTGTACACGGCAATTGAAGATGAACAGATCAAGACGTATCTGACTTCTTTCAAAGAGCAGTATCCGGATATCAAAGTAAACATCGTTCGTGACTCCACTGGTATCATGACAGCCAAGCTGATTGCCGAGAAGGACAACCCGCAGGCTGATGTGATCTGGGGACTGGCTGCTACGAGTCTCTTGGTGATGGACGATATGCAAATGCTTGCGCCATATGCACCCAAAGGCGTAGATCGTGTACTACCTGAATTCAAAGACAAGGCCAACCCGCCAAAATGGGTAGGCATGGATATTTGGGAGACAGCCATTATTGTCAACAAAGCAGAGATGGAAAAACGCAATCTGGCTATCCCACAGTCGTACGAAGATTTGGTCAAACCAGAATACAAAGGCTTAATCGCGATGCCTCACCCTGCTTCTTCTGGAACAGGCTACCTGACTGTCAACGCCCTGCATCAGTTGTACGGCAAAGACAAGGCTTGGGCATACATGGACAAGCTGCATGAAAACATGATGGTCTACACGCACTCTGGCTCCAAGCCAGCGAAGATGGCGTCCGCAGGTGAAGCACCAATCGGTATCTCTTATGGATACAGCGGCATTCAGGAACAGAAAAAAGGAGCTCCAGTCGAAGTCGTGTTCCCGAAAGAAGGCTCGGGCTGGGATATGGAAGCGAGCGCGCTCGTAATGAAAAAGGACATCAAGCCAGAAGCTAAATTGTTCCTGGACTGGGCGATCAGCGATGAGCCAATGAAGGAATACAACAAGAACTACGCGATTTTGAGCATCAAGCAAGAGGGAAGTCAAATTCCGGAAGGCTACAAACAAGACCCGGTATCGCAGTTGACCAAGCTGGACTTGTATCAAGCAGCAAGAGACCGCGAAAGCATTTTGAAAGAGTGGGAGCAGAAGTACGGCTCCAAGGCTGAACCGAAAAAGTAAAGAATAAAGGGGCATTTGTGATGGAGCAAGGCTATTTGTCATTACGCAATCTCGCCAAGCGATTCGGGAAGCATACAGCGCTTCAGGACATTCAACTGGACATTGCCAAGAATGAATTCATCTGTCTGCTCGGACCGAGCGGCTGCGGTAAAACAACGTTGTTGCGCATCCTCGCAGGACTGGAAAAAGCGGATCAAGGGAGCGTCGTCATTGCCGGGAAAGACATTACCTCGCTGCCAGCAGGGAAACGGAATTTTGGCATGATGTTTCAATCATACGCTTTGTTTCCGAATTTGACGGTCAGTGAAAACATTGCTTACGGATTGCGTAATCGCTTCTCCAAGGCACAAATTGCTGATCGGGTAGAGGAAATGCTTCAACTGGTTGAGCTGGTAGAACACCGCAACAAAGTCCCGGCTCAATTATCAGGAGGGCAGCAGCAGCGGGTAGCGCTGGCGAGGGCCTTGGCGTTTTCGCCGGACTGCTTGCTCTTGGACGAGCCATTATCTGCGCTGGACGCCAAGGTTCGTGCCAAACTCAGGAACGAAATTCGTCGGCTCCATCATCAATTCGGGATGACGACGATTATGGTGACGCACGATCAGGAGGAAGCGTTGACGATGGCGGATCGCATCGTAGTCATGAACCAGTCGCGCATCATTCAGGTCGGTACGCCAAAAGAAGTGTACGAGCGTCCCAAAACGCCATTTGTCGCTGATTTTATCGGAGCTATCAGCTTTATCCAGTCGGATAAGCATTCGGAACAGGCTATGCTCGCCATCCGCCCGGAACATGTCCAGTTGCTGCGTGACGGTCATGAAAAAGGCAGACAAGGGATCGTGCGCGAGCTGGAATATCGCGGTACGCATTATCGGATTGTGGCAGAGTTGATCGGTCCACAAGGTACGTTGTTGCAACAGTTTGTCACGATTGATGTCCCGGCACATGCTATGGTGTCTCATCATGTTTGGCCGGATCAAAAAATT
Source organism: Brevibacillus sp. Leaf182 (assembly GCF_001423865.2). Lineage (NCBI taxonomy): Bacteria > Bacillati > Bacillota > Bacilli > Caryophanales > Paenibacillaceae > Brevibacillus > Brevibacillus sp. Leaf182. Next base: position 539,054 of record NZ_LMPN02000015.1, on the reverse strand, counting down.
GCCTTCACTCTGCCGCCAGAGCATGTCATCCGTTTTGATGATACGGCAGACCTGGCTGTTGGCTAAGGAGCGTACACGATATGGACACCTGGTTAAAACGAATACGCCCTGATGCCAACCAATGGAGCCAAAACGCGATCATCGTCTGCATGACCATCGCGCTGTTGTTCGCCATCCTGCTGCCGCTTGGTGAGCTGGTAATCAAGGCAGTTACGGATCAGGACGGAAACTTCATTGGGCTCATGCACTTTGCGAATTACTTTTCGACCCCGGCCCTCGTGATGTCATTGTGGAATTCCATTAAGGTGTCGACGGTCACGACGATCATTGCCGTTACCCTAGGCTTCGGATTTGCTTACGCACTGGAGAGAAGCGCGATTCGCGGCAAATGGTTTTATCGGTCTGTTGCGCTCTTGCCGCTCTTCGCGCCCTCTATGCTGCACGGCTTGGCGCTGACCTACTTGTTTGGCAATCAAGGGCTGATTTCTACCGGATTTTTTGGGCTGTTGCCGGAATTCCGCATAGAGCTCTACGGGCCTATCGGGATTGTGATGGCGGAAGTACTCTATACGTTTCCGCAGGCGTTTCTGATGCTGTCGGTGGCACTCGCAAGTGCAGATTACCGGATGTATGAAGCGGCAGAGACGCTCGGGGCATCCAAGTGGCGCAGATTTTGGACGGTCACGGTACCGGGTACGAGGTTTGCGCTGATCAGTGCCATTTTTGTCTGCTTCGTCTTGACCTTTACCGACTTCGGGGCTCCCAAAGTGGTCGGCGGGCAGTACAACGTGCTGGCGACAGATTTGTACAAGCAGGTTATCGGGCAACAAAACATGCAAATGGGTGCGGCCGTTGGGGTGCTGCTGTTGATACCGGCTGTGATTTCATTCGTGATCGATCGCATCTCCCAGCGTAAACAGAGCGGTTGGTTGAGCGCGAAGTCCATCCCTTACCGAATTGAACGCAACAAACTGCGGGATGGGTTGTTTTACGTGCTTTGCTCCGCCGTGTCCGCTGTGATTATTAGCATTATCCTGGTTGCTATTTACGGCTCCCTTGTAAAAGTGTGGCCGTACAATCTATCTATTTCCTTTGCGCACTACGAAGACTTTTTGGATAGCGAAGGGCCGTTTGTGACGAGCTTGCTTATCGCGTTTGCCACGGCTTTGATTGGCACAATCGCTACTTTTTTGTTCGCGTATCTCATCGAGAAGTCGCGCGGGCATCGTCTGCTGCGTCAGTCAGCGTATTTTCTGTCCATGCTGCCGCTTGCATTGCCAGGACTCGTGCTCGGTTTGATCTACGTATTCTTTTTCAACAATCCGAATCAACCGCTGCACGGCATTTACGGCACGATTTGGATCGTCATTTTGTGTAACATCGTTCACTTCTACTCGGTTTCCTTCCTGACGATGACGTCCGGTCTGAAGAAGCTGGATAGCGAGTTCGAAGCTGCATCGGAATCGATGAATGTGCCTTGGTATCGGACATTGCTGCGCGTTACAGTTCCGCTGTCATTGCCGACGATTTTGGAAGTATTCCTCTACTATTTCATCAACAGCATGGTGACAGTCTCGGCCATTATTTTCTTGTATGCACCGGATCTGAAACCGGCTGCGGTTGCGATTGTGAATAAGGAGGACTCAGGCGATATCGCGCAAGCTGCTGCGATGTCTACGTTAATCATCGTGGCGAATCTGCTGGTACGTACCGCGATCATGTGGATGTCAGGCAAGATTCAGAAAAGAACGGATGCGCTTCTTGTCAGGACGAAAGAGTAAAGCCAAATCCGATTCAAAATGGAATGCAGGTGGGAAAAAGATGCCCGACTTACTTGTTAACAACAAGAGATATACGGTCAAAGCGATTTTGTTCGATAAGGATGGTACTTTGCTGGAGTTTGTGCGGCTCTGGGGGTACTGGAGCGAATCCGTACATCGTCATTTTGCCAGCCAGCTACCCCAGCCGGCCCAGATCGCTCCTCTTGCAGAGCTGTGGGGAACTGTTCACGACGAAGACGGGCACGTATGCGACTACAGCATCAATGGTCCGTTAGCGATGGGCTCAACTGGCGATTTGCTTGCGATCCTGGCATGGCAGGGATATCGTCAGGGACTATCGTGGGGAGAATCCATGCGACTCGCTAGAGAGTGCAAGGAGCGAGCTTATCAGGATATGGAGCAGACTCGTCCTGCCTATCCCATTCCGGGGCTGATCCCGTTCCTCGAACAATGTCGCGACCACGGCATGTTTATGGGGATTGTAACCGCAGACGAAACAGAGGAAGCGATCAAGCATATGGAATGGATGGGTATTCGCTCTTATTTTCCAGTCATTATCGGGAATGATCAGGTAGAGCGTGGCAAGCCTTATCCGGACATGGTGGTAAAAGCTTGTACCCAATTGGGCTTGAAGCCGAGAGAAGTCGCTGTCATCGGCGATACGAGCGGCGACATACGCATGGGGAAAAGTGCAGGGGTTTTGGTGACCATTGGGATTGTGAGCAAGGAAGACTCGTCTGACCGTATGCAAATCCTGGAAGAAGCAGAAGCGGTGATTTCCTCCTATGCGCAACTGAAGGTAGAGGCATCACGGCATGAATGAGGGGATCGGGTGGGGATGGATTCTCCTCACATTCGCTATTCTGTTGGAGCTAGCAGGTACGACTTCGATGAAGCTATCTGCGGGTTTTACCAAGCTGTGGCCATCCATTCTGATGTTTCTGTTGTACGGTGCCAGCTTTACTCTGCTTAATTTCGCACTCAGCTATATACAGGTCGGAGTCGCATATGCGATCTGGTCTGGTGTCGGGATTGTTTTAATTACATTCGTCAGTATTTTCTTATTCAAAGAAATGATCAATCTTCAGCAAATGCTTTGGATGTCACTCATTGTGATTGGTGTCATTGGTCTGAAAGTCAGCAGCAAGGTCGTGTAAAAATCATCAGTCGGACTCTATCAATCTGATCGAAATGGGGTGTGCGTTTATTATGAAAGTGATAAACAAAACGATGTCAATGGTACTGGGTGTTACGGTTGCCTTCATGGGAATGACTCAACCTTTTATGATCCAAGGCGTTCAGGCAGCAGGAGAGCAAACCGTCACGATGGACAAGCAAACCTATTTGTATGGTCAACCGATTTCCTTGGCGTATACAGGAGCTTCTCTGAAGGATTGGATCGGACTGTATAAAGCAGGTGCCATTCCACAGGGAAGCAATCCTTCTCTCACTTGGCAATACACGAGTGCAAGCGGTCAGCCAAATGGTGCGATGAGCTTTACGAAGTCATTGCCAGCAGGTGAGTACGAGGCGCTGTACATGCAAAATGACGGCTACAACATTTTTCAGCGGGCTCCTTTTTCGATCATTACCTTGAATCCTCCTGCGGGCATTACTTTTGTCGATACGGATGACGATGCAGACCAGATCGCAGGCGATGTGAAAATTAAAATCCCTGCTGATCCTGCGAATGTGACTCATTACAATCTGTACTGGGGAAATGATGTCGGAAAGCTGCCAGGAGAGCCGATTATCGCACAAGTGCAGCCCCCAACTATGCCTGGTGAAACGGATGCGACCTATACAATCCCAGCTAACACGGTCATCCCAAAGGGCGCGACGAAGCTCCTCGCTTACTCGGATTCAACTGCTGGTGAAACGACTGCGAGCGCAGAGTTTACGATCCCGGGAATGGTGAAAGAGAAGCCACTGGTCAGCTTTGAAGTCATCACTGACATGCATGTGCAAACCAGCAAGGATCACGTTCATAATAAAAATCTCGAAGATGCCTTCAAAGATATGATTGCACTGAATCCGGACAGTGACGGACTCATGACCATCGGGGACAATACCGAGAACGGAACCGAAGCGCAATATATGGAGCTGGCCCGGATTTTTAACACGTACAAGGACCAACTCCCGGAAACGTATTTTGTGCAAGGGAACCACGATGTTCGCTGGGGGGACTGGACGCAATTTTCCGAGCTGTTCCACAAGTACACCAACATGAAGTCCAGCTACTACAATGTGTGGATTAATGGCTACCAATTCATTTTCCTGGGCACGGAAAAAGGGTTAAAGGACTACTCGTACTTATCAGAAGCCCAGTTGAAATGGCTGGACGAAAAACTATCCGAGTCTGAGGGCAAGCCGACCTTCATCTTCCACCATCAACCGTTGAAAAATACGGTAGCAGGTGCGAACGTTGGCTATCTTAAAAGCAATTACTGGTACGGTGTCAGACAGGATAAGGAAATGAAAACGATCTTGTCCAAGCATCCAGGGGCCTTCCTGTTCAGCGGACATACGCATTGGGAGCTGGGTGCGAAGGATACGATGTACAACGCCAAATACGCTACGATGTTTAACGCGGGTGCTACCTCTTATTTGTGGACAGACGCCAATACAGGCAAGGACGGAAGCCAAGGCTTTTTCGTGGAAGTGTACGAGGATAAAGTGCTGGTAAAAGGCAGAGATTTTAAAAACGACACATGGATCGCCAATGCGCAATTCGAAATCGATCTTTCCGAGAAAATACCAGTAGTAGACCCGGCTACCGACCCGGATTTGACTATCAGCAATCCTACCGTTCATATGGTCAAAGAAAAATATCTGCCAACAGAAGCTGTTGAGGTTGCTTATACCAGCTCTGTACTAGAAGACTGGATCGGTATTTTTCCTGTGGGAACCAAGCTTGGGAAAAATGTTAAACCAATCGCGATGCAAAAAACGAAAAGCGTCAAGCAGCCGGATGGAACGATTTCGTTCAAGGATTTGAATTTGGCTCCTGGCAAGTACGATGCCGTTTATGTCGGGGAAGCAGAGTATCGAACAGATAACGACAATCTGGAGCTGGGCCGCGTCACCTTTACCATTATCGATGAGACGCAGGCACAAGCACCACAGGCGGTATCCTTCACCGATGCGGACACGAACAAGGGCGTGATTGGCGGGGATGTCACGATCACTCCTGCGGCAAATGAATCGAACATTGACGAGTATGTACTTTACTGGGGCAGCGATGAAGGCAAGCTGTCCGGGCAATCTGCAATCGCATCTGTAGCCAAGACAGGCGATAAGGTCGTCTACGCGATCCCGAATGGTACGGCGATCCCGAATGGCGCGACGAAAATTATCGCTTTCTCCAAGCAAAAGGACACAGAGTCCGAGGACTTTGCCCAAACATCTCTGAAGGATGCGTTTACCCAAGTACCACCAGTCACACCACCAGTAGATCCGCCTGTACTCACGCCAGATGAGCAGTTGCGCCAAGCCAATCGCGCTGCTGCTGAGGTGATTAAGAACGCGACAGATGAGGATGTAGTAGAGAAGCAAGCAGAGAATGCGATCAAGCAATTGTCCAAGCTGATCAAGGACGACCAGCTCAGTGAGTCTACGCATCTTGCTTTGGTTTCCGATGCAACGGATACTGTGTTGGCCGCGATGGTTTCCAAATGGAAAGAGGATATCATCGATGAGGATCAAGTGTTAGAACAGACCTACTCGCTGTTGAAGGATGCTTTCTTGCCAGTGGTAGATGAGATCGAGAAAAACGATCAAGAACAATGGGAACAAGCAGTCAAAGTCATGGCTCATATAGCAGAGACGACGATTGCCAAGCTGGATAAAGACGATCTCTCTGAAAAATGGGTGAAAAAGCTGAAAGAACCGATCGCGGAGCTTTTGACACAAGTCAGCACAATTGAAGCAGACGATAGCGAAAATACGGAGAAGGTAGTCGCTCAGATCGAACGTTTTGCCCAAGCAGTAGAGACACTCGAGACAGCACTGGACGAGCAAGCATCACTGTTTGGTTTGGAGAAGACAATCGAGATTCGCATGGACGGTACTCGTCATGAAGTGCGTGCAGCGAAAAAATCGAAGGAAGAAGAAAAATCTTCGCTGACACTAAGTGGTGATATCGTAGATGCATTGGCACAAAAACAAATCAATGTAGCCTTGGTGAACAAGGATGACGCAGGTGTGTGGCTGTCGAGCGAGCTTCTCGAAGAGCATGACGGTGCGGATATCCACGTCGAGATATCGAAGCCGGACGACATCAAAAAGCCTTCGAAATCTGGCAATGCCAGCGACATGTACGAAGTTGGCCTGAGAGCAGACAACAAGGAATTGAAGCGCTTTGACAGCGAGACTGTCCGCATGATTCTGCCTTACGAGAAAAAGGATAAATATTTGACGGCTCAGCATTATGATGAAGCGGAGAAAGTATGGAGCAGCCTCAAGACTTCCAAAGGAAAAACAGTAGAGGTTATCAAAACGGGAAACCGCGCAAGCTTTGATATCGAAAAGCCGGGTATCTACATGGTAGCGAGTGCAGGTCTGCAAAGCGTGAGAGTTACGCCAAGCAAAGCAACACTGTTGCCAGGAGAGAATCTCCAGCTTCAAGTAACAGGATCGTTCTCGAACCGCACCAGGCAGGATCTGACCGATGGCGAGAGCGGAACGGTTTATGAATCTGACAACGATAGCGTCACTGTTGATGAAAACGGCTTGATTGAGGTTTCCGAGGATGCGCGACCGGGCAAGAAATTTACAGTCAAGGTGACAAACGGAGAAAAATCGTCCAAAGTGACCTTCTCGATCGCGGAAATCAAAAGTATCAATCTATCCACCAAAAAGAGTTCAGTGAAGCCTGGTGATACGGTTCAAATGATCGTGTGGGCTAACATGACAGACCGCAGTGGACGAGAAATGACTAAGGAAAGCACAGGAACTACTTACCATGTAGTAGAGGAAGAATATGCGGTGATTAGCGAGGATGGTCTGGTAACAGTCCATGAGGATGCACCAGAAAAAACCACGTTGACGATTGTTGCCCAGAACGATGGTCATACGAGCGAGTACAAGTTAAAAGTGAGAAAATAGAGGTACCGATTTACGAGGAAGAGCCTGACCAGTGATGGTTGGGCTTTTTTTTTCTGTCCTGAAAATATTTATCCAACCCTTGTAAGAAAAAAACCGATCTTTTCATAGTAAAGGTAGAATGATTGCTGGACAGTATAAGTGAACGGATTGTCTGGTGATAGAAATAGGAGGGAGCGACAGTTCATGGAGGATGATCAAGAGCCGAACGATTTGATTCTCAACCTGAAAGTAAACAGAGTGGACCTGCAAGATGAAGCTTCAAAAGAGGAAGAAGAGAAGGTCAAGCCGACTTACGGAAGCTGGCACTTGAAGGTTCCTGTCTCACTGGAAAAAAGCAAGTCGGCAACCCAAACGATTCCACTCAAGAAGACGTATACCTCGCCGCAAGGATTTATCCTAGTGGCTGACCGACTGGTGCTGACACCGATGGAATCGAAACTGATTCTCTCGTCCAAAATGAATGAGCAAGAGCTTGCCCGCATGGAGTCGAGAGTGCAAGCAGGGGTAAAAGTCTACAATTCGCTCTACCGGGATAAGGTTACCGCCCAAGAGCTATGGGATTTCTTTGGGGAGAATACGACAGTCATGTGGGAAATCGTCGATGAGAAAGGCAAGGTTGTGATGGATACGAACGGGGCAGATGGCGAGTTTTATGGACCGATTGAACCAAACAAAAAACTGACGTATCGTACTGTCTACATCGAGAAGGCAGAACCATCCGATCTGCTCCTGACTTTGGAGCTTTGATATGGTGAGTCCAGCGCGTTGAAGATTGTCCTTCATAAATTGGCGTGCAGCAGATCATGCTACTACTGACAGCTCATTCCCGGCCATTTCCTTTCATGGTAAACTGTCATGTAAGTGTCATGCTTCATCCATTCTTACCTACTAGGTGGTACATACATGCGGTCTATATGGAAGATTTACAAAACGGACTGGATTAACATTTTCAAGGTCCCGACCGGGATTTTTCTGATCATCGCCATCATTCTCCTTCCTTGTTTATACGACTGGATCAACATCAAATCAGTATGGGACCCTTACGCCAATACGCAAGGTGTCAAGGTGGCGGTGACAAGCGAGGATCAGGGAGCCACGGTTGGCGATCAAAAGGTCAACATCGGAGACGAGCTCGTAAAAAGCTTGCATAACAACCAGAAACTAGGGTGGACCTTTGTGGATAAAGAAGAGGCCAGACGGGGCGTGGAGCGGGGCGATTACTATGCCAGCATCCTGATTCCGGCTGACTTTTCCACAAAAATCACGGGAATTGTCCATGGCAACCTGAACAAGCCCGAAGTGATCTATACGGTCAATGAAAAAGTGAACGCCGTCGCACCCAAAATCACCTCGTCAGGTGTTTCAGCGATTGCCAAGCAGATCAACGAGAGTTTTACGGAAAGCGTCAGTGAAGCCTTGCTGACGAAGCTTACAGAGATCGGCATTAAAATTGAAGAGCAATTGCCGACCATCCGCAAAATCGAGAGTGGCGTTTTCCAACTGGAAAAGAACCTGCCCGAGATTCGTGCCGCAGGGCAAAAAGTATTGGAGATTGAACAGAAACTTCCTGAGATTCACGAGAAAGCGCAGATCATTCTGGAAGTGGAAAAAAGAATCCCCGAGATCAATCAAGCTGGGCAGGCCGTGCTCAAAATTCAGCAAAACTGGCCGAAAATCAATGAAGCGGCGTCTGTCATTATCGCGATGGAAGACAAGCTGCCGGTGATTGAGCAAGCCGTTGGACGAATAGAAGAGCTGGATCAAAATTTTGATAAAGTCGCAAACGCCGTGACTACGGCCACAGAAAAAGCGAGTCAGGCCATTGAGATCGTTTCGGCTGCTCAAGATGCGTTGCCGCGTATTGCTGATCTGACTGACAAGGGCGCGGCTGTTGCCGATCAGCTCAATGACTTTTTTGCGAAGCATGATGGTGCCTTTGAAACGATTGCACCGCTGATCAAGCAAAATCTCATCTTAGCCCAGCAAGCATCAGATGCGCTCACACAACTCACAGACAGGCTGTTGCAAATCAATCCGGATCGCCTGCCTACTGCGAGTGAGGTAAATGCCGTGAAAGACAGGTTATCCAGAGCTGTGAATGTTTTGGGGCATACCGCATCGCTCGTAGAGAAAGTAAACAGTTATATTCCTGGACAGCCATTGAGTCATTTCACAGAGAGGCTGCGCACGATTGAGAACAGAATGAACCGGCAAATCGAGATTCTCGGCATGATTGCAAGCGCGCTGGAAAACGGCAAGCAGCCAGCGAAAGACTTAGTCGAGAGTCTGAATCAGCTCTCGAAAAACACCAGCGCGGAATTGGGAGACATTCTGTCCCGTTACGATAGCGAAATCGTCCCGAAAGTATCCGAGGGCATTGATAGGCTGAAGGTGATCACAGGAGAATCTGCCGATCTACTGCATAAGGCCCAAGAAAAACTCCCGGATATCGAAGCGATTCTCCAAGAGACAAAAACGGGCTTGGAGCTGGGATTGGCAGAATTGAAACGTATCCAGCAGGAGATGCCACAAATACGGGCGCAGGTCCACGAGCTCGCAAAAACGCTCAGAAGCAAGTCGGATGCTTTTGCAAATGCCATTCGCGTAGCAGCGCCATTCCTGAAGGGCAATCTTCCTACAATCGGGAAAAAGCTCGATGAGGCAGCGGCATTTGTCCAGAACGATCTGCCCAAAGCGGAGGCGGATTTGACCAAGCTGGCTGATTTTGTGCGCTACAAGCTCCCGGAGGTGGAGGCAGGAGTCCACAGAGTTGCTGCATTGGTTCGCGATGATCTGCCTAAGCTGGAAAGTGCCATTGGGCAGGCAGCAGACAAGCTGAGAGAGGTCGAGGCGAACAACAACTTCGCCGACCTTGCCAAGCTATTGCGCGGCGACATAAAAAAAGAGAGCGAATTCCTCGCAAGTCCCGTGCAGATCAAGGAAAACCGCCTCTACCCGATACCGAATTATGGTTCAGCCATGTCACCGTTTTACGGTGTGCTCTCTCTTTGGGTAGGTGCGACCTTGTTGATTTCCTTGCTGAAGCCGAATGCGGAAAATCCAGACGGAGCGTACAAGCCATATCAGTTGTACCTGGGTCGCTTGGGAACGTTTGCGACCATCGGGCTGCTTCAAGCGTTGTTCGTCACGCTCGGTGATATTTACATTCTGGGGGCCTATGTAGCGGATAAAGCTCCGTTTGTGTTATTCGGTATGCTGATCAGCCTGGTGTTCGTCACGATTACGTACACGCTGGTGTCCGTGTTCGGCAACGTGGGCAAAGGCATAGCGATCATCTTCATGGTTTTCCAATTTTCCAGCTCGGGCGGTACGTTCCCGATCAGCATGACTTCACCGTTTTTCCAAGCACTGAACCCATACATGCCTTTCACGTATGCGATCAGCCTGTTGCGTGAAGGGGTGGGCGGCATCCTCTGGGAAACAGCGATCCGGGATATACTCGTACTATTCGGCTTTATCGGTATCAGCCTGTTTGTGGCGCTCGCGCTGAAGCGTCCGTTGAGCGGAATCATTGAAAAGTCGATGGAGAATGCGAAAAAGACCAAGATTATTGGGTAACGGACACCTTTTAAGGTGTCCGTTTTTCTTGAACAGGCACGGAACGAGTCGCCAGTCGTGCAGCAGATGCCAGCCCCAGTAGAACGATGAACGTCTGAAGGAGCAGGGAAACGGTAATACCAACAGAAAGTGAAAATGCATAGGCGGTCATCACGGATATGATGGCTCCTCCCACGCCAATGACAATCGCTGGTGTGAACGTATCAGCGATAGATATTTCAGCAGATACTTTTCCTTCTTCACCAGGCTTTGCAAGAGAAAACGCAATGGCACCGCTTGTCGGGTGAGCCAAACCGATTCCGAAGCCCATAATGATCTGGCTAACAATCGCGATCATGATACCGAAAAGGTCTTGTTGAATCAACGTCAGCGGTACAGTGCAAGCGACTCCGATGAGCATAATGACGAGACCGATGATAATTCGTTTTTTTCGACCGGCCCCTTGGTCTTTTTTGTCCAGCTTCGCTTGTACATTGGCTGCCAGCGACCAACTGATTGCTGCGGAGGCAACCGCTAAACCAGCTTTGTCGGCGGTTAATCCTAGAATCGAGGTGAGTCCCAGGACGAGATACGTTTGTGTGCCGTAATAGGCAGCGACAAAAAGCCCCCGGGACGCGATGACAGCAGGTAAGCCCGGACGTGCGAGGAGCGTTCCTTTAGGCATCAGCTTATACAATGGGACACTGAGGGTGAGCAAACCCGCGATGGATAGCAGGAAACCGTAGATCGAGGGAATTTTGCCGAGTCCAAAAAGCAAGGCACCAGTCCCTAGGGCCAAGAAAAAAGGCAGAAGAAGACTACGATTGTTGGCCGCGCTTGCTTTTGGCGGCTGTAAGCCTCGGAAAGAGGGCGTGGTTAAGAGTGCAGACAGAAAGATAAAGGGAAGGATCAACCAGAAGACATATCTCCACGACAACTGTTCCGCAATAATCCCAGCAACATACGGTCCGAACAGCCCTGGAAGGATATAAGCGCTGGAGAAGACAGCAAGAATCTGAGGGCGAAGGGAATCAGGGTAACGCAAAGTAATCATGGTATACACGCAATTGACCAGGGCACCGGCTCCGAATCCTTGCATCACTCGCCCAAGCAGTAAAGTAAGCATATCTGGCGCGATTGCAGCGACTACAATGCCAAGAGCAAAGAGGACGATCGTGACAATAAAAGGCTGGGCAGGACCTTTTCTATCGACGAATTGACCTGTGACTACGGTTCCAATCAGTTGAGCCAACAAATAAGCGCTGAATACCCACCCATAAAGATCCTCACCCTGCAGCTCTCGGGAAAGACCGGGGGCGATTGTCGTGACAGCCAAGCCTTCAAATGCTGTAGCAGTCACCACAAGAATAATACCAATCGTCAACGCTCGGTAACGCGTGCTCCAAATCCCTTCTGTGCTCATTATTTTCACTCCTTTTTTGTATATAGTTTGCTTCGAAAGTTGTTATAAAAACTGTTGCTACAACAACTAATTATATACAAAAAGTGACATCCTGCAATGGTTTTTGTTTTTACAAGTTTTTTACGTTCTCATAAATGATATTGAGTGTTCTGCGAAATTGGTTCACTTCTTCTTCGGTCAATCCTGCAATGGTTTTCTCGTACGCTTCAATGGAGGGAGGAAGGACCTCGTCTTTTAAAAGTCGTCCTTTTTCCGTCAGATAAACACGAAGGGAGCGGCGATCCTTTTTATCTGTTTCGCGATGAATGAACCCTCTTTCTTCCATGAGAAAAAGCATCCGCGCGATATTCGTTTTATCCTTGTAAGTGCGTTCTGCCAACTCGTTCTGGGTCAGACCTTCTTCTTCCCATAACACGACAAAAATCATCCACTGATCGATGGTGATGTTATACGGATTACATACTTTTTGGTAATAGTTGTTCAGTTTTAAATCCGTTCGTTTCACGATGACGCCGATATACTCATCCAATTTCATTGCGAAACCTCCTAGGTTAGGCAGTCAGGGCAACTGTTGATAAGACAACTATAAGGATGGTTCCGACAAGTGTCAATTTGCAGGGCTGATGTATTGGACGCATGAAAAAGCCAAATTTGCTCAAAATAACAGCGGGATTCAATACTTATCAAAAAGGAGAAGGAATAGATGACTCCAATGCTCAGGAAAGTAACCGTGTTGATGATTTGCGTGGCATTACTTGGTGTGCCGGGTATGGCAGCAGCCAAGGAATCACAAGGAAATGTACAGCAGGCAGAATGCATAAAGCCGAAAGAAGTAAAGCTTCAGGGTGATATGCGCAGGCTCTGGATCGACCATTTGCTGTGGGATCACACCTATATGGTCAGCGCCTTGGCAGGGCTGGAAGACAAAGACGCCGTTCAGGCACGTCTCTTGAAAAACCAGGTGGATATCGGGAACGCAATCAAGCCGTATTACGGAGAGGAAGCAGGTAAAAAGCTTACCGAATTGCTGACGGCTCATATTACCATAGGCGGCAAAATCATTGACGCAGCCAAAAAAGGTGATCAGGCTGCTGTGGCAAAGCTCGATAAGGATTGGCACCGGAATGCGGATGAGATCGCCAAGTTCTTGAGCAGTGCCAACCCCAATTGGAACGAGAAAGAACTAAAAGAGATGATGTACACGCATCTGAAGCTACTCACTGATAATCTCCAGGCCAGATTGAAAAAAGACTGGGAAGCGGATATTGCTGCGTTTGATAAAGGTGAGGATCATATCATCTCATTCGCTGATGTGCTGACAGCAGGCATCATTAAGCAGTTCCCGAATCAGTTCTAACAACAATCCCAAAAAGTACGCCAGCTCCTGTTGCATTCGGAGCTGGCGTTTTTCTTATTTCAATAGACGCTTGATAATCTCGTTCGTCACAGAGGGAACCACTTCTGTCGAATACGTAATCTCCATCCGTTCAAAACGGTTATGCGCATCGTACCCATACGGACCGATGTTGATGCAAGGTACATGGATGTCCCGAATGTCCTGATACTCGACGTAATGCTTGCTTCCCCAGCTCGGGTTGTTCTCTTCGATCGCGAGAATGCCTTCCTCATCGTCTGAGAGTGCCACACAGCTCATATCGCAAACGTACGGGAAAAAGTTGCGCGTCACGATTGGGTGTGCATAATCCGGCTGGACAGCCGCAACGGCTTGTTCTAATGCCTTTATCAAGTTTTGCTCCCGTTCGTCCTTGCCAATGAGCTCGATGCGGGGAGAGTAGAGTGAGGAATAGAACAAGATGATAGCGGGGCTTCTGTCCTTCATCCACTTGACCTCCTCCTCAACCACACGAGCCGAGAACATGCGTACATCCAAGGATTTATCTTGCAAGAGGGCCTCTTTAAACTGCTTCATGTGCGAGAGGAAGGCGTCCCCATGCTCGGCGATCAGCTCTTTTTTCATATCCTCGTAGATCAAAACTCGGGTCTTCCAAGGGAGTGGAGTCCAAGCTTGCCCGCTCTTCTCACAGAAGCGGCGATGACGCTCACGCAACAGAGTCAGCGCGTTTTCGAAAGCGATCTCGGCTTGCTCCTTTAGTAGTGCCAAGACTTGCTTTGGAGACCAGGAATGGATGAAGAAATTGTAATAGACGTAGGCTGACAGGGCGGTCTGGATCGTGTAGGTCGGCTTGAAGTCTGTCTGCTTCAACGATACAGGCGGCACAGGTGTCTCGCCGTAGGCTTCGTCGCACAGGTCAGGATTGTAACTAATCTGGCGAGTCAGCTCTGCGGCGATAAAGTTGGGATCGAGTCCCTCGAAAGCAGAGCCCGCATGCGTCTCGTAGCCCGTGATATAAAAGGAGGGCAGCAGCTTGCCGACAGTACCCTTATAGATATAGCGATTCGGGTCCCCATCGTAGCGCGGGGCGACGAAGTCGGAGTTAATCAGCGCGATATAGTCAAAATTGTGCTCCTCCCGCCATTTTTTCAAGTCCTTCAAGGAAGAGAGGACGCCATGCGAGCTATCTTCTTCGTCGCATTCGGCAAGCAGCATGAGATTGCCCGCCAGTTCTTCCGGGTGCTCGGAATAGTACTTCAGCAAGTAAACGTGGCTCGCTACGCCGCTTTTCATATCGAGCACGCCACGCCCAAAATGCCAATCACCTGACTCTAGCTGCTCACTCACCAGTGCAGGCAGTGGCTCGTTTTTCAAGGCGTCCATGAGTGCAGTTGGATGGCAAGCTTTGTCCTTCAGGTGGATGTAATCCTCGATGCCGACCGTATCCGTGTGCCCCATCAAAATAACGGTTTTGGCGCTTGGCTCCTTGGTTCCTCTGACAAAAGCGAGGACGTTGTAGCGCTCCACCTCGTCGTTGACCGTGCGGGAGAGAATCAATTGATCTGGATGCTTTTGAAAATAGGGGAATGACTTCAGATGCTCGTATAGATGGGTAGCAACGGCGATTTCTCCGGTCGTGTTCACGATACTTTCAATGCTGACTAATTCATCGGTCAATTGCAGGATCGATTCACGGCTTTGTAGCATGGGTTCCACCTCGTCTTTGGCTTACAAAATTTGTTGTAAAAACCGCTTGGTACGTTCATGCTTCGGATTCGTGAAAAGCTCATGGGGATGGGCTTCTTCGACCATTTCTCCGTCCGCTAGCATAATGACTCGATCAGCTACCTCGCGGGCAAAGCCCATTTCGTGTGTTACGACGACCATTGTCATGCCATCGCGAGCGAGGTCTTTCATCGTAGCGAGCACTTCGCCTACCAACTCAGGGTCCAGGGCAGAAGTAGGCTCATCAAACAGCATGACATCCGGCTCCATCGCCAGGGCACGGGCAATCGCGACACGCTGCTTCTGCCCGCCGGAGAGCTGCTCGGGATAGGTGTTTGCTTTGTCTGTCAGTCCGACGCGCCTTAATAGCTCCATGGCTTTTGCGGTCGCTTCCATCTTGGTTTTCCTTTTGACGTAGATCGGTGCTTCGATCACGTTTTCCAGTACGGTCATATGCGGGAACAGATTGAAATGCTGAAAAACCATGCCGACATGCTCGCGTACTTTGTTCAAATCACTGTTGTTGACATCGATGACCTGATTGTTGATCTCGATATCGCCTTTGTCTTTTATTTCCAGAAAGTTCAGGCATCTTAATAGCGTGCTTTTTCCTGACCCACTCGCTCCGATCAGCACAACCACTTCTGATTTTTGAATCGACAGCGTGATGTTTTTAAGTACATGCAGGTTCCCGAATGACTTGGCCAGATTGCGTACCTTGATCATGCTGCCACCTCTTTTGGTTTTGGAGTGCTGACGGACGCCCTGCCAGTATCGAGACGTTTTTCCACACGGTTTAAAAGAAAGGAAAAGATGGCGACGAGTGCGAGGTAATACAGTCCGACGACGAAATACGTTTCAAAAGGCATGAAGTTCTCTGCTTGTGCAGACAAGGCACGGTTAAACAGCTCTGTAACGGCAATGTACGCGACGAGTGAAGAGTCTTTTAATCCGATGATGAACTGATTGCCAAGCGGCGGAATGGCACGTTTGAAGGCTTGTGGCAAAACAATTCGACGCATCGCCAGGCTGTACGGCATCCCGAGTGAACGCGCTGCCTCCATCTGTCCACGGTCAATCGATTGGATGGCTCCCCGGAAAATCTCGGCAATGTAAGCGCCAGAGTGGATGCCAAGCGCGAGTGCACCTGCTGTAAAGTCAGAGAGCACGATGACACTGGATATTCCGTAGTAGAGGAACATGAGCTGGACGATTAACGGCATGCCGCGCACGATAAAAATATAGGTGTCGGCCAGCTTTTGCAGGACGATAATCCCGGATACTTTGAAAAAGGCGAAGACGAGTCCGATCACAGAGGCCATCGCCAAGGATACAGCCGTGAGCGAAACGGTAATCCAAGCGGCCTCTAAAAAAGCTTTTCCATGAATCGTAAATATATCAATGATACTGGTCACAAAACCCATGGCTGCTCAACCTCCCACGTTATTTCAACAGGTTCGATCCGAACCATTTCACGCTGATTTGCTCGTAGGTGCCGTCTTCAATCATGGCTTTGATGGCTTCATTGATTTTTTTGGTCAGCTCAGGGTTGTCTTTGGTTACAGCGATCGCAATGTTTTCCTTGTTCAAAACCTCGCCTGTCGCTTTGATTTTCAGGCCTTGATTCTTGATCGCAGAGGTGCCAACGACACGGTCTGTAATTACGGCGTCGACCCGACCGGGGACCAGATCCTGCAAGGCGTAGATGTCTGTGGGATAGCCTTTTACTTTTGTCTTATCCGTTAAGGTTTCGGCTACCTCCTTGTGAGTGCTTGCCTGGACGACACCGATGACTTTGCCTTGCAGATCGTCCTGCGTTTTGATCGAGTCATTGGTCTCGGCAATGAAAATTTGCCCGCCGGAGATGTAATAGGGCTCGGTGAAGTCTACTTGCTTGGCACGTTCTTCTGTGTGCGTCATGCTGCCGATAATGGCATCGTATTTGCCGCCCTTCAGCCCTTGCAGAATCGTTTCCCACGGATTGGTTACGGGATTGGCTTCGAGTCCGATCCGTTTGGCGATCTCATTGCCGATCTCCACATCGAATCCGGTCAGTACGCCATTCGTGTCTTTGTAGTTGAGTGGCTTGAGCAGGCCGCTCATCGCAAATGTCAGTTTTCCTTCATGGACGAGCTTGAGTTTCACATCAGAAGCAGGCTGTTCTGGTGTAGTGGAGGGAGTAGAGGGAGTGGTGGAAGCGCTTGCATTTGTTGGCGATTGTGGTGGGGCGGCATTGGAAGCACAGCCTCCCAAAATAGAGAGCACGAGCGAACTTACCAAAAGAGCGACAGGAAACAAACCTTTCTTCCTCATGCGAGAATCCCCCTAACAGATATGGTGTGCAAATCGTCTTGCTGACCCAGCTAGGAAACAAAAAAGTGTGCTGCCTCTAGAGGAAAAGGGGGAGGGCGTACGTGCCGCCCTTGCCCCTGGATGAACTAATTTTGTGCCGTCTTTTTCAGATAAGCTCTCCAAGTGATGCACCATTGATCAGGATCATCGAGTACGGACTCTAGGACACGGTGACCTGTACTATTGTGCGGCGCTGTTTTGACGATCTCCGGATTCTCATAGGCTTCTTGTGAAATATGGGTCAGTGCCGCAATGTACTCGTCGAGCTCTGCCATGGAGTAAGACTCCGTCGGTTCCAGTGTGAACGGCTCTGGCACAACGTACGGGTGGTGACTGGTCCAGTAATGGTGGGCAAAGTCGATCATCCGGCGCTGAACATCGTATGTCGTGATGCCGGTGTCTTCTTTTAACTGCTGCCAGCTATAGCGAACCTGCTCCAGGCGGCGGCCTTGTATATAGGGTGCGCTCGCACCGCGGATTTGCAGGATTTTGTGATAGAGATAGTTGTTGTTGAGGCAAGCGATTTCAGCAACTTCTTTCAAGCCGTCAGCACCAAGCGCCCGGACCCAAGCGTAGGAGCGCAGGACAGCAGGTGGTACGCCGTAAAAGCTGCGGACTTTCCCGATGCTGTTTTTCAGGTCACGCTTATAGAAGTAACGCTCTCCGTCGAAGTCTACGATCGGTCCTGGCAGGAATGGCGCAAGCTCGGCAGTGACCCCGATGGCACCTGTTGCAGGTCCACCGCAAGCGTGTGGGACGGAGAAGGTTTTGTGCAGGTTAAAGAAGCACATGTCAAAGCCTGCTTCCAGCGCGCGTGTAATGCCGAGCAAGCCGTTGGCGTTTGCTTGGTCGTAGCAGCACAGCCCCCCTGCGGCGTGAACGACGTCTGTGAACTCCTTGATGCGGGAGTTGTAAATGCCTGTATCCTCTGGATTCGCTACGGCAAAGGCGGCGGTACGCTCCGAGACGAGGCCCTTTAGCGCTTCCAGATCAGGGTAGCCGTTTTCGTCAGCAGGTACATAAATGATTTTGAAGCCTTTGACTGCTGCCGTCGCGGCTTGGGACGGGTGGGAAAAATGAGTGGTAATAAACTCGTTGCGCTGCTCTCCTTCGCCACGAGATTCGTGGTATTTGCGCACGATAGAGGCTTGGGTAAACAACGCCTGTGTGCCGCTGCCCGGTTGGAACGAGAATTTGTCCATTCCCGAAATCTCGCGCAGGTACAGATCGAGCTGATACGTCATCTCCAGCATCCCTTGGACAGTGGATTCGTCTTGCAGCGGATGCAGCTCCGCCATTTTCGGCGAGCGCACGAAGCGTTCATTGATTTTCGGGGAGTATTTCATCGTGCAGGTGCCTTGCCCGATTTCTACGTTGAAATCCGACCCCAGCACTTCCTGCGAAATGCGGGAGTAATGACGGATCACGCGGTACTGACTGATCTCGGGAAGATTCGGCCGTTTTTTCCGCCGCAGGCTGTCTGGTAGCTGAGAGATGCCATCGCCTACGGTCTCCACGATTTGTGGCTCGACAGGTGGAACCTCGACGCCACGCTCGCCGGGCTGGCTCAGCTCGAAAATGACAGGCTCATCCCACTTTGCTTGGTGGAAGCGGCGTACCTTATGGTCTCTCGGAATTCGTTTCATTTTGCCGATTGTTCCTTCGGATGTTTTCATGGGCGGTTTCCTCCTTTTACACGATGTTTTTTATTGCGGCAACGAGTGTATCAATATCCTCCTGGGTGTGAACCTCCGTGACGCAGTAGAGTGCACATTGACCCAATTCCGGGTAGTGTTCAGTCAAATCAACTCCGCCGAAAATTCCTTTGGCGAGAAGCGCAGCGTTGATGTCTTTGACGGTTTTGCCTGTTTGCGAAAAGTCGATCACGAACTCCTTGAAGAAAGGAGCGGAGAATTTGGCCTCTACGCCGGGAATGGAAGAGAGCTGCTTGGCGGCGTATTGGGAGCGCTGCATGATGCCTTGCCCGACTTCTTCCATGCCCACGGGTCCCATCGTCGCCAAGTACACGCCTGCGGTAATGCCCCATAGCGCGGTTTGCGTTCCGACGGACTCCTTGCCTTTTTCGCGTTTGGCAAAAGAGGTGCGGTCGTACGCGACGTCTCCGAAGCCGTATTCGCCTTCGACCTCTGTCGGAGCGATTCCGAACAGGCGGGACGGATATTCCATGACGTAGGTCGGATCGTCATGCGTCGCGATAAAGCCGGATTGCCCACCGCCGTAATGCATGTGTACGCCAAGCGGCTGCAAATCTCCGCAAACGATGTCCGCGCCGTAATTCGCCGGAGATTCCATCACGCCAAGAGAGATGGGATCGACGCCGACTACGCAAATGGCACCGGCTGCATGAGCCAAGTCCGCAATCATCTGCCCGTTTACTTCCACAGAGCCGAGGAAGGTCGGGTTTTCGAAGTAAACCGCTGCTGTATCTACACTGAGCTTTGCTTTTAGATCATTTAGGTCAAGTCTGCCTGTTTCGTTCTCAAAGTCGATCAAGGTGACGGTAAGATCAGGAGACGTGTAGTTTTTGATGATCAAGAGCTTGTCGGGATGGATATTTTTCGAGACCAAAAGCTCTGTACGGTTGGTAATGCGTGCTGCCATGCGCAGAGCAGTCGAAGCGGCCTGTGCCCAGTCAAAGGTCGGAACATTCACGACATCCATATCGACCAGCTCAGCTACGAGGCTTTGATACTCGAACAGCGCCTGAAAGCGCCCTTTGTCTTCGTAAGGCTCGCCAGCATACGCCGTCACGAACTCTGCGCGGGAGTTGATTTCATCACAAACAGCCGGAACAAAATGCGGCCAGCAACCTGCGCCGAGAAAGCTGATATTTTCTTTTGTGGTTTGGTTTTTGTTCATCAGTTGGTTGACGTGGCGCTCCAGCTCGTATTCGGTCAAAGCTTTCGGGATGTTCATTTTTTCTTTTAGGCGCAGCTCCCCGGGAATGTCCGCATAGATATCCTCGATGCTGGAAAAGCCGATTTCGGTAAGCATTTTCTCTTTGACTGCAGGTGCAGAATTCGGAATATACGGGTGGGCATAACGCTGTACGCTCATCACATGGTTCCTCCATTTCTTCGTTGGAATATTCAGTCGAAATAACGATGCATTAAGCCAAACCGCCGCCGTCGACGACCAGTACGGAGCCCGTGACCCAAGATGACAGATCGCTGGCAAAGAACAGGACGGCATTGGCAATATCTTGCGGAGAACCGAGACGCTCCAGCGGACGCCCTTGGGCGGAGGAGACGAGGAATGCTCCTTCTTCTTTTTCAAGCTGACGCGCTTCTTCACGCAACAGAGGTGTGTCGGTATCGCCGGGTGACACGCAATTCACACGGATGTTTTCCGGACCGTGGTCAATCGCCATTGCCCGTGTCAGATTGACGACGCCTGCTTTTGCCGCGCAGTAGGCCGCCGCCTTGTCACCGCCCTTGATGCCCCAGCCAGAGCCTGTGTTAATAATGCTGCCTCCTCCTGTTTTCGCCATGACAGGAATGACGAATTTGGAGAGGTTGTAAGCCCCCTTCAAGGAGACATCGACGACCAGATCCCAATCGTCCTCTTCCAGCTCGACGACTGTCTTTCTTCTGATCACGCCTGCATTGTTGAACAAAATATCGATGCGACCGTAAGCTTCCTCGATCGCTTGCGTTACTTCACGACAATCCTGTTGGGAAACTACATTGCATGTAAAATAACGGGCTGCCCCGCCATCCGCTACGATTTCTTGTGCCGCCTTTTCCCCGAGCTCCTCGTTGATATCAAGCAGCATGACGTTTACTCCGAATTGGGCCAGTCGTTGCGCTGTTGCAAGTCCGATACCGGAAGCAGCGCCTGTCACCAAGGCTACCTTTCCTTGCAGATTGAATACCTCGTTCGTGTTTACCATGGTTGATCACTCCCCCTAGTTGAAAAGTTTATAATGCAATCACTGTGCCAAGTGTGGAATGAACCTCGCGGGGTAACATGCTCCATGCTTAATCGTAAAAAAGCTGATTTTACGAGGTTCCGCCTGTGTTTTGTACCGTCATGACAGTGACAAAAGTGGCAATAAGTTGTCATTATTGGCAAACATCAGTGGCAAAACGTTTGTGAACTATCTAAATATTTCGTAAAATGGAGAGCAAGGACAATAAGTAGGGAGGATATCCATGGTTTCGTTGGATCTGTGCAAACCAGCCATCGAAAAGGTCATTACAAGCATTTCAGATATATTGAACGTGGATGCTGCGGTAATTAACGAGCGAGGCCTCTTGGTCGTGAGTACAGAGCGCTATTTGAAACAAAAAGGCGAAAATGTGCATGTGCCCTCGATTGAATTCGTGTTGGCAAAAGGTCAGTATGTGGTAGACAAACCCGGCTCCATGGAAATGTGCAAAGGATGCCGTTTTCTCGACAGTTGCCCCGCCA
This sequence comes from Brevibacillus sp. Leaf182, assembly GCF_001423865.2. NCBI lineage: Bacteria > Bacillati > Bacillota > Bacilli > Caryophanales > Paenibacillaceae > Brevibacillus > Brevibacillus sp. Leaf182. Next base: position 517,321 of record NZ_LMPN02000015.1, on the reverse strand, counting down.
AAGTCGAGCTGCTCTCCTCTATTAAGGTAGCCAATCATGCAATCGGGGTCGTTTCCCTCACATCCTTTACGAAGGAAGGTCAAAATCGCCTGTCCAAGCATACAGAGAGATACCAGCAAATCCTGACAGAAGTCAGCGAGATGATTACGGCGATTGTACAGTCCCATGCGACGAGACAGATCGAATCGTCTGATGACTCTATACGGCTGTTGGAGGGAGCGCTGGATACCGTTGCCGATGCGTATTTCACCTTTGACCGAAGTGGCAATGTCATTCACACGAACGCCAGCGCACGTAGACTGCTGTCCCAGCATGAGCTGCTGCCAGCGGAGATTTCACGGATGCTGCTGCCGTCGTTATCCGGGATGGCTGCGCATTCCTTGCCGATCGCCAATTGTCTCGTTGACAAGCTGGATGCTCCGACCGAGGCCACTCCGATCATTGTCAACAATCAGCTCATTGGCGGCGTGCTTCGCGTGCAGAGGGGATCGTTAACCGTTCCACGTTTGATCGATCATCAAGGGAGCCGTTCGTCTGGCAAAACGGATAGCCTGGCTCAAATCGTGGGAAACAGCCCAGCCATCAAACAGGTCAAAGAAATGGCGATGAAAATCGGTAACAGCAGCTCTACGGTACTGATTACCGGCGAAACAGGGACAGGCAAAGGACATCTGGCAAAAGCGATTCACGAGGCAAGCACGCGAGCATTCTATCCGTTTGTCGCGATCAATTGCGCCAGCATTCCGGAAAATCTGTTCGAAAGCGAATTGTTCGGATACGAGGACGGTGCGTTTACCGGAGCCAAAAAGGGAGGAAAGCCAGGGCGGTTCGAAATGGCAGAGGGAGGTACGCTTTTTCTGGATGAGATCGGCGATATGCCACTCTCGTTGCAGGCCAAGCTGCTGCGAGTCTTGCAGGAGAAGGTCGTGGAACGCATCGGCGGCACGCGGTCGTTTCCCATCAATGTACGAATCATCGCGGCGACGAATCAGAACCTGGAGGAGCTCGTGGAGAAAAAAGCGTTTCGTGCCGACTTGTTCTATCGGTTGAACGTTATTCCGATACACGTCCCGTCACTCACAGAGCGCAAGGAAGACATCGAGCTCTTGGCCGTTTCATTTATGGAGAAGTACGGAGAGCAAGCAGGACGTACCTTCTTCGGAATAGCTCGGGAGGCCATCAACCTGCTCACGCACTATCACTGGCCGGGCAATGTGCGGGAGCTGGAAAACGCCATTGAGTACGCCATGAACATGGAGCAAGACACGGTTTTGACTGCGGACAGCTTGCCTCCGCGCCTTCGTACTCGTCCTACAGTGGCTCCTTCGCATTCAGGTCCAGCTATCAAAGCAAGGGTCGCCGATGCACAAGCGGACGCCATTCGCGCTTCGCTGCAAAAGCACGGCAGCGATTTGAAAGGAAAGCAGCGGGTAGCAGAAGAACTCGGGATCGGGCTTCGCACCTTGTATCGGAAGCTAAAGCTGCTCGATATGTAAGGCATTCGGGGAGGAGCTTGGTGTAAACTTGAGGAAGATACGATGTGGGAGGAAGAAGCATGAGTGAGCTGAATGCCTTATTTCGGAAAAGAATCGGCATGCCAGAAAATGAAACGATTACCTTCGATACATTGGATCGCCTCCTTGATCTGACAGCATTGGCGATTCCTTTTGAAAACCTGTGCATTGTGGAAGAGCGAACGAGCGTAATCTCCAGACAGTCCGTCATGGAGAAGCTACTGGTCAGAAACGAAGGTGGACTTTGCTACGAGCTCAATCCGATGCTCTATTTCTTCTTGCTGGAAAATGGCTTTGACGCCCATCTGACTCGCGGAGTTGTTTATAGGCATGACGTTGGCGAGTATTACACGATTGGTCGGACGCATGCCACGATTTTGCTTACACATGAGGGACAAACGTATTTGCTCGATACGGGTTTTGGTTCGAACCTGCCGTTGAAGCCTGTTCCGTTAACCGGAGAGACCGTCTCTTCGCGCAATGGTGAGTTTCGGATCAAAAAAGAACAGACGGAGTACGGCGATTATGTACTCGAAATGAAGCTCCGGCACAAGGATAAGGACTGGAGGATCGGCTATACGTTTGATTCGCAGAAGCTGGTGACGGATGAAACGGAATTAAACGAGATTCAGACGATTATCGCTGACCATGAACAGTCACCGTTCAACAAAAGCCCTTTGCTTACGCAGTTGACAGAGAGAGGTAATGTTACGTTGACGAGTACGTCCTTTACGCAATGGGTGGATGGAGTCGTTACCAAAGAGGAAATCGACAATGCGAGATTCAAAGAGCTGGCGAAACAGCGTTTTGGGTTGTAACAAATCATGAACAACGTATGGCTGCTCAGCTTCGTCAGTTTTTTCACAGACATGGGTACATACATGGTTACCCCGTTAATTCCGATCTTTCTTGCCTCTTCGGGTCCGATGATTATCGGGATCATCGATGGAGTTTCCGAGGCTCTGACCAGTCTGCTCAAGTTCGTCTCAGGTTATGTTTCCGATCGTTCCAAGAAACGAAAATTGTTAGCCATACTAGGGTATGGACTATCCGGGATCGGCAGGATAGTCCTTGTAATAGCCAGTTCATGGGTGGGTGTTTTTGTCTGGAAGCTGATCGATCGTACCGGTAAGGGAATACGAACAGCTCCTCGCGATGCGATCATCTCGGAAGCAGGAGGAAAACGAAAGCAAGGACGCTCATTTGGCTTGCATCAAATGATGGATATGCTCGGGGCGGCGATTGGAATCGGCATCGCATATCTCCTATTAACGATGGATGGAAATAAAGACTTCCAGAGTGTTTTCTTGTATTCATTGGTTCCTGTCGCCATTGGCTTCTGCCTGCTCTTTGCCATCAAGGAGAAGCGGGAAAATACGAAGGTTATTTCGCGTGAACCGAAAACAAAGCCGAGCTGGAAGAAGTTAAATCGTGAGACCAAGCAATTGCTTTTGATCATTATGCTGTTTACGGTTGCCAATTCGTCCAATTCTTTTTTATTGCTGCGAGCAACTGATCTCGGGATTTCTGCTACGAGTGTATTGTTACTGTATTTAGTCCTTCATTTGGTTGCTTCGCTGTTTTCCTATACATCAGGTGCCATTTCCGATCGGTTCGGACACAAAGTCATTTTAACCGTTGGCTATATCCTATATGGCTTCGTATATATTGGGTTCGGAATGGTGAACTCGATAACAGGCTTATGGTTGTTATTCATTCTGTATGGTTTTTATATCGCGTTGACGAAGGGAATAGAAAAGTCATTGGTTGCGTCTTCTGCACCGAAAGATTTGAAAGCAACATCACTGGGTATGTACTCGATGGTTACAGGAATCGGTTTGTTGCCTGCATCCCTTCTTACCGGTTGGGTATGGCAAGAGTTTGGCGCGGCGACCTCTTTTTATCTGAACGGTTGTATTGCCTTGGTGACTGCACTTATTCTGTACAAGGTGCTTTCAGGTAACAAACAAGATTTGTCTACGAATCAATAAGCGTAACAAGTAAGGCCACAGATGTTTTTTCTGTGGCCTTTGGTCTTTATTCTTTTGCTTCTATGTCGACTAACAGCTTCGTTGGATCAACAGGTATACCATTTTCGAGAATCTGAAAAGCAAGATGCGGTCCCGTACTGCGTCCCGTACTTCCCAACAGACCAATGAGCTGGCCTTGGGTCACAGCAACTCCAGCGGTGACCTCCAGTTTTTCCAAATGAGAGTAAACGGTTTGATACCCGCCTTCATGCTCCAGAATGATCTGGTTGCCTTTCCCTGTCTTTGTATCGTATTCAGCCTTGACTACCTTGCCAGCCGCGGCTGCCTGAACGGGCGTATTCAGGTCGTTTACGATTCTCAAGCCGATTGTTTGATCAATGGGGCTTTTGATTGTACCTTCTGCGGGGACGGCGAAGATAACCTCGTTCCCTAGTGCTTTTTTTGCATCAGTCAAAGTGAAGACGCCTAAAGCCAAGACGACCACAATACCAGATAGGGTCCACGTATAAGCCCGTTTTTGAAAGTGGCGAATCATTTCTATTCTCCTTTTCACCTGTTTTTTGGAGCTGGAGAACCCGGCTGTAAAGCGAATCTGTTTGGGACAGGCATACAGCTCGAGCATTTTGATCATGGTGTATCCATAGCGGGGAACCTCTGTTTCCTGCAAATAAGTCAAAGCCAAGGCATCACAAGCCATTTCCTGATCCTGACGCATGCGGGAAGCAGCGTACCATAACAGCGGGTTGAACCAGTTGAGGATCAGCAGCACGCTCATGATGCTGTTTACAGGAATATCTCGTCTTTTCCAATGCGCCAGCTCATGCAAAAAGATGTGGCGCAGCTCATGCTCGTTGAGCTTGTCCAAAAGATTTGCGGGCAGCCAGATTTGCGGTCTCCAGATTCCCATCAAAGCAGGGCTTGTCATCTGGTGACTCATGCGCAGGGGAATAGATTTGGAGATGCCCATCTGTTTTTGGCATTGGGAAAAGACGCGCAAAATGGCTTCATCCTGTACGAACTCATCGTTTTTTAGCGGAGAGAGCAATCGGTATGTACTGATAGTCATGGTGCCAGCGAAAATGGCGACACCGCCAATCCAGATGAGAGAAAGCAGGCTGATCCAGGAAAAGCTCGCTTTGTTTACTAAAGAGGCATCTGATTGGAAGGCAGATTCATGCCGATTTAGTGCCTCTGTAGCGAGAACAATCGGTTCTGTAGGCGGGTGTGCTTCCTGCATGGATGTCCAGGAAGAAGTAGGCAGCCAGTTATACAAGCTGATCGTGCTGTCTATCGACCAAGGAACCGCGAGCTTCCAGAGAAGCAGGAACCACACGGCGTGGTGCCAGCGGATGGGGAAATGCTTTTTGCCGAGCTGCTGGCAGAGCAAGATCAGGAGCACAAGAAGACTGGCCTCGATGGAGTTATACAGTGTCCACGTAAATGCTTGATTGAGGGTGAGTGTGAGCCATTGCCAATCCACCAGCTTATTTCTCCTTTTCAGAAAGGATTTTTTTCAGCTCGTCAATCTCATGGGACGAGAGCTTTTCCTCTTTTAAAAAGTGAACCAGCATGGGCTTTAAGGCTCCGCCGTACACGCGCTGCAAAAAGGATTGGCGCTCTTGGCGTTTGCATTCTTCCTCAGTGAGCACAGGAGAGTAATAGTAGACTCGATTGACCTGCTCATAAGTGAGAATGCCCTTTTGCAACAGGCGGCTGAGCAAGGTTTTGATTGTGTTGTCTTTCCACGTCTTGTTGTCTCGCAGGGCGTGGATGACATCGGCTGCTGTAGCGGGTGACTTAGCCCAGATGACCTTCATAATCTCCCATTCGGCATCCGAGATTCGCGGTTGCTCGTCCAAGTAGGACACCTCCATCGATTACAATTGTAGTCGTTGATTCTGTTTTAAAGATTACACTTGTAGTCAGAGGGTGTCAACAATCATTTTTGTAAATCCGTTCCATGTGACCATCGTTGGAAGATGAAGAGCGAATTGGTACACTGAAGAAAAAACGGATAAAGGCTGTGATAAACATGAATCTGGCCGAGCAGTTTGGCGATATGGATATTTACTTGTTTGATCAGTTGTTAAAGGGAAGGGTTACGAAGGAAATGCAGATACTCGATGCCGGTTGCGGTTCGGGGCGGAATTTGGTCTACTTTTTGCGAAATGACTATTCGGTGTATGCGATTGACCAATCGGCAAAAGCCATCGAGGCTGTACAGCGAATGGCATCACAACTGGCGCCGAGCTGGTCAGCGGAGCGCGCTCGTGTGGAACCGATTGAGAGCATGAGCTTTGAAAACGAAAGCTTTGATATCATCATCAGTAATGCCGTTCTACATTTTGCTGAAAACGAAGAGCATTTTCGCCAGATGCTGGAGGAGCTGTGGCGGGTACTGAAACCAGAAGGCATTCTATTCATGCGTCTTGCGTCCTCGATTGGGATTGAGGATGCTGTGCAGCCACTAGGGAACGAACGTTATTTGTTGCCGGACGGAAGCACCCGTTTTCTCGTAAATGAACGGACGATGGTGGGCATGACAGAAAAACTGCAAGGCGTGTTCCTGGAGCCAATCAAAACGGTGAACGTAGCTGGACAGCGTTGCATGAGTACGTGGGTAATCAAAAAGAATGCCTAAGCACAAAAGCCGCCTTCCTGTAGGAGAGGCGGCGTCTTTTTTCTCACTCAAAAATCACGTGTCTGATCAAAAATAGCAAAAAGCTCGTCTACATCTACTTCCACACCCGCTGTAGCCAAATTCCTTTTTGCCGAGTGAAGCAGCTCATCGAGTACAACGAAAATTTCTTCCCGCTCAACCGTTTCGATAAAGCCAGTCCGGCGATCCATTTTGTTGAAAGTCTCTGTGTACTCCTTGACCAATGCACGCAAAGCGGTTTTTATTTCTTCCGCATTCGTCGTGTCTTCGCTGCTTTGCTTTTCAAGCGCGCTGATCGCGGTGTTCATTTTTTTATAAAGATTGGCAGCCTTGTTGGCGTTGGTTGTTGTGATGTGCTCCCTGCCATCCCAATCGCGAAACGGATTGGTCAAATTATGCGCCAGCCATTCGGGCTTGCGCGGCTTGGTGATGGACAAATCCAGCCCATTTTTCACTTCTTTTTTGTAGGCGGCTTTAATGGTCTTGGCCGCTTCTGCCGGGAGGCTCGTCATCCAGAGCGAGGAGAGCTTGGGACATTGATCTGGCGAAGGGAACTCGTCCCCGGAGAAGCCAAACAGATCGTAGGTCGTAAACGTCAGTAGCTCCTTCAAGTGCTTGATACTGCCCAGATTGCTGAGGGTGCCAGGTTTGCCCCACAGACGGATGTCCCGGAGCGAGGGATACCGCTGGACGAGTGGCTGCAAGTCCAACTCTGTCACATTACGCAGACGAAATGCTCCTAAATGGTCGAGTCCACGGTGAAGCGGCAGTGAATCTGAGAACGAAGCGGTCAGCCAATGCCCATCCTGTTCGGCTTCTATCCACAGGGTTGATGAAATGGCCTTGTCCAGAATAAGTTCCCTAAGACAATCGTTCAAATGCAATGACTCCAGCCCGTCCGCGTTTTGGAGAGAGAATTTACTGAGTTGGCTTCCTGTCAGATCAAGAGAAGAGCCATTGGCTTTTTCCAGGTGCAGCTCCAGAATAAATGGATTGCTTTGGACAAAGGCAAGCAAAGAATCGGTCGGCTCCTCTGCATGGATGCGAGTCAGGCAAGGGAGCTTTTCCAATTCAGAGATGTCCGTCAGATTTTGCAGGATGTCGGCATGAAGGACGTTGATTGATCGGCGCAGGTTCACCCCGCCTAACGAAATCACCGTGTCATCTTTTGCGGCTTGCTTAAATAGCTGGCGACGCTCCTGGGGAATTTGATTCCATTTGTATTGACGGTACAGGCTTCCTCCGACATCCCAACTGCCGTAACTCCTTGTCTCTTCTGTCACGAGAGGGGGTATATTCCCTGCTTTTATGTAGCCTTTAGGCACGACACTATCGACATAGCTGTGCTCGAGCACATTGTTACAGAAGAAGTAGTCACAATATAAGGGCTTCATCTGGTGCAGCTCTGATTCATCAGGCAGTGTAGCGCTGCTCCAGTCCAGCTCGAGGATACTGATGAGGTTGGATTTACTCGTGCCAGACTCTTTTACCGATGTAACCTGGCAAGCTGCGTACTTTTGCAGCCTCTCGACAAAAACACAGTAGATGTCTCCGACTGTGGGCGTCATTCCTACCATCCTTTCCATCTCGCAAGGCTTGTTAATATCGCTATTTTTACATATTTTTCATAGGTTGTCGTTGATCTTGCTGTTTTCTATAATGAAAAAATAAACACAGATCGGATACAACGGCGTGTGAGAGGCGGCGAAGAAATGAAGAGAGAAGAGAGCACGGAGAAGTGGATGAGCCGCGTATTGGAAGCGATTGTTGAAACGTCTCGCGATCATTTGCTAATCACGGACCATGAGGGCTACATCAGGCTGGTTGGCGATTCGTCCTATGAAATATACGGCATTGGAAAGCAAGAGCTCTTGGGTAAAAACGTCATCGAGCTGGAAAAAAGGAAGGTCTTTTCTCCATCTGTCACGCGAAAAGTCATGGATGCCAAGACACCGCAGACGATCATGCAGGAAATACCCGGCGGTCGAAAGCTGATGGTGACGGCGTTTCCCGTCTGGAACGAGGATGGCAGTATGCATTCGATCATCAGCTATTCCCATGACCTGACTGAAATTATGGAATTGAAACGGCGCTACGAAGGTCTGACAGAGCAGCTCAAGCAGTTTGAAACCGAGATTGAGGAGCTGCGTGAAAAGCATCAGGAGGGCTTCGTGGCAGTGAGTCAGCCGATGCAAGCCATTGAGCGTCTCATCAAAAAAGTCGCGGCTGTCGATTCGACTGTCCTGATCCTCGGGGAATCGGGTGTCGGGAAAAATGTGATCGCAAAAGAAATTCATCGCAATAGCCGTCGAGCGGGTGGGCAATTCGTGGAGATCAACTGTGGCTCGATCCCGGAGGGCTTGCTGGAATCGGAGCTGTTTGGCTATGAGGCTGGTTCGTTTACAGGCGCCGCCAAGCAGGGCAAGCAAGGGATTATCGAGATGGCGAACCAGGGGACTCTCCTCTTGGACGAGCTGGGGGAACTACCGCTGACCTTGCAGGCCAAGCTGTTGAAGGTGATTCAAGAAAAACGGTTGCAACGCGTTGGGAGCACACAGTACCGCGACGTGGATTTTCGTTTGATTGCCGCCACCAATCGCGATTTGGAGAAGATGGTGAAGGAAGGGAAGTTTCGGCAGGACCTGTATTTTCGCCTGAATGTTGTCCCGATCCACGTCCCGCCGTTGCGAAATCGGCCAGAGGATATCGCCGCTCTTCTGAAGCGCGTCGTGCGCTCGCTCAATGAACGATACGGAATGGACAAGCGTCTGGACCCTGCTGCAACACATGGCTTGATGCATTATGAGTGGCCCGGCAATGTGCGCGAGCTGGAGAACGTCTTGGAGAGAATGGTGGTCACAGCGGATGAAGAGGTGATCACTTCTCAGCATCTGCCCGCGGAAATCAGGTTGGCAGGGGAAGAGCAGGCAGCGATGGAGCCGAGTCTGGCTACTTCCAAGATGTCGCTTCGCGAAGCACTGGAGCAGGTAGAGGAAAAATGGCTGCGCTATGCATCCGAGCACTGCCGGACCACGGGAGAAATCGCGGAGTTTCTCGGCATCAGCCAGCCTTCTGTCGTACGGAAGCTGCAAAAATATCGGATTCGTTCCAGGTAATTCAAAAATGAATTGTTAATTCAAAAATGAATCGAGCATTCTGGTGTTTTGATTCATTTTTAAATAATTCGATGTGACCGTAGCACCAGAAACGCGATTTCATCAAGCTCTGGCGTTTGGCATAGGTATTGCTACATATCGTGGTTGAATTTACAAGCAAGCCATTCAACTAATACCATCTCGAACGAGGAGAGGAAACGATATGTCCAAACAACGTCAATTTGTAAACGTAGCTGCTGGTGTGCCAGGTCCAAAGGGAGCGGCCCTGATTGAAAAAAGAAAGCAGTTCGTTCCAAAAGGTGTCGGCAACAACACCCCTGTTTTTGTAGAGTCAGCTTCAGGTGCATTGGTTACGGATGTAGATGGCAATACGTACATCGATTTTGCCGGAGCAATCGGTACACTGAATGCAGGACACTGTCCGCCGGAAGTAGTCGAGGCATTAAAAGCGCAGTTGGACAAATACATCCATCCTTGCTTCCACGTAGGAATGTATGAGCCCTATGTGGCCTTGGCTGAGAAGCTGACGCAAATCACGCCAGGCAGCTTTGAAAAGAAGACGATGCTCGCAAACAGTGGAGCAGAAGCAGTCGAGAACGCGGTGAAAATCGCCCGCAAATACACAGGACGCCCAGGCATCATTTCCTTTAGCCGCGGCTTCCACGGTCGTACGCTTCTGGGCATGTCACTGACTTCCAAGGTGAAGCCGTACAAATTCCAGATGGGTCCATTCGCTCCAGCTACGTATAAAGCGCAGTTCCCGTATCCACTGAACAAACCAGAATCCATGACAGATGATGAGTACGCGCAATTCTGCGTGCGTCAGTTCGAGGACTTCCTCTTGACTGAGGTTGCACCGGAAGAAGTGGCTGCTGTAATTATGGAACCGATTCAGGGAGAAGGCGGCTTTATCGTTCCGCCTGTGTCCTTCGTTCAAGGTGTCTATAACATTTGTAAAAAGCATCAAATCCTATTTATTTCCGATGAGATTCAAACAGGCTTCGGTCGTACTGGTGCCATGTTTGCTTCTACCCATTTCGGTATCGAGCCAGATCTCATCACCATGTCCAAATCCATCGCGGCAGGCTTACCCATCTCTGCGGTTACGGGACGCGCAGAAATCATGGACGCGCCAAACCCAGGTGAGATTGGCGGTACCTATGGAGGAAGCCCGCTTGGCTGCGTAGCGGCTTTGGCAGTCATTGAAAAAATGGAGCGCGAAGACCTGTCTGGTCGTGCACAGGTGATCGGGGACAAGATCAAGGCACATTTCCACGCGTTGCAAAAAGATTTCCCTGTGATCGCAGAAGTGCGCGGGTTGGGGGCGATGTGCGCTGTCGAATTTATCGATCCAACAACCAAACAACCAGCAAAAGAGCTCGTTGCTGGCTTGACCAAAGGCTGCTACGAGTCTGGTGTCATCGTGCTTTCTGCTGGCGTCCACAGCAACGTACTGCGCTTCCTGTCTCCACTGGTTATTACAGACGAGCAATTGGAAGAGGCACTGGACATTATGACAGATGTTCTGAAAAGCCAATACGTGACGAACTAAAACGCCCGAGGGGGTTCTCCATACTCATGAAAAAGCATCTCTACATCAACGGACAATGGAAAGAAGCAAAAGAATACGCGTCACTCTATTCCCCTTATTCTGGGGAGCTGCTGGCTGAAATCGCTCAGGCAGACGATCATGATGTTGACGAGGCAATCAAGGCGGCAAAAGCTGCTGCCAAAGTCATGGCGAAAATGCCAGCCAGTCAGCGCGCCTTGATACTGGAAAAGGCCGCTGCGATTATGGAAGCACGCAAGGAGGAACTGGCGGTCATCCTCGCACAGGAAGCCGCCAAGCCACTTCGCACGGGTCGTGTAGAAATCGCTCGGACGATCCAGACTTACAAGTTCGCAGCAGAAGAAGCGAAGCGCATCCACGGAGAGACGGTTCCACTCGATGCAGCACCGGGTGGTGAAGGACGTCTTGCTTTCACGGTACGCAAGCCAATCGGCGTAGTCGGCGCGATCACGCCTTTTAACTTTCCATTTAATCTCGTAGCACACAAGGTCGGGCCTGCTATTGCCGCAGGAAATACCGTCGTGCTGAAGCCAGCGAGTCAGACGCCGCTTAGCTCGCTGATCCTGGCCGATATTTTCGCAGAGGCAGGCTTGCCAGCAGGAGCGCTCAATATTTTGCCTGGAAAAGGCGCAGTCGTAGGCGAAAAGCTGGTCAGTGACAGCCGTATTGCCGCGATCACCTTTACGGGAAGCCCTGCGGTTGGAATCGCGATGAAAAACAAAGCGGGACTCAAGCGCGTGACCTTGGAGCTTGGCTCCAACTCCGCAGTCATCATCGACCACAACGTGGAAATCACGCAAGCGTTGATTGATCGTTGTGTGACAGGTGCCTTCTCCTTTAGTGGTCAAGTGTGTATCTCACTGCAACGCGTCTATATTCACCAGAGCAAGTACGAAGAGTTCCTGGAGAAGTTTAAGGCAGGCACTGAAAAGCTCGTGCTGGGCGATCCGCTGAACGAAGAGACAGACATGTCTTCTGTAATCTCCGCCAAGGATCATGAACGCATGGGAGCATGGGTACAGGAAGCAGTAGAAGCAGGGGCACATGTAGTTACTGGCGGGAAGGCTGTCAGCGACAACCTCTTTGCTCCTACGATTCTGACGAATGTGGGCGCACACGTTGCTGTTTCTTGCCAAGAGGTATTCGGTCCAATCGTAGTTGTTACACCGTTTGAGACGATGGACGAAGCAATTGAGGCGGTAAATGACTCCCGATTCGGCTTGCAGGCAGGCATCTATACGAGTGACATTCACGCGGCTATGCGTGCAGCGGAAGAGCTGGAGGTCGGAGGCGTGATGATCAACGACATTCCGACGTTCCGCGTGGACAACATGCCGTATGGCGGTGTAAAAGACAGTGGCTTTGGCCGCGAAGGTATCAAGTATGCCGTCGAGGAATTAACGGAACTAAAATTAATCGCGATCAAACTGTAACAGCGAATGACGGGCCCGATGAGGCTCGTCTTTTTTTATGTTCTCCATAAATTGTCATATTTGAAACCGCTTCATAAAGTTGTTTGGTATAGGTGGTTATGTTAGTCTAGCGTGTGGAGGTAGACTATGTTCATTTTTGCGGATGAGTGTTTGATTACACTTTACTTGTTACGCAGATGAAATAGTCGTTTTTTTATGCGTAAAGGGCATTTCTTACATGAAAAGGGGACAATCATGATTAGTCATAAAAAAGGGGCCAGTGGGTTCCAATTATTTCACTGGATCTCCCTGGTAGCGATCGTGGCATTGTTGGCAGGCTGTTCACCGTTTCAGGGGAAAGAAAACGGTGCAGATAACGATCCAGCGCCAGCCAAACCTGAAAAAATCGAGCGTTACCAAGGGGAAAAGAGCAAGGCAGTGTCTATGGTCTACACGACGCAAAGACAGCTTGCTCTTACTTTTAATGGGATGGCAGATAAGGACACGATGAAAAGACTGCTCGATGAGTTGGACAAGTACCACATCAAGGCAGCTTTTTTCATGCCAGGAATGAGAGTAGCGGAAGAGCCTGACATTGCGCGAGAAATTGTCGCCAGAGGCCACGAGATCGAAAACAATACGTTGAACAAGTCGGATTTGCAGGGCCAACCTTACGAGAAAATGTACGAAGATATCAAATTGGCTAATGAGATCATCAAAAGAGAGACCGACAAAACACCGCAGTATATCAGAACGAAGTTGGGCGATTACTCCGACGATCTTCGATTGGTAGCTGCTCACAATGGACAAGAAGCGGTCGTGTCCTCCAGTCTGTTTCTGCACAATTGGCAAAAAGAGACGGAAGAGCAAAAAAATCATTACTTAAGAAAGTACATGAATCGCGGCGGCATCATCGCGATGGACACAGAGGAGAACAAGTCTGTAATCGAAAACATCCGTCTTCTCGCAGAAGCAGCTACGGATGTCGGATACAGATTCGTCCCATTACACGAGTTGATTGCACAAGGCCAGGAGCGTAAGCCGCTGCAAGAAATTCCGGGTTTTGATGCAGCAAAAATCAATGCGGCGTATCACGAGTCCAAGCCCAATCTCATCTATCGAAAAGAAACAGACAAGAAGATGGTCGCCTTGTCCTTCGATGATTGGGGTACGGATCAAACAGTTACGAAGATTCTCGATATCTTGGACAAAAAAGGAGTAAAGGCTTCGTTTTTCCTTCGTGCAGATGGTGTAGAGCGAAATCCAAACTTGGCGAGAGCGATTGCGGAAGCGGGACACGACGTAGCCAACCACACCTATTCTCATCCGGTGAATACCAAAATAGCGCCGGAAGCATTGCAAAAAGAGATTGTCAAAGCCCATCAGATTATTACCGAAGCGATTCAGCAGAAGCCGACGATGTATTTCAGACCGCCAACTGGGGCGTTTGACGAACAGACACTCAAGGCGATTGCAGCGACGGGCTACGAGGATATTACGATTTATGATGTGACGCCGTCCGATTACGACAAGAAACGGAGTGCGGACGATATCGTCAAAACCATTATGGAGCAGACGCGGAGCGGAAGCGTGATTCTGCTGCATATGCTCGATGACATTCACACAATAGAGGCGCTACCAATCGTAATTGATCAGCTTAGAAGCAAGGGATACACGCTTGTACCCATGACAGCGATGTTTGGCCAATAAAGCCAAAATAGAACAGGGAGAGGGAGCCAGCTTATGAGTTTGTACGAAGGGATTGTGGAGAGGAAAGAAAAAATTGCTGTCGTCGGTCTTGGGTACGTAGGCTTGCCGATTGCGATGGCACTATCCCAGCGTGCTGCTGTGATTGGATTCGATGTAAACAAAGAGAAGGTAGCAGCCTATCAAAAGGGACACTTTCATGATGCTGACGTGGATCAGGAGCTGACGAGTGACACCGCTATTGAATTCACTTCAGATGAAAATAGATTGCAGGAAGCGCGATTTTTTATCGTGGCAGTACCTACTCCGGTCAAAAGCGGCAATGTCCCCGACCTGAAATATGTAGAAAGTGCATCCCGCATGGTTGGCAGACAGTTGAGAAAAGGGTCAATCGTTGTCTTTGAATCAACCGTTTATCCAGGGGCAACCGAAGACGTCTGCTTGCCAATCATCGAGGCGGAGTCGGGCCTGCGTTGTGGCCTAGACTTCAAGGTCGGCTATTCACCTGAACGCATCAACCCGGGAGACAAGGTAAATCGTCTGGAAAACATCGTCAAGATCGTATCGGGGATGGATGAAGAAACACTGGGAATCGTAGCAAGCGTCTACGAGCTCGTGATCAAGGCAGGCGTTTATCGAGCAGAAAGCATCAAGGTAGCGGAAGCGGCGAAAGTCATTGAAAATGCTCAGCGGGATGTCAATATTGCGTTTATGAATGAGCTGGCCATGCTGTTCAACCAGATGGATATTCCGACGAAAGCAGTATTGCAAGCGGCAGGAACCAAGTGGAACTTCCTTCCTTTTTCACCGGGCTTGGTTGGCGGGCATTGCATCGGTATCGACCCTTACTATTTAACATACAAAGCAGAAGACAGCGGCTATCGCTCCCGCATCATTTTGGCGGCCAGACACATTAACGATGGCATGGGGAAATATGTGGCCCAACAAATTATCAAAATGGCTGTTCGTTCAAAGCTCGACCTCAAGGATGTACGGATTGGCATACTCGGACTGTCCTACAAAGAGAATTGCGCGGATATCAGAAATACCAAGGTGACGGATATCATTGAGGAGCTGAGGGAGTACGGGATCAATCCACTAGTCGTAGACCCGATGGTAAATCCTCGGGAGGCATATGAGGAATACGGCATCGAGTTGTCAGAAACGAAGGCTCTCCATGACTTGGACATTGTGGTTGTAGCGGTACCGCATGCTCGCTTTGCCCAGATGGAAGTCGCTGATTTTGCCGCGATGTACGGCAAGAACGAAGCAAAAATCATGATCGATATAAAAGAGATTTATTCCAAAGCTGACTTTGAAAACAGTGGATTTCATTACTGGAGCTTGTAGGCAGTGGAGGGGAGAGAGCGACAGGGATGAAACAGTTGATAGAGAAAATAAAGCCGAAAAAGAAAGAGAAAATCGAAGAAGTGCTGACGGTTTCCAAAACGGAGAGGCGCGTGCTATCGAATGTGCCAGATCCGGAGAAAATTCGTGTCCAAGTGGACCGACGCGGTGCGAAAGATACGGATGAGCCAGGACAGTTGGAGGACCCGGAATATTTAAATCGCATTCGGATGCTGAGTCTGCGCTATATGGCGGATTTCCCGGTGACGCTATTGACCAAGAAACAACGGGTCCAGGATGGAATCAAGGCCAGAGCCGTCGACATTTCTTCGACGGGCCTATTAGTTGAACTAGATTCTGAGATGGAAGACATCCAGGTGGGACAAGTGTTTATGATCCAATGCACGATCCCACCAGGCACAATGCCAGAAGGCTATGAGTCAACGGTGAAGCTGGATGCAACGGTCGTTCGCCGGTTTACGCAGGAAGAGGACGGGCGTCAGAAGTTCATGCTCGCCTTCGAATTTTCCAAACCGCTGACCGAGTATTTTCGCAAAAAGCGCTGGGGTTACGCCATTTATATCGCTAGTTCTTCCCTGTTTGTCGCTGCGGCGTTTATCGTGCTCATGCGCGCGGAGAGCGTGATTTATTTCAAATACAACATGTACTTGTATTTGTACAGCTTGATTGCCGCTGCCTTTTTGCTGACACGGTATTTATTCGGTGCTCTTTATCGAGAGGTTCCCGTCAATCCTGACTATACACCGGGCGTGAGCATCATTATTCCGTGTTTTAACGAAGAGGAGTGGATTCACCGGACGATTTTGAGTTGTGTGAATCAGAACTACCCGATTGATAAGCTGGAGGTCATCGTGGTAGACGACCGCTCGACGGACCGATCAGCAGAAGAGATTCAAAAGGTCATCGATATGATTCATAACGAGGCCGAGCGCTATATGACCCGCGAACGTGTGAAGATGCACATTCTTCCGGAAAACGGGGGGAAACGGGTCGCTTTGGTAAAAGGTGTGGAAATGGCCAAGCACGATTTGGTAGTCTTCGTTGATTCGGACAGCTTTTTGGAACCGACTGCGATTCGCAACCTCGTACAGCCTTTCCAAGACCCGAAAATGGGTGGTGTCGCAGGGCGTACGGATGTGGAAAACAAGTTCACCAACGCGATCACCAAGCTGCAAACGGTTCGTTACTACATTGCTTTTCGTATCATGAAGGCGGCTGAGTCGTGGTTTGACAGTGTCACTTGCTTGTCTGGGCCGCTGTCTTGCTATCGCAAGGAATTGATTTTGCAGCATTCTGAAGCATGGCTGAATCAGAAGTTTCTCGGGCAACCCGCCACTTTTGGCGATGACCGAAGCATGACCAACTTTATACTGCGAACACATCGGACAGGTTATCAGGATTCTGCGATTTGCTCGACGATTGTGCCGTCAGACATGAACGTATTTTTGAAGCAGCAGATGCGCTGGAAGCGTTCGTGGTTGAGGGAATCTTTGCGTGCCAGCGGCTTTATTTGGCGCAAGGAGCCTTTTATGGCGATCTTCTTTTACATTGGTCTAATTGTTCCTATCGCTGCTCCCGTCATCGTACTGTACAACCTCGTATACGTTCCGCTCGTTCATCACATTTTCCCGGGTACGTTTTTAATAGGCTTGCTGTTGATGGCGCTCTTAATGAGCTTGGCCCATCTGTTTTTCCGTCGAAGCAAGCTGTGGGTTTTCGGGATTGTCTTTTGTGTGTTTTATGAGCTGGTGCTGTTATGGCAGATGCCAGTAGCTTGGGTGACATTCTGGAAATCTACTTGGGGTACGCGAGAAACGCCACAGGATGTCGAAGCGAGATTGAAAAAGGAAGCCCGAAAGAAGAACAAGAAGGGCTTTGGACTGCCATTTTAAGAGGGAAAGACAAAGGGAGTGAGGGTGTCAGGAGTTATGGGGAAAACGACGAGCGATGTCTTGGACTATCGGAAAAAAGATCGCAATAAATTCATCAAGACGCTGATCCAGGTCGCTATCCTAGTCGTCTTGGGCGTCATGTTATTCAATGCCGTCTTTGATTGGAAAAGGTACGAGGAACCGAATAAAGCGAGCTGGACGAATGAAAAAGGCTTTATCGCCATTTCTTATTTTGGTGTAGGTCGTTCGGGTACACCGAAATTAGTAGCCAAGAAGCAATTGGACGAGCAGCTTCAGGCGTTGTATGACCAGGGCTATCAAACGATCTCGCAACAAGATATCTTGGACTTTTACAAGAAGAATAAGCCACTTCCTGACAAGGCACTGTTCTTAGCCTTTGAAGATGGTCGCAACGATTCGAGCTTATTTGCCCAGCCGCTTTTGGAGAAGTACAACTTCAAAGCAACGGCATTGTCTTACGGCAACAAGATGGGAAACAGCGAGAACAAATTCCTGCAGCCGGAAGACTTGAAAAAAATGATGGAAAATGGCTTCTGGGAGCTCGGTTCCAACGGCTATCGGTTGACGTATATCAATGTGTTTGATGATCAGGGCAATTTCATCGGGGTAAAGGATGAGAGTGAATTAACGAATAAAACAAAGGTGGGCTACTATAACCACTACTTGATGGACTTTATCCGTGACAGCAATATGATCCCGATAGAAGACAGAAACAAGATGGAAGCGAGAATCAACGCAGACTACAAGCTGATGAATGATACGTATATGGATCAATTGGGCTTTGTCCCGGGTGCCTATATGATTATGCACGCGAACACCCTGTATGGCGGAATGAATCGCTTGGTAGCAGATGCGAACGACGCGAATATCAAAAAGTATTTTACGATGCACTTTAACCGGGAAGGAAAAGCCTACAACGACAGGGAGGGTGATCTGTACAACCTGACTCGCGTGCAGCCAGAGCCTTACTGGTACACGAATCATTTGTTGATGCGCATCCAAAAAGACACCGACGAAAAGATTCGCTTCGTTCGCGGCGATGAAGAGCAGGCCAACGAGTGGGATCGTCTCGGTGGGGCCGCGCAATTTATGGAGGATCAGATCGTCCTGACCTCTCCAGCTACTGGCTCTGGCATGTTATATTTAAAAAACAGCGACAGCCAGGAAGATATCAAGTTTTCTGCCAAGCTGGAAGGGAATGTAATCGGCAAACAGTCGATTTATTTGCGCTATGATCAGGAAAAAGGTAGCTTTGTACGGGTCGTCCTGCATGATAATGAGCTGCGCGTCGAGCAGAAGAAGGAAAAAGGAGAGGTTCAGGAGCTTTTCAAGACGGAATTGAGCCAAGTGATTTGGAATCCTGAGGATTTGACCTTCGACCGTGCCTCTGTATATACGAGAGAGCAAGGCGAGTCTGGTGCTCCCGAGCTGGAAAAATACCCGATCAACATAAAAAATACGCGTCCATTCGAAATGACTGTTCAAGGTGACCATCTCAGTGTTTCCGTGGACAAGATACCGCGCTTGGATAAGCAACAGATCGACCCAAGCATTAGCAGCGGTGGTGTCGCATTGGAAGCGGCCTATAGTGAGGGGAACAAAAAGGACGACATTTATGACGGGGTGTTTGCGGATGTAAAGATAGAGTCCTTGGGGCAACCGAATGGTGACCAGCAGATGCTGTTCAGTAATGTGCAGACAGGGCTTGCAGGAGTCGTCAGTTCGATCAAGAAAGTTTTTTCTGCCACAATGGACTGGGTCATCGACACCTTTTAAATCCGAAACAAGGGGGATCCGTGTAAGGTGTCAAACATCAAGAAACGATCGATCATTTTGACTGCTCTTCTGATAGTAGTGTGTATCACCCTCGTGTGGTACATGATGAAATGGAATGATATCGAAAGCTTGGAGATTGTAGATGCTGCCAACAAAACGACGGAATTGACTGCCTGGGTGGTAGACTGGCAGTGGGAATCCGGTTTGGAGGATTTCCGCAGGATGACAGATGGTTTGTCCAGTGTGCAAGTCTTCGCGGCGTATTTTGATGAAAATGCCAAGCTGCATTTTACAGACCGCATGACCAAGGCGATGCCTGAGATCAAGGAAGCTTCGAAGCAGGGCAGCTATGTCGATCTCGATTTGACTATTGTGAATGATCGTCTTAACCGTGATGGCACGCAGATTCAAAAGGACCCGTCGATTGTCAGTAGGCTCATGGCGACAGATGATAGCCGTACCAAGCACATTATGGAGATCAAGAATGCTGTGATCCAGAATGGCTTTCATGGTTTAGAAATCGATTATGAGAGAATTGACGAGAAGGACTGGGACAACTTCCTTACTTTTATCCATACCTTGTACCAGCATATGGAGCAGGAGGGGAAGTCGCTTCGCATCGTATTGGAGCCTCGCGCGCCGATTGAAGAGTTGGCATTGCCAAAGGGGCCTACTTACGTCATGATGGCGTATAATTTGTACGGTACGAATACAGAGCCAGGTCCCAAAGCCGATCATGCATTTATTGAGGAGCTTGCCCATCGCATGCAAAAAGTGCCGGGTGACAAAATCATGGCCCTTTCTGTAGGCGGATTTGATTGGGCTTCTGATGGAAAAGTGACGGCTGTGACGGAAAAACAGGCAGCAGACTTTGCTATCTCCAGTATCGAGCCGCCAAAACGGGATAAAGCGAGTGGCAGTTTGTACTTCGACTATATGGGTGAAGACGGACAAAAGCACACGGTTTGGTATGCGGATGAAGAGACGCTATCTCAATGGGTTGCAGTTGCGAAGAAGGCGGGCATCGAGAAAATCGCGCTTTGGCGACTAGGTGACATGGGGGAAGGGACGTTGCAATATGTGAATCGGTAGGGGTTTTGGTGGGGGAAGAAGCGAATTTCCAGTCTACGCTTCGGCCTACGCCCCGCAAGGGGTATGACTGTCCGCTTCGGAATAAATGGCGGGAGCGCTTCAAAGGTAGAAGTTTCGAGGATGTCATTCATAAGTGAAGCTGAAATTCCCCGCCATTTTTTCCAAAGCTGGGGCGGGCTCCAGAGGCGCTTGGACTGGAAATTCGCTTCTTCCAACGCGGCTTTTCGATTCACATCTTGCAAAGGTAAAATAGAAAGAGCGTGATAGTTATTACTGTGAGGCACCTTCTCAAGAATTTGCCTGAAGGTTTTTCTATCACAATGTAACTTTGTACCGGAGATGAACGTTATAATGCTAGAAGCAGTAGTCTGCTCTTTTACAGGGTGGCTGCTGCATATTGATTTTGGACATCATTCATAGGAGCGTGGAATTTTTGGGTCTCTGGGAAGCTTTTGTCGCGATTGTGCTGGGGCTAGTAGAAGGTTTGACTGAGTTTGCCCCTGTTTCCTCTACGGGTCACATGATTATCGTGGATGACTTTTTGTTCCAAACGAAGGAGATGTTTTCACCAGAAGTGGCGAACACCTTCAAGATTGTCATTCAGCTCGGCTCAATTTTGGCTGTTGTCGTTTTGATGTGGGATCGGTTCATGAGCTTGCTCGGCTTGAACAAGCTGGCGGGTAAGAGTGAGGTTTCGGCAGGACCTCGGCTGAATTTGGCTACGGTCATTGTCGGTTTGATTCCTGCGGGGATTCTGGGTGTTCTGTTTGACGACTACATCGATGAATATTTGTTCTCCACGAAGACCGTGGTAATCGGTCTGGTGCTGGGCGCTCTGCTCATGTTGGCTGCGGATTGGTTCCGACCAAAGCGTGCCAAGATCGAGTCGGTTGACCAAATTACGTACAAGCAAGCGTTTCTGGTCGGACTTATTCAATGCTTCTCCCTGTGGCCTGGCTTTTCCCGTTCGGGTTCCACGATCTCGGGGGGCGTACTGTTGGGTATGAGCCATCGGGCGGCGGCAGACTTCACGTTTATTATGGCTGTGCCGATCATGGCGGGCGCAAGTTTTTTGTCGCTGTTGAAGCGCTGGGATGCGATTACGATGGACAGCATTCCATTTTTCGTCGTCGGTTTTATTAGCGCATTTGTGTTTGCGCTTCTATCGATCCGTTTCTTCCTGAAGCTGATCAATCGCATTAAGCTGACACCGTTTGCGATTTACCGTTTGGTGCTGGCAGCGGTCATTTACTTTGTGTTTATGTAAAAATCAAAAATACGACAAAGGCTCCCAATTGGGAGCCTTATTTTACTCATTCGCCTTTATCTCGCTCGGCTTTTCAATAACAATTCCGTTTAATTTAAGACTGACAGGATTCGCAATCGTATCTCCAACCGGGCATGTCTGTTCCAAAAACTCCACAAAAGACTCTACTTGCTCTCTAGGAGCATCGGTTTTGATATGAAAGGTGTATCGAATCTCGGAATACCCGCGTCGTACATCCGATTTGTTCATGAAGCCATCTGTATCGAGATCGCCTTCGACTTCTACCCAAAAATCGTCGAGTTGAATATGAAACTTCCTCGCATATACTCTGGCAACGATAGATTGGCAGGCGCCTAATGCGGAGAGCACGAGTTCAACCGGGTTCATCCCAGTATCCGTTCCCCCCAAGCTTTTCGGTTCATCGATGGTTATCTCGAAATTTCTGGAACTGGCCTTCACAACCATTCCCTTTTGTAGATGGGCAGTTGCTTTGAATGTTTCAACAGGCATGATGCACACTCCCTTCTTTCTGGATAATCAACACAAGTAAACTTTACCATAGTCTTCCAGAAACAATTATGAAAATTTTTACATTTATTTAAGCTAGCATACAAGCTAGTAGTAGGTTGACATAAATTCATCATTTTGCATTTCCATTTGTTCCTATTGATTTGAGAAAAGTGGCTAGGCGGATAGACGCCACTTTCAACAACAAATTTGATTCCAAAAATCTTTCCAAAAGGGTGAGCAAACCCTTCTTTTTTTTACCTAGATAGTGAAGGCGAAATGATGACCGGTCAAAATTACGCCGAATCTAAAATAGGAGTGTTGTGAATATGTCTAAAGGAATGCGTGGAATTCATCTTTATACGGGAAAAGGTTATGGTACGGTAACAACAGAGATGCTAAATGATTTCGACGGTACTAACATTCATGATTTCGTAGTGCACCTGGGAAACATGGATAGAGTGTTTTTTGACTATCGAAAGGGCAAGTCAGACCGTAAAGCTGTAATTGATCAAATGATTGATGATCTTGCTGATTTTTTACCTGAATACAAAGCATCAGATGTAGACCATAAAGACTTGTATATTTCGTTGCCAGCACTTAGTAATGATATTACTACAATTAAAAATATCGATGATTTTTATTCCGACTATCGATCCTATATGCGACAAGTAGAAGACACTTGTATCGAGATTTTAGGTGAAAAGGAATGGAAGTTCCGTATCGAAGGATTTTACTTCCGAACAGAGACGATTTTTCCAATTGATCAGAAGATCAGCAGTACAAACCCGACTTCGAACAAAATGGTTAAATTGTTGAATGATATTGCTTACAGAGTCCGGAATACACATAAAAAAGAGTTTATGTGGGCGCCATACTATGGCTTTGGAACGTACGCAGAGAATATCACTCATAATCTAGGGGTAATTGCAAACAGAACAGACATTTTTGATATCATTTGCATCCAACCACAATACTATTTTCAAGGAGATCCTTACCAAGAGAACGTGGATAAAGTGTTTGATAGTGCCAATCGTCAAAAGGTCTATGATTTAGATGGAGACGTTGTTGGAGGTGGAAGAAAGACTTCGGCCACCGCATTAATTGGGGTAACCATGGAAGGTGATGATAATTATCGCAAAAGCCGATCTGACAGGTTCGATTACTATGTTGATACATTCTCTGGAATTGTTAAAGAAGCGCCAATGGTTTTCTATGCTGGATCGACGCATAACCTTCTAAATAATAACTCACTTTTTGATGCAATCAACAATTTCTACGAAGTGTAATCTCATAGTTGAGAATGCAAAAAACGAAGTGATAATCACTTCGTTTTTTGCAGATCGATCTCTAAATTTTTCTCCTTAACCTTAAAGATCTCACCATTCAGATCGGTTACTTGAGCATAAAAGTAGACATAAGTAGCCAATAAATCGTTCTGGTTATCAAATTTATACTCTTTTATGGGTAACCCCGTAGATGAACTCACGTACGCGATGTGATAAATACCACTTTTCGGCTCAATAATGGTTTTCATCTTTTTAACTTGCTGCCCATTTAAAGTCTCAACACTTAAATATGTCCAAATATCCTTGTCTTGATACCGGTCAATTGTTTCTTTAAACAGTGATTTTTGGTTAGGGTATTGACGTACCTTGGATTTTAAAGTGATTTTTTCTTGTTCTTTTACAAAATTGTCCTCTCGTAGAAAACCATTTTGTGGGTTAAACCATTCTTCAGTAATTGCAGTTGAGAAAATACCCTTATGTTCTGTTTTTATGGATTTTACATGTTCAATCAAAGGCTGGGACTGAACGTTTTGAATTGGTATAGGAGTATTCGCAGAAACTGACGGAGCAATAATTCCTGAAAATCCAATTGAAATGGCCAAGGCCAATGATGTGAGAAGCGAAGTTTTTACCACGGCTATTACCTCCCCCTAAGTTAATTTCCCGCTTTACTTGTTAGACGTTCCGACTGGGAAAAAGTTCCGTTTATCATGGTGTTATAAAGAATTCTGCTTGAAAATGATCCTAAATACTCATAGAACTATGATGCAATAACGTATCAAAATATTGAATTTCATGGCGAAAATTGCCAGTTTTTGCGGTATAATAGAACGTATGATCTCCTTTTTTCTTAAAAATCTGTGAGCAAATACCCATTTATTTTACCTAGTAGGTAGGGGGGATTATATGACAGAACAATCACTTGAGGAGAAGATAAGGCAGCAGTTGAAACGATCAGCTTGGAAGTTGCAATACGAGGCAAAGAAAAAATATCGTATGGAAATTCAGTTTACCAACGAAAAGTGGGACATCGGTCATACAGAAGAAGTTGATTCCCAGATGTTTGTTGAGGAGTTACTGAACAGTCTACCAGAACGAGAACGTTTCATCATTAAACAGGTGGTCATTGAGGGAAGATCTGAAAGAGAAGTCGCAAAGAGGTTAGAACTTTCTCCCTCTCGACTACACGCATGTAAAGTACAGGCCCTACAACGTTTGCGAAATAAACTCATATTAGCCTAAAAGGGGGAGTAGTGTGGTAATAGCTGAGACATTATCCGAAATAGACTTTTGTAAATTAGTTGATGATGCTCAAAAAGGAAATACGCTTGCAATTGAAGCCTTAATCCAGCACTACGAACCCGATATGAAAAAGATGACTTGGTTTATTCGTATGCCACATGAAGATAGTATGCAATCTCTAAAGCTAATGTTGGTGGAGCTGATCCAATCAACGGCCACTCCTACATAAAAGGAGGCTATTGAATGAATGAAACAGTTACAGTCATCATTGCAATACTTATCGCAATTTTGACTTTGTTGGTGATCCATAAGCATGTTGAGTTGAAAGTACAAATTCGCGATTTGATTAATGTAACATTACGTGCCACTAAGAATGACGAAAAAGAAGAATCACCGTAAGGCGGTCATTCCTTCTCTCTATAAATTGTAGAAGGGAAAGGGTCTTTTCCTTCTACCTCTATCTTATTGTGAATAGGAGCATGCCTCTTGTCTACGATATTATTCCTTGTATCGAGTGCTGCTTTGGTCCAGATACTCATAAGTCAACAAAAATTGTCTAAAGAGCTAAAAGCAATTAAGAAGTAGGTGGAGGAGCTGAATTGGAGGCACTTTCGATTTACCCTCAGTCTGTCAGGTGGGTAACTTTTGGTGAGCAAAGAGGTCAACATTTTAGCCAGCGATAAACAAAAATCCCCTTCCATTTGGTTGTGAAGGGGATTACTCATTACTTTAAGAGATAAACCGCACGCGTAGTTATAAATCCTTTGACTTCTTCGCCTTTATCCAGCTTTTGCTCGACGAAAGGAATGCCAGCTTCTTGCAGACGTACTTTCACCGCATTGAAATGGTGGAAGTCTACGACCAGCGTTTTGTTGCTTGCCTTAATCTCTTCCAACTGCTTTTTCACAAACGCATTGGCGCCAGATTGTCCAATGATATGAGAAGCATTTACCATCACCATATTGGCGAGTAAGATGACGACCAAGACCTTGCCCGCATGGCGGAAAAAGCCCTTCTGGACATCCCAAACTGCCAGCGCAATTAGGAGTGGAATCAACCAAAGCTGCGGAACATAGCGCGCCCACCAGCTTTCCGGATTAATGAGCACAGTCACGAAGAGCGCCAGACTGATCCACAAGAAAGGTGCCGCTTTTTTTCGATGAGTCCCCAAAAGCAAGGCGACGAGAATCAGGCATGTGACAATCATAGCTCCTCCGAAAAGCGGTCCGAATCCGGCTACACGCACGTCAGGAGAGTAGAACACGGCGAGCTCTTTCCCTGTGACCGTAAATGGCACTTTCCATGTAGGGCTATGGGGAGTTGCGATATTTTCCGATTTGGAAAATAAGGAAATAACCAGATTTTCTATGCTCGTATTGTCTTTGAAGCCATGCGGGCTGTTCGAGGTCATGATATCAACGGCGCCTTTACCCGCCAACGGATAAAAGGGATGTCCCTTTGTTAGCGTGTTGGTGACATACGGATTGTACCCAACAACCCCTACCGTGATAACCAGACTAACCGAAAGCCACGCGAGCATGCTCTTGATGTGTTGACGGCGATCGTAGAAAAAGAAGAGCACGAGAATCGCCAAGCCGAGCAATCCGGCATACCCCAATGCCGTGAATTTGATCTGCGCCAGCAGCATGAGTGTTGCGCACAGCGCTAGTAGCGTCCAAACATGGTAGCGCTTATACAGCAGATAGCCGAGAGCGCAGATGATGAGCACGAGTGAGCCAAGCTGTCCGTCAATATAGAAGGAAGTCGATTGCGTGATCACCGCTGGATTGAACGCTGCGAGCAGCGCGAAGGCAATCGCCGCCCCTTTTTTCTCTGGGAAAGCGGTCTGGATGGCAGCGAGTGTCAGGAAAAAGGACGATGCAATCAACAACAGGTTAAATATTTTGCTAACCTCGATCTGACCAGTCAGTTTATACATGACGGCATCGAGCATCCAAGGACCTTTGGCGTAATGATTGATCCACAGGTGAAAGGCCGAGAGAACCTCTCTATTATCCATCTCCTCCACTTCTTTTGAACCAGGAGGCTTGAGGATAGGCTGGTCATGAACCGGATTCCAGCCTTCGGTTATCTTCACGATTGCTTCTTGATGATACGTTTGTCCGTCAAAAGAGAGATCAAACGTATTGGCGCTGATGGAGTAGCTGATGCCTGACACAATCGCCAGTCCAGCCAACAGGGAGAAAAACCAGGCCCGACGACGTGAACTTACGAAGACTGACACCATCCCGCCCATCGCAGCCAAAGCCGCAACAAGGCCAATCCAAAAGCTGGCAGCCGTCACGGATACGCCGAACAAAAATAAAACCGATGTGCTAAGCACAATCGTAGCCATAAACAATAGCAAAGTCGTCCCGAGCAGGAACGAGTACGTAGCTGTACGGTTATTCATGAACATAATCTCCTGTCTACGAATCTACTAGCCAATGAGGTTAGGGAGGTTCGCTGCCAGCAGATGCAATACGGTTGCAAGCAGTACCCCGAGCACCAGACCCCCGGCAATTTCCCATCTGGTATGTCCCATGCTTTCGCGCAAAGGTTTGGTGGGAAACACGTCCGGATGTTCCTTTGCGAGCTTGTTGAGTGCTTCTGCATGTTTTCCTACCGCTCTGCGCAATCCAGTCGCATCGATGATCACAATAAACGTCACAGCCACACCCAGCCCGAATGCAGGATGAGTAAAGCCTTCCTGCAAACCAATCAAAAACACAGTTGTGACCATAACAGTTGTGTGCGTGCTGGGAAACCCGCCGTTCCCGACCATTTCTTTGGCCCGGGACCCAAAGCGGAGGTAATTAATCAAAAATTTGGTTATTCCGGACACAAGCCAGCCGATAAACGGCGCTACCGCATATAACATGGTAAAACTCCTCTACATGATGATTACGACTGGGAAATGACGACGACGCCCACGACGATAATCGCCAGACCGACAATACGTGTAAGGGACAATGGTTCGTTGAAGACCAAGAAGGACAGCACAGCTACCAACACGTATCCGAGTGCTGCCATGGGATAAGCATAGGAAAGCTGCACCTTTTCCAGCGCAGCAATCCAGATAAACGCAGAAAGTCCGTAAAGCGCAAGTCCCACCATAATCGGCAGGTTCGTGAAATAGTGCAGGAACTTGAGTAGCAGCATGTCATTGTTGCTGGTGAGCGAGGATGCGCCCATCTTCATCGCGACTTGTCCACACGCGCTGAGGACCACGGAAATGATGATTAGAACAATTGATGGCATAGCCTGATCCACAACCTATCTGTGCAAGGAAATACTTCCTTATTTAAATTCAAATACGTAAATAATCCCGGCCACCATGACAACATACAGGAACACCGTAATGAGAATCGGCTTGTCCTGCAACAAAACTTTTTCCGGACTGCCGCCCTGGCCTGCGACGGTGATCAAATACAGGTAACGGAAAATACCAAAGATCACGAGCGGAATGGTCCACATCAAGTGAATCGTGCGTCCAGATGTAAAAGTGAACAAGGAATAGCTGATGATCGTCATGGTCGTCACAATCGTATTCAACTGATTCAACAGCTCGGAGGAATAACTGTCGAGCACTTTGCGATGCGTTCCTTTATCCTGCTGCAACAAAATCAGCTCGTGGCGACGTTTGCTGATGGCCAAAAACAGCGCGAGCAGCATCGTACAGAGCAAAAACCACGGGGTGAACGGCGTTTGAATCATCAGACTTCCACCGATGGCACGCAAAACAAAACCGGCTGAAATAATCATGACGTCCAGAATGACCACATGCTTCAGCTTCAACGAGTAAGCGACGTTAAGCACAAAGTAAACGAGCAGTACGAGCGCGAATAATCGGTCAAAGTAATAAGCACTAAAAAGGGAACCCAGTAGCAAAAACGCACCGAATGCTAATGCGAGCGCTGGCGGCAATGCACCAGAAGCCATGGGCCGGAACTGTTTTTCCGGGTGATTTCGGTCATTTTTGATATCGACAAAATCATTGAGGATGTAGACACAGCCAGATACAAAACAAAACAGCAGGAAGGCCAGCACTGATTTTCCAATGACATCCGGACTTACTTTGTGCAAGGAAAATAGCAAGGCAGCAAAGACAAGCAGGTTTTTCGTCCATTGATGTGGACGAAGCTGCTTCACTAATAGGTAGACCATATTTTGTCGAACGCGTGGCGTTGTTTTGACGTCAACTTTAACAGAATTTGATGTTGCCCCCATATCTAACTCCTATCCTAGTATCGAATCGCGTACCTTCTAATGACGAAAAATGTAAAAAGAAGGTTACACCTGTAATATGGTAACATAACTTGTCCCATAAATATTTAACGATAACAGAAAAAATGTGAACTTGCGATAAAGAATGATTGCCAAAAATAATATCGGGGTTTACAAGAAAACGCAGCCCTCATGAAGGAGCTGCGTTTTTCAGGTTTTCTCTCTTTTAGTTTACCCGCGGAATCGGAGTGGCTGCTTTTTTTCGCGAATACAGGAACAAATTGACGAGAACGATCACGAGTATGATCAATTGCGGGATCGTCGTTTCCCAGCTAGCGTAAATGCCGAGAGTTGGTGCATACAACAAATAATCGCTGCTGTGTGCAGATAAGCTTCCCGTCACCTGCAAAGCATGGATGCTGACGCCGACGAATTTAAACGCCATGTAGTAGAGCAAGAGACTGGCTACAAAAAAGAACGGACGAACCGGGATACGTGCACTGAGCTTGATGATGACCAAACCAATCACGGCCAAAACGACAAGTGCGCTCAAAATGCCAACCACCAGGTCTGTCATGGAGATTGTAGCGGCCATCCCCATATAAAAGATAATCGTTTCTGCCCCTTCGCGGGCGACAGCGAGAAAGGCAGTGAAGGAGAGTGACAACAGAGCTCCTTTTGCCAAAGAAGAGCCGATAGATTTCTCGACAAACTGATTCCATGCCTGCAAATTGGACTTCTTGTGCAACCAGGCACCGATCGTCACCATAAAGAAGACGGCAATCAGTCCAGTTACTCCCTCAATCGTTTCTCGCGAGTTGCCTGTGGAGAGGTTGGAGAAAACGAAACTGAGGATGACGGCAAGAATGGCGGAAACTACGATCCCGGCAATGGACCCAGACCAAATCCATTTGCGCTTGTCGGCATTGCCTGACTTGTTCAGGACAGTGAGCAGGGAGACGATGATCAAGATAGCCTCCAGTCCTTCGCGGAACAAGATGAGTCCCGCATCCCAAGCGGTGTACGAGGACGTTGTCGCAAATGGCGCCAGCTCTGTCTTCATTTCCGCAAGATGAGCCGTGGCCTTTTCCCATTGCGGGGGATTGGACAGGATGAGTGTCGGGATGGCGACCATCTTGGCTTCGATGCTGCTGTAGGTAGCTTGTGATTTAGTCATGACCACGCCTTCCACAGAGGGCCAAGCGGTGATAAAGGTCTCCATTTTGTCCGAAGCAGCGGTTGCATCCTGATTGGCGATATCTGTTTCTACCGAGGCAAGGAGTTCCAGTAGAGACGAGATGGACGGCTGCTCAGTAGAAGCATTCGTAGCTGCCTGTTGGCCTGCTTTTCCTGATAAATAATTGTCCACGGTAGTAATGAGTGCCTGTACTTTCTCTGCGCTCTTTTTAGGGTCGGGTGGTTCTGTATTCAAGGCAATGCGTGCACTGCTGATTTTGATTTCCATATCCCCGTAGATTGCGGCATTTTCCGCTCGCACAAGACCCTCTGCCTTGTACCAGCCGGTGACGAAGCTGTTGTACGATTGCTTGGCTTTCGGCAGATCGCCTTCCGTGATGGCTGTCATGCTGTTTTGCAAGAGAGGTAGCAATGCGGCAATTTGCTTGTGCGCGCGTTCTTTTGGCTGACCGCCTTCTTCTTTGGATGAGACGTAACGATCCGTTGCTTTTGCCAGATTGGAGATGGCTGCTTTTGCAGTGTCAGGATTCGCCTTCGCTTGGGCAAGGGCTTGTTCTGCTTCCGCGATTGCTTGCGTCAATGCTTGTGCATCTGCGGAGGTTTCTTCTGAATTGCCCTCCCAGATGCTCTTCATACTGCTGATCGCTTTCGCTGCTTCTTCCCAGTTGTTATCTCCACTGCTAATCAAGGCATCGCTAGAGAGGGCGATTATTTGCTTGAGCTGCTCTGGCACCAGCGGGGCGGCTACAGCAGCAGACAGAGCAGATGTCCATAGCAGCATGCAGGTACAAATGATAAACAGATAGCGTTTCAAGGTGTTCACTCCATCCCTGGTAGTTGGTTAAAATAGTGTGTCCCCGATGTATCCGCCCTCACTTGCACCAGGAAGACAGGCGTACAAACCACTGCCAACATGGGTGATATATTCATTGAGCAGGTCGACGGATGCGAGCCTTTGTTGCATCGGAATGAATTGCTTGCGCGGATCACGATTGAAGCAAATGAACAAAAGTCCAGCATCGAGCTGTCCAGTTTTGAGATCCATTCCACTGGAATAGGAGTAACCGCGCCGCAAAATTTTTACCTTGCCCTCCATATGGGCCAAGGCGACATGGGAATCCACAGGAATGACGGGTTTGCCCTTGGCATCCTTGCGATCCAGCTCCAGCTCGTCGAACTCATTTGCTTTGCCAAGCGGAGCTCCGGTTAGACGGTGACGACCAAACGTATTCTCCTGATCGGTGAGGGTGGAGCGATCCCACACCTCGATCCGCATGCGGATTCGACGCATGACCATGTAGCTTCCGCCTGCCATCCACGCAGGACTTTCAGCAGTGTTAGCCCAGACGACTTCATTTGCGGTAGCGGGATCGTTCACCTGCGGATTGTTCGTGCCATCCTTGAAGCCCATCAGATTTCGTGGTGTGGAGCCAGTCGGGTCGGATGCGCTGGTACGCTGGAAGCCTTCCTGTAGCCAGTGGAGGACAGCTTTGCCTCGAGCGATCCGGGCCAAATTCCGCAGGGCATGGAAGGCGACCTGTGGATCGTTCGCACACACCTGCACGACAATATCGCCACCCGACCATTCCTTTCGCATTTCATCACTGTTGAAGCGAGGTAAATCGACCAAGGGAGCTGGGCGTTTGGCTGCAAGGCCAAAGCGCTCGTCAAAGAAGGAAGCACCAAGCCCAAATGTGATCGTTAATTTCATTGGGCGCAGGCCCATGGCTTCCCCGGTGTCGACAGGAGGAAGAAGGGTGTTATCGCTCTCTTCATCGACGTTTTTGCCGGCAGTCAAGCGTGCTGCTGCCTGCGTCCAGCTTTGAAACAAGGTGCGGACATCCCCTAGCGAGGTCGTCGTCAAATCAAAAGCACCCATGCAGATAAAATCCTGCATAGGTGTAATGATCCCGGACTGATGCTTGCCATAAAAGGGAATGACCTCATCTGCACCGGTCGGAGTGGCACTTGTCTGCTCATTTTTAGGAGAGGAGGGTAAAAGGCTATTGACCCCAGTCGCCCCCAACAGCAGTCCAATCCCCCCGACACCAGCCAACTTCAGAGCTTCTCGACGTGTGAATTTGTTCGCTGTGGTGTTTGCGAGATGCTTGTCATTCATCTTGTTAGCCTCCTACGATCGTACCCATTTTGGACAATGGTTCAGCCAATGCATCGAGGGACTGACTCAGCTTTTTCACCTGGTCTTCCTTCAATTCGGTGTACAGCACATAGCCGTCGCCTTTGCGGTATGGTGCGAGTGCTTTGTCTAAATCAGCGAAGCGAGCTTCAATTTCATTTGCAAGAGCAGAGTCTTTCGCCGTAACAGCAGGCTTCAATACTTTGTAAATTTCGTGAGCGCCTTCCACGTTCGCAGCGAAATCGTACAAGTCCGTATGGGAATAGCGTTCTTCCTCGCCAGTCACCTTGCTCGTCGATACCTCGTTCAAGAGCTCAACCGCACCCGTTACCAGCATAGGCACATCGATTTCGACGCTCTCTACTTTTACGCGGAGCTGCTTCACATCTTGCAGCAGTTGATCCGCGACTTTTCCTTGGTCAGCAACCGATTTGGTTTCCCAGAGTGCTTTCTCCAATTTATGATAGCCGCGCCATTCGTTATCAGGCACATCGCCTTCGCGGGCATCGATCCACGGGTCAAAATCGCCGAGAGATTCTGCGATAGGTTCGATTCTCTCAAAGTACGCACGGGCTGGAGCATACTCCTTTTTCGCTTTTTCCATATCGCCTGCTTTGACGGCGGTGGTGAAGCTTTCTGTTGCTTTTACGAATTGGTCGGTTTGGTCGACGACCCATTTTCGGTATTGATCAATAGAAGCTTGCAGCTCAGGAGAAGGAGCAGAAGCAGTGCTCGCTGATGCAGACTGATCAGCAGCGGCAGGCTTGTCAGGCTGCGCGGCTTCTGGTTTTTTCTCTTCGGTTTGTGTTTGTGCGTTTCCGCAAGCGGCGAGCAAGGAAGAGCCGAGAACAACTGCGGCGATTGGATAACCCCATTTTTGAATCATGAAAAGACATCCCTTCATATGATATGAGTGTATAATTATATGATTATATTTCGATAATGAATATCATTATCATCCACAAAGAATTTTACTCTTTCTTAGACAGTTTGCAATCTTTTTTTGGCATCAATCACTTGGTTAGTTTTGGCGTTGTTCACATAAAACCAAAAGTAGCTCAACAATCCCTTAACAATGTCTTGTTATGATCGATCTATCAACCAAATGAATAACGTCTGTAAGTGGGTCGAGACGTGGAGAAAGCCCTCATACAGCAATAGATTCGAAAAAGACCGTTCGATCGGTTTGTTTCTTTGTGCTATTGCCGTGTATGAGGGCTTTTTGTGTTTTCGAATGAAAGGAGCGAGCAGGGGATTTGCTAGATACAGATAGGTACGATGCGTATTTTTTTGATTTGGATGGAACGATTTTTCTCGGGAATGAACTGCTTCCTGGGGTGGAAAAGACACTTGCCGCGCTGCGGGAGAAGCAGAAAAAAATCATGTTTTTGACCAATACGACGGTACAGACAAGAACAGCTTGTCAGACTCGCCTCCAGAAGCTCGGATTGGCTGCTCGGCGGGAAGAAATCATGACGGCAGCCTATGCGGCAGGATTGTATCTTCAAGAAAATGCGGAGCAAGCGCGTGTCCTGATCATTGGGGAGCCTGCCTTGGAGGAAGAGATTGCGAGCTTTCATATAAAGCAGGTGCAAGATGCAGAGGAAGCAACGCATGTATTGGTTGGAATGGACCGTGCATTTACGTATGAAAAGCTGCAACAGGCTGCTGACGCTGTGCGAAACGGAGCACACCTGATCGTAGCGAACCCCGATCCGCTATGTCCGGTGCCAGGGGGAGCTATTCCTGATACATGGGCGTTGGCGAGAGCGATTGAAACGGCTGGTGGAGCCTCTGTCTGGGCGATGACTGGCAAGCCGTCCCGGTACTACGCCGATCAGGTTTTTCAACAGCTCCAAGTGCAGCCAGAAAGATGCGTCATGGTAGGTGACCGTTTGGAAACAGACATTTTACTTGGGAAAAACAGCGGCATGAAAACGGCGCTGGTCATGACAGGGGTGACAACCAGCCGCGAACTGGAAGCCACAGAGATTCAGCCAGATTACATCCTTCCGACGATGGAAGCCATGGTGCAAGTCGAGTAGGAAAACGAGGAGGCATGGGAGATGGAGTTGGGAAAGAGCAGCAAAAAATGGTTGTGGTCACTAATGGCAGCAAGTCTGGTGACAGGCAGTATGCCGTCCGTGATGGCGCAAAGCGCGGTGAGCAAAACCTTGCTCATCACAGAAGTTGTCAATGATCCTCTCTTTGATGAAAGCACAGGCGAGTTTATCGAAATCACCAATATCTCCGACGATCCGATTGATTTGAGTGGCTACATGATCGGCGACGAGGAAAAGCGTGGAGGAAATGAGGGGATGCATGCGTTTCCGGAGGGCACCATGATTGATCCTTACCAGACGATTGTCATTTCCCGCTATGCTGACGGAATCGTGGAACGCCATGACGTCACGCCTGATTTTGAATTGTTCGATTCCATGGAGGACGTCCCTGAGCTATTGCCGACGGATTGGGCCACAGGCAGCATTTATATGGCGAATGGCGGCGACCACGTCATTTTGATGGACCCTGAGTACAATGTGGTGGATTCGATGGCTTATATGGATGCGAAGGTTCCGGGAGTCACCTCTCATCCGGGAGTAGCTGGCGGACACTCGATGGAACGCCTGACGGAAAAGGATACGAATGATGCGTCCAGAGATTTTGTCGATCAGCCCAAGCCGACCCCTGGTGAGTTGTTGTTTGGACCGAATGCCCGAAAAGACATGATTCCGGTCTCTGATCTGAAGGAAGACGTGCTGATTGTCCCTGAACCTAAGACGGGAATTGTCCTTCCGCCGACGGTGATTGCCATGTACGACAAGAAGTCCGAGGTCGATGCGATCCTGGAAGCAGAAGCGTCTTCCATTTTTATACCGGTGAAAAAATCCGGGAAGAACGGAGTCGTCACTCAGGATGGCACATCACTGGACGAGGTACTGGAGCAGATCAAGGGCAAGGCGATCCCGGTGATTCATATCGAGGACAAGAAATTGGTAGCGGAGGTAGACCGCCTGCTCCAGAAAGAGAACCTCACTGATGTGCACATTGTGTCTTCCCGACCGGAAATCGTCCAAGAGATGCGGGAGAAAAACAATGAATACCGTGGTGCCCTCGTGTATATCGACGGCAAGCTGAACGAAAAGAAGCAAAAGGAGCTCGTGCGCTCAGCCAGGAGCAGTCGTTCCAATGTGATCGTTCTCTCGCAAACGGCGATGACGGAGGATGTCATTCGCTACTTCCGCAATCGCGGGTTGTCCGTGTGGGGAATCGATCGGGCGAACAAGAGCCAAGCGAGTGAAATGATCGAGATGGGTGTGGCCGGGGTTGTCTCACACGATCCAAAAGAGGTACATGAGCTGCTGGCTGCGTACCCGGAGAAAAGCATCACGCAACCTCCGATGGTGATGGCGCATCGAGGTATCCCTTCTTTAAAACCAGAAAACACGATGTACGCCTTTGAAGAAGCGATGGAACTCGGTGTGGAAATCATCGAGACAGACGTCCACAAAACAAAGGATGGCCACCTTGTCCTGATCCACGATTTTGATCTGGAGCGTACCACCAACGGGACAGGGAAGGTAAAGGATTTCACGCTGAAGGAACTGCGCGAATTGAACGCGAACAAGCTCGACCCAGCAAATCCTTCCTGGTACCAGCCCGATATTACCGATGCTGTCATCCCTACCATGGATGAATTGCTGGAAGCGGCCAAGGGCAAAGCAGTGCTCATTCTGGAAGCAAAGGGGATTGGGTACGAAAAGGAAATGGCGAAGGTCATCAAAGAGCAGGACATGGTTGAAGATGTGATTGTCAGTAGCTTCAGCTCAGAAGTATTGGAGCGTTTCGCCAAGCTCAATCCGGAATTGGGACTAGGCTTTACCTTGAGCGGGACCAAGCCAAAGGAACAACTGGAACAGTATGCCGAAAAGCAGGTAACAGACGCAGTTCAACTGAATGCCCAATACTTTATCAACCATCAAATCGTCACGCCAGAGCTAATCCGATTCGCCAAGCATCGGGGAATTATTTTGACCGTGTATACCGTTAACGAGGAAGCAGATATGAAACGAGCAACCGAGGCGGGAGTCGGGGGGATTATTACCGACTATGCACAAAAACTTTACAATACCCAAATATTACCTTAGTAAGCAATTGTTATAGTCGAGTGATACGTAAAAAACAGCGAGAGATCCAGGGGGGAAAGTCGTGGCTGAAGTGGAATTGCGGCGCATTTCCAAGATGTATGGGGGCCAGAAGGTAGTCAATGAAGTGAGTGCTCGTATTCTGCCAGGAGAATTTTTCGTGCTGGTAGGGCCTTCTGGTTGTGGGAAATCAACCACACTGCGCATGATTGCCGGGCTGGAGGAGATCAGCACGGGAGAGCTGTTGATTGGCGGCAAGCCGATGAACCAAGTCCCTCCGAGCGGGCGAAACATCTCCATGGTGTTTCAAAATTACGCACTTTATCCGCATTTGACGGTAAAAGATAATATTTTGTTTGGTTTGCAGGTTCGAAAAGTAGACAAAGCGGAGCAGGGCAAGCGGTTGGAGCGTGTAGCGGAGATGTTGGGTATCGCACATCTTTTGCAACGCAAGCCGAAGGAATTATCCGGGGGACAACGACAGCGTGTTGCACTCGGAAGGGCTATCGTCAGTCAGCACCCTATCTGCCTGATGGACGAGCCTTTGTCCAATCTGGATGCCAAGCTGCGCGGGCACATGCGTACGGAAATCCGTCGCTTGCAGCAAGAGCTGGGCATCACGATGATTTACGTGACGCACGATCAGGTGGAAGCGATGACGATGGCAGACCGCATGATGGTCCTGCGCGACGGAGAGGTCCAGCAAGTCGGAAAACCACTCGACGTCTACAACCATCCAGCGAATTTATTTGTGGCGGAGTTTACGGGGGCACCCCCGATGAATACGGTACCTGCCATCTGGCGGGCAGGCGATCAAGCAGGAATTGAGCTGGCAGGTCAGCATTTTTTGCCACTCTCTATGTTTCACGGTATCAAGGACCAAACCCCGGTCGTTCTCGGTTTGCGTCCAGAGTCACTTCAACCCGTCCTTGAAGGGCAATCTGTTGATGCTTCCTGCCAATTCCCTGTCACCGTGAAGGGAGTAGAGATTCTCGGTTCTGAGACTATTGTGGAATTCACCGTGGGAGACAAGCTGTGGAAGGCCAAATGGAACGGGCAATGGCACTGCAAAAGAGGCGAAACCATGCATGTTCGTTTTGATCCAGCTCAGGTGAACGTGTTTGATGGAGAAACCGGAAAAAATCTAGCAGTTACGACTAATTGAGAAAAGAAAAGGGAGAGGTACTGCGATGCGTAAAGTTGTCAAAAGCTTGTTTGCGGTCGTTATGAGTATGAGTCTGATCACGGGTTGCTCCAGTGGCAATTCTTCGTCCACGAACAACGCGGCGCAAGGAGCCGATTCATCAGGCAAAACAGAGCTGTCCTTCTATTATCCGGTTGCGGTTGGCGGTCCTTTGACCAAGATCGTGGATGGTATGGCAGAGGAATTTAACAAAGAGAACCCAGATATCACAGTCAAACCAGTCTATACGGGCAGCTATCAGGATACGACGACAAAAGTACAGGCAGCTGTACAGGGCAAAACTCCTCCGGACGTAGCGGTGATGCTCTCGACTGAGCTGCATACGATGATGGATATGGATGCAATCCTTCCGATGGACGACTTCATTGCCAAAGATGGTGGCAGCGAATACGTAAATGATTTCTTCCCGGGATTCTTGGCGAATTCCCAAGTAGACGGCAAGACATACAGCATTCCATTCCAGCGCAGCACCATCGTGCTCTATTACAACAAGGACGCGTTCAAGGAAGTCGGACTTGATCCGGAAAAACCGCCGACATCATGGGACGAGCTGGTTTCGTACGCGGCCAAATTGAAAAAGGACGGACGTTACGGCGTCGAGATTCCTTCCTCGAGCTTCACGTATTGGATGTTCCAAGCGCTGGCCCTGCAAAACGGTAAGAACTTGATGTCCGAAGATGGGAAAAAAGTGTTTTTTGATACGCCAGAAAATGTAGAAGCTCTGCAATTTTGGCTAGATTTGTCCAAAAAGCATCAAGTCATGCCTGAAGGAGTCAACGAGTGGGCGACTGTACCGTCTGATTTCTTGGAAGGCAAAACGGCGATGATGTTCCATACGACAGGGAACCTGACGAACGTGAAGAAAAGCGCGAAGTTTGATTTTGGCGTAGCGTTTTTGCCAGCGAAAAAGAACTACGGCAGCCCGACAGGTGGCGGCAACTTCTACATGTTCAAGGGAACGGATGCAAAGAAACAGGAAGCGGCATGGAAGTTCATACGCTTTATGACCGAGCCTAAGCGCGCTGCACAGTGGAGCGTTGATACGGGTTACGTTGCTACACGAAAGTCTGCTTATGAAGAAGAGACTATGAAGCAATACGTCAAGGACTTCCCGGCAGCAGCAGTGGCTCGTGATCAGTTGGAATTCGGTCATGCTGAGCTTTCTACACACAATAACGGTAAAGTGACAAAGCTCTTGAACGACACGCTGCAATCCGTGATCACTGGTCAATCCGAGCCTGCGGAAGCATTGAAAAAAGCGCAGGAAGAAGCGGACAAGATGTTGGCGCCGTTTAACAAATAAATCAAGCAAGGTAATGGGGGAGCGACAATGGGGGAACTACGCGCAAAATGGAAAGTGAACATGTACGCCTGGCTCTTGCTCCTTCCCTCCCTCATCTTCCTGCTGCTGTTTACCTTCTATCCGGTTATACAAACGTTCATACTCAGTTTTCATCAAGCGGATCTGGGTTCTCCAGAGCCGTTTTTTAACGGGATAGATAATTATAAACAAATGGTGGAAGATGAAGTGTTTTGGAAGGTGCTGACCAATAATATCTGGTTTGCCATCGGAACGGTGCCGACGAGTGTGGCTCTCGCGCTAGCTATGGCTCTGTTCGCCAACAAGGCATTACGAGGGAAGAGCTTTATCCGCACGGCTTATTTTTACCCGACAGTTGTTCCGATGATTGCAGTGGCGAACATCTGGCTGTTTATTTACACACCGGAGTACGGAGCGCTTAGTCATGTGATGGAGTGGTTCGGAAAAGGCGACATGAACTGGCTCGGCGATCAGAAAAATGTGATGTGGGCGATGATCTTCATGGTCATTTGGAAGGAAGCGGGCTATTTCATGATCTTTTATTTGGCCGGGCTGCAAAACATTTCACAGGAGCTATACGAATCCGCCTCCATGGAAGGGGCATCATCGTGGACGGTTTTTCGCCGCATTACCTTTCCGCTGCTTATGCCAACGACGATGTTTGTCAGTATTATCGCCTTCACCAACTCTTTCAAGCTGGTTGATCATTTGGTGATCATGACCAAAGGTGGGCCGGATAATGCCAGCAATCTCTTGCTGTACTACATATACGAGACGGCGTTTTCTTTCTGGGATCAAGGAATGGCTTCGGCATTGACGATTGTCATGGTCGTGCTGCTGCTGTTAGTCGCTGCTTTTCAGTTTTTTGGTATGGATAAAAAGATTCATTACAACTAAGGGTGGGATGGCAGATGCTTCGCAAAATCACAACGGCTGGAATGTACGGCTTGGCCGTTCTCTGGTTGTTCCCTTTGCTCTGGGCGGTCTGGACTTCCTTTCGCCCGAGAGAGCTGGCGACTTCGTGGTCGTTCAGTACAGATTTTACACTCGATAACTTTGCGAAGGTGTGGGATGCAGCGCCCTTTGACCAGTACTACATCAACACTTTTTTGATCGTGACTGGTATTTTGGTGGCGCAAATGATCACGGCTACACTGGCAGCCTATGCCTTTGCGAAGCTGCAATTTTGGGGGAAGGATGTGCTGTTTGTCCTGTTTCTGATCCAGCTCATGGTCCCGGCGGATATCTTGATTTTCCCCAACTATAACGTCCTGCGTGACTTGTCTTTACTGGATACCAAAATCGGCATTATGCTGCCGTACTTCGCTTCAGCCTTCGGGGTCTTTCTATTGCGACAAACCTTCAAGACAATCCCGCACGAGCTGGAGGAGGCGGCACGGATGGAAGGATGCTCCTGGTTCCAGATTTTGTGGCGGGTGTACGTTCCGTTAGCGAAGCCGACCTACATTGCGTTTGGTTTGGTCTCGGTCAGCTACCATTGGAACAATTTTATGTGGCCGCTGATTATTACGAATTCCGTGGAAAATCGCCCGTTGACAGTCGGTCTGGCGATTTTTGCCCAATCGTTTGAGACAGGGGCGCAGTGGGCCGAGGTAAGTGCAGCGACGGTCATGGTAATTTTCCCGTTGTTGCTGGCATTTTTGTTGTTCCAGCGGCAGTTTATCAACAGCTTCATCCACTCCGGCGTGAAATAAGAGGGAGGGTCATGAAAGATGAGAGACAAAAGCTCGTTTGCCGTATCCACTTATGCGGTATTTGATCTGTCCTTGCGCAATGCTATCTTTCAGCTTTTGCAGCATGATTGGAAGGGCATCGAGATTATGTGTGAAGAGAATCATGCCGACCTCTTGGACTGGTCCTGGGAGCAGTTGAAAGAGTTGAAGAAGCTGGGAGACGAGAGCGGGATTGCCTGGTCGATTCATGCACCGATTAGTGGCTGCAATCTGGCGGCGGATACAGGACCAACCCGGGATCAAACAATGGACACGATGAAGCGCTGCCTGGAGATTGCCAGCTTTCTCGACTGCACCCACGTCGTGATGCATGCGGGGGAGGTAGAAGATCGACTCGCGGAAACAGAGCGTGCCAGAGGTGTGGAAAATGTGAGTCAGGCACTCCGCGTGTTGACCTCCGAGCTGTCCGCAGAGAGTACAACCATACTGACGGTCGAAAATGTTCCTCCTTATCCAAAAGTGCTGGGGTGGAACGTCGAGGATCTCGTGCGTATATGCCGTCATGTAAACTCATCTCGCGTGGGGATCGTGTACGACGTAGGCCATGCTCATTTGATTCGTCCGGGATATGCGATTGATGCATTGCAGGAGGTGCTTCCTTATTTATCCGCTCTTCACCTGAGTGATAACTTTGGCAAGCTGGACGATCATTTGGCAATAGGTGATGGAACGATCCCATTCGAATCGATTCTGTCTCTATTAAAAGACAACGGATTCGCGGGTCATTGGGTTGTAGAGACAAAGCAGCTTGGCTGCGCTGAGGTAAGTGTTGAACGGCTACTGAGGGCAGGAGGCGAATAACATGGACATGCATACGATTTTGAAAACGAATCCGGTTATTGCGGCGACCGAACAGGATCGCTTGGGAGAGGCGATGGCGTCCCGAGCATGCGCGATCCTTTTGATGTACGGAAAGCTGACCAAGCTGATGGAGGAAGCCGAGACCATCCGTCAGTCTAGCAAGCCGATCTTTTTGCACACAGACCTCATGAATGGCTTGTCCAATGACAAGGAGGCTTTTCGTTTTTTGTCGACCTATATCCAACCAACGGGCATTGTCACTACCAAAGGACCGATGATTCGCGCAGCCAAAAAGGAAGGGATGCTGACGATCCAGCGAGTCTTTTTGATCGATTCGACCTCCCTCACGACGACCATCAAAAACGTCTTGGAAAACCAGCCGGATGCGATTGAAATCATGCCGGGGATAGCGCCTTCTATTATTTCGTATATCAAGGAGCATTTGTCGCAACCGATTATTTTGGGCGGGTTGATTTGGAATATGGAGCAGGTCAACGAAGCGTTGAAGGGTGGAGCAGATGCTGTTTCGTTGAGTAAGTCGGAGATGTGGAATCATATGACTGTTTAGGAGAAAGGACGGGTGTGTAAGCACCTGTCTTTTTTGTATATTATCAACTCCAACCATTGTTTTCACGCTATGACGGAGGTTGCTTAAGGTTAGCTTTTTTGACCTTCATACGTGTCTTTTCCTTTGTCTGTGATGATAACAGTTAGATCATATAGCCGTTTCAACACCGTTTCAGTATCTTGACGGGGAGATTCAAGGAACTTTTCAGCGATTTTCGTAACGAATTGCAGATTGGATAATTAGGCGGCTTCTCGCAGCATTTCTTGCAAGGCATCAGGCCGCTTTTCGAATCTAGTGTTCGATCAGTTCGGCTTTTGCGATGCCCAAGACATCAGCCGGCTCAAAATAGGACATAGGCTTCAACCCCGTATGTATTACTCAATCCAATACTAGCAACACTTCATCACCTGATTTTATCTTAATAAAATCATCCGAATCATAAATGTTAATTCCAATACTAAGATTTCCTGTGATGGAAGTTGAAAGATCCATTTTCTTAACTTTAAATTTTAATTCTTCTGTTGTGGTTTTGACCATAATATATTTGTCAGCAATATTTGGTACTTTTGTATTGTTTGAGGAGAACGTTGGATCAACTCCTCCTAAAATAATTCCCCCTCGTTTTTTATCATTAATGGTCATTCCCACCCGCATGATATGTTCATACATCATTTGTATTTCTCCTTATCTTTCAACAATATCTAGTAAATGCCTGACATCTTTAATCTTCAAATTTGCGTTTCTTAGTCTTTGAATACCATCTTTTATAAGCATCCTTTTCTCTGCTTGGCTTAACTCTGGAGCAAATCGTGCCGCCCTTATACTAGCTTGTGCTTCATCTAGAGCATAATTTCTTGGATTTAATACCATCTCATTGTTTATTAAATCATATTGATTAAAAGCAGTTCCCTTTTTAACTGTCTCATAATGTCCAACTACTTCATGTGCTATAGTACCCTTACCACTAATCAATGAATTTGGATTTTTGGTTGGTAATTTAGATGGAAAAACATCATTATTAATTATCAGAATCGTATCATACATTATGCTTGTAGGCGTGGTGTTTACACTATCGGCAATGTGAATGTTCTCTTCTGGGAAACCCAACTTTTTTGCATAACTAACCAATTCATCTGTTTGTTCCTGGGTAAGAGGTGTATCATTTCTATATCCTTTAGTATCAATAAAATTTTTACCCTTCCCCTGCTTTTTCTTCCTTTCCACATTCACTACATTCTTAATGTTTTTACTTCTCCCCAGCGTAAGTACATTCAAAGCAAGGCCACCAAGTGCAATTCCATCCGCGAGATTGAATTTATCATCACGCAACGTATTCAAATCTTCTTGTATTGGCTCGATATAACCTTCCCTTACAAACACTCCAATACCCTTAGGCAAATCTTCTGCCGCCTTCTGCAAACCTTTTGGCAAATCATTTGTTGCTTTCTCCAAAGCCCCTGGCAGCTCACTTGCCGCTTTTTGCATCGCAGCAGGAACGTCTCCCAGCTTCGAGATACCTTTGACGAAATAATCCCACATGCTTGGTTTTTCCTGTGGCTTCTCACAAGCTGGTCCTTGTTCAAAATTGGCATTGGCTGATTCGCTATTTGCGGGCGACTGTTTTCCTACGGTAACACCACCTAAATCCTGACCGTCATCCTCTATCTTGATCAGCCCACAGTGGAAACACATATTTGTTGATTTGTTCAGCAAAGCTGGATGTCCGCCTACTATTTTATCTGGTTTACCATCGATCCATGCCATGGTCATCACTGGTGTGCACGGCATCGGCGTTAGTACGCCGTTATTGGCTGCTGTAGCAGAGGCGACCGCGGGATTTTTCAAGCTGCTGCACTTTCCAAATGGCATAATATTGATGTTGGGAACGAAGTCCATGCTATTCATTTGCGGCTTCCCTTTTACAAAAACACCA
Source organism: Brevibacillus sp. Leaf182 (assembly GCF_001423865.2). Lineage (NCBI taxonomy): Bacteria > Bacillati > Bacillota > Bacilli > Caryophanales > Paenibacillaceae > Brevibacillus > Brevibacillus sp. Leaf182. Next base: position 473,611 of record NZ_LMPN02000015.1, on the reverse strand, counting down.
TGGCTGAATGGCATTTTTAAACGACTGAGTTGACTTCCGCTGCTGCACGATAAAATGGCACCAACAACCACATAGCTCTTTCGTTCAGCATTCGACTTCTGGACGGTGATACCTTCAATATTGGGCATAGAGTCTCCTCCTCTCTGTAAAATTTTCGATTCAGATGAAAAGTGTTCATGTTGTTTGGTTCGTTAGATATCCAATCCATATATAAAAAGTAAATTATGCCCATATAATGAAATATCGAGTAAAAGTCGGTCGCTAACAATAGATATAAAGTTGTGTATTCGCTTATATACACATAGGTATTTGGGATTGTTCCATCCAAAAACAATCGTCTCTTTACCAAAGCTACTTGTTTATCGTGCGTAGTACCACGTCGGCCAATGTTTCTTACAGATATGTGTCCATATGCCTACATGATTGGTAATCAAGCACAAGTAATTTTATAATGTAGGTAACAAAATTCTACGATGAAGAAAATAACAGCGAAGTGACACCCTTCAGCGTGAAAAGAGGGTTATATGGAACCAATTCAACTGATGGAAGCGGCAGAGCAATTTATTCGGACATGCTATCGTGAACTGGACAAGACAACGGATGAAACCGAGCAACGGCTGCAAGAAGTACGAGAGCTGATTCACCAGCAGGGATACTATGAGCATACGGCCGAGGAGCTTCGTCACGGAGCGAAAATGGCCTGGCGCAATAGCAATCGATGTATTGGGCGATTCTTTTGGGAATCGTTAGTGGTGATAGATGAGCGGCATGTCGAAACAGAAGAAGAGATGGCGCAGGCCATGCTCCGACACATCGATTTTGCCACCAATGGAGGGAAAATTCGACCGACCATCACCGTTTTTGCACCTGCCGTATCGGGCAGAGCTCCCATGCGCATCTGGAACGACCAATTGATTCGCTACGCGGGATACGAGACAGAATACGGCGTACTGGGTGACCCGATTTCGCTTTCGTTGACGAAGCTATGTGAGAGCTTGGGATGGCAAGGGAAAGGCACTAACTACGACGTTTTACCGCTTGTCGTGCAGATTGGAGATCGGACGCCGCAGTTTTTTGAGATACCACAGAAGCTAGTCTTGGAGGTACCGATCGTGCATCCCGATTTGCCGGGCTTTGCTGATATGGAATTGCAATGGTACGGGGTTCCTATTGTTTCGAATATGCGCATGGAGATTGGCGGTATCGACTATTTGGCCGCGCCTTTTAACGGCTGGTACATGGGAACGGAGATAGGTGCGCGCAATTTCGCTGACCAAGAACGATATAACATGCTGCCAAAGGTCGCAGAGGTCATGGGGCTCGATACGAGCAGGGAAGCGACACTGTGGAGAGACAAAGCGCTTATCGAGCTGAACGTAGCCGTCCTACATTCCTTCAAGGAAAAAGGAGTATCGATAGTCGATCACCATACGGCGAGTCAGCAGTTCAAGCGCTTTGAGGAAAGAGAAGAGAAATGTGGTCGACCCGTTACTGGTGACTGGACATGGCTGGTTCCGCCGATCTCCGGAACAGCTACACACATTTTCCATAGTCTGTACGACAACACAATCCATACGCCGAATTTCTTTTACCAAGACAAGCCGGAGCTCGGCAAAAAATAAGGCTTTCACATGTCGCGAATTTGCTTCGCGGCATTTTTTTTGCGTGGATGTCACATCAAGGGGCATATGGTACGTTATACCAGTTGGAAGGAGGGAGAGAGTGGACACGAAACAGATAGAAGAACTCCTGAATGAGATTGTTCAGGGGGCGGATGACCGCTACGCCGACATCATGAAAAGCTACCAAACCCCCATATTTCACTATTGCTATCACATCTTGGGGAACAGATACGAAGCGGAAGACGCCACACAGGAGGTCTTCTTCAAGGCTTATCGCAACTTGAAAAAATATAGTCCAACCATGCCGTTTGCAGCTTGGCTTTATAAAATAGCCTACCACCATTGCATTGATCTCATCAGGAAAAGGAAATGGACAAGAGTGTTGCCATTTTTGATGCAGGCCAAAGAACCTCAATCAGACATTGAGCGGCATATTGAAAATGTTTATTTCAGCGAGGATGTATTCCTCGCCATGCAAACACTTTCGGTGGAGGAAAGAACACTCCTCTTGCTGCGCGGCGTGGAAGAAAAAACGTACGAGGAAATTTCGTTGATCATGAACAAAAACGCAGCGAGCTTGCGAAAAAAATTCGAGCGCACTGCAGCGAAGTTCCGATCCGCTTATTCTCCGCTAGGGAAGGGAGGGTCAGCTCAAGATGAGTCCAAACAAATCGCAAAAGAGTATTAAGGACCTGTTCAATGACCCGCGCATCCCGCAGGAGATTGACATTAGCAATCAAGTCATGACAAAAATCAAACGAGACAAGGAGAGATTTTTTGTGAAATACAAGGTGAGTATTTTAGTCGCGATCGGATTAATTGCAAGCCTCACAACGGGGTATGCTGCTGTACAGTACTATCAATTGAAGAATGAAAAAGGTGAGGTTTTGTATCAGGAGAAAGATATTTCGCAATTTGATAGTAAATCGGAAATCGTGCAAGAACTCGATCCTGAAACGGAGAAATACGACAATAAGCGCTGGGAAATTGAGAGCAGCTTGGAGCCGGGAACTGCTGCCGCACTCTATATCGCCGTTCACAATCCAACAAAAGTAATCGAAAAGAGCTTTAACCCTTTTGCGTTTAGCACTTTGGCTGATCTTCGCCAGAAATTGGGTAATCAGATATTTGTACCTGAGACATTGCCAGGAGGCTTTACCTTTTCGGATGCCGCTCTTACCTTTGGCATCAAGGAGGAGTTCGACAAGGAAGCGTTGTACAAAAAGGCAGAGCAGGAGAAAAAGGAATACGTCATACAGCCATTGGAGTGGACGAATGAAATGGATAGACTAATGGCAACGTATAAGTCTGGGGAAAATTATATCCATTTGAACATCAGGAATTATGAAGGGGTAGAAGACAGCACAACTTATATAGTAGACCTGGATCAGCAGAAAAAACAGGTAGTTAAGGTTGGGCAAATCGAAGTGCTGTATACAGAAGAAACCAGGAAAGATAGGGTTTACAAGAGCATAGTCTGGGTTGTTGAGATTTCTGGAAAGAAAATACAGTACGAAGTATCTTCGAGAGGAAATACATTGACCAAAGATAATATCAGTCAATTTGTAAATGCCGTGATTCAAAAAAAATAGAGATAAAAAGAAAACCCACGTGTTGGTACTGGACAACATTCCTTGTCAAAGTACCGATCGTGGGTTTTTGTCTTCTCATGGACTAGGCATCTTCAAGCCCTGTCATTTACCGATTGAAGTAGCTAGTAAGCGCCGGGAGAAGTCCGAGTGGATTTTTCCGCAGGTCCTTGGCGCTAAAGAAAATGCTGCCCTGAACCTGAGGAACCATCGCGTTGTAATTCAACTGGTTAATAATCTCCTGGGCACTCTGCCAGCCAGCTTCAGCCGTTCCTAGCTTGTAAGGGGAATGACCGATGTAAAGCTTGACGTTCGTCCCTTGTACTTCGTTTGCCCACCACGTAACGAGCTTGTCGTATTGGGCAGGGGCGAAGGAAAAGCTCCAATAAATTTGCGGAGTTACATAATCGATCCAGCCTTGTTGAATCCATGTGCGCACATCGGCAAACATGTGGTCATACGCAGTAACGCCAGCTTTTGTATCGGAGCCGGTTGGATCGACGTTGCTGTTGCGCCATACACCGAATGGACTGATCCCGAACTGAACGTGAGGCTTGACGCTCTTGATGGACTGATTCAATTGTTGAACAAACTGATTGATATTATCGCGGCGCCAGTCTGCTTTCGACACGATTTTTTTGCTGTTGTAAGCCTTGAATGCTGCATCGTCTGCAAAGGCGACATTGGAAGGATAGAAATAATCATCCAAATGGACGCCATCGATGTCGTAGCGCTGCACGACTTCCATTACTTCATTGATAATTTGCTGACGTGCCGCCGGAATACCCGGATTAATGTACAGCTTTTTGTTGGCATTCACAATCCAGTCAGGGTGCTGCTTGATCACGTGATTCGCTGGCAATTGATCTGTTTTGGCATCCGTAGTGGCACGGAACGGGTTGAACCAAGCATGGAATTGCATCCCGCGTCTATGTGTTTCTTCTACCATGAATGCAAGGGGGTCGTAGCCAGGATCTTTCCCCGGGGTTCCCGTCAAAAATCTCGACCATGGGGTGAGTGTAGAAGGATACAGCGCATCTCCAGATGGACGCACTTGCACGAAAACAGCGTTCATTCCCATGGCTTGCAGCTCATCGAGCAGTTGTATGTATTCTTGTTGCTGTTTCGCTGGGTTTGCGTAAGAACCGGAAGATGGCCAGTCCAAATTGTAGACCGTAGATATCCATACCCCGCGCAAATCTCCGTTTGTCACGACAGGTGTGGCTGGTTCCATTCCGCCAGTTTCACTCAATACATCCTGTGGTGGCGGAGTCATGGTAGCGACGTTGCCGCTTTGCAGGCGAATGGTTCTTGTTTTGTCTTCCCAGTTTACCGCAAGACCCAATTGCTCGGAGACAAAACGCAGCGGAACCATGATTCTTCCTTGCTTGTTCTGAACAGAAGCATCGAGTGGGACGCTGCTGTTGTTCACGAGAGCGTTCTTTTGATTAACCTGCAGGGACAACAAGGTATCTTGCTTACTGATCGTTGCGGTTTGAGACTTTGGCTCCCAATTTACTTCCGCTCCCAGATTTTCACCGATCACTCGCATGGGAACCATCGTTACATTTGCTTTTGGAACAATGTACGGAGCGACGTCACTTTTGATTTGTTGCCCGTCCAAATAGATGCTGATGCCAGAGGATGTCTGCGCGGCCTGCACGGATATCCCCATCGTTGGAATACATAGTACGAACATTAGCAAAAGCATAAACCACTTGCGTACCTTCATTTTTGCCAATCCTCCGACAAGTATAGATTTGCTTACTACATTAGCCAATTCGTTAGACGCTTTATTATATCGCTTTGTTTCGCTCAAGTGGGAAGATAATTGTAACGATTCGCTCCATTTCGGCAAAAAATGACGAGACTCATCGATGCAAGGGAACCACCCAAGCTGCTCTGGCATAGGCAAAAGCATATGTTGTTTTCCTTCTGGTCATGGGACAAAAGGGAGGGAGAGGAGTGCAAGCATGAGTTCTTTTCTTGCGCAAAAGGCACCGATTGTTTTTGTTCCGGGGCTGTTTGGGTCGATGAGTGATCAAATTATTCCGGGTACTGGTGACTGGGGCTTCGGGTTTGCCCGAACAGCTTACGAGCCATTTATCCGTTTACTTGGAAAAATGGGGTACCCCCTCAATGAACAATTATTTGTCGCTTTTTATGATTGGCGAAGGCAGATTGATATTTCAGCCGAGCGCTTTTTGCTGCCTGTCATCGAGCGAGCGAGGCAAACGACCGGTTCCCCTTATGTCAATCTCATTTGCCATAGCATGGGGGGCCTTGTTGCTAGAGCCTATGTCCAGAGCAAATTTTACCAAAACGATGTGGATCAGCTGCTCATTTTTGCGACTCCCAACGCCGGATCGCCTGTCGCCTACAGCTATTGGGCAGGGGGGAAGCTGCCGCGCTCCGTTTCTGCCAAAAGAAATGTCGTAGAGCTATACATGAATGTATATCTGGCTTATTTGGAGCAAAGCATCCCTTTTCATCGTATACAAGCTATTCACAGACATTTTCCCAGTCTCCTTGACCTCACTCCATCAGCAGCATATGGCGATTATTTGCTGGAGAAAACACAGGGGGTCGAAGCCTTCGTACCTTATGAACAGATTGTCGTGAAAAATCAATACATGGACTACTTGAACGCAACGATGGGGATTATCGCAGCCCGCAATATTCGCGTCACGCTGGTAGCTGGTATCGGACACGAAACGATTCATTACCTGCGAACAGTCCCTTCGCTGTCTCCCGATAAATGGGTCGATGGCAGAGTAGTGGGTTCGATCAATAGTGACGCTGGGGATGGGAGTGTCATGGCAAACAGTGTATTTGCGCTGGAAGGTGAGCGGTATTACGTAGAGGCGACACATCTGGAGATTCTGTATAAAAGTGAACCGCTACTCCGGCAGTTGCTAGAGTAGGGAAAAAAGAGGACCAAGCCGGGAAATCCCCTGGACTTGGTCCTTTAGATGAGCTATGCTTTTTTGTTTCTGCGATACATGATCGACATACCGATCAAGATCGAAACGATACCTGCAACGATCGGGATTGGGTTAGCCTGTTCGCCAGTCTGCGGCAATACTTTGCCTGTAGATGGAGATTCGTTGCTGGTTTCCAAGACATTGGAGTTATTAGCAGCTCCTGAATCGTTCGGTTTGGTTGTATTTCTTATTTGATTCAACTCTCCTGAAGTGTTGGGGTTCGTAGTGTTGTCGTTGCTTGCATCAGGAGTGCTTGGTTGATCTGGGTTGCCAGGTTGGTCCGGTTTGCCAGGTTGGTCCGGGTTGCCAGGTTGGTCTGGGTTGCCAGGTTGGTCCGGTTTGCCAGGTTGGTCTGGGTTGCCAGGCTGATCCGGTTTGCCAGGTTTATCTGGTTTGTCTGGTTTATCCGGTTTGTCTGGTTTATCCGGTTTGTCTGGCTTTTCCGGTTCGGGCTCTGGTTTTGGTTCTGGTTCAGGCTCTGGCTTCGGTTCTGGCTTTTCGGGCTCCGGTTCAGGTTTTGGCTCAGGATTTCCGCCGCCACCGCCACCACCGCCGCCACCACTAGAGGTTACGTCATTTTCGGCAGTAACAAGCACATGCTCGCCAACTACTTGGTTTCGTTTAATCTCGAAAGCAATTGGCTTGCTGTTTATTACATAACCAGTAGGAGCCTTTGTCTCGATAAACTCATACTTGCCAGGGTTTAGGCCTTCGACTAGAAGTTCACCGTTTGCATCAGTTGTCAGCTTTGTCAGCTCTTGACCGTTCTTGTCTTTGGTTACCTGACCATTTTCATCGCGGAGCGTAAATTCAGCTCCTGTGAGCTTATGATTTGGGTATCCCTTTCTTATTTTGGTCAGTTTCACAGATCCTGGGTTCAATCTGTTGGTCAACGTGAGAGAGGTCGTGCCTTCCTCTGTCACTTCGAATTTCAGTGGTTCAGCAAGCTCATAATCAGCAAGAGCTTTAGTTTCCACGAGCTGGTAGAATCCTGCTTTCAGGTTCTCGAGGAGAAGGATACCGTCCTTATTCGTTGTGAGTCCACTTTGCAGTACTTTCCCGTCAGCATCTTGAAGCTCAAAGGTTACGCCAGGAAGTGGTTCTTTGGTGTAGTGGTCCACTTTCAGCAATTGAACGGACCCGATATTTTTGGCGTTCTTTTTCGTAAGGGTCACAATTTCTGTCTGGTTGGAGGCGATTTTGAATGAAATAGGAGTCGCATCCAGCTTGTATCCCTTCGGAGCTTTCGTTTCGACTAGCTGATAATTTCCTTCTGCCAGATCGCCTTTAGAGACTTTTCCGTCAGAGCCGGTTGTCAGCTCAGCGATCGTTTCGTATGCTCCGCTCTTTTCAACCTGTAGATTGAAGACAGCGCCTTCCAACGTTTTTCCAGTATTCTCCGCGTCAACTTTGGTTAACTCAAATCCTTGACGAAGCAGCTTGTTGTCGACGGTTATTTCGATTGTAACTGGAACAGCAGGGTCAGCACCGGTAGGAGCTTTTAAGGTAATGTCTTTTCCGTTTCTGTACTCGTCTGCGATGACGTAGCCAACAGGAGCGGATAGTTCTTTTAGCTTGTAGGCTTTAAATTTGTAGCCTTTGAAGGTGGCAACGCCATTTTCATCAGTCACGACTGTTTCCAGCAAGGTCTTCCCTGCTTTGTCGTACAGACCAAACGTAGCGCCTGCCAATGCTTTTTTCGTATCTGCATCTGTTTTGACGATTTTTAAGTCGCCTTTACCAGGTGTGCTGGCTCCGCCACCAGCACCGGACAAGCTGACTTTGATACCCTCTTGTCCGTCTTTGCCTTTACCTACCACTGTTTTCCCTGCAAAGGAGGCTTCGTTTTTGATGACCTCACCATGATCAGCATTGATAAAGGAACGGTATTCCAGGATGTAGGCAGTGTGCAGATCGTTTTTGAAAGTCAGTTTAAAGGTGTTGCCGACCACTTCTAGCGTGTAGTCCTCGGAGGCCATTTCTTTTCCGATAGCCAAAGAACCGGATTCAGAGACGGTTGTCGTAAAGAGTTTGAAGGAGTCTTTCATCAGGATTTGATTGCTTGACAGGGTATCGGTTAAAACAGCACCTGCCGAAATATGAGACTGGCTCGGATTGATTTTTACAGTCCATGTTGCATACTCTGAATCTGCTCCTGTACCTTGTACGCCTGTTTTGAGGACGTACTCCCCACCGTATTTCGGTCTGACGGTCGTCTTGCCTTTATAGAGTGGAGTGCCTGTTATGTCACTATCATGCATAGTGGCATTGTTTTCGTACACTTCTCCGACAGGCAGATTAGCCAAACTGGTTGTGTATGTGATGCGATAGGCAGAGTCGATCTCTCCAAGATGGAGCTCAAAACCGTTGGTTAGTGGGTCGAATTTGATAGGAACAACTGGTCCTTCGACCACTTTTACGCCGTCTGCTCCACCTGTAAGCAGCAGCTTATTCACTCGTAACGAGTCTTTCACAAAAGTTTGTTCTCCGGTATAAAAATCCCGGATGATCGCGTTGTTAATCTTGTGAAGGTTGTAGTTCACATCGATTGTCCACGTGATTTCTTTTGTGCGGGCGTCGTATGTACCCGTTTTGTTGCCGTTATTGTTGGTGTAGTTGTCTGGTTTAACAGTAGCGGATTTCGTGATAGGGTCTTGTGGTTTCCCGTTTTCCTTCCAGTTCAGTTCGGCCTTGTTTTGGTACACAGATGGACGGTCCTTGGAAGTAGGATCGAACTTCGTCAGGTACGTAATGACTAGACCTTTTGTGACTGGTTTGTGGAAGGTGATCTTGAATCCGTCTTCGTATTTTGGATTCGGAGAGATGCTGTAGTCTTTGTCAGGACCTTCTTCCAAATCCTTTGTCCAATCGTTGATTTTTACTTTGTCAGGAAGAAGAGTGAGCCCTTGACCCGCATAACTGTCGGTAATGACGACTTCATCCATCACCTGATTGTCTTCGTTTAGACTAAGCGTCCATTCGATCGTTTTATCCAGGTAGTTCACTTTTTCCTTTTTTGCGTTTTTCCAGAAGATTGCTTGATTGATCTCTCTGGATGCATCTTTTTTGGTTCCATCATAGATTTCTACTTCATTTTTCACGAGGTAGCTGTCTTGGTGGACCCGATTTTTGGCTTTGGTTTGGTAGGTGATTTCGTAAGCAGCCGACACGTCATGGCCAAACTCCAAGCGGAAGCCGGTAGGCGATGGGATTACGTTGTACTCTGTGATGGCAGCCCCGTCTTTTGTTCCGTTTCCGTTGTCACCAATGGTCATTTTATGAACGGTAAAGGAACCATTCACGAGCTCTTGATGACTCGTATCGAATCGATCCTCGAGCCATGCATCGCTTTGCTTGATCAGTTTTTCATTGTAGTTGTACTGAATAGCCCAGGTGATCGTTTGTTTGGTGTAATCATAGCCAATTGCTTTTTTGTTCAAAGGCTGGCTGAACCGGACAGAGACATTCGCGGAATCGATTAAATCCTTTGGAAGGTTCGTTCCTGTGATAGTGGCTTTATTCGTGTAGGTTGTATCTGTCGTACCGGTGACGTTGGTCTTGTACGCGACGCGATAAGCACCGTCGATGTCGCCAAAGTTAATTTTGAACCCGTTTCCTTCTGTTAATTTCTCAGGAGTGAAGGTGGTTACCTCTGCCTTTGGATGAACAGAGCCATTCAACTGAACTTCTAATGGGAAGACCTTAATTGAGCTCATGTCGATATCCAGACCGCTTGGAAGCTCATCCGTAAAGACTGCGCCTTTAATCGGATTTTCACTCAGGTTAAAATCGACGGTCCAGTCGAGATAGCTAGGATTCATGCCCTTGTTTGCTTTTCCGTTCTTGTCGATTTCATTGTTGTTTTTGCCTTTGAAATGGACAGAGATCGGGGCGATGCCATCGAATTTGAAATCGATCTCCTGTCTCGTGCCGCCCTCAAACTTTTTCTCATCGAATTCCCGCCACACAAAGAACGTTCCGTCATTGATCTCAGCGCCATCATTGATGGCATCACTGAAAGTGAAGGTGACAGTGCCGTCTGTTGTCACTTCATAAGTGCCGTAGCCTCCGTTCAGATCTCCGGTCAAATCACGATCGGTCCGAAACTTGTCTGGGAGAGGGAAGGTAAAGGTGGCACCTTCTGAGTAAGGATGTCCAGCAGGGATTTGCCAAGTGAAATCAACTTGAACACGCGAGCCCTGATCGGGGCGGATGTCTTCAATGTTGTTTCCGTCTTTGTCCTTCATGACTACGCTGGTGATGATGTTGTCTTTGATGATGTTGTCTTCAGGGTCTGGAACTGGTACCGGTACCTCGGGTAGAGGAACTGGTGGTTCAACAGGTGGTGTAGTCGGAGTTCCCGTGCCCGGCGGAGTAGTCGGAGTTCCTGTGCCCGGATCAGTAGGAGTTCCTGTGCCCGGATCGGTAGGAGTTCCTGTGCCCGG
>NZ_LMPN02000015.1:0-462844 GCF_001423865.2 Brevibacillus sp. Leaf182 | reverse complement strand
CCCGGATCGGTAGGATTTCCTGTACCCGGATCGGTAGGATTTCCTGTACCTGGATCGGTAGGAGTTCCTGTACCTGGATCAGTCGGAGTTCCTGTACCCGGGTCGGTAGGAGTTCCTGTGCCCGGATCAGTAGGGTCGCCTGTGCCCGGCTCCCCAGTAGTCTCAATGACAACCTCACCTTGTGTTTGGGCATACGAGGTTGTCGTGAAACCGAAAAAGTTTTGGATGATGAGCAAAAGTGCCACCACAACGATCCAAGATTTCCTTTGCATATGCTCCTCCTGTACTAAATAAAAACTAGCTCATTCCGTCTTTCTGTTAGGAAGTGTTAGAGCTGAGATGAAGTCGTTTGTTTCCATTCAGCTTGAACGATCAGTCTGTCCTTCGGATCTTTTGCTCCAACAGGGGTGCATGTGACCAAGGTGATCAATGGCTTCTTTTGATCCTCTAGAATTTCTACTTGTGTACGATCTACGACAAGGGCTTTCACGACAACGAATTGGTAGGTTGCCGCTTTGGTCTTGATCTCAATCTCATCGTCAGGTGCTAGTTCGTCCAAGCGATTGAATTGCTTACCGTGAGTAATCCCGCGATGACCAGCCAGTCCAACATTGTTCACACCGAATTCCTTGTCTGGCTCGATCAGGCCAACCCCTTTACTCAAGGCATGCTTGTCCGCGCCTTCAAAAATCATCATTTCCAGATCAATTTTGGGAATCCGAATCACGCCTCTGGCACCTTCCAACATAGCGAGCGGCTCTTGTATCTGAGGGGTTGGTGGGTCCTCGGATGCAGCCGTTTCTATTTGCTCGCTGACGTTGCTCAGTTGTTCGAACGCTTCGATGAGCTGTTCTTGCTTTTGTTCAGATACCGCCGTTTCCCATTGAGGATAGAAAAGGAGGAATAAGCCTGCCAGGATAAACCCAGCACTTAACAGCACTCGCACATTCTTCAACTCCCTTATCGCACCGTTAACTCAATTCATCTTTCCCCCCTTGTCCTAATTTTTAGTTACATCAAACTTTTTTCAGCGAGTTATTCTTCGTTGTACAAATCTTGCTAGTCGGGAACAACGGATTCACCACTGTTCCAATTGTGAAAAAATGCCTAGAAGTATCATAATCTTTCGACCTAAACAATTTCTGAACATGAAAAAAGCCAAGTGGCATAAATGCCCTTCTTGGCTCTTTGAGTCAGTCTGCTTAGTGTCCGATTATTGGTTCAAGTCTTACCTTATCAAGCTGAAAATACTGTTGAAGAAGAGAGGGAATTTCCTTCTCTTTTTCCATATTTCGACGTAAAATGATAGAGTACATATAGCATGGCTCGTCAAAGGTAGTTGTTGGCTCATTCCCTTGAGAAAGGGGGTGGGATTATGGAGGTGTACCAAGCAATCAATCTCATGCTCATGTTTGGCATGTTCTTGCTTGCGTTACTTACTTTCATCAACAAAAAGAAATGACTACCTTTGACCGTTGAGGAGGTTAGGTAGTCATTCTTTGACTCTTACAATTCTGAGCCAATAGCCCTAGCGGGTTGGCTATTTGTACAGGGGCAGGGATGCGGTAACATCCTTGTCCCTTTTTATTATACGATGCTGTTACGTTGAATATAACATATTTTCATTTATACGTTCAACCAATGCACATGTATTTACAGGGTTCGGCTATCAAGGATTCGCTTTCGCCCGCAACAGATTCAGCCCCATCCCGATAAAAACAATCCCCGTCAGCTTGTTGAGAATGACAGAGAACTTCTGATTACTGCGCAATTTTTGTGTAGCGAAGGAAGCAAACAGGGCGAGGAGACTACACCAGATGCCACCTGTAACGGTAAAAGTAAGGCCAAGAATAAGAAAAGGGAGTGGTCCGGCTTCCGTCGCGCTCACAAATTGCGGGAGGAAGGCGATGAAAAACAGAGCGACCTTTGGATTCGTGACACTTGTCAGGATCGCTTGTAGATAGACCTTTTCACCCTTCAGCTTCTTGGAATCGGCTGCGTCAAAAGCTGGTGATTCCTTCGTCATGAGCATGCGAATGCCCAAATAGACGAGATAGGCGACCCCCAATATTTTGACGATGTTAAAAAGTACGATGGATTGCGCCAAAAGGAGCGACAAGCCGAAAGCAGCCAAGAGTGTGTGAATGAGTGAGCCTGTCAAAATGCCGAGAACCGAAAGAATACCTGCCTGTTTACCTTGCGAAATGCTGCGGGTGATGATGTACATCGTGTCTGAGCCGGGTATCAGGTTCAACATGATGGCGGTCATCAGAAATGCTTCATAATGAACGATTCCAAACATCTCTTCTCACTCCTTGCCTACTATAAAATAAAAATAGATTATAGAAGAATCTGACACCTAACGCAATGTGAAAAAATGAGAAAAAGCTCCTGACGCCGATCAAAAAAGGTGTGTCATGATCGCGAGGGGGAGCTCCTAATACAGCAAACTGATTATGGTGTTGATTCGGTAGCGCGTATCCAGCCTTCTTTTCCATCAAACACAATCTGGTACCAGCCATTCAGATCTGCGATGACTTGGAAGGAACCATCTGCTGCTACCTGACTGATCTTCTCATATTCTTCACCGGGACCCGCGAAAACATCGATTTTTTGAGTGGCAGGGGGAGTTTGATCTGTCGCTTCTGTCGACCCGTCGGCAGGGGAAGTCGCTTCTTCTGACCCAGTTCCCTCGGTCGTTTCTTCAGAACTCTCCTCCAAATCAGCCAGCTTTTCGATGTAAGCCAGGCCATTGTCCTCGAGCTTGAACAAAGCGATTTCGTTTTCACCTTTCCCTACCGCATTTTTCATAATCACATGCTCGGAGTCTTCTGCGCTGAGTTCATCCGCCTCGACCGAAAAGCGCTTTTCAAGAGTCTCTTTTGTCAAATTCGGAGACAATGCTGCGTAGGCGTTAGCGCGTTCCTTGCCGGAAGCACTCACGATAATCACAGGCTGTTCTTTACTCCCGAGAGTATCGTCGATCGTAGCCTTAGCCGATTTCATGTCCACATCCAGCGGTTGATCGAGATAGAGGAGTGAGTCATTTGGCATTTTCGCTGCAAAGTAAAGACGTTGATCTGCCTCAGAGAGTCCAAATGCGTAAAGCTTTGCTCCCCAGCGATCTGTGCCGGAGAGCATGTCAGTGAACGTTCTGTCTGGATATCTCAATTGCAATAAGCGTGCTGGATCGTATTCCAACCAGAGCTTTTCCAGATCAGACAGAAGCGTAGCCGTATCCTGTAGCGGATTCAACTGCTCGTACAATTCACGCGCTTTGGTAAACTCGAACGATTTGATGTATTGTTCTGCCTGCTTGAGCTTGCCTTCCAGATAGCGGGTGATCGAATCAAGGACAGGTGAATCACTGGACAGCACATCCTCGATTTTGCGATAGACGGCTGCCATGTCAACAAAGGCACTCAAATCCTTCGATCGGATGACTTCCTTGATTTCAGCTAGCGCATACTTTTCCAACTGATCCACTAACCAATTTGTCTCGATACCCAGTTTTTCGTAATGGCGAATGCTGGTAGCCGTTTTGGTGATGACTTCTTCAAAAGGAGCCGAAGCGATCAGCGCCCGCAGCTTCGTCTTTTCATAGTTCTGGAACAGGGCCGAGAGCTCAGCCTGCTTCTTCTTTTTGCCGCCATAGTACTCATCTGGAACCGCAAGGAGTGTTTCAATGAAAGATTCGTCCTGATAGTTTTCCTTTTCGAGATTCGATTGTGCCTGCGCCTTGGCTGTTTGCAAGGCATTCAAGTAATAATCGGAAAAGCTCTTATCCATACCCAAATGAGCGGACAATTGCTGGAAAAACATCGCCGGTACGTCTTTTTGATTCTGGTAATTCTTTTTGACAGCTTGATAGTGTTCATAGACCGCACCGATTTCAGCGACCTTCTTTTCTGAAATGGCCGCGTGCGAGTGCTGTTGAAGCCCCTCCAGCTCAGTACGGATAGAAGAAAGTTGGAACATAATGGAATTCCATTCGTCATCGCCGTAGGACAGGACAGCCATATCATGCGCACGCGAAAAGGTTTCCTCAGCTTGCAGCAGGTTCTTTTGCTCATAAAACGCCTTTGCCTGTTTATACAGCGCAATCTGCTTGTACCCGAATCCGAGCTTGAACAGAACGGCGATCAAGCCCAAGGCAAAGAGCCCGAGAAAAATATTACGGACCCAGAGGGACCTATGATAGGGAGAGATAGGCAACATAAAAGGCTCCTCCTTCACAGTAAGCCTTTGAAATCCGGGTCAAACGCGTAATGCGTATCTACCCTGTTTTTGGTAGAATGATATAGTTGTTCCCAACCTTCATCCGTATGGGTTTGTACCATTTTTGCCAATCGCAAAAGGCGCTCGCGAGGCAAAAAATCGATAAATTCGATAATCAGATCCTGATACTCGTCCACGTAAGACTTCATGCGAAGAGCTGCACCTGCCACTTGACCGATGAGCTGATCCCCGTTTTCCAGCAACAATATTTGATTTTTATAACGTCTAACATAAGTAAGCACAGACTTTTTGACGAGCGAAGGCTGGACCTTGATGACTTCGCGCACATATTCCATGAAGTCCTTGTCGTACATAGACGGGATGAGCGTTTCGAGCTCGAGCTCCATGTCTTTGCGCAGGACGTAATGATTGAGAAACATGATCTTGCGTATCTTGATCGTATCGGAATCGATGAAATGCCCGATCTCTCTCGTTTTTTCATAAGCTTCCTTAAGATGTCCTTCTTTGACGTCGTTGCCCACTTCCTCCAAATGACGGAGGAGTGACTTCTTGATCGTCTCCATTTCCCTCGTCAAAAAGTGTTGGAATTGTACGTCTCTTTCATAAGTGCCGTATTTTTTCTGCATCACGAAAAACAGGACGAACAACACACAGCCAATACCTCCTGCGAGAGCTAATTGCAAAACGGTCTCCGCAGAGAGGACAGCAAGACAGACGAACAAGCCCAAGAGCAAGAAGCGCGTCTGCACATAGCGGCGCGTCACAGCGTGGGAAACCTGGCGGATCGGTGTATAGGCTCTCCCGCAAGTCTCACAATGCGTCTCCCACAGGACGTGGTACGTATGGCATCGCGTGCACGCTTGAATTCTTTCATACGTATGAGTGGTTTTACGGGTTTTGCGAAATTGTACGCCGATTCGTTTTCTCATGGTGAATCCCTCTTCTCATTCAGTAAGGCATGAAGATGCTGATCGATTTCGGCGTTGGAGAGATTGCGCCGTTTCAGTCGCAGCAGCTTGAGGAATCGGACCGCTAGCAGCAAAAAAGCCGCAAACAACAGAAAGTAAGTTAACATAAAATTTCTCCTAACGAAGTTGTCGAAATCTGTAACAAAGAATCATGTCGTATCGTATTACGAGTAAGGGGCAATCATTCTAGTACTTTTTTATCATCCGTCTTCTACTTCTTGAATCTAGTGGTAATAGTGTCATAGTCTTACTTTCTTTGCAACACCTCACAAATTCTTTGTAACGAACAAGAAAAGGAGCTCTTATGCAAATAATACGATTCCGATTGTTATGTCGATACGTAGCATGTCTCGCCCTGCTCTTGGTCAGTGTCCTCTCCGTCACTCACCCAGCCTTTGCGCAAACGAGCGGAAACAATATGGACGCTGTCCTGGTCGTGGACGTCAGCAACTCCATGACCCAAAGCGATAAGAACAAAGTCAGTAACGAAGCGATGAAAATGTTCGTCGACATGACATCGATTCAAGCGAACAAGGTTGGTGTAGTGGCTTATACCGACAAGATCGAGCGGGAAAAAGCCCTGCTCGAGATTAATTCCGAAGAAGACAAGAATGATATCAAAGCCTTCATCGACAGTCTGCAAAAAGGAGCTTACACCGATATCGCTGTCGGGGTAACGGAAGCAGTAAAAATCCTTGATGCAGGACGCAATCCAAACAATGCGCCGATTATCGTGCTGCTGGCAGACGGAAACAACTATTTGAACAAAGCATCAAGCCGTACCCAAGCACAGTCTGATCAAGAGCTACAGCAAGCAGTGAAAGAGGCCAAAGACAAAGGCTATCCGATTTACACGATTGGCTTGAACGCAGACGGTCAGCTTAACCGCTCGACACTACAGCAGATTGCTGCGGAGACAAATGGTAAATTTTTTGAAACGAGCACAGCGGACAAGCTCCCGCAAATCTTGAGCGAAATCTTTGCGAATCACCTGAAGCTGAAGGTTGTCCCGGTGAAAAGCTTCGTTGCAAACGGTCAGGCTCAGGAAATTCCGATCCCCATCCCGAATGGCAGCGTCATGGAAGCAAACATCTCGATCATGTCGCAAAAAGCAGTGGAAGTGAAGCTGTTCGATCCGGCTGGCAAGGAAGTACAAATTCCTTCCAATCAGGTCAGACTGTCGAAATCCAATGCGTACACGATGATCAAGCTGGTCAAGCCACAGCAGGGCGATTGGAAGCTACAGGTAAAAGGTGCCCCGAAGGAAAAAATCGATATTAACCTCATCTTCAACTACGATCTGCAATTGGAGATGGAGCCAGTCACAGCAAAGAGCTTCAAAGCTGGCGATGTCGTACCGATCAAGGCTGCCCTTGTTTCAAACGGACAGAAGGTAGCGAGTCCTGATTTGTACAAGCAGATGAAAGCGACACTGATCGTCAATGACAAGACGGACAATAAGACGAATGAGGTCGCCCTGAACAATACGGGCAGCGGGTTCGAAGGCAGCTTCACAATCCCGTCTGACCATACGTACGAGATAAAAATCAAGGCAGAAGATACCAGTTTTTACCGGGAGACAAAGCCATTCCTTGTAGACGCTGCGAAAACAGCAGGTTCCGGAGCAAGCAAGCCGAACACAACCACTGATCCTGCGGCAGAATCGAAACCATTTCCATGGATGACCGTAGTAGGAGGTACCGTGGTTCTCATCCTGTTGATCGGTGCAGGCTTGTACGCACTGTCGATCTATCGCAAGGCGAACAAGGGCTTCGCGGGCCAAATCGCCATCGAGATCGTGGATGAGGATACAGGGGAAAAGTCCAATCCGCAGTACAAGAAACTGAACGCGTTCAAAGGAAAAGTGAAGCTGCACCAGCTCTTGCAGCTCGCCCCTGAGTTTGCGGAGACAGAGAAAGTCATCTTTTTACCAGGAAAAAACGATACGCTGATCATCGAAAACCGTTCGAGCTGTCGAATTGAAAAGGCAGGACGTGTACTCGATGCAAGCAAAGGCAAAGAGCTGAAGAAAAACGATCGCATCAAAATTTCGTTAACGAATGTGAACAAGTCCTTATATGTAGATTACATCGTCTAGGAGTGAGTCGATTATGAAAGCAGTCGTGAGAGAACACATTCAACAATTGGACGTATCCCTCGGCGGAGGAATCGTCAGTGACAAGATTCGCGTAGATACAATCGATAACCCGATGCTCGTCATCGGTCTTGGCGGTACAGGAATTGACGCGCTTTTGCGCCTGAAATACCAAGTGAACAGACGCTTCAAGCTGCCGGTTGACCAGCTTTCCAAGAAGCGCAAGGAAAAGCCGGACAATATTGAATTCATCGCGTTTGAAACGAATGAGCATGACCGCAACAAAAAGTACAAGGGCATCGGACTCGATCCAGTGACGGAGTTCGTACTCCTGTCCAATCCTGAGATCGGCGGTGTGTTGCAGAATCGCAGCATTCTGGAGCCGTACATCACCGATTGGCTCTCGCCAGAGCTGACGATTACGGACGGAATCAGCGGAGCATCGGGTGTACGCCAGGCAGGTCGACTTCTTCTCTTTACAAAAATTACGCAAGTCGTCCAAACGATTGAGAAAAAGGTCAAGATGCTGTGCGAAGGCACGAACAAAAAGCTGACGGTATTCCTCCTGAGTGGTTTATCCGGAGGAACGGGGAGCGGTTGCTTCCTCGACATCGCCTATATCGTACGAGGCATTCTGGAGCGTGACTTTGGCAGTGCAGGGGTAGACAAGGTGAATACGCTGGGCTACCTGTTCACGCCTGACGTTAACCTGTCGAACAAGAGTCTCAGCTCGCACACACGCGACTACATTATGAAAAACGGTTATGCGGCATTAAAAGAGCTGGACTACTGGATGAATGCGGATGAGCGCAATGAGCGTTTCCGCCAGCAATACGGCAATGTGCTTACCGTGCAATCGCCAATGCCACCATTCAACCTGTGCCATTTGATTTCTGCGACCAATCTGGAAGGCAAAGCATTAGAAAACGCCTACGATTACTGCATGAACGTAACCGCGGAGAACATTACGAACTTCATGGCGAGCGAAGAAAAGCGCTCGGGTGAAGAGTTTGCGATCCACGACTATATCAGCAACATCCGTACGAACATCAACCAGATGCCAAAAGCGTACGCAGCCAACTACCAGTACAACGTCATCGGTGCTTCCTCTGCCGTCTTGCCGATCGAAGAGATGACAACGTATTTGGCATATCGCTTGTTTAAAAAGATGGAAAAAATGTTCACGGTAGCACCAACGCAAGAAGATGCGGAGAAATTCGCCCGCAAGCTCGGAATCGACATCGACTCGGTTTCCCGCAAGTTCGAGGAGCGCGTTCCTGAACCGTTGCCAGGCTATGAGAACAGCGAGCGTCTGAACTACGGCAACGTGATCACTCAGCAAGTCGTGAGCATCGACCACGAGCTGGAGCAAGGCTATCTCGCCAAAGCACGCGAAGCGTACATCAAGTCCAAAAAGCAGATGCCAGGCGACATGATCTCTGTTTTTGGCGAAATGATCACGCGTGTATTCCTGCACCCGCAGCAAGGGCCTTTCTATGCGTCCCGTCTGATTCATTCGGACAAAGGCTACTGCCTGATGAAAATGATCCTCTCCTACATCGAGAGCCTCAAGGCGAATTTGGAGAGCTTCCCTCCTGAGATCGAGGGCGCAAGAGAGAATGCGAATGAAAAGCTGGGCGATGCCCGCAGTGCTTTCATCTCCAAGGAGAAGAAGAAAAACAGCTACATCGAAGCGAAGATCAACGAATACCAGCTCCTGGCTGATCAGGAAAAGCTGGAGCAAATGATCGAATTCTACGAAGAGCTACACCGTTTGTTGAATGCAGAAAACAACCGCATTTATAACGTATTTACTGAGATTTTGAACGCACTCAACCAAATTTTCGAGCAAAACGGCGACATCCTGATCAACGGCGGCGAAGAGAGCGACCGCACTGGCAACAAGACATACTACTGGAACATCGTCAGCGTGCCGGATATCTCCAAGGTAGTCAGCAACATCCTGGAGCAAAAAGAGGCGGATGACCTGATCCGTGATTTCACCAGCGAGCTGCTGCGGCATTCCGATCAGTGGGTCAAAGAGCAGGAGTTGGATATCGTCAGCTCGATTTCCGAATTCCTCTCGGAGAAGTTCGGTGAGCTGATCACCAAGTCGATGGAAGAATTCCTCGTGATCAAATACGGCCAGGACGAGACACTCGATCGCATCGTAGAGCGCAAGATTGCGAGCAAGCTGGACGAAGAGGCTATTCCGGTCTTCCATCTGAGCAATAATCTCGGCAATATGCACTTCCCTTCCTGGGGCTTTGTATCCGTGCCTCTGAAAGCACCGTTGATCTTGAAGGGGATTAAAAACTATCAAAATACAGCGATTAGCGGATCGCGCTTTACCGTCAAAGAAAGCGAAGTCAAAAACCGCATCTTCTGGCTGAATACGAAAAACGGTGTTCCACTGTTCGCCTACACTCCGTTGAAGGTCTACGAGGAAAGCTACGAACGTACAATTCTGGACAGAGAGGGTATCGGACGCCACCTCGTTCAAACCGAAAAGAACAACTGGGCGTACCTCCCATCGCCTATTCCGGAAAAATCGTGGGGAGATACGTACCAAAACGGACGGATCAAAGCATACAACGCCAAAGTACGCGAACTGTTTGACCGTGCGGTGCGCTACGGAGCCATCCGCGAAAAAGGCAGCGACAGCCAGACCAGCAACCGCTATGAATCCATCGTGACGAAGCCGTTCTCGCTGGCCACTTTCTTGGCTAAGCACCAAGCACAAGGAGACGCGACCAAGCTGAGCCCTGGAGAGATCAAGCGTGCATTGGTTGAGCTCAAAGGCTTCATGAAAGATGGTCTGGAGCAAGAATTTACGCGTGATGTGTTCGGCAGTATCAATGAAGAGATGGCAAAAGAAAACCTGATTCGCTATCCAGAGCAGATTCGCCTGATCGAACAAGAAGTGCGCAAATACGAAGAAATCGAGGCCAAAATCCAGGAGCTGGAGCAGATTGTAGGTGCCATTAAGGACGAAGAAGAGCTGGTGACCCGATTCATCGAAGCCCTGTACACAGGGACGATTTGCAAGCGCGGTGCGCTCTACGTCTACGACAAGGATGAGGAAGAAGATGCGTGGGAGCCGTTCATCAACCTGATGAAGGTCAACAAGCACGTTGAATTTGCAATCTATGAAAAATACCGCGCATTGGATCACAAGAGCATGGCAACCATCCAGCGCAAAGCTGCAAAACGCAGTGACGCGATGACTTCAGCAGAGGATACGCAGCAGTTGCAGGCAAAACTCGAAGAAATCGCATCTGCTTTCCAAGAAACGAAAAACGATCTGGAATACGACCGCGACGAATACGTAAACGGTGAAGAGCTGTTCCAGTTCTACAAAAAGGTTTGGTCAAAAGTAAACGATATGCGCAAGACGCTGCAATAAACAATCATGATCGTTTGATAATCGAGGAGGAAGCATGCGGGATTTGATAGGAGAGTTCGCGACCCAATACGTTACGGAATTGGAAAGACAACTGGATAGCGGAAACGGACAGCG
The DNA here is from genome assembly GCF_001423865.2 of Brevibacillus sp. Leaf182. NCBI lineage: Bacteria > Bacillati > Bacillota > Bacilli > Caryophanales > Paenibacillaceae > Brevibacillus > Brevibacillus sp. Leaf182. The sequence continues at coordinate 452,022 of NZ_LMPN02000015.1, read as the reverse complement.
AAGCATTCAAAACCCCGTGCTCTTCCTTTTTCTCGGGGATAAGAGCGTAGAGGCACTGCAAGCTGTTCGTGCCCACAACGAGCGCAATTGGCAAAATGGTCACGGTGTTCTTTATGTCCATGCGTATCAGGATAAAACGTGGGAGCATCCGCAAGTGATCGGCTGCCGATTGCCGCAGGCCGATGCTGACAAGAAAAAAATGCGTACTTCGATTCACGAGCGTTTTTTACTTGATGAAGCTGTCATCATGGAATTGAACAAGGTGATGAAGCTGGCAAGCGTGCGGGTAGCGGAAATGGGCAAGTTGTTCACTGCTTTTCAGCAAGTCAATATTGCCGTCGTGGCAAGGGCGGATGACCCTGCCACGATCCTTTTGCCAGAGCTGACATTGCTTCTCAAGAGCTACCTCAACGAGCTGTTTAAAAACGTATCAGTCGACCTGTACGTCCTGCTACAGGAAAAGAACAACGGAGAAGCATTCGGGTTCACGACAGCGCTCTCGGTCAGCTTTTTGGAAGAGGTCAATGGCTATCAGCGGAGCGACTACAGCTATCGAGCGAATCTGTTGGTAACGGAGGATCTCGTGAAACTGCCTGTGGAGCATGTGAGCGCACCGTTATTTTCGCTGGCGTATCTATTGAGTGACAAGACAGAGCATGGCTTGTTTATCGAAGGCGACATGCAGGAAAATTACGAGCTGATCAGCAAGCTGGTGCTGTTGAACAACAAAAAGGTAGAGTCGGAGTTCCATGAAAGCAATGATGGCTATAACAAGCTGCAATTTATGCGCAGCATCACGGTCGATCACGGGCAGACCAAGTTTGCGTCGGCAGGTCTATCCAAAGTAAAGCGACCGACTCATGCAATTGCGCTGACAGTGCTTTCCGCCGTATTTGACCGCTATTGGGAGCGACTCCAGGATGGCGAGGTTTTGCCGAAAACAAAAGCGAGAGAGAAGCTCGGATTGACTGCACATGATTTGCAGCGGAAACTGGCCGGCATTCTCCCTGAGGATCATATTCTGGAGGAAATGACGGGGCTTATGACCTCTGGCATGAGCTACAGCGAGCTTTGCAGTATGAATATGCGTGAAGCGGAGCTGGCTTTGTTTGACGGCAGCAGCCAAGCCTTTTTTGAGGCGAATGTCGTTTCCGGGGCGCGTAAACGTCTGGAGCACATGCTGTCTCAGGAGTCATTGGCTGATTTGATTCAGAAAACAGTCATCGAGGATGAACGGCTTGGGCTGTATGCGGCTTACTATCTCACAGCCGAACACGCCAATGGAGCAAACCTGCTGGATGAGCTGCGCACAGGCATTCGCGAGACATCTCGACAGGTTGAACAGATAAAAGCCGAGCTGGTCGATCTCTACCAAGAGAGAGTGGATCGGCAGGACATTCGCGTAGGAGGGTTTTTCACACGGGATAAGGAGCGTGTGCGGACCTTCATTCGTCATTTGCTGGACGCTGTTTATGGCAAAAAGCTGGAGTTGCTGGATTGGGAGATGATGCTCTCGATCCTTGTGAGCTATGAGAAACAGGCAGAGCAGATTCACCGGCAGTTAGGTGAGCAAGTCGAGCAGTTGGAAGCCTTGCATAAGCAACTGAGGGAAATCGCCCAGACGAGCGTTCGAGAAGCAACTGACTACTTGGGTAAAAACGTGGACGAATATTACGAATCGGTGGTCCATGAAACGATCCGGTCATTGGAAGCTTCGCGCGGCAGTGATTTTTACATGGAACAACGGTATATTGGCAGCGGCGCTCTGCTCAGCGGGAATCGACTCGCCGGACTCGTGGAGAGGCTGTGTCAATTTTGTCGGAACGAGATTCTCACCCGTGCGCCATTTGCTTTATCTTTTGAGGCGGAGCTGCTTGCGCGTGCCAACGTCGGGGCTGCTTATGATAACCGAACCGTGCTGACGAAGGAGGATTTGTTCCTCGATCTGGCATTGGTACTGGAAGAGCGCGCAGCGGTTCACATCGAAGTGTTCCATTTCTTGCAAAAGCATCGCTATGAGGAGAAGTATTTGTTTGCCGATATTCACAACGACTTCGTCCAGTATGCGCTGCACAAGGATGAGAGCACACGAACCTACAAGCTGGGCTGTATCCACGAGGAACAAAAAAGCGGGATAGAAAAAATGAACCTGATGGGTGGATTCGGCATGGAAGAGTTGATGTTTTACCGCAATAACAAGAAATACCATGCTTCCTATGAGGAAAGCGGGTTTGTCTTTCGCCGCGTGGGAGGAGATGAGTCATCATGAGTCAGAGAAGGGTAAGCTTACTCATGCTAGTTTGTAGTCTGGTAGGTGGCGTGATCGGATTTTTGGTCGGGGAAGTCATGCTCGGCAAGCTATCCGGAGAAATACCGCAATGGTTGTTAATGGGACTTTATTTTGGTCAATATGCCTTTTTCGTAGGACTGATGTGCCTCATTGCGGAAATGATCTCGCCACGACTGAATGGAGTCGGTTGGAAGCAGCGCTATCTGGGCTTTTCCTGGAAAATGCTCGTGCCCAGCACGTTTTTGATGGTGGGCGTCGTGGCGCTCTTGCTTCAGTTGCTGTACGGGTCATCGTTTCAACAGGCCAGTGGGGCCAACAATATTGTCATGGTTCTGGATACGTCAGGCAGCATGCAGCAGTCTGACCCGGATAACCAATTGTTCAAAGCAGCAGCCGACATGGTGCAGCGCATGGACAGTGACATGAACATAGCGGTGGTTACGTTTCACGATCAAACGAATGTGCTGCAACCCCTCACCAATCTGAGTAGCCAGTCTGCGAAGGATGAGGTAGTGAAGAAGCTGCTCCAATATCCACGATCGGATGGAGGCACCCGGATCGATCTGGCACTGCAAGCGGGACTGGATCAGCTCCAGGCAAACCAAATGACAAACAGTACGGTCGTGCTGATGTCAGACGGCTATAGCGATCTGGATATCCCAGCCGCACTCGCGCCATACAAGCAAAACCAGGTGATTGTCCATACGGTAGGCATGAGTCAAATCGATGCAGATGGAACAGCGCTGCTGCAAAAGATCGCTGCTGAGACGGGCGGCAGTTACTTCAATGTTGAACACGCGGACCAAATGACAGGAATCTTTGGTCAGATTTACGATATGAGCCGAACAGACCGCAATATTGTTTCTGAGCGGACAGGAGCGACAGAAGAAAGCATGTTTTACGCTATTACCCGTGTGGTCAGTGTTCTGATCATCGGTGCTTTGCTCGGCTTGGCGCTGGGTCTGATTTTTGACAATCGTCATCTGGCCAAAAGCTTTACGATTGGCGGGGCGGTATCAGGACTGTTAGCCGGACTCGTTTTGGAAATGGGTCTGTCGTCGATCGACTTGCTCGATATGGTGGTACGTTTGCTGGCGTGCTCCTTGCTCGCCGTCATCCTGACATTGTTCACTCTCTTTGTGCCAGCTTCCACGAGTGGCGGATCGTCTTTTGCGAAGCGCAGACTGAACACCAGACAAAGCCCCCGTGCCTTGGACGCCGGGAACCAGAGCAACAAGCGGTTTGATCTGTAAAGGGAGCATGATGAATCATGATTAATCGGGAGGAAACAACAGAAACCTTCATCAAGGACGTCACCTGCCAGCATCAAGGGAGCGAATACGTACTCAATTGGCATTGGGCACAGGATATTCCGTGTGTGTACGTGCACAAGTCGCAGTTTGGCGCCCCTTTTGACGTAAACGAGCTGGATGATCGTCAGTTCAAGCTGTATACCCGAGAGGAATACAAAGTCCACAAAGGCCTGCGGGAAAAAACAGACGGCATCGGCCGGTACACATACCGCATCTTTCCTTGCCGATTGGAAAATGGCAAGCCGATTCTGCTCCTGCCAGACGGGGATGCCCATGTCATCCACGTCAGCACAGGAAAGGCCAAAATCTACTATTCGTTCAAACGAGGTGGAAGCTGGTTTAGCAAGCATCAATCGTTGCAGATTCGCATTTTTTCAGAGATTCCGATCGCGCGGGACGTACTCTGCTACGTCAAAAAAGAAGGCTCTCCTCCCGCCCACAAGGATGATGGTACCCGATACAATTTCATTCGCGATCTCGAGCCCGGTGTCAATCTGATGCCGGAAATCGAGGTCAGGAAAAAAGACGTCGTCCGCCTGTTTTTTACGGACGGGAAAAAATACGGAGAAATGTACGAACTGATTCCTGAATAGGAGGGGACGCGCCATGCTGTCGTTTTTGAAAAACATGTTTGAAAAGAAGCCGCAGGTCAAGGAACGGCTTCCTTTTTACGATATTGTCTGCCCGTACTGCTTCGCCAAATACGGCCCGGACCAAGTTGTCTTCCGTGCCACACATCATCGCCAGGACGACGAAGACTACGCGTTGCAGGAGGATGAGATTCTTAATGCATACCGGGATAAATTCGGACTGGATGCCATCGATGAGCTGGAAGCGGTGATCGATCCGGAATCCATCCCGTCGGAAAACCATTTGTATGTTGATAACGTTCTGGCAGGTGTGACCGACCGATATGGTATGGTTTCCAAGCGCAGACTGTGCCCGAAATGCCACAACGAGCTGCCGATTACAGCGGGTAAAGCGCCGAGCAACATTATTTCGATTGTCGGGGCGTCTCAAGTCGGGAAGTCCGTTTACATGACCTCATTGATCCATACCTTGCAGAACACGACAGCGAATCACTTCGATGCAGCGTGTATGCCGCTCAATGCGCAGATTAGCCGCAAGTTCCGGGAGAACTATGAGGCACCCTTGTTTGAACGCGGACAGTTGCTCGATTCCACGCAAAAAGAAAAGCGTCAGGAGCCGTTTATCTTCCAGTTCATTTTCAAGGATAGCGACAAGGCGCCATTGATCCTGGTGTTTTTCGACGTAGCAGGCGAGGGAATGGTCGACCGCGAGTATTTGGAGCTGTACGCGGCGCATGTGAAAAACTCGTCTGGCATCCTGTTCCTGGTCGATCCGTTGCAAATCAAGACAATTCGTGATCGGGTCATGCTGCAAGCAGGGGATGAGCCAGGGGAATTCACTGCCAGGTACGACGAGCCGCGTGAGGTCGTCATTACGCTGTTTGAGAACTTCATTGGTTACCAGGAGCAGAGCAAGACCCATATTCCGACTGCTGTCGTGTTGACGAAGAGCGACATGCTGCATCTGATCAAGGAAGACGACGGCGAATACATCAAGTCCAACAGCAACGTTTTCCGTAATTTCGTCCATGAACAATATTTAAATACGACTGAATTCGAGAACATCGATGGGGAAATTCGCCGATTCATCGAAAAGGTGGATAGACCGTTTAAAGACGCGTTGGATGTTTACTTTACGAATACGGCCTATTTCGCTGTATCTGCGCTGGGGAGCAATCCCGTCAATCAAAGGGTGAGTGGTGTCGTGACGCCGATTCGCGTCGATGAACCGTTTATTTGGTTGATGCACCAGCTTGATTACATCGAGGGGAGGGAGCGGTAGTGAGCAACCGTCAGCCCATTTTGCAGCAGTACTACACCCGCGGGCGACAAGGGGTTTTCCGTTCGAACGAAGGATACGATACTGTCGCCAAAACGCCAGGGCTGGATAACCAATTCATCAAAAAGGCGCTCCATCCGTTTTGCGTGTACGACGCGCCGCGACAGCTTCAAGAGCGGGCGGAAAGCAATCTCGCGCTCTTTCCGGAGGCGCTCGTCAGCTTCCAGGCCGAATCAGGAGAGTTGGTTCTCGGCAGAAGCGTATTTGTCGGAGCGGACTTTACTGGGCAGCGCAATACGTTTTTCAGCCACAACTATGTCATTCCGGTTGAGCGTCGGGATGAGTTTATCAAGAACCCGGGCAAAATCTTCGGAGTGCGCACTTTTGCAGATCGCCACGACGATGCAGCGGGCAAGGAGCTTCCTGCCATCGATGACATCCCTTCAGAAAAAGGCTTGTCGCAAGACCGAAAACAGTTGCTTGGGCAATTGGGCGTCGATGAGCGTTTATTCAAACAGCTTCTCTTTGCGGTGATGTCTTCGCTCGCAGTGAAAAAGAAGGTGTTCATCAGCCTGGATGTGGATATTAGTGCTTCATCCAAGAGTGCTGCTCAATTGTTGGAGATTTTGTACAGTTGTCTGCCTTATGAGATGCGCAGACATTTTGGTTTTCTCACTTTTAGCAACGAGCCGCAAAGCAAGAAGCATATTCACGTCACGTTCGTGGAAAAAGGAAGCATACGCCCAGGCGGGGGGCACAGCGACAAAGACTTTTTGTTCGACTTCTCCCTGGGTCGCGTTCAGAACGTCGATTTGCAGGACGGAGGACACGAATACCTCGACTTTGCCTGGGAGTATGTGAATGAGCCACGGATTCTGGATGCGTTTCACGAATTTTGTGAGGAAGTGCTGGCTGGAGCAGATCATACACTGGCCTTGAACCTTCGCACGTACTACGAGCTGTGCGCACTGTATTTGATTGAAAAGGGACGAACGTCCGTATATGAGAGCAAACGGGCGGGCGTTTGGCAGGCGTTGAACAGCTATCTGGGACACAGCAGCTTGACCCGCAAGAAACGGCTGATCGAGCTCCAGGAAATGCTGATGCGGATTGAAGTAGAGGCGCTTTCGTCCAAACAGTTGCCTGACGGCGAGACGATCAAGCAAATGATTGAATCCTACCGTGTCACCAGGCAGGAACACCTGCAAATGGATTTGATCCGCTTCTTGATGGACGTGTTGATGAAGGCCAAGACCGCAAGACAGAGCAGCTATGTGGCAGAGGTGTACAAGCATTTGTCCAGCAATCGGGAGCTGTTTGGCTTTTTGATGCGGACGATTTTCGGCTATCCACAGTTGGTGAAGCCGCTCTTTGAGGATTATATGACCGAGCGGGTAGCCGCCGTGACCAGTTTGGACCAGATGCTAAAGGAAATCCGGTTTTGGACGGAAACAGAACCACAAGCTATGCGCAATGTTGTTTTTGTTTCTACCACGACGGAGAAAGTTCTGCGTCTATTTACGCGTGAACGTCAAAAGCTCGCTGCCGCCATTACCATCCACCAGTTCTTTGAAAACATCGATGGGGCACGCAGCTATGCCGATGAGCTGTTGGACGAGCTGGACAAGTCCTTGATGAAGCTCGTTGCGCTGGACACGCTATCCAAGGATGATTTCCAAGTTCTCATCGCCCTCTTGGAGGAGAAGCCACAGAGCTTTTTCGGAACACTGGATATGGAGAGTCGCCACAAGCAAGAAATGCTCATGAATCTGGCGAAGCTGCACGAAGAGAGAAGCACGCCACACCCCGCAGAGTTTTTCCGAAAATGGGATCGGGAAGCGATTTCCGTGCAGCAAAGAATGATCCAGAATATGTTGAGTAAACCGCTCCATGCTGACGAGTTCCCGCAGGTGCCGCTGGTCTTTTACCGGGAAGATCATTTTGGCCAGGAAGGCTTTCAGTTTGCAGAATTGCTGGAGTATGTTCAGCAAAATGGTGGGGAAGCCGTTACACTGTCCTTTATCCAATGGACGATGAGTCAGCGGATGTTTTTCGAAGGAAAGTATTTGCTGCCTGCATACAGACAAGCATTGAAGACCTTTTTCCTTGAGGAGAAAGGCAAGAGATTGCGGGATAAAGAATGGCGAAAACGGTGGTATGCGATCCGAAATGCTGATTTCCGCAAGCTTTTGGACGAGGTACGCAGCGAGACGGCCAATCCGCTCGTGAAGCTGTTTCGGCACAAAGCTACGGTGATATCCAGCGTAGTTGTCTTGCTAGGTGCCGGAGCATGGGGAGGCTATATGGTTTGGGGAGATACGAGTACGCATGTACAGCCACCTGAAAAGCAGCCTGAGCCGATCCGCCCACCGGCTGTGTTCGTACCGGTTTATCGGTTGATGGTGGACGAGCCTGACATCCAACCTGTCCGTGGCGTTCTTGGGGAGCAAAGCCAAGATGCATCAACGGGTGGGCAGCCTGTTCAGACAACGACACCCTAAGATAATAGAATGCCAACGCGGTCTGCTCGGGAAGGAGCGACCGCGTATTTCGGGGGTCTTTTTTGTACAAGAAGATGCCTCGAAAACATATTGACAAATATTTTTATTTGTGTTATAATTTAATATTTTTATGTTGAAAAAACTCCTCGCTCCGTGATAAAAAGTAGTTGTACGATGAAATGGTGTGAGGAGGAATAGCGTATGAAAGCTAACATAGGTCTGAAAATGATTCCGTTGCAAGGAGAGGCATTTGGCAAGCCGATGGTGATCAATCCCACCTTGCTTTGGGATGATAAACGAGCGGTATTAGTAGATACAGGAATGCCTGGTTCCTGGGAGACCATTCGTCAGGAGATGAGCCGTGCTGGTATCCCACCTGAACGTTTGCAGGTTATCATTTTGACACATCAAGACCTTGATCATATCGGCAGTCTTCCAGAAATCGTTCGTGAGCTTGGCGGACAGGTTGAAATATATGCGCATGAGCTAGATCAGCCGTACATTGAAGGCACACGCCCTCTCCTCAAAGCGAACCCCCAAAGCATGGCCCCTTTACTTGCGATGTTGCCTGAAAAGGAACGCGAGCACTTGCAACGGCTTTGCGAAAATCCGCCAAAGGCAATGGTGCACAAGACACTGGCAGACGCAGAGATTCTGCCGTATTGTGGGGGAATTCGCATTATTCATACTCCCGGACATACGCCGGGGCATATCAGCCTTTATGTAGAAGATAGCAAGACCTTGATAGCAGGCGATGCTATGGTGTACATGAACGAAGCACTACGAGGACCGATTCCGCAAAACACTCTCGATATGGAAATAGCAGTAAACTCATTAAAAAAATTCGAGAACTTGGAAATTAATAGTATTATTTGTTATCATGGAGGCATGTGCCAAAACAACGTGCAAGAGCAGCTTGATGCTCTGATACGGTGAAGTGGTTACCTGATCTTACACGTTAAAACAACGAATCCAGGTTGGAATATATGGATATAAGAAGCGTGGAGGACACCAAGCTGGAGTAATCCCAATGGTGTCTTTCCCATTTTATCCTTGCAACGTCTTTTGCGCTGTTTGCTCGATTTCGGAATGGGAGACTGGTGCAGTGGGAGTGGCTTTGTAGTATTTTTCCAACGATTTATCTGAGCCTGTCCAACGAGCCAGTGCAGCGAACACAGCGAACATGCCTTTTTGCAGGAAGCGCGGAATGATTGGGAGATAAAACTGCCCCATCTGAAAGATCGTTCCCAAGAGGAGAATATTTTTCGGGATATTTTGCTTGATAATCGGCAAATAAAAGCTGCGCCCGTCTGTATCGAGCCCGTATCCACAGCGGACAAACGCTTCAAAAGTACCTGCCGGTCGGATTTCGACATCGAAGCTGACGAATTCGTTAGAGGGGTTGTGGAACCCATGAACCTTGTCTGTTGGTATGTTCAGCTTCTCTCCCGGCTTCAGGATTACTTTTTTTCCATCAATGGTTACCTCTAAATTTCCAATTACACCTTCAAAGGTTTCGACAAGTTTTGTATGATAGTGTAGAAAAATCCCGTTATCCGGTGGAAGATCGGTACGGAATAACAAATATTCGCCATTCGTTTCTTCCGTTGTCTTTAAAAAGGTGACCACTTCATTATTGTGCGGGTTACTTACACTACGACTTAGATTTGACAAAACTATACCTCCCTGAAAAATAGTAAAAAGAGATTATATTAAGACAGAATATAGATTAAATATAGATTATTTGTTCCGGGGCAACAATTAAAAAGATAGGATGTTCTACCTAAAGATGGAGTGGATAGTATGAGCGGCATGATCGTGGTTCCAGGGTATAGGGTGGCAGAGTTGATTTCCACTCATTCAAAATTGGGAATTTATCGGGGTTATAGAAATAACGACAATCTCCCTGTCTTATTCAAAGTACCGATGGAAGGACCTTCCCATAAGGAATCTCTGTGGAAACTGAAGCATGAATATCGCATTCTTCAATCACTGGAATCCAATGCAGTGGAAACGATCATCGAACTCGTTAATCACAACCGTGAGACCGTAATGATCACGGAAGATTTCGGGGGAGTGCCGCTCTCCTTGCTTATGAAAATGAAAGGACTGTCACTGAAGGAGATGCTCTTCATTGCAGCCCGCATGGCTTCCTGCTTGAAGGAAATCCATCAGCACGGAATCATTCATAAGGATGTAAATCCCGATCATATCCTGGTTCATCCTGAAACCTATGAGGTAAAGCTTGTTAGCTTTGGGTTGGCGACGAAATGCCACCAAGAATACCAAAGTGTGATGAATCCAAAAGAATGGAAGGGGAATCTTCGCTACGTCTCGCCGGAGCAGACGGGGAGAATGAATCGCACCGTCGATTACCGCTCTGATATTTATTCTTTTGGTGTCACGCTCTACGAGTTATTGACTGGAAAGCTGCCCTTTTTAACTTCGGACATGCTTGAACTCATACATGCTCATATGGCGAGAAAGCCGCTCGCTCCCTCCAGTGTAAAACCATCTGTTCCAGAAATTCTATCGGACATTGTGATGAAGTGTCTGTCAAAAAATACAGAGGATCGCTACTTTAGCATGTCTGGCTTGCTGGCAGACCTACAGCGTTGCTATGACCAGCTTGAACAAAACGGTTTGATTACGCCTTTTCCGCTTGCTTTAGAAGACCGTGCCGATCACTTGCGGATTCCAGAGAGACTGTATGGACGTGAGCAGGAAATCCAGATGCTCCTCGATGCATTTGAGCAAGTCACGAACGGCGCTACGAGGATAGTTCTCCTCAGTGGCTCTGCTGGCGTGGGTAAATCTGCACTCGTGCTGGAAGCGCAAAAAGCGTTTTTGAGAGGCCGGGGACGTTTTGTTTCAGGAAAGTTCGATCATTATAATCAGGCCGTTCCGTATTCGGCCATCATTCAAATCTTTCAGGATTTGATCAAGCAGCTCTTGGCAGGCCATGAACGCGAGCTGCTCGCTTGGCGAGAGATGATACTCGACGCCATGCAAGGACTTGGTCAAGTGATCGTGGATGTCATTCCACAGCTTGAGACAGTGATTGGCAAACAGCCAGCCGTACCTGAGCTGCCGGCAGCAGAAGCAAAAAATCGCTTTCAATGGGTGATGCAACGCTTTATTCGGATTTGGGCGCGACCAGACCATCCACTGGTCTTGTTCCTGGATGATTTGCAGTGGGCGGATTCTTCTTCGCTTTTCCTGATCCGAGAGTTGGTTGCGGATATGCAGATTAGTCATTTTCTGTTGATTTGCGCTTATCGTGAGCACGATGGCGGTACGATGAATCCGTTGATTGCCATTTTGACAGAGACAGGCATCAAGAGCCGCATCTTGCGCCAATTTACGTTACTGCCGCTTCGAGACCCCGAATTCAATGCGATGCTGGCGGATGCGTTGCATAGTGATCCGGAGATGACGAAGCCGCTGGTTACGATTATTATGCAGAAAACAGCCGGGAATCCGTTTTATGTAAGAGAATTCATTAAAACGCTGTATGATCGGAACTTGCTGTGGTATGAGAGAGAAGAACAGAACTGGCAATGGGATTTGGCCGAAATCGAGAAGCTGGGTACTACGGAAAATGTGGCCGATTTTCTCGTAGAAAAAATGAGAAGACTGCCTGATTCCACTCAGAAGCAGCTAGGTTATGCGGCTTGTCTGGGTAACTCGTTTTTGCTTCATTTGATAGCCAAGTCACGAAATCAAACGGAGTCAGAAGCCATCCAGCATATACGGCCTGCGATTGAGGAAGGTCTCATCTATCCGATTGAAGGAGCGGAATATCTGACTTACGTTGCACTCGTGGAAGAAGAAGTGGCGTCTCAGATGAGGATTCGTTTCCGTTTTGTGCATGATCGCATTCAACAGGCCGCCTATTCGTTGTTAGCAGAGGAAGAACGAGGACAGATTCACGTCAAGCTGGGCAGGATGATGTGGGAAATGTCCCAAGGGAGCGAATCTGGCTTCTTGTTCGAAATTTGCGATCATATGTATCGGGGCAAAGAGATACTGGAGGATCAGGCGGAGCGCATTCATGTAGCGCATTGTCATTTGCTCGCAGGTCAAAAAGCGAAATCCTCTGCGGCATTTGAATCCGCCTTGCAGTACTTCCAACGTGGTCTCGAGCTGGTCGGAGAAGAGGGCTGGCAGCACAATCATGATCTGACCATGGAGCTGTGTGCGTTGTCTGCGGAGACGACGTACCTCTGTAACCAATTGGATGAGGCAAAACAATTGTTTGAACGCGGGATGCAGCATGCCAAAACAGACAGAGAACGCGTTCGCATTTTGGAAATGGAAATTCGCATGTATACACGACTGGCTGAATTTCCGCGTGTCATGGAGATCGCAAGCGAAGCCTTGGGGTTATTGGGCGTACCGATTCCCAAAAAGCCTGGCAAGCTCGATATCATTAAGGAAATGTTTCACATCAAACGCCGCCTCAAAGGCCGGAAAATAGATGAGCTGCTGTATTTGCCGGATGTTCCGGATGAAAATTATCAGATGGCGATGAGCATCATCAGCTACGCCGGGCCATCAGCTTACTATGTCAATCTCAATTGGTTTGCTTTAACGATATTGCGTGCCCTTCATCTGTCACTCGTGCACGGAAACGCGGTCGCCTCGGCAAACGGTTATACCGGTTACGGGATCGTACAAGCTGCTCAATTCGGAAATTATCGAGAGGCTTACGAATTTGGGCAATTGGCTTGCCGTGTAGCAGACAGCTTCGCCGATCCGATCGCCATGACGAAGGCGTATGGCGCGTTTGCCCTACTGATCAATCACTGGTGCGAGCATGCACGAACGAATATCCCTCTCCTGAAAAAAGCGATTCAGCTCGGCTTGGACGGTGGCGGCAACATTTATGCTGCTTACAATGCCCATGGGCTTTTGGAGGCCATGCTCTACTGCGGTGTGCCAGTGGAAGAATTGGAGCAGCAAATCGAGGAATACAGTGATATGATTCAACAAATCAAGGTCGTTGATCACGATGATCGGCTTCTGTTATTGCGCCAGGCGCTGCATACCTTTACACGGTGGTCCGACGATGAACGAACGGCGTTTTGCCATGATGGTTTTGACGAAACGACATATGTAAGCCACCTGAAAAAAGAAGGAAACAGCTACAAGCGGTACATGTACCACTACTATAAATCGATGGTTCATCTCATGTACGGGAACCACCTGGAGGCTGCCGAGCTGCTGGCTGAAGCGGAGCAATGGATGGATTCAGTCAGCGGACAAGTTCTTGTCAGCCAACAAGTTTTTATGCAAACACTGGCATTAACAGGGCTCTATGAGAACGCCAACCGTCAGGAAAAATCGAAGTATGGGAAAAAAATCAAAGCAAATATCAAGAAGATGAAGACGTGGGCAAACGAATGCCCGGAAAATTTTCAGCACAAGTGGTTGCTGATGTATGCTGAGTGGCTGCGTGTCACTGAGAAAAAACAAGAAGCAGGTCCTTATTATGAACAGGCGGTTCAACTCGCCAAAAAGGATGTTTTCTTGCAAAACGAGGCTATGGCAAATGAATTGGCTGCCCAGCATTACTTGGCACTCGGACTCGAAACGATTGCGAAAGTATACATGACAGAGGCACACGAGGTTTACATGCTTTGGGGAGCGGTCGCCAAGGCACGAGAGATTGGGGAACGGTACCCTTATCTTTTGCAACGGGTAAGAAGCATGGGAGCTTCCGCCGAGATTGCCACGACTGACCAGACAGCAGACCTCGTCGATTTAATGAGTGTCATCAAGGCGTCGCAAACGATTGCCAGCGAGCTCCGCCTGGAAATGCTGTTGGCGACGATGCTGCGCACGGTGATGAGCAATGCAGGTGCGGAGAAAGGAATCCTCCTGCTGAAAAAAGATGGTGACTGGCTCATCGAAGCGGCAGGCTCTGTCGATTTGGACGTGGAGATCATGCAGTCTGTCCCGTATGAGCATAGCGGGATGCTCTCTGTCGCCGTCGTGAATTACACCATTCGCACAGAAGAGATGCTGGTACTCCACAATGCTTCGGTTGAAGGTGTCTTTTTCCGCGATACGTACATCGCGAAGCACAAGCCGAAATCGATTCTATGCTCCCCGCTATGGCAGCAAGGCAAAATGATCGGTGTCATTTATTTGGAGAACAACGAGACGACACATGTGTTCAACGAAAAACGATCAGAGCCGCTCAGACTGATCTTCTCGCAAATTGCGATCTTTATTGAAAATGCGAGACTGTACCATCAATTGGAGCAATGGAATCAATCCTTGGAAAAGATTGTGACAGAGCGTACCAATGAGATTCAGGCACTTTTACAGGCGAATAAAAATCTGTTAAACAATGCGGGACAAGGCTTCCTTTCTTTTTCCAAAAACCTGCTGGTCCATTCCGAATACAGTCGGGAATGTCTACGGATTTTTGGCAGAGAACTGGCTGGCGTATCGGTCGCAGAGCTGTTATATCCAGATCGCCCAGAGGACCGCGTGTTTATTGAATCTCTTTTGGAAAAGTACTTTGAAGCAAAAGACCAAGGGCAAAAAGAGTTGTATCTCAGTCTGTTTCCTACAGAAATCCAGATTAATCAAATGCCGTTGAAGCTAGCGTGTAAGCCGATTTATGAAGATCGGCGAGATTCGCCAGAGGGCTTGATGCTGATCCTGACTGATATGAGTGAGCAACGGGCGCTCAAATCAAAGATGGAGCGAGAATGGCAAAGGTTGAATATGGTCGTAACGGTAGCGATTAGTCTCCCGCTCTTCCAAAAGGTACTGCGGGCTTTTGACGCTTTCTTTGAGGATGGGTGGAAGCGGGTCCTGAAAGAAGAGATGGCGGATTCCGAGAAACTATTCAAATTGGTCGCTCAGATTCATCAGTTTAAAGGTGACTTCAGTCAATTACACTTGATTCATACACCGCAAAAGCTGCATGATTTGGAGTCGTGGTTGATTCAATGGGCAAAGTCCGAAGAACACCTGTCCGCCGAGGATGTGCGTGCCCAGCAGTCATTTGCAGAGGTTAGAGCTGCGATGCAACAAGATTTGTCGATCATGCAGCACAAGCTCGGGGTCGGGTTCCTCGATCAAAACGAGCATGTGTACACCATTGCAAAAGAGCGGTGGGAAAGCTTCGAGCATGAGATCACCAGTCTGTTACAGGGGGAAGCTCAGCAGGAGCTGCTCCAACGCATTCGCAAGCTTCGCTATCGTCCGATGAAGGACATGTTGTCCCGGTATGAAGACTATGTAAGTGAGCTCGCCATCCGTCTGAATAAGACGATCGATCCGGTCGAGTGGGATGCTGAAGAAGTACTGGTCGATCCGGAGCGATTCGAGAATTTTGCGAGGAGCCTGGTTCACGTATTCAACAATGCGATCGATCATGGAATGGAAGAAGAGCAAGAACGATTGGCATGCGGAAAAGAACGCAGCGGCAAGATTCAATGCCGCCTTTGGCAAGAGGATACTTCCTTGTGCGTCACGATTCGTGATGATGGGCGGGGCGGAGATATGGAAAAGCTAAAGTTGGCATTGGCAGAGCATGTCACGGTACAAGAAAACGCAAGTCTCGTATCGGGCAGAGGAATTGGCCTGTCCATTGTCAAACAAGAGGTTGAACAGTTGGGCGGCACTCTTCAGGTTCATACCGAAGAAGGCGAGGGCACCTGCTTTACCTTCCGAATCCCGTTGGAAGACATTCGCTAGACCATTGAAAAAACTGAGGCGACAGTGCCTCAGTTTTTTGTTTGATCGACTAAAGAGAATTCGTAATGGAAGCCAAAAGTCGTTCTTCATCGATCGGTTTTAGAATGTAATGGCGCGCTCCAGCGTTGATTGCTTCAAAAACGAGCGGCTTTAATCCGTTGGTGCTGACCATAATGATGTTGGCGTCGGGGAAGGTGCCGATGATTTTTTTGACGGTATCTATGCCATTCATGCCAGGCATATTGATATCCATCGTCACCACGTCGGGGAGGTGGGCCGCATACTTTTGATAGGCGTCCAATCCATTCGTTGCTTCTGCAATGACTTGATGGCCCGCCCGTTCCAAAATGATTTTCATGTAATCTCGTACTACAAGGGAGTCGTCTGCTATCAGTATACGAGCCATAAAACCTCCTGTTTCGAAACGGTTCGTTATTCTTAGTAAGTAGTCTACTTTTACCATAACACTGATAGGAAAAATGTAGCAATCATTTGATCATAAAAAGTACAGTCGAACATACGAAAAAACAAACGAATGCCAGCTCGTAATTGAGTGATATAGGGAGGCTAGCTTACTCACCACTCACCAAGAAAAAGTCTTTCCTGGAGGACATCACGGTGAATAGCAGCGATTCGGCCTCGACCTAACTGAAGCCATCCGGCTTTCTCAAACTCCTTGAGTGATCGACTGATTACTTCTCTGACCGTCCCGAGTTCAATAGCAATCGCTTCATGGGTGATGGTTAGGTGATTGCGAGAATCTGTAGTACGTTGGAGCAATAATTCGGCGATGCGCGCGTTGATCGGTTTAAACGCGATATCCTCGACCAGAGACGTGACGGAGACCATTCGGTTGATCATGTTCCGGTAAATAAACTGACGCAAGTCCTTATAGCGATCCATCCATTCTTTGAAGACATCTACAGGCAAAAGCAGCAGCTCGGTTTCCTCTTCTAGCTGTGCGGACGCTTCATAGCCCGTCTCACCTAAAATACTTGCCATCATGAGGACGCAGACTCCCCCGCGTTGTACCCGATATAGCGTAACCTCACGTCCAGACTCGCTGATGATATAGATGCGGACCTTGCCTGACAATACAAAGGCGGCGTGGGCAAACAGATGTCCCTGCTGCATCGTAAGCTGGGGAGAAAAGCGTTCCACTGTTATGTCAGGATGGCGCCATGCGGCTTCCGGAACAAGGGAAAAGCACGGAAAAGCATCCGTCACAAATTGGATTCGATTCAAGTCCATTGTTTTACCCTCCGAGGCAACTCAATTGGGGAAATATTCCTACTAGTAGTGTAGGGAAAAGAAGCGATCTCTACAATGGAATATCCGTCTACAGACTGACGAGAGAACAACTCTGTAGCCTGATTTCTCTTCTACGCTGTTTTGCTACGATACATATAGAACTTATTTTGTAAAAATAACCAGTATCGAGGGGAACCAGATGAAACAAATGAAACAGTGGATAGGAGTAGGGTTAATTGCTGTGGGAATCGGCTTGGCCGGATGCACGATCAGCGATAACGTGATTAAGATCGAAGAAGAAAAGAGACAGCTTGAATTACCTGCGGAGTCCATCGAGGCGTTGAATATTGCAACGGATTCAGGCGATTTGATCGTCAAAGGTGATGAAAAAGCAACCGCGATTCATGTGGAGGCTGATATCAAAACGAAAAATGTCAAACCCGAAGAAATCATCATTACACTTGAGAAGGATGGAAATACGGCAACTCTACGATCCGAAGTGAACACAGATATCGGTTTAAATTATGTGGATATGACGCTAACGGTAATCGTTCCTGCCCAGATGCCGATAGCCCTTACCGATGGATCTGGGGATATTGACATGACCAATCTAACGGGAAAGCTCACGATTGAGGATGACTCCGGTGATATTGAATTAACGAATACAACCGGAGAGGTAGAGATTCGTGATCAGTCCGGAGACATCAAGATCAAGGACGCGTCGGCCCTCAAACTGATCGAAGACGATTCAGGTGATATCGTCATGGAAAATACAGGTGGAAACGTAGCGATTCACGATCAATCCGGTGATATGTATATCAGGAAGCATAAGGGTGATATTACGATATCGGACCAAAGCGGCAATATTGTCATTGATACAGTCGAAGGAAATGTGCTGATTGAGAATGACGGGAGCGGAGATCGATTCGTTCAAAACGTAACAGGCTCGTACACATCCAAATAATCAGGACCGTCAGGGGTTTTACCCTGGCGGTTTTCTTGTTCTTGTCGGTATTTTGACAGGTTGAGGAAAAAATTAGCCGACTAATGAAAAAAAGCTTTCCCTTCCGATAAAGAAGTGCTAATATAACAAAGGTAGTTCTAATTGAGAATGAATCTCTTTATTAATGATCATGAGAATTATTCTCTTTCGTAAATGCTCGAGTCAATACGGAACATTACTCCATGAAAACGTAAGAAGAGTAGGGACGCGATGAAAAAGAGATATTTGGTTGTAGCACTTATTTTGCTATCGTTCGTTTCACTTTTTATTGGT
This sequence comes from Brevibacillus sp. Leaf182, assembly GCF_001423865.2. Taxonomy (NCBI): domain Bacteria; kingdom Bacillati; phylum Bacillota; class Bacilli; order Caryophanales; family Paenibacillaceae; genus Brevibacillus; species Brevibacillus sp. Leaf182. Next base: position 433,803 of record NZ_LMPN02000015.1, on the reverse strand, counting down.
GTGATAAATATATCTCCAAGGGACCTGTTCAATCTCACGGATGACAAGGTACAAGTCATGTTGATCAGCCGGATTCCGCGACTCATCAGTATCATTATCGCGGGGATGAGCATGAGTATCGTTGGCCTGATCATGCAGCAGTTGACGCGGAACAAGTTCGTTTCGCCAACGACAGCGGGGACAGAGGATTCCGTTCGATTCGGAATTTTGATTTCCCTTTTGGTATTCGTCGATGCTGGTCCTTGGGTCAAGCTGCTCGTCGCTTTTGCTTTCGCCTTGCTTGGAACGTTTATCTTTATGAAGATTCTCGACAAAATCAAGTTCAAGGACTCCATTTTCATTCCGCTAGTGGGCTTGATGTTTGGAAATATCGTCGGTTCGATCACGACGTTTTTCGCTTATAAGCACGACCTGATGCAAAATATGTCTGCCTGGCTGCATGGAGATTTCTCCACGATTATGAAAGGCAACTACGAGCTGTTGTACATAAGCATTCCGCTGGTGATTATCGCCTACTTGTATGCGAACAAGTTCACGATTGCAGGAATGGGTGAAGAGTTCGCCATTAACCTCGGGCTGAACTACAAGCAGGTCGTCAATATCGGTCTGATCATCGTCGCGAGTGTTACTTCGGTTGTTATTCTCACGGTAGGGGCGATCCCGTTTTTGGGACTGATCATTCCCAATCTGGTTACGCTGTACCTGGGGGATAACCTGAAGAAAAGCTTGGGTCATACCGCTTTGCTTGGTGCGGTTTTTGTACTGGCTTGTGATATCCTGGGACGCCTTATCATCTATCCATACGAGATTTCCATCGGCTTGATGGTTGGGGTCATAGGCAGCGCGATCTTCGTGTACTTACTCATGAGAAGAAAGGCATATGAACAATGAAAGCTAAGATAGGTGCCCTGTCGATTGTGGCCATTGCTTTAATAGCCATATTCATGACAATTAACGCCGGCGGCAACTGGGACTATATCCTTCCTCGGCGGGCGAAGGAAATTCTCGCCATTATTTTAACCGGATGCATCATCGCCTTTTCCACGATGGTCTTCCAGACAATTACGAACAACCGAATCTTGACGCCTAGCATCATCGGCCTCGATTCGCTCTATATGTTCATCCAGACGTTTGTGATCTTTGTTTTTGGTTCCACACACTTCACCCTGATGAACAACAATGTTAACTTTCTTATCTCGACGGGAATCATGGTGCTCTTTGCGGGCTTGCTCTACAAATTTCTGTTTAGAAGAGAAGGGCAAAACATTTACTTCCTGTTATTAATCGGATTGATTCTGGGGACGTTGTTCAGCAGCTTGTCCACGTTTATGCAGGTGTTAATCGATCCGAACGAGTTTTTGATTGTACAAGACAAGATGTTCGCCAGCTTCAATAATGTAAAAACGGATTTGTTGATTACAAGCTATGTGTTGGTCATCGTGATTGCGATTTACTTCTGGCGTTACATCAAGTATCTGGATGTATTATCGCTCGGCCGGGATCAGGCGATCAATCTGGGGATTCCCTATGATTTTGTCATCAAGCGATTCCTCATCGTGATTGCGATTCTCGTCTCCATTGCGACAGCTTTGGTCGGACCGATTACCTTCCTCGGACTGTTGGTTGCGAATCTCGCCCATCAGTTTATGAAAACCTATCAGCATAAATACTTGCTGGCAGGCTCGGCATTAATCAGTGTGATTGCTTTAGTTGGCGGTTTGTTGATTGTGAAGCACGTATTCACGTTTTCTACAACACTCAGTGTCATTGTCAACTTTATTGGTGGGGTTTACTTCATCTATCTTCTGTTAAAGGAGAATAAAGCGTGATAGAAGTCCGGAATGTCTCAAAACAGTATGGTAGCAAAAATGTCGTGGAAGACGTCTCTGTGAAAATTGCCAAGGGAAAAATCACGTCCTTTATCGGACCCAATGGGGCCGGAAAGAGCACCCTGCTGTCCATGATTAGTCGTCTTTTGAAAAAGGACCAAGGTGAGGTTTTCATTGAGGGTCAGGAGATTGGCCAGGTAAAGAGCAGTGAGCTTGCCAAGAAAATATCGATTCTCAAGCAATCAAACCACATTACGGTACGGTTGACGATTCGCGAGCTGGTCAGCTTTGGTCGCTTCCCGTATTCACAGGGGAATTTGACAAAAGAGGATTGGAAGCATGTGGATGATGCCATCCGTTATTTGGAACTTACGGACATTCAGCACAAGTATCTCGACCAGTTGAGTGGTGGTCAACGCCAGCGTGCGTACATCGCCATGGTCGTCGCTCAAAATACAGACTATGTCCTTCTGGATGAGCCGCTCAACAATTTGGATATGAAGCATTCCGTCCAGATTATGAAGGTACTGCGACGACTGGTAGACGAAATGGGTAAAACGGTTGTCATCGTTATTCATGACATCAACTTTGCCTCTGTCTATTCGGACTATATTGTTGCTCTCAAGGACGGCAAGGTCGTAAAAGAAGGGACCACAGACGAGATCATTACGCGACCTACGCTAAAAGATGTCTATGACATGGATATCCAGATTGAAGACATTGACGAGAACAAAATATGCGTCTATTTCGCGTAAGAACCATCTTCCTATCGTTAAAATTTTGATGGCCTGCAAGGGGGGTTCATCAGCAAGCTATCAATAATTTTATATACTTTTAAATTCTATATAGAGGTGAGAGAAGTGAACAAAAAACTACTCATGCTGTTTATGGCAGTACTGATGGCTGTATTCACAGCCGCATGCGGCTCCAATAATGCTGCCCCTTCAACTCCAGCGACAGATGCGACAAAAGCACCTGAAGCTGTACAAACATCCGAAGAAATTACAATCAAGCATAAATTGGGTGAAGCAAAACTGAAAAAGAATCCAAAAACCGTTGTTTCTTTTGACTACGGCGTCCTGGATTCCTTGGATAAATTGGGTATCGAAGTAGCGGGTGTTGCTCAGTCTTCCAACATTCCTCCGTACCTGGAAAAGTTCAAAGATGCAAAGTACACAAACGTTGGTGGTTTGAAAGAGCCAGACTTTGAGAAAATCAACGCAATGAAGCCAGATGTGATCTTCATCTCCGGTCGTCAACAGCCTGCATATGAAGAGCTGAACAAAATCGCTCCAACCATCTTCATGGGTGTAGACAACGAGAATTACATGGAATCCTTCAAAGAGAACATGAAAACATTGGGTACCATCTTCGGTAAAGAAGCACAAGTAGACGAAGAGCTGGCAAAAATTGATGCGTCTATCAAGCAAGTGAATGAAAAAGCAACAGCTAGCGGTAAAAATGCATTGATCGTATTGGTGAACGAAGGTAAGCTGAGCGCGTATGGTCCTGGATCTCGTTTTGGCATTATTCACAAGGAGTTGGGTATCACTCCTGTAGATAAAGACATTAAAGTCGAAGGACATGGTCAAAGCGTATCCTCCGAATATATCGTTGAAAAAGATCCGGACTACCTGTTTGTTGTAGACCGCGGTGTTGTGAACAAGAACCAAGACGCTTCTGCTTCTGCAAAACAAACGATCGAAAACGACCTGATCAAAAACACCAAAGCATTTAAAAATGGCAACATCATTTATCTCGATGCGAATTACTGGTATCTCTCCGGTGGTGGATTGGTTTCCACTGGCAGCATGGCAGACGAAGTTCTGAAAGAAGTTAAGTGGTAAGAGGTTAGAAAAGAAAGTGGCGACAGCCGAGGGGAGAAAGACATCCCCAGGCTGTCGCCTTTTCATTTTTTAGAACGTACTGATTTATACCCGGGGCTCCCGTTTTGCAAACTCCCGAAACATCCCTCTTATTTGTTCTACCAATAAAGCAGGTGCCTTCTCTGGTGAACCAGAGTCGAACGGTGGCTGGGGATCGTACCCATGCAACCAATTGGAGGGCCATGTCGATACCAGAGGAAACACCGGCCGCTGTAACGATTTTGCCCTGACGAACGACTCTTTCCTCTGTTGGAGTGGTTCCGAGAGATTGGAGCAGCTCAAAGGACCCCCAATGAGTGGTGGCTACGGCTCCATGTAACAAGCCTGCGGCGCTCAAGATCAGAGAGCCATTGCAAACAGACGTAGTCCATTTCGTCGTCTCATGTGGGGTTGTGACTAACTGTAAGGTTTTCTAAGCCCGTGTAACAAAGAGAGATAAACAGTAGGGATAGCAAAAAGCCGGTTACACCGAAAAACGTGGTGAAAACCGGCTTTTTGCTAGCGGCATCTAACAATTATCTGGCTCCAACCAGCTTGCGCTCTTCCGAGTAAACAGGTTGGGTCGCGTTTTCGATTGGTTGCTTTTGATCCACAGCATGAGACAGCTCATAAGGGAGGCAGAGCGGTACACCCGTGCGAGGATCAATCAGGATGTCTGCTTCGATGTTGAATACCTTACGCAGCATATCAGGCGTCATGACTTCAGCAGGGCTTCCCTCAGCGACAACGGTACCGCGAGAGATGGCAACCATGTGCTGTGCATAACGGGTTGCGTGGTTCAAATCGTGGACGACCATGACGATCGTACGATTCTCTTCGTCATTCAGCTTTTGCAGGAGCTTGAGAACCTCCAGTTGGTGAGCCATATCCAGAAAGGTCGTAGGCTCATCCAGGAACAGGATGTCTGTTCCTTGCGCCAGAGCCATCGCAATCCAGGCGCGTTGGCGCTGACCGCCGGATAGCTGGTCAACCGGACGATCATGGAAATCTGCCATGCCAGTCATGGAGATAGCCCAGTTTACGATCTCTTTGTCTTCCTTAGTCAAGGAGCCGAAGCCTTTTTGATGGGGGAAGCGGCCATAGGTAACGAGCTCAGACACGGTCAAGCCATCGGGTGCGGTTGGGTTTTGCGGCAAAATCGCCAGTTGCTTGGCGACTTCCTTGGTCGATTGCTGATGGATCGATTTACCGTCCAAAAATACTTGTCCGCCGGTTGGTTTCATAATCCGGGCGAGAGTTTTGAGGATCGTCGATTTACCAGAACCATTTGCACCGACCAGGGCAGTGATTTTTCCAGAAGGAATGCTGATGTTCAAGTCTTTGACAATGGAAAGCTCACCGTATCCGATGTCCAGCTTTTGCGTGTATAAGCGCTCCACAATGGGCCAACTCCTTTTTAGGAAAGTATGTACATGTATGAGTAAACGCAGACAATGATAATCATTTTCACTAAGATAAAGTATATAACGGAATGAAGCCAAATTCAATATGAAAAAGCCAACCTGCTCACATGTGTGAACAAATTGGCCTTGGGTTAACTTACGATGGTCAAGCTTTAGTAGGTGATATGAGCGATAATACCTTCTTCGTCGTCCAATACCAGCTCGATACCGGCGGAATAAGGGTTGCGCTGCATCTGGGTCTCCAGGTAGTAGCGAATCGCTTCAATCATATTAATCTCGACGAAGATTTGTTGGCGATCCATCCAGTGTATTTCAGCAGAGAAGCCATACTCCTCGTCCCACATTAGCTCGACGGAGATGTCTTGTGGCTTCAATTGCTTTTTGTAAGCTGCATGAATGCAGATTGCATTAATGATATCTTGTTCAGAAAAAGTTATCTTTTCCATGCGTTCAGTTCCTGTTCTTTCGCGCGCTTGGTTTTGAAGTAGACGAACGCTTTGCGGATCAGGATAATCACAGCGAGGATCGCCATCAGGTTGATCATGAAGCCAAGGATGGAGCCGAGAATACCCATATCAGCGAACAGGCTTCCAAACAGCAAACCAGCCAGACCGCCAATCAGGAGACCTTTCATGAATCCGCCGCTTTTGCTTGCGGTAGCAGCAGGAGTTGTTGTAGTACCTTTATTGGTTGTTGCGTTTACATTTGAATCGGCTTTGTTGGTTGTTTGTGTATTGGTAGGAGCCGTGTTAGAGTTAAAAGATTTTTTCCCGGACTTATAACCTTTCGCGTCGGCATGATCAATAAATCCTCCGGCCGGAGCGAGTACGAGCATTACGGCAACCAACATCATGATGAGTTTTTTCATGTTATTTGAGTAGCCCCTCTCATTAATATGACTTGTATATATAAGTCTACATGAATATCGAGCGAAATACCAACGAACTTTCAGTGACGATTGGTCTACATACCTACAAAAAAGCCCCTGACAAGCGATCTCGTCAGGGGTTCTTCGATTTACGCGCTCTTTTTCAGTTTTCGGGCTGCCCAGTTGCCTAATGATTGAATGAGCTGGACCAGGACGACGAGGATAACGACAGTAATGATCATGACTTCGATGTCCCATTGCTGGTAGCCGTAGCGCAAGGCGAGATCGCCGAGTCCGCCGGCACCGACTGCTCCGGCCATTGCAGTAGCACCAATCAAACCGATGGTCGCAATCGTCAGGCAGAGGACGATGCCAGGCCGTGCTTCACGCAGCATGATGCGAAAAATAATCTGCGTCCGGGATGCGCCCATTGCCTGATACGCTTCGATAACGCCACGATCTACGTCATGCAGGGCCGTTTCCATCAGGCGTGAGATGTAAGGCGCAGTATAGACAATGAGCGGCACAATTGCTCCTTCAATCCCAATCGAAGTGCCCACAATCAACTCCGTAAAAGGAATGATCGCAACCATCAGGATAATAAAAGGCAGCGAACGCACAATGTTGATGATCGTATTCAGGGTGTGATAGATGATTTTGTTCGGGAAAAGGTGATTCGCCTGTGTGATGACCAACAAAATCCCGAGCGGAATCCCGATCAGTGTCGCAATGAACAACGAAAACCCAACCATGATGACAGTTTCTTGCAGTGATTGCCCGAATACCGGAATCATTTCAATCAAACGCTCCATTAGCTCCGCACCTCCTCTGGTGACACAATATCTACGCGGTAGACGGATTCGCGCAAGAAGCGAATGCCATCCTGAATGGCCTGGTCTTCACCAGAAATGTGCAAAAGCAAAATGCCGAGCGCCGTACCTTTTATGGTTGTAATCGAGCCGTACAATAGATTGGTGCTAATCGGAAAACGTGCAGACAGTGTTCCCAGAACAGGATCGAGAGCGGCATCCCCACGAAAGGCAACGCGAACAATTTTGGAAACGGGTCCGGTTTCTTTTATCTTGGACAAAATCTCCTGTGGTACCTGATCGTCAAAAACCGTTTTGATAAAATTACGGGTCGTTTGCTCTTGCGGATTGCTGAAAACATCCAAAACAGAGCCTTGCTCGATGACGACGCCATTTTCCATGATGGCTACCTGATCGCAGATTTTTTTGATGACCTGCATTTCATGGGTAATGAGGACGATGGTTAGGTTAAACTTTCGATTGATGTCGAGCAACAGCTCCAGAATCGATTCAGTCGTCTGCGGGTCGAGAGCGGAAGTTGCTTCGTCACAGAGCAGGATTTCCGGATCAGTGGCAAGCGCACGAGCGATGCCCACCCGTTGCTTTTGTCCACCGGATAGCTGTGAAGGATAAGCATGTGCTTTATCAGACAAGCCAACCAAGCCGAGAAGGTCTTCTACCTTGCGCTTAATGACATCTTTGGGGACGCGATTCATCCGCAAGATTTCCGCCACATTGTCAAAGACATTATAGGAAGAGAGCAGATTGAAGTGCTGAAAAATAATCCCGATCTTTTTGCGAGCTTGCCGCAGCTCTTTTTCCTTGAGGGTCAGCATGTTCTGGCCATTGACGATCACAGAACCGCTAGTCGGCTTCTCCAACAGGTTGATGGTACGGAGCAGGGTACTTTTCCCCGCTCCGCTAAAACCGATAACCCCGTAAATCTGCCCTTTTTCCACCTGCAAGGATACGCCCTTCAATGCTTCTACCTGCTTGTTTCCTACTTGATACGACTTATGAATATCGGTTAGCTGTATCATAACGAGTTCTCCTTGTTGTTCTTGATGTTCCTGGCGTCGATCTTACCAGGACGGCAGTACAGCTCCTTCAAAACGTTCGTCGATGAATTTTTTCACTTCTTCCGAACGGTAAATGTCGACCAGCTTTTTGACAGCGGGGTTGTCTTTGTTGGTTTCGTTGGCTGCCAAAATGTTCACGTATGGAGAGTCAGCCGTCTCAGCGAAGATCGCATCTTTTTTCGGGGAGTAGCCAGCTTCCATTGCGAAGTTCGTATTAATCGAAGCGACTTCTACATTGCTCAGCGAGCGTGCCAGGAATGCCGCCTCCAGCTCTTTGAATTGCAAATTTTTTGGATTTTCTACGATGTCCAGTGGTGTTGCGTTGTCGCCCACGCCATCCTTGAGCTTAATCAAGCCAGCAGCCTGATAGAGCAACAGGGCGCGTGCTCGGTTGGTCGGATCGTTTTGAATGCCGACAACACCGCCAGCCGGGATGTCCTCGACTTTTTTATGCTTGGTGGAGTACAGGCCCATCGGGTACGTCACGGTTTTTCCGACCTCGACGATCTTTGTTTTGTGATCTTGATTGAACTTCGCCAAGAACGGAATGGTTTGGAAGCTGTTAACATCGAGATTTCCTTTATCGAGAGCTTGATTCGGCTGTACATAATCGTTGAAAACGACGACTTCGACATCGAGTCCTTTGCCTTTGGCGACTTCCTTTACTTTGTTGAGAATCTCTTCGTGCGGGCCGCCAGTGACGCCCACTTTGAGTGAGGTTTGTTCAGCAGCAGTGCCGCCGTTAGCAGGCGCAGCTTCCTGTTTACCGCCGCAAGCTGTTACGAGCGATGCAGCGAGAAGTAGTGTAGTGAGCAGTAGACCAGTCTTTTTCATGAAAATACCCCTTTTCTCTGGATGTAAGATGTAATAAAAAAAGCCTCTTCCGACAGAAGAGGCTGGGACTGCGCGTATGTAAATACACGGCAACAATACCTCTCTTATCTGTCGGAATAAATTCCGCTGGATTTGGCACCATATCGTTTGCGATAGGTTGCCGAGGTGTCATAGGGCCAGTCCCTCAACCTCTCTTCATAAGAGAATGTGCTATGAAATTATCATTCCAAACATTGTTGTTAATTCTTATTTGGATAGTTGGATTATAACGACTGATTTTTTACGTGTCAACTGTTTTTGCAAACGAATGACTTGGTGGAAAAATGTGAAATTGATCTAAATACGAATATTCTATTGAAGAATCGGAAAATCATTTGTATAATGAGAGCGAATGAACCCGATACCAGCTATCGCAGGTGATGACATGACTCTAGTGGACTCCAATGAAACCAGAAAAAAGCTGTCTGCCATCTATAATGAGATAGCAAAAGAGTTGTTCGGATTTGGAACGACTTTGCTCCGAGTCACGATTGAAAATCAGATGATTACGTTCCAAGCCAAGCATCGCCGTTCTCCGCGCTCACAAGCGTTGGAAGGCGAAGCGCCGGCCCTCAAGCTCGAAGTCGATTTTCGGATGTCCCTTCTTTATAAGAAGAAACTGCGAGAACGACTGGAGGAAGAGATGGGGTTGCCGTTGGAAGCCGTGCTGCGGGACTATGATGCGCCTACGCAATGGGCGATCACGAATGTTATTTTAGCTGAATCAGAACTGAATACCTGACGCAATCGTTCGGATTTTCTCTTTTGATCTATCTTAAGGGGAGACCGTAGACTTTGCGTAAAAACGGGTGTCACTTCTCTTTGTTTACGAAGAAAAGTGCTCTTGTTTAGAATGATACGTTCTAATCAAGGGTACTTTTCTTTTTATTGTATCACCATATTTTGTCATCAAATGAACCCAACTGGAGGAGAATTACGATGAAAAAATTACTTGCTGGAATCCTGTCTTTTTCTATGATGTCACTGGCTCTTGCTGGCTGTGGCAGCAATGATCAACCACAAGCGGGAGGGGCTGGAGGCGAAGCAAAGGGTGAGCCACAAAAGCTGGTCATCTCCACATGGGGCTTCTCTGAAGACTTTTTCCGCAAAGAAGTATATGAGCCATTTGAAAAAGAACATAACGTGAAAATCGTGCTGGAAATCGGGAACAATGCAGAGCGCCTGAACAAAATTCGCCAAGGAAGCTCCGATGTAGACTTGATCTACCTCTCTGACTACTATGCACAGCAAGGGATTGAGAGTGGAGCATTTGAAAAAATCGACCGCAGCCGCATCCCGAACCTGGATCAAATCTACGACATCGCCAAAGCACCACTGGGCGAGGAGTACGGTCCAGCTTACACGATTGGTCAATTCGGAATTGCCTACAATCCAAAGCTCGTGAAAACCGAGATCAAGGATTGGAAAGACCTGTGGAACCCAGAGCTGGCGGGCAAGCTGACACTGCCAAGCATTACGTCCACAACTGGCCCGATGGTTCTTGACAGTGCTTCCCAGATAGCGGGCAACAAGGAATTTAACGAAGATCAAGCCTTCGCGAAAATGAAAGAAGTCAACCAAAGTGTAGTGAAGTTCTACGATAAGACCTCTGAATACGTGAATATGTTTGGTCAAGAAGAAATCGGCGTAGGACCGATCATGGAAATGTACTTCAAAGACATCAAGGCCGCTGTTCCAGAAGCTGTTTTCGTACAACCTGCAAGCGGCGGATATGCAGTCATGAATACGGTTAACATCGTAAAAGGCTCGAAAAACAAAGCGCTGGCTGAAGACTTCATCAACTACCAACTGAGCAAGGAAGTTCAGGAAAAAACAGCAAAAGCAAAAATCGATTCCCCTGTAAACAAAACGGTTCAACTGACAGAAGAAGAGGCAAAAGGCGTAACGTATGGGGAAGAAACCGTAAGCAAGCTGAAAATGCTGGACATGAAATTCGTTAACGAGCACTCCAAAGCATGGATTGACCGTTGGAATCGTGAAATTACGCAATAACGAACGATAGAAAAACAAGGGCGAGGGTATAGACAATTTCGGATATACCCTCGTTTTCGTGAGGAGGACCACTCGTGCAAAAGATCATTCTTGACGTAGATACGGGCATTGATGATGCGCTTGGCATTATTCTCGCTGTGAAGAGCGGGCAATTCGATTTGGTGGGCATCACTACGGTGAATGGCAACGTGTCGTTGCGAAAAGCCACAGAAAACACGTGCAAAATTCTCGATTTCTTGCAAGTCGGCGAGCAAATCCCTGTTGTCTGTGGAGCATCTGAACCGCTGCTGCGGCCGTTGTTTTTCGAGCATGCCGTACATGGTGAGGATGGCTTGGGAGGTGCTCTGGCCGGCGTTCCGGTGTACAAGAAGCCGACTGCTGGCTTTGCTCCTGATTTCATCGTGGAAAACGTACTCGCTCATTCCGGCGAGATTACGCTCATCATGACGGGGCCGCTGACCAATTTGGCGCTGGCGGTGAAAAAATGCCCGGAGCTCGTCCAACACGTCAAGGATGTCATTTTCATGGGTGGAGTGGTCCGCGAGCATGGCAATGTGACGCCAGTTGCGGAGTATAACATGTACGTCGATCCAGAGGCGGCCAAGGTTGTGTTTCATGCCGGATTCCCGCAATTGACGCTGGTTGGACTCGATGTGACGCGAAGAGTGCTGCTGAACGAGGAGCATATTCGCGAGCTAGGAGATACACCGATGGGCGAGTACGTCAGACAGAGTACGTCTGATTACCTTCATCGTTATTTTCAGCGAAATGGCATTTATGCGTGCGCCATGCATGATCCATTGGCTGTCGCAGTCGCGCTCGATCCGAGCCTGGTGGCGACCAGGAAGCTGTATGTAGATATCGAAACGAGAAGTGAGTTGTGTGATGGGCAAACGGTTTGCGACTTTCAAAACCGCCTGAAAAAAGAACCGAACATAAACGTCTGTCTGGACGTAGATGCAGATGCGTTCTTTGCGCGTTTTCTTGGCGCATTGAAAGCCTGACGATACCGTGAACAGGAGTTAATCAGATGAGAAAAACGGGTCTTTATTTATTGCTGTTGCCGGGTGTGCTGTTTTTGACGCTGTTCATGGTCATTCCAATCGTGATGACGATCGCGTCCACCTTTTATCAAGAGGGTAGCTTTACGATTCAAGGCTATCTCCAATTTCTGACCGACGCGTACTTCCTGAAAATTATGCTGACAACGTTGCAGGTTAGTCTGGTCACGACGATTGCATGTGTTCTGATCGGTTTTCCTTCTGCGTACTACATTTCCAAGCTCGGGCCACGCAAAAAAGGCATCCTGCTGGCATTGGCGATTTTTCCTTTGCTGACCAGCTCTGTCGTGCGGTCGTTCTCTTGGATGATTATTCTCGGAAAAAAGGGCTTATTGAACAGCTCGCTGCTTGCAATCGGGCTCATTGATAAGCCGTTGGAAATATTGTATACGCCGACTGCGATGATGATTGGTTTGATTCATCTGTTCCTGCCGCTGATCATTATTACGCTGGTAGGGGTGATGGAAAACATCGATCCAGATTTGCTGAAGGCGGCGGAAAGCTTGGGTGCTTCCAAATTGACTGCCTTCTGGAAGGTCATTGTGCCACTTAGTGTACCGGGACTCATCATCGGTAGCATTCTAGTGTTTGTCGGAAGCTTGACTGCCTACACCACGCCTGCCCTGCTAGGTGGAAAACAGCGGGTCATCTCCACGTTCCTGTATCAAAATGCGATTACGCTTAATGACTGGCATTTGGCATCCGTCATTGCCACGATCATGATTGTCATTACATTTGTCGTCATCTATTTCATGAACAAGCTGGCGACGAAATTAAATCCGAAGGGGTAGAAGCTATGCAGGAGAAAAATCGCGGGTTGGCCCTGTTTACCTCTCTCGTCTTTCTGTTTTTGCTAGGGCCGCTCATTATCATTTCTTTTACGTCGTTTGAGCCGGGGAGCGTCTTGAAGTTTCCGCCGGAGGGCTTTTCCTGGCGGTGGTACGAAAACATTTTCGAGGTAGAAATGTTCATGACGACCTTCAAGACGTCAATGTTCGTTTCCTTGCTGGGAAATCTCTTGGCGCTCTTGTTGGGGATTCCGGCAGCTTATGCACTCAGTCGCTTTGATTTTCGCGGCAAGGGTATTTTGAATGGCGTTTTCATCTCACCTGTCCTGATTCCGGGGATTGTTATGGGCTTTGCCATGCTGAAATACGTCATTGTCGTATATCATTTGCCGATTTATGCGGGACTTCTCGTCGGTCATACGGTGCTGATGCTTCCGTTTATCATTCGCGTCATTGCATCTTCCTTGTCCAACTTTGACTTCGCCATTGAAGAAGCGGCGTTAAGCCTTGGGGCAGGTCGTCTCGAAACCTTTTTCAAAGTCGTCTTGCCGAATATTCGCTCCGGAATTATAGCTGCGATTCTGATCGCTTTTCTGGAGTCGTTCAACAACGTAGATATCTCTGTTTTCATGACAGGACCAGGGGTAAGCACGCTGCCGATCCAGATGCTGACGTACGTAGAAAACAACTTCGATCCAACGATCGCCGCGATTTCCGTGCTGCTCATGATTCTTACGGCTATTCTCATGTTCATCATTGAACGTCTGATGGGGCTTTCCTACTTTACAAAACGATAACGGAGGCATCAACTCATGGCATTGCTCACGCTGGAAAACGTATCGGTTGCCTATGACAATCAATATATTTTGCAAAACTTCAATCTCAATATCGAAAAAGGACAGCTCATCTCTTTGCTTGGTCCAAGCGGTTGCGGAAAGACGACGACACTCCGACTGATTGCGGGTTTTCTGGAAGCAAAAGATGGCCGGTTCATGTTTGACGGAAAAGATTATACGCGCGTTCCGGTCAACAAGCGCAACTTCGGGTTTGTGTTCCAGAGCTATGCGCTGTTTCCACACCTTTCTGTATTCGATAACGTGGCGTTCGGTTTGCGCCTGCGCAAGGTCAATGAAACAGAGGTAAAGAACCGGGTGCAGCAAATTCTCGAAGTCGTGAGTCTCGGCGGCTATGAAAAGCGTTTCCCGAAGGAGTTGTCCGGTGGTCAAAGACAGCGGGTGGCTATTGCTCGTGCACTGGTGATTCAGCCTGACCTGCTGCTGTTCGATGAGCCGCTCAGTAACCTAGATGCCAACCTGCGGATCAACATGCGCGTAGAAATCCGTCGCATTCAGCAGGAGCTGGGAATTACGACTGTGTACGTATCGCATGACCAGGAGGAGTGCTTCTCCATCTCGGATCAGGTGGCGATCATGAACAAGGGTGTGATCGAGCAGCTCGACGATCCAGCCACGATTTTCAAATACCCGAAGACGGAGTTTATCGCTCGCTTTATTGGTTTTACCAACTTTATCGACTTCGCAGAGCGCAACGAGCAGAACGGAGAAATCGGCCTGCGCGTCGGTGACCATCATTTTACCGCGTCCAAAAATCCGGGCACGGCCAATCCATCCGGCAAAAAATGCGCAATGCGCCCAGATGACCTCCTCGTGACGACAGAAGAGAGCGCCGAGCCGGGAATGAACCGTTTGCGCGGAACAGTAAAGGTAAGCACGTTTTTGGGACGCAGCTATCAATATGTCGTGGAAACAGAGCTGGGCGACTTCACGGTCAATCAAGAGATGGAGACGCCGTACAAGACTGGCCTAAACGTCAATCTGCTGTTTCCAAAAGACAAAGTGGTACTCGTGGACTAAAGACAGGAGGTTATTTTCGTGAAGGTCGATTTGTTGATTCAAGACGTCCAAGTGTTTAACAGTTATTTTAAAAAGTTCATCAAAGGAAACGTCGCTGTTTTGGATGGACGATTCTTCTATATTGGTGAGCGGAGTACGGAAACATTTGAAGCTGCCGAGATCGTGGACGGACAAGGTCGCTACATGATTCCTGGTCTGGTCGATATTCACTTGCATATTGAGAGTACGATGGTGACGCCGGAGACGTTTTCCTTTGGCTTGATTCAAAACGGAGTGACGACGGTCGTACCGGAGCCGCATGAGATGGCCAATGTGTTCGGAATCGAAGGAATCAAAGAGATGATTTGTGCGAGCCGTGATTGTGTCGTTGATATGCTTTACGCGATCCCGAGCTCCGTACCAGCTACCTCGATGGAAACGACAGGTGGGTCTGTCGAGATTGCAGACATGGACGAGCTCTTGCGTTCTGAAGAGATCATTTGCCTCGGCGAAATTATGAATTACGTAGACATCATCAAGGACCCTGACTGCAAGACGAATCGCATCCTGGAGCATATCCGCAAGACGTATCCAAAGCTCGTCATCGAGGGGCATGTTCCGAAATTGCTTGATTTGGACCTGCATCGTGTCATTTATGCGGGAGTAGACTCCGATCATACGCACCAGACGCGTGAGGGCATGGAAGCGCGAATTGCAGCGGGCATGTTTCTGGAGATTCAAGAAAAATCGATGACGGATGAAGTCATGGACTTTTTTGTAAAGGAAGATGTTTCTGAGCATTTTTGTTTTGTGACGGATGATGTGATGACCGATTCTTTGGTCAATCGTGGACATTTGAACCATATCGTGAAAAAAGCCATTCAAATGGGCATGCAGCCAGAGCGCGCCATCTACGCGAGTACATTTACTCCAGCCAGACGTATGAACATGAAGGATAGAGGGGCGATTGCTCCTGGCAAAATAGCGGATTTCGTGTTGTTGTCTGATCTGCATGAACTCAAGATCGAACGCGTCTATAAAAATGGGAAGAAAGCTTTCGACGTCAAGGAAGAGTACCGACAAGTAGTCAAAGAGAAGCAGTTTCCTGCGCACTTTTATGAGAGCATCAAGCTTTCGCCGCTTATAGAGCAAGACTTCCACGTCACAGTAGATGTGCCGGACAATCGCTATCCATGTCGGGTCATGCTCGTGCAAAACGGTTCTACTTTTACAGAGGATCACCGTGGAATCGCTGAGGTGCGGGAAGGACAACTCTTGTGGGAGGAGAGCCCGTACGGCTTGATCGCCGTCTTTGAGCGCTATGGCAAAAACGGCAATCGTGGATATGGCTTGATCAGCGGGGATACGATCAAGCGAGGTGCAGTAGCCACCAGCTATTCGCATGACAACCACAATCTCTTGGTTGTCGGACACAATCCGCACGATATGATGGTCGCAGCCAATGAAGTCATCCGCAACCAGGGTGGGTTTTACGTGGTCGAGGATGGCAAGGTGATCGCGAGCCTTCATTTGCCAGTCGGAGGCATTTTGACAGAGGAACCATTGGAAAAGACGGCAAAGGAAGTCGAACAACTTCGCCGTGCCATGGAGTCGCTCGGTTACAACCACTACAACCCGATCATGTCGATCAGCACGCATTCCTTACCGGTCAGTCCAGCCTTGAAGCTGACGGATCTGGGGTTGATTGATGTAAATGATGGAAAAATAGTACCGTTGCTCTTGATGTGATAAAAGTTGCTTGCTGAGAATTTTATTTTCGGCAGGCAACTTTTTTTGATCAAAAAGTCCCGAAAGAAGCATATAAATTTTCATGCATAGGTATACACTCCTGATTCATCTCCCTATTTTCTGACTGGAATTCAGGTATTTGGTAGGTTTTGGTTTAGGTATTCAGAATCTGTAATACTGGAAAAATTTTCTGTAACATGGTATTCGATCCTAATCCAGAAAAGAGGAGATAAATAAATGGATAACGTAGGGTTGAGAAACAAACTGTTCAGTAAAGGGCTGTCGCTTTTGTTCATGCTGGCAATGATGCTGGTGGCAGGCGCAGCTACACTCGTGTTCGCTGAGAAAGCCTCGGCTCACGGGTACATCGAGTCACCGGCGAGTCGCTCTTACTTGTGTAAGACGGGGCAAAACACAGGCTGCGGTCAAATTCAGTGGGAACCGCAAAGCGTGGAGGGCATTGGGTCGT
Organism: Brevibacillus sp. Leaf182; assembly: GCF_001423865.2. Taxonomy (NCBI): domain Bacteria; kingdom Bacillati; phylum Bacillota; class Bacilli; order Caryophanales; family Paenibacillaceae; genus Brevibacillus; species Brevibacillus sp. Leaf182. The sequence goes on along the minus strand of NZ_LMPN02000015.1, from coordinate 417,123 downwards.
TCCCGCAATCTGGTCCTGCCGATGGTGAATTTACCGGTGCAGGCCGCTATCCTGAGCTTTACACACAAACAGCAGATCGCTGGACCAAGGTTACCTTGCAGGGTGGACAAAACGCGTTTACTTGGAATCTGACAGCCCCGCATAGTACAGCGGAGTGGAAATATTACATCACGAAAAAAGATTGGAATCCTAACAAGCCGCTTGCCCGAGCGGATCTGGAACTGTTTTGCTCGTTCCAGGATGGAGGGAAAAGACCGCCATACACGGTAACGCATTCGTGCAATGTACCGACAGATCGCAGCGGTTACCACATTATTTTGGGTGTTTGGGAAATTGCTGATACGGGCATGGCCTTTTACCAGGCGATTGACGTGAATTTGACTAACGCTGGAACAGGCGTTGTAGAACAGCCTACTGTTCCAGGCAATGTGACTTCCGTATCGCAAACAGCTACGAGCATTGAGCTTGGCTGGACCAAATCCGTGGCAACTGACGGAATCAAGCAGTACGACGTGTATCGCGATGGCAAATTAATCGCATCTACCAAAGAAACAGCATACACGGACAAAGATTTGACGCCTGCTGCAGCTTATAGCTACACCGTTGTGGCAGTCGATGGCAAAGGGAAAGAGTCTAACGCTAGCAAAGCACTAACTGTTCGCACAAAAGCAGAAGATATCGTGGATACAGAAGCACCGACGGCACCGGCGGGAATCATGACTCACCATCCAACGGAGGCAGAAATCGACCTCATGTGGAGTCCTTCCCGTGACAATGTTGGTGTGGTGAAATACGAGATTTACCGTGATGGCTCCCACGTAGGAACAGTTGAAAAGCCTTCCTTTGTCGATAAAGGATTAACGGCAGGAACATCTTATACGTATACGATCAAAGCAGTTGATGCCGCAGGAAACATTTCCGAAGAGAGCGCACCTTTTGCTGCAAGCACAACGGAGAAAAAGCCTGAAGTACCAGGTGAAATCGCCGATTGGGATTCCTCTGCTGTGTATGTACAGGGCGACCGCGTCTTGTATGATGGACTGGAATTCGTAGCAAAATGGTGGGTAACTGGAGAACAGCCAGACCGTTCCGATGCGTGGAAGCTGGTGAGCGTTGTTGCACTGTCGTGGGATTCCGGCAAAGCGTATGTTGGCGGAGCGCAAGTGAACTTCGAAGACAAGGTTTATGAGGCGAAATGGTGGACCAAAGGCGAAGAGCCAGGGAAAGCCGATGTATGGAAGCTGGTTGAATAATGTTGCAAAGCCCGGGTGATCTGCCTGGGCTTTGTTTGTGTAAGTGCAGCCATTATTTTGCCGATTTCTCCTTGTTTTGATATACTTATAATTTGAACGATAAGTCCATCTTATAAGGTTAGAAGGATATGAAAAATGAATGAAACCTATTCGCTAAATGAAAAATGGCGACAGTTTTTGGCTGTTTTGCTACCGATCTTGATATCACAACTGGCGCTGTTTTCGATGACGTTCGCCGATACCATTATGTCTGGCCATGCCAGTCCGACAGATTTGGCGGGGGTAGCGATTGGGGCTAGTCTATGGACGCCTGTTCAAGCTGGCTTGACGGGGATTCTGATGGCTGTCATGCCGATGGTTGCACAGATGGTTGGGGCAGGGAAACGAGATCAGGTGCCTTACACAGTTATGCAGGCCTTGTATTTGAGTGTGGGGATTGCGGTCGGTGTCATCATCGTCGGAGGTTTAGTGCTTGATCCGATCCTAAACTGGATGCAATTGGAGCCTGAGGTACGCATGATTGCTCGCGGCTTCCTGCATGCAATCGCTATTGGAATTATTCCGATGTTTCTTTATACGGTGCTTCGTTGCTTTATCGACGCATTAGGACAGACACGGGTAACGATGTTCATTACCCTGCTTTCGTTGCCGATCAACGTACTACTGAACTACGCTCTTATCTTTGGTAACTTTGGCTTACCTCGACTGGGCGGAATCGGTGCCGGGCTTGCATCTGGCATCACGTACTGGTGTATTTTGCTGATTACTCTGTTTGTCGTGAATCGCGTACACCCATTCGTTGAGTTCGGTTTGTTCTCCCAATTTCACCGGATCTCGATGAAAGCATGGAAAGAGCTACTGAAGCTGGGGCTTCCTATCGGATTTTCGATCTTTTGCGAGGTTAGCATTTTTGCGGCCGTCACTTTGTTCATGAGTGAATACAGCACGATTACGATTGCGGCGCATCAGGCAGCGATGAACTTCGCCTCATTCCTGTACATGGTGCCATTGAGCATATCGATGGCGTTGACGATTGTTGTTGGTTTTGAGGTTGGAGCCAAAAGGTACCGGGACGCAAAGCAGTACAGTTATTTGGGGATAGGTATCGCTCTTGGTATTGCCCTTTTGTTCGGAATCAGCTTGCTGATGTTTAGTCAGCAGGTGGCTGGTTTTTACACGACCGACATTGAGGTGTTGGAGCTTGCCCAGCATTTCCTGATGTACTCGATCCTCTTCCTGATCTCTGATGCCGTCGCAGCACCTATTCAAGGTGTACTGCGCGGGTACAAGGATGTGACCGTTACCTTTATCGTTGCGCTGATATCTTATTGGGTGATTGGCCTGCCTTTGGGATACATTCTCGCGAAATTCACTTCGCTTGCAGCATTCGGATACTGGATTGGTCTGATTACGGGATTGGCTGCTGGTGCCATCTTCCTTTTTGGACGTCTGCTGTCGTTACAGAAACGCATGATTCGCAGCCATTCATAAGGAAACAGATAAGCGGAAAATCCCTGATGCGGGGGTTTTCCGCTTTTTGCATGAAGAATGAAAGGCCCGTTTACACTAGTTGAAAGACCAGATATACTTCTTATCATAGACGATGGAAGATAACCTGACATCAAAGCAGATGGGGGGAGAGGCTCATGTCACTCTCGGTATTCACGACATATGATTTTTTGCTAAAACTAGGAGTTGCCCTATTTCTAGGCTTGATGATTGGTATGGATCGGCAGCTCAAGCACAAGCCGCTGGGTGTAAAGACCAGCATGGTTATTTCGGTTGCAAGCTGTCTCATTACGATTGTCTCGATTGAATCCGTGCATCGGTTCTCCTTGCCTGGACACACGAATATGGACCCTCTGCGCTTGGCTGCTCAAATTGTGAGCGGCGTAGGTTTCCTTGGGGCTGGTGTTATTCTACGCCGGAGTAATGATGTCATTTCGGGTTTGACCACAGCATCGATGGTCTGGGCGGCTTCTGGACTTGGGATTGCAGTAGGAGCAGGATTTTATTTTGAGGCAGTGACTGCGACGATCCTCATTATTTTGGCGATTAATTTGTTCCCGATTATTCTTCGCTTGATTGGTCCAGAATCGCTCAGACAAAGAGATTTGTCGATCAAGATCGTGGTTGAAGGCGGGGGAGATTTGGATTTGGTGTTCAAGCAGATTAAACACCTCGAACTGCAAGTGAAGCGGGTGAAGGTCAAAGACTTGGACAATAGTCTGCAAAAGCTGGAAATGATGATTACAGCGTCGGAAAATACGTATACGACCGATATTTACAGTTTGCTGAAAGCGGTAGATCATGTTGTTTCTGTAGAAGTAGAAAGCAGATAAAAAGGAATAATAGAAGACGGAGGCCATGATGTGGCTTTCGTCTTTTTTAGTTGCTGTCGTGAGGGAAGAAGCGCATTTCCAGTCTACGCTTCGGCCTCCGCCCTGCTGAGGGTGAAGACTGTCCGCTTCGGAAAAAATGGCGGGAGCGCTTCAAACGTAGATGTTTCGAGGAAGAATTCCATGAGTGAAGCTGAAATTCCCCGCCATTTTTTCCTACGCTGGGTCGGGCTCCAGAGGCGCTTGGACTGGAAATGCGCTTCTTCTACGTAGCTTTCTTTTTATTTCTGAAAGTGAACTCTTGAAACCCCCTTGAATTGCTTAACAAAACGTTGTAAAAGCTCCTACTACACATAAGCTGTACGAAAGCACTGTCACATGTCTGGAAGGAGACCGCCCGAACGAAGAGAGGATACAGGCGACTGGAAGACATGTGGCAGGGCTTCCCCCGACCGCAACCGTTTGAAGACAACAATATTTTTGGTTTTTCCTGAAAAAACACTTCATCTCTTGATAACAAGAATGAAAATCATTATCATTTTAATTGAGAAGAACTGCTTTATCCTTTTTTACATAAGTAAACGCTTGATAACGAGGAGGATGCGAGATGGAATTCAGAATTGAAAAGGACACGATTGGAGAAATCAAGGTTCCGGCGGATAAGCTGTGGGGCGCGCAAACACAACGCAGCTTCCAAAACTTCGAAATCGGCGAAGAAAAAATGCCACTTCCACTGATTCGCATGTTTGCCATCCTGAAAAAAAGTGCAGCTCTGGCGAATCAAAAGCTAGGCAAGCTCGATAATGAAAAGGCAGAAGCGATTGTGGCGGCAGCAGATGAAGTGATCCAGGGAAAATGGGATGAGCATTTCCCACTGGTTGTCTGGCAAACGGGCAGCGGAACGCAATCCAATATGAACGTCAACGAAGTCATTGCTCATCGCGCTAACCAATTGCTGCAAGAGAAGGGCAGCTCGGCTCGCATCCATGCCAACGATGATGTGAACAAATCACAGAGCTCCAATGATACATTCCCGACAGCAATGCACATGGCTGGACTGGTCGCTATTGAGGAGCAAGTACTGCCTGCACTCAAGCTGTTACAAGCAACGCTGAAAGAAAAAAGCGAAGCCTATATGGATATCATCAAAATCGGTCGCACGCATTTGCAGGACGCGACTCCGCTGACGCTGGGCCAAGAATTCAGCGGTTGGGTACGCATGCTGGAAAAATCGGAAAAAATGATTAAGGAGAGCAATGAGTACCTGCGTGAGCTGGCGATTGGCGGTACAGCGGTAGGAACAGGCATTAATGCGCATCCGCGCTTCGGTGAAATGGTCGCAGCAGAAATCAGCAAGGAAACCAACCACCAATTCGTGACCGCAGAAAACAAGTTCCACGCGCTGACCAGCCATGACGAGCTCGTTCATGTACATGGCGCCCTGAAAGCACTGGCTGCGGACCTGATGAAAATCGCCAATGATGTAAGATGGCTGGCGAGTGGCCCACGTTGCGGAATCGGTGAACTTATCATTCCGGCGAACGAGCCAGGCAGCTCCATCATGCCAGGCAAGGTGAATCCAACCCAAAGCGAAGCGATGACGATGGTTGTATGCCAAGTGATGGGCAACGATGCTGCCATTGGCTTTGCTGCTAGCCAGGGGAACTTCGAGCTGAACGTGTTTAAGCCAGTCATCATCTACAATTTCCTGCAATCTGCAAGATTGTTGGCAGACGCGATGAAGTCCTTCAACGACAATTGCGCAGTAGGCATCGAGCCTGATCTGACAGTGATCAAAGAAAACCTGAACAACTCATTGATGCTGGTGACGGCACTGAACCCGCATATCGGCTATGAAAATGCGGCTGCTGTAGCGAAGCTGGCTCACAAAGAAGGCATCACACTCAAGGAAGCGGCGATCAAGAGCAATTTGCTGACCGAAGAGCAATTCGATCAAGTCGTACGTCCTGAACAAATGATTCATCCAAAAGAATAGGATCTTCATATACAAAACCGATGGTCCCATGTTTGTGGCCATCGGTTATTTTTTTGAGAACGATTACAGATGCGAACCGCCACTTGCATCAATTAATTGACCGGTTACCCAACGGCTGTCCGAGGAAGCGAGAAAGGCGGCAATATCCGCTACATCATCAGGCTCTCCCCATCTGTTAAAGGTGGAAAGTCCAGCAGCGTACTTCTGCCCATCCGGATTATTTTGCAATGTGCCAGCATTCATCTCCGTGTTAATAATGCCCGGCAAGATCGCATTTACCGTAATATGACGGCTCCCCAGTTGTTTAGCCAGAGCTAGCGTCAGTGTGTTAACAGCCCCCTTCGATATACTGTAAGTGAACACACTTGGGGAAGCTGCTCGAGTAACAAAGGATGAGAGATTGATGATACGGCCTTCCTCTCTTAGGCGGGGCAAAGCTTGTTGGATCATAAAAAACGGTGCTTTGACATTAATGTTCATGACCTCGTCAAACGATTCCTCGGTAGCCTCTTCCAATGTTAAGATTTGTCCGATTCCAGCGTTATTGACGAGGATGTCAAAACGATGATCTCCTGTACGTTTCTGCAATGCTTCGTCCAATGTTGCATATAAATCGCGTATGCCGTCAAGGGTGCGTAAGTCCGCACCGATTGCGAAAGCTTGGCCTCCCGTTCGTTCAATTTCACGTACGACTGCTTCTGCTTCCTCTTGTCTTCTTCCATAGTGTACGACGACCAATGCACCATCCTGTGCCAGACGTAATGCGATGCCACGACCAATCCCACGGCTTGCTCCGGTTACCAATGCGATTTTCTCTTTCAAATTACTCATGGTTTCATCTCCCTTGATAGAAATTCAAGTTAGTTATAACACAAGGGGATATTTGAAATATTGCTCTCTCATTCACTCGGTTGGTCTCGTGAACAGAATGGCGATAATGTTAGAGAACAATCACTTGCTTTACCTTTTCTTTAACAATTCTTGTTATAGTGATGCTATCTATATCTACCATGCACGAGGTCGGAGGTGTTTGTCCGTGAGGATTTTGATTGTAGATGACGACAAAGAGATTGTAGAGCTGATGGCGATATATTTAAGCAACGAAGGGTATCAGATAGAAAAGGCTTTTGACGGTCTGGAAGCGATGGAGAGGCTGGAGCAGAAGCCCATCGATCTCGTTATTCTGGATGTCATGATGCCCAATCTGGATGGGCTGGAAGTTACCAAGCGAATACGAAAAAACTCAACCATCCCCATTCTTATGGCGAGTGCCAAAACGAATGATATGGACAAAATCCTTGGCTTGATGACGGGTGCAGACGATTACGTGGCGAAGCCGTTTAATCCGCTGGAAGTGATTGCGCGGGTCAAGTCTCTCCTGCGACGGTCGAACTACACGCAGGCAAGTAAACAGGATCATGTGATTGAGGCGGGCCCATTGATCATCGACAAGCAAAGCCACTTCGTTCAGACAAAAGAAGGCACCCCGATCAAGCTGACGGCATTGGAATTTTCCGTCCTGCATCTACTGGCAAGTCATCCGAATCGAGTATTCAGCTCAGAAGAAATTTTTGACCGTTGCTGGAAAATGGAGAATTTCGTTTCCTACAAGACGGTGATGGTTCACATCAGTAACCTGCGGGAAAAGCTTGAGAAGGCGACAAATGGCGAAAAGGTGATACAGACGGTCTGGGGGGTCGGCTACAAAATTGAAGCTTAGAGCCAAGGATTTTATCCGTATCCTTTTCGATTTGCTGCTTGGCCTCATGATCATCTACGCTGTTTTTCAAATGGCTGATTTTTTTGCCAACAACTATTTGTACACCATCCCGGAAATCAGAGAGTTCATCTGGAAGTTGCGGCTCAATTTCGATATCAACTCCTTTAAAATCCCAATCATTTTGCTGGCAACCGGTATGTTTGCGGCATGGTCGGTCGTTCGTATCCGCAAGTACCTGGAACAAAAGCAGATGGAGCAAATCATAAACGAGCTGCATTTCATTGCGAAAGGCAATTATCATCACCAGATTTCTATTCGTCCGAACGGCAGCTTGGGTCAAGTTGTCGATAGCATCCATGCTTTGGTCAAAAGCGCCTTGGATGCGATGGAGGAGGAGCGGCGGCTGGAACAATCGAAGGATGAATTGATTACTAACGTTTCCCATGACCTGCGGACGCCGTTGACCTCCATTATTGGCTACCTTGGACTGATTGAGCAGAACAAGAACAGGGACGAGGAGAAACTCAAGCATTACGCTCATATCGCCTATGAGAAGGCCAAACAGATGAACGTGCTCGTCAATGATTTGTTTGAGTACACAAAGGTCCGCAATCGCGGGGCATATTTGAAGCGAACGCAGTTTGACCTGGTAGAGCTGGTTGAACAAGTATCGGTTGGCTTTCGACTCGTGGCGAATGAGGCTGGGCTGCACTTAATCGTAGATACGCCTGATCAAAAAATCGAAATGGCAGGAGATACCGACAAGCTCGTTCGCGTTCTGGAAAACCTCATTTCCAACGCTGTGAAATACGGACGCGATGGTACGGAAATTATCATTCGCGTCTTTCAGAAAGGAGAAGGTATCGCGATTTCTGTCGCCAATAACGGAGCGCCGATCCCGGCTGAATATGTGCCGAGCCTGTTTGAACGCTTTTTTCGGGTGGAGGGCTCACGTTCGAAAGAGACAGGAGGCTCGGGTCTCGGTCTCGCTATCGCCAAAAGCATCATCGATCTGCACCAAGGCAACATTTCCGTTGAAAGCACAAACGAATGGACGACCTTTACTGTTTGGCTACCACGTACAATTTCAAGCATTTGAGAAAAGCTTTACTTTTTCTTTACCTTTCGTTTCCGTTAATTTTAATCGAAAAGTCTATCCTGACTGCATGAAGGTTACCGCTTTTGTTTTTCTGCAGATATAGGAGGGCTTTTTTTATGAGGAAAACAACATGGGCTGTGCTCATGCTGACCATATTCGTCGGATTGATGCTTTTGCGCGATTCAGACTCAGTAGAAGCAGATTGGAAATTCCAAGGACCCATTACGCTAACGGAAAAAACATACGAGAAGGTCGATGCACAAGCAGCGATTCTGTTGGATAGCCAGACAGGAGAAATCATGTACGCACAAAATGCGGATACGCCTTACCCCGTAGCAAGCATGTCAAAAATGATGACCGAATATATGCTCCTCGAAGCCATTAAAGAAGAGCGTGTAGATTGGGATGACGAGATCGTCGTATCTGAGAATGCGGCTGCGACTGGGGGATCACGGGTCCATCTTGTCGCAGGAGAGGCCTATCCGATAAAAGATTTGTATGAAGCGATGGCGATCGGCTCTGCAAACAATGCAGCGGTGGCAATCGGTGAATATTTAGCGGGCAGCACATCAGCCTTTGCGGAACAAATGAATTTGAAGGCAGCCGAGCTGAATCTGAAATCATCCTCGTTTGTGAATGCCACCGGATTGGATACTGAAAATGGACAAAATGAAATGACAGCTCGCGATGTAGGAATGCTCGCATACCACTTGCTCAACGACTTCCCCGATATTGTCAAATTGACGGTCGAGCCATCCGTGGAGCTCGCTTCCACTAAAGAGAATGTCGCCAATACTAACCTCATGCTCGATGGGGAAAACGCTGATTGGAGTGTCGCAGGGCTAGATGGGCTCAAAACGGGTTATACCAATGCTGCGGGGTACTGCTTCACCGCAACAGCGAAGCGGGGGGACAAGCGGCTCATTTCCGTCGTGATGGGCGCTGAAGAAGATGCCACTCGTTTTACAGAGACAAAAAAACTGCTGGAGAGAGGGTTTGACAATGGATAACGTGCAAAAAGTGGAGAGACCGACAGAACTGCTTGCTATTGCTGGTTATGCAGTGTTTGCCCTTTACTTGTTTCTCGTCGTGAAGGTACTGCTGTTTAAATTCGGCAGTTTGGATATCACCTTGTTATTAGATCAGTGGAAAATCATTTGGAGCGATCCGTCTGTGATCGTGGAGCGGTTGCGCTACCGAAGTAATTTGGTGCCCTTTCATGAAATCGAAAACTATGTCAGATTGATTCGAAATAACCAAAGCTGGCATAGTGCGGTGAACTTCGTAGGCAACGTGATCGCCTTTATGCCGTTAGGCTTCCTGCTGCCACTCCTGTTTCCGAAAAAAGCCGGTTCCCTGTTCAGAGTCATCCTGCTATCCCTGATGCTAAGCCTCGGTGTGGAACTGACACAGCTCGTGATGGATGTAGGAACGTTTGATGTCGATGATTTGCTTCTGAATACAGCGGGCGGGATGATCGGGTATATCGTGTACTTGTTCATTTGGGTCATACAGAAAAAACGGTTCATCTTGACCGTCTCTTCCTAGGCTACTTATTAGGCACCCCTGTGGTGCTTTTTTATTTATTATTAAAAAAGGTGTGGGTGAGGAAAGAAAGCTGGCGAGAAGAAAAAGCACAGGGCTCGCAGACCTTGACAACGCCTACCCAGTCAATCCCCCATGCAGGCGTGTCAGAGTCGAAGAGAACTGTGCTTTTTCTTCTCCTCCCCCATGTTGACTCAAACAAAACAGTCCCCCCTTGTTTTGTCCCAATGCCTATGTTTACACTAGTAGAAACCCATTGAAAATCCGTCGAAAGAGAAGGTGATTCTCTTTGTTAGATAAAGCGCAAGAGATTTTACGAAAGTACTTTGGCTACGAAACCTTTCGAGAAGGCCAGAAGAAAATCATCACGAGCCTGTTAGCCGGACATGACACCGTAGGCATTATGCCAACCGGCGGCGGGAAATCCATCTGTTATCAAGTCCCAGCGATGCTCCAAGAAGGAGTAACCATCGTGATCTCCCCACTCATCTCGCTGATGAAGGATCAGGTCGACGTACTGGTCAGCATGGGCATTCCCGCAACTCAAATTAACAGCTCACTGGATTATAGCGAGGTTCGCGATCGACTGCGTAAGGCAGCGCGGGGAGAGTATAAGCTGTTGTATATCGCCCCAGAGCGTTTGGAATCCGAAGCGTTCCAAAACCTGATTCAGGATGTTCCGATCTCGTTTGTGGCAGTGGACGAAGCGCATTGCGTCTCACAGTGGGGGCACGATTTCCGGCCGAGCTATTTGGCGATTGCCCGTTTTCTTCAATCCTTGCCACAGCGTCCGCTCGTCGCGGCCTTGACCGCCACAGCGACACCGGAAGTAACCGAGGACATCAAGCGACAGCTAGAGTTACAGGACGAGCGCCTTTTTATCACAGGGTTTGGCAGAGACAATCTTATCTTGTCTGTACGCAAAGGGGAGAACCGTCGAGAGTTCATCCAGGCGTACTTGCGGGCGAATAAGCAGCAGGCGGGCATTATTTATGCGGCAACGAGAAAAGACGTGGACGCCTTGCATGCAGATTTGGACAAGCGTGGCTTTGCTGTGACCAAATACCATGCAGGACTGACGGAGGAGGAGCGTGCAGCCAACCAGGAAGCATTTCTGTTCGATGATGTCCGGACGATGATCGCGACCAACGCATTTGGTATGGGCATCGACAAGTCCAATGTACGCTACGTCATTCATTACAACATGCCGAAAAACCTGGAGGCGTATTACCAGGAAGCAGGCCGTGCGGGACGCGATGGAGAGCCAAGCGAGTGTATTCTACTGTTTCAGCCACAGGATATCCAGACGCAAACGTTTTTCATTGAGCAAAATCAACTGCTGGACGAGCGCAAGGAGCTAGAGTACAAAAAGCTGTACGCGATGATCGACTATTGCCGGACTCCGCGCTGCTTGCAGCAAAACATCGTGCAATACTTCGGCGAAACAGATGCTGCCACGTGCGGACGCTGCGCGAACTGCACCGATGAGACCGAGCTGTCCGATATTACGCTCGAAGCGCAGAAGATCTTCTCCTGCGTCAAGCGTATGAGAGAGCGCTTCGGTGCCGCACTCGTCGCGCAGGTACTCAAAGGCTCCAGGAACAAAAAGGTCACCCAGTTTTCCTTCGATCAGTTGCCTACGTACGGTCTGATGAAGGAATACAAGGAAAAAGAGATTGCAGACTTGATCCAGCTCCTCATTTCCGAAGGCTATTTGCAAGTAACGGAGAGCCAATATCCAATCGTAAAGCTGGGAGAGCGGGCATTGCCAGTTTTGAGAGGCGAAGAGCGAGTCGTGCAAAAAATCTCGATACGTCCTGTGCAACTGACAGAGGATGACGAGTTGTTCGAGCATCTACGAGCCTTGCGCAAGGAAATCTCGACGCGACAAAAAGTACCGCCGTATGTGATTTTCCCAGACAGTACCTTGAAGGAAATGAGCAGTGTTTGCCCGACTGACAAAGCGGCCATGCTCCAGATCAAAGGAGTAGGCGAGGCGAAATTTGAGAAGTACGGAGAACTCTTTCTGGAGTGTTTGCAGAACTATGCAGCGATCAAGTCGTGACATGTACGTCACGGCTTTTTTGCTATTTTTCCTTGCATATGCCTGCTATAGTTAGATAGCAACCCAGAATTTTCATACAAAATAGAACAGGAGGACAATTAGAGCAACACCATCGAGGGGCATTGACAGATTAAGAGAGACAGAGGGGAAAACATGAAAAAACTAGCGAAGGGCTTATTAAGTGTAGCACTTACATCCATGGTGCTAGGCAGTGCGATGATGGGGATCGCCGCACCGGTAAAGGCCGCAGAAACACCTACCAAAATTACGTTGCTGGGTACATCTGACATTCACGGACGATTCATGCCGTGGGATTATGCGCTGGATGGCCCGAATCCAAATGGCAGCATGACGCAGTTGTTCACGATGATTAAAGAGATTCGCAAAGAAAATCCGAACACTGTGTTGCTGGATGCAGGCGATTCGATCCAGGACAACTCGGCAGAGCTTTTCAACGACCAACCGCAGTCTCCTATCATGGTCGCGATGAACGAAATGAAATATGACGCATGGGCTTTTGGCAATCATGAATTTAATTTTGGACTCGATGTATTGGACAAGGTCAGCAGCCAATACAAAGGCTCTGTTTTGGCAGGGAACATTTACAAAGAAAATGGCGAGCGTTTCTTGCCTGCATACACGATCATTGAGCGTGCTGGTGTAAAAATCGGCGTCATTGGGATGAACACGCCGATGATTACTGATTTCGAAAAAGGAACCGATCATCTGGATGGCCTCGTGATCAAAAACCCGGTAGAAGAAACCAAGAAAGCCGTAAAAGAGCTGGAAGGCAAAGTAGACGTCATGATCGGTCTCATGCACATGGGCATCGAGAATGAAAACGGTATTCCGGGTACGGGCGTAGCAGATATCGCGAATGCCGTTCCAGAACTGACTGCGATTTTTGCAGGTCACATGCACAAGCTTGTGAAAAAAGAAGAGATCAACGGCGTCCTGATCACAGAGCCAGACAAATACGGTACGCATCTCTCTCGTATTGACCTGACTTTCGAAAAGAAAGACGGCAAGCTCGTGTTGACTGACAAGGAAGCGACTGCGGTCCCTGTAAAAGGCGCAGATGGCACACCAGCGGTATCCGATGCAGCGCTGGAGACCAAGCTCCAGCCTTTCCATGAGTTCGCGCGTGCAGATGCCAACATCGTTGTAGCAGAGCTCAAAGGCATGAATCTGGTACCGAAAAACGAGATCGAGGGCATCCCGACGGTCCAAATTCAGGAGACGCCACTATCTGACTTTTTCCATGAAGTGATGCTCTACTACAGCAAAGCAGACGTGGTTGCTCACCAGATTGACAACGACAAAGCCAAGCTGGATGTCGGTCCGATCAAGAAAAAGGATATCGCCTACAACTACCAATACGCGGGTGGCGAGATTACCGTTTACAAAGTAACCGGAAAAGACCTGAAGGATTATATGGAATGGGCTGTGGGCTACTTCAATTCCACGCGCCCTGGTGATGTGACAGTTAGCTTTGATCCGAAACGACGCGCTTCCAAATACAGCACCAACGATTTCTTCGGTGGCGTGAAATACGAAATCGACCTGACCAAGCCATACGGCAGCCGCATCACGAACCTGCGCAAGCTCGATGAGACACCAATCAAGGCTACAGATACCTTGAAGCTCGGGATGAACTCATACCGGATGGAAGCTTTGCAGGCAAAAGGTGGCGCGTTGGAAGGACGCAAGTTTGAACAGCTCTGGTCTTCCAAAGACAACAGTGCGTTTGGTGAAACGGGTGGAACAATCCGCAACCGTGCAATTGCGTACCTGAAAGAAGTGAAAAAGGGTATTTACGAGCCAAAAGCACAAAATAACTGGAAGATTACAGGTGTAGACACCACTGCACCTGAACGCAAGGACGTAGTAGAGCTGATCAATGCAGGCATTTTGAGCGTTCCAAAAACGGCAGATGGCAAATACACCAATATCGCTTCCATCAACATCAAGGAAGTGGTAACCAAAGAAGAAATCACCGAGCTGTCTGCAAAAGCAAAAGTCGATGCAGCGAAGTTCACGCCCCTCAAAACAAAAGGCGAATTTTATCATCAACTGAACGAAGCAAGAAAGGCTGCGGAAAAATCGGTCACACCGCCAACCAAAACGCAGCAAAAGAAATAAACAGAGATGAACGCAAGAAAGCCGTGACACTAGTAGTCACGGCTTTTTCTTTTTCTATGACGCTACCCTGTCAACGAACGATTCTTCTGCGGTACTTTACCAAGTACAACAGGAATCCGAGCAGCAGCAGCCCTTGACCAACAATCGCACCGGAGATGGAAATGCCGATATAGGTGATCAGGTAGTAAATGCCGGAGCCTACGGCCATCAGCAGATTCTCAATGAAGTTTTGAATCGCAATCGTTTTTCCTGAACCGACCATCCGTTTACCTTCGTCCTGCAAGACAGTATTCATCGGGATAATGAACACGCCGCCCATGAACCCGACGAGAAGCAACAGACAGATGGCAACAAAGGTGATATTCGTCCAAGGAAATAGCACGATGATGAGAAACATTCCGAATCCGTATGTCAGCGATCGAGTGAAATGAGACAAAGGAATGAGCTTCGGAGCGAGAAAAGCTCCGGCGATAATTCCGATGGATGTCGTGGCGAGAATCAGCGATACAGAGAAGCTCTCCGGGTTAATCCCCAGCGCGAGGGGAATCCAGGCCAGAACGGCCACGCGCAGAACAGCAGAGGACATCCAGAATGCTCCGGTTCCAATCAGGGCAAAGCTCGTTTCCGGGCGATTCATCAAGTGCTGGAAGTCGATGAAAAAGCGTCGTGCTTCTGCCCCATAGCGAATCGAAGCATTCCCTTTCATGCGCGGAATGAAGAAAGTCATCCCAAGCGACAGCAGATAGATCAGCAGACAAATTCCTGACGAGATAAGCGGCGCTGTCATGTTCGCGATGGCTCCACCACCACCGATTCCTGTCAAAATGGCAAAGATCGTATAAGCTTCGATGCGTGCATTCGCATGAAACAGTTCATCTTCATTTCGAGTCAGCTCCGGCAAAATTCCGTACTTGGCGGGAGAATACACAACGGCTCCGACTCCGACTGTGAAGTAACACAACATCAACATCATGATGCTCGACTGGTCAATGAAAAACAGCAGGACGACACCAAGCGCTTTAATCAGGTTGCCAATCACCAGCACGATTGACTTGGCATGCTTGTCGGCAAAAGGCCCAACCAGTGGAGCGAGAAAAACGTAAGGAAGAAAGAATGAAATCGATACGAGTGCAAGCATCGCGGGAGAAAAACCGTTCTCCCGCAGCAAATTCGCGATGACAAACAAAATCATGTTGTCGGCAAAGGCTGATAGAAATTGAGTGAAGTACAGGGCTTGTAGTGGTTTTAATCGTATGTTCACATCATTTTCCTCCCGTTTCGGCCAGCTGTTTCAGACTGACGTAATCCGTTTTGCCGCTGCCGAGAAGTGGTAGAGCCTTGATGACTTGCATCGTACCTGGTATGAGCAATGGCGAGTATTGTTTTTCCGTCAAATACGCGCGCAATTGGCTCAGCAAAACCGATTCATCTGTGGTAAATAGCAGGACACGCTCACCTTTTCGCGCATCATTCACTGTGATTGCAGCAAAGCCGGAGTGTCCGAAGCATTGCATAGCCAATTCTTCAACCAAATTGAGCGAAACCATCTCGCCACCGATTTTGGCGAAGCGCTTCAGGCGGGATTGGATGCTGAGAAAGCCATCCTTGTCTGCTGTAACCAAATCACCTGTGTGGTACCATTCCTCAGCGGGAACAAAGCCTTTTCCGTGAATCATATAACCCTTCATGACATTTGGCCCCTTCACCAAAAGCTCTCCGCCAGCATCGATTCCTTCGACTGGTTCCAGCTTGGCGGACATTCCTGGCATCAAACGCCCGACGGTTCCCGGTTTGTTTGCCAGCGGGGTGTTGAGCGACAGGATCGGAGCTGTTTCCGTTGCCCCATAGCCTTCAAAAATCCGCACACCGAACTTTTCCATCCACAGCTTGCGCACATCGTCCTTCAGTTTTTCTGCTCCCGCAAATACATAGCGCAAGGAGTAGAAGTTGTAAGGGTGGGCCATACGTCCGTAACCAGCCATAAAGGTCGAGGTTCCGAAGAGAATCGTTGCGTTTTGATCATAGACCAATTCCGAAATCGCCTTGTAATGTAAAGGACTTGGATACAGATAAACCGGAATGCCTTTCACTACCGGTAAAAGCGTTCCCGCAGTAAGGCCGAAGCTATGGAACATAGGCAGGGCATTGAAAAACTTGTCGCGACTCGTAATGTCAATCACACTAGTCACTTGCTGAATATTCGCGTACAGATTCGTATGCGTCAGGATGACACCTTTTGGCTTGCTCTCACTGCCAGAGGTGAAGAGGATCAGCTCGTTGTTAGACGCTGAAGCTTTTTTCTTCCCCAAATAAGAGAAGAGTGCGGACACTTTGTCAAAAACAGTCGCGGATGCTTTCAAATCCTCGAGATAAATAATGTTCATGCTCGGTGAAAGACCTGCGATGATGTGTTCCAACTTCCCTTTTTCAATGAATACACGCGACGTCAGGATCGTATCGATCTGGGCAGTCTCACAGCAATCCAGCAAGGAACGAATGCCGAGCGAAAAGTTCAGGATGGCTGGAGTGGCTCCGATGCGGAACAACGATAGCAACGTTACGAGATGACCTACTGAATTGGGAAGGAATACACCGACAACCGGTTTTCCCAAGACTATTGGCTGCAATTTGTTGCCGAGTAAGTAGCTGCCGATTAACAAGGTCTTGTAGTCGATCGATGACGTCAGATCCTTGGCGATTTCCATTTTTGCACCATTCAGGCGAGCTGCTTCGAGAACTTCATCAAACAGATTCACGTTTTGCTTCATCCGGCTCTCGAACAAGCCTTCTTGGAGAATACGCAGGATACGATCATTGGCAGTGGCTTTTTGTTCACGCATCGACAGGTTCTGATCGCGCTCGATAGTGAACGGAGTGCCTACTGTCATGGTCACATCTGGGAACCAGGAGAGCTTCAGCTTTCCTTTCAAATAAGAGAAGATCGAGCGTTCCAGGCCTTTAATGATGATCGGGTAAACCGTTACACCAGTTCGTAGAGCGAGATAGCCGACACCGCTGTAGATTTTCATAATGCCGCCCGTCGTCGTGATCCGACCTTCTGGGAAAATCACCAGCGTCTGTCCGTTGCGAAGGACGCGGAGCATGTGGCGGATGGAGTACGGGTTGAGCGGATCGATCGCAATATGCTTGCGGAAGCGGAGGAAAAACGCAAACCGCTTGGCGATCTCCGTGTTGACGACAAAGGTCGCTTCTTTTGGCAAGCAAAAGGATAGGAGTACCGCGTCTAGCAAGGAGACGTGATTGGGAGTGATAAGAGATGGCTTCGACAAGTCGATTTTGGAGAGTCCAAGCACACGAGGGCGAAACCACAGCATCAGTATCGTTTTTAAGAAAGAATAAATAAGGGCCATGTGGACCACACCTTTACAAAGGATAAGTGAGTTGCTCTATAGCTTTCATTGTAAGGAGTGGAGCATGTAAAAAAAGTACCAACATTCATTGGTACCTGGTAATAAGACCTAGAATAGCTTTTTTTGGCTGGCTTTTGCGGCCGCTTCCTTGCTTGTTTTGACGCCCATTTTTTTGAGGATTCGGTTGATGTGATTTTTGATCGTACGCTTCGTGATGTGGAGAGATTGTTCAATCTGCGTTTGCGTATGACCTTGGTGGATTAGTTGTAGGATGTCCCTTTCTGCGGGAGACAACAGCTTTTGATTTTCATCGTTTTTCAAACGCAAAAATTCGTTGCGCAGTGCCGCGGCTGCTGTAGGGTGAATGGCAGATTGGCTATTGTGAGCAGCGCGGATAGCGTCGGGAATTTCCTTGAAGCTCGATTTGCTGATGTAATTGACGGCACCCGCTGAGAAGGATTCCACGATCACTGCCTCGTCTGTCAGAGAGGTGAGCATGATGATTTTACTGTCAGCTTGGAGTGCCATGAATTCAATTGCCGTCTCGATCCCGTCCAGATTGTTCTCGGTCAAGTTAATGTCCATCAGGACGACATCCGCTTTGGCAGGCAAAAAGCGCTCGATTGCTTCTGCTTTGAACCCGGCTTCCCCTACTACGGTGAGATCCGGTTCTTTGTTCAGGAAGTCAATGAGACCTTTGCGCCAGACGGGATCATCCTCTACTAAAAATACCCTGATTGGATTCATGTTTGTGAGCGTCCTTTCGCTATTCAGAGTCGTTTATGATGACGCGCTTTTTCGGGAAGAACAGGAAAACGGTGGTTCCTTTGCCTTGCTCACTGTAGATTTCAAGTTGGCCCTGATGCTTTTGCATGACATTGTAGCAGTAAGAGAGCCCAAGACCAAAGTTTTGTCCTGTCCTTTTTGTCGAGAAAAAAGGATCGAGTACATGAGGCAGGTTCTCTTTGGTAATGCCTGTGCCTGTGTCCGCGACAGTGATGATGAGATGCTTGTGGGACAAAAATAGCTGAAGATGAAGCTTGCCGCCCGACTTCATGGCTTCCAGCGCATTCATGCACAAGTTGGTGATGACTTCGCGCAGTTGTACTCCATCGCCGTACAAGCGAAGTGTTTCGTCCAATTCACTAACGACTTCTACCTGTTGCTTCAAAGTATAGGGCGCCAGATTTTGTGTGACTTGCCCGATGATTTGGCCGGGGTCACATGGTTCTTCGCGCAGCTCGACGTCCCGCAACTGGTTTTGAATCCGATTCATCATGTCCAGCATATGTTGCGAGGATTGCATCAGGACAAGCGCGTCTTCTTTTAGCGACGGCTGGTTGGTTTCATCTGCATATGTCTCGATACGGTCGGCATACAGCGAGATTTTGCCTGCTTCATTTTTGATCGTATGGTTAATGATTTGCGCACCGGAAGTCAATGCGCGCAAGGTACTGTCCAGACGTCTTTTTTCTACGCGGAGACGAACGCCAAGGAAGCCGTATTTCAAGCTGATGGCCACGATCAGGATAAACTGGACCGTGACTACGAGCATGTTGTAGCGCCAAGCTTCGTAATCGTTCTGGATACGCATGATGTAGATGAAAATAAAGACGAAAAACAACGGAACGATGATGAGTACGTTCGTGAAAAAGCTGTTCTTTTTCACAAGTGGATCTTTTTCTCGCATGTACTGCACGACAAGCAGCGTACAGGAGAACAGAAAAAACGGAATCACCCATGCCACCATAATCCAGTAGTTAAAAAGCAGCTCGGGATAAACGGGTGTAATCCAAAGCATCCCAAGCGGCAGGATAAGAGCAGCGTATTGTATCGTCAGCTTTACTCTGCGAGACAAAAATTCAGCTGAGTGTACGGCAAACATGAGAAACGTGTAGGGCAAACCCACTTGGCAAACAAAAGAAGAGACGCGGCTCACCAATATCAGGGTGTTCGTGGTCCCGGGCTTTGCGACCAGGTAATCTGCAAAATAGGGCATGATCGTCTCGTCAATCACGCCTGAGATAAAGCCCCCAGCCCCAACAAAGGCAGTCGCACAAGCCCAGCGGATCGACGTTCGTTTCGGGTCTGTGAACAGCACGAACAGACCTAATGCCCATATGGTAAACAAGATGAAAACCATCATGGATTTGCTATCTCCTGTCAATCATTATTTATCTATTATATCGTACACCAGGGAAAGGAGACGGAAAAATAAATCAACGGGGCAAAACGGGGCAAGGGCGAAAAAGCAGTAAGCAGGTTTTTCCAAATATTCGTGGAAATGAAAAGGATTGGTTGTGCATTTCGTGACTTTCTATCTATTCAACGGTGGGTGATAGAGTGAAGCGATTAGATTTCATATTCCAGACGTTAGTAGACGCTGGTCCTGATAAAAAAGTAAGCGCTTCAGAGTTGGCTGAGCGGCTTGGTTTAAGTCGAGCGAATGTGAGTAGCGATTTGAACCGGCTGTGGAAGGAAGGCCGAATCGAGAAGGAAGAAGGGCGTCCGACGCTGTTTTTTGCCAAGCAAGGAAACGATTCGCTCTATTTGGCGGAGACGTCGCTAGACAGGCTGGCGAAAACCAACAAGAGCCTGATCACGCGTATTGAGCAGGCAAAGGCCGCCGTTTTGTATCCGCCGCGAGGAATGCATTGCCTGATTTTGGGGGAAACGGGTGTAGGAAAATCGTGGTTTGCTGGGATGATTCACGAGTTTGCTGTTGATATTGGACGCCTGGATAAGCATGCTCCTTTCGTGATTTTTAACTGTGCCGATTATGCGAACAACCCGCAGCTCTTATTCAGTCAGTTGTTCGGGGTCAAAAAAGGGGCGTACACCGGAGCGGAGATGGACCGCAAAGGACTCGTGGAAAAGGCAGACGGTGGCATTCTATTTCTCGATGAAGTGCATCGGCTGCCTGCGGAAGGACAGGAAATCTTTTTTACCTTTATGGATAAGGGCATATTCCGCCGCGTAGGGGAAACAGAGATGGAGCGGACGGCCCACGTCCAGATTGTGATGGCCACGACAGAAAATCCGGAGTCGAGTCTCTTAAAAACGTTTATGAGGCGTATTCCCATGGTCATCAAGCTGCCCTCTTTGGTTGAGCGTGGCTTGGAAGAGCGTTTTAGTATTACGATGGAGATTTTTCAAGAAGAGGCTTTTCGGTTGGGGAGAGAGATTCAGATATCGGCCAATGCTGTGCAGGCATTTTTGTGCTATCACTGCCCGAATAACATTGGACAGTTAAAAACGGATATTCAGCTCACCTGCGCCAGTGCCTATGCCGAATTCATTTCATTAAAAAAGAATCAGCTACATGTGTCGGTCCAGGACCTGCCTCATCATGTCAAGCAAGGGCTGCTTTTGGTGAAGGATTACAAGCAGGAGCTAGATGAAATCATTGGGACGGAGCACAATTGCTTTGTCGTGCAGCCATCAAAAGAGGGCATCTGGATCGGGCGAGAAACAGGAGATACGACGGACAGCGTCTATGAAAAAATCGAGCAAAAAATATATGAACTGCAAAACCTCGGTGTGAGTGAGGAAGAATTGGAGTTTGACATCGAGAATTATTTTACGACCTTTATCAAGGGTGTCCATCAACGAGTGAATAAGGGCGACATGGCCCGGATTATCGACCCGTTCATCATTCACCTCGTGGAAGAGATCGTTCGCTTCGCAGAGGCCAAGCTGGAGAAGATTTTGAGCCAGAAGGTGATCTTTGGTCTCGCGCTGCATATTCAGACGTCGAAAGAGCGCCTCGCACAAGGCAAGCAGATTGTAAATCCGCAAATCAACCATGTGCGAATCAAATACAAGAAAGAGTTTGCTGTGGCGCTAGAGTGCGTGCGCATGATAGAAGAAGCGATACTCATGGATCTGCCGATTGGTGAGGCTGGATATTTGACCATGTTTTTCGTGCTCGACGATGTCAGCATGGAGGAAGAGCGGGAAACAATCGGGGTGCTCGTGATTACACACGGCAGCGGTGGCGCGACAGCGATGGTCGATGTGACGAACCGATTGCTGGTCACACAATATGCCAGAGCCATCGATTTGCCGCTTGAAGAAGATTCCATGAGTGTTTTGGAAAAAGCACTAAAAGTAGCCAGAGAGATCGGGAGCAAGGCTGGGTTGCTGTTGCTCGTTGATATGGGGTCCTTACTCGGCTTTGGCGAGATCATCGAGCGGGAGATGGGCATTCCGGTCAAGGTCATTCCGATGGTCAGCACGCCACATGTGATTGAAGCCACTCGAAAGGCCATGCTCGGTCATTCGCTGGAGGATGTTTACCGAGATGTCTTGGGCATGTCGCTCTACCAACGGGAGGAGCAGCCGAAAGAACAGGTGCAAAAGCATGTTCCGGCGCTGACGATCGTCGCAGCCTGCCTGTCTGGGGAAGGCAGTGCCTTGTTCTTGAAAAAGCTGCTGGAATCGAGGCTCAGGTACGATGATAACCTGCTGGAATTTGTGCCGCTACAACTGATTGATAAGGCACAAGCCCGCAGTCAGCTTCGAAAAATCAAGGAGGAGAGAAAAATTCTCTTCGTGGTGAGCAATTATATTCTCGACCGCGAGTTGCGCCACCATAGCATGGACGATGTTTTGAACGGCGAGGCGATGTCTGATATCCAGAAAGTGATCGATCTGGAAGAGGCGTACCTGAAGATGCAAGAATCGCTGGGGGAGCATCTGCAAATGGTAGACGGACAAGATATTCTCGCGGACGTGAGGATGTGTGTCGGCCGTATGGAGGAGCGACTGAATAATACTTTGGTTTTTGACACGCGAATTGGGGCTTACTTGCACATTTGCTGCCTGGTAGATCGCTTGAAAGCAGGGACGCAATCCGTGGCGTATATTCAAAAAGACAGTTTTTTGCTGGAGAACCGCAAGCTGTACAGCTTAATCCGACATGAATTATTGCCGCTGGAAGACAAGTATGAGGTAGTGATCAGTGAAGACGACGTTTGCTTTATCATGAATTTCTTCATACACAATAAAACACTGGCGTGATCAGTGTTTTATTTTTTGCCTTTTTCATATTCAAAATCAAACACTACAGCGCTTACATAAAAACACTAATAAGGATGACAGGCAACGAGGTCGCGAAATATGCCTAACCATGCGGTTTTTTTGGTAAGCGCATACATTTTCTGGTGTGTTGGCACGTAACTTGCTCTTACAGTAAGGCATCACTCGTCGAGAGGAGGGGGTACAATCCATGAATATTTTATTGTGTTGCGCAGCGGGTATGTCGACAAGCTTGCTGGTTCAAAAAATGGAGGAGGCTGCCAGAGAAAAAGGGTTGGACGCTAAAATATGGGCAGTTTCCGCAGATGAAGTAAAAAATCATATTGACCAAGCAGCAGTGCTCTTGTTGGGGCCACAAGTACGTTACAAGCTGACAGAGATGAAAAAAGAAGGGGCGTCCAGAGGAATTCCTGTAGACGTAATCAGCACGGTCGATTACGGAACGTTGAACGGGAAAAACGTGCTTGAGTTTGCACTTCGTCTAAAACAGTAGGAGGGGGATGCGTATGGGCGGATTTGTTTCATTTATGGAAAACCGCATGATGCCGATAGCAGGGAAAATGGCGGAACAAAAGCATCTGCAGGCCATTCGTGACGGAATTATCCTTACTTTGCCTTTGTTGATCATTGGTTCACTGTTCCTCATCATAGGCTTCATACCTATACCTGGTTATGACGAATTCATGGGCGGTATTTTCGGCGAAAAATGGCGGACGAAGCTGCTGTATCCGGTAGGCGCTACTTTTGACGTCATGGGATTGATTGTCAGTTTTGGCGTCGCCTACCGACTAGCAGAGAAATACAAGGTCGATCCGCTGTCGGCTGGAGCGATTTCTGTTGCTTCCTTCTTGCTCGCTACTCCGTATAAAGTAATGTTCACTCCTGAGGGAGCGAGTGCAGCCCAAGAGGTAGGCGGAGTCATTCCACTTACACTGATGGGTAGCCAGGGATTGTTCGTAGCCATGATATTGGCGATTTTAGGAACGGAGATATATCGCAAAATCATCCAAATGAAAATCGTCATCTCTATGCCACCCGGAGTTCCCCCTGCTGTTTCCCGCTCTTTTGTGGCATTGATCCCTGCGGGGGCTGTGCTTATCGTTGTCTGGCTGATTCGGATTCTGCTGGAAAACACCTCTTTCGAGAGTATTCATAATATTGTAAAAGATCTGCTTGTCGGACCATTGAGTGTGGTCGGCAGCAGCTTGATTGGCGCCATCATCTGCGTGTTGCTTATTCATATACTCTGGGCTGTTGGTTTGCATGGCGCGGCGATAGTCGGTGGCATTATGAGTCCCATCTGGCTGACACTGATGGACCAGAACAGAGCAGCGTTTCAGGCAAATCCGAACGGTGAATTGCCGAACGTCGTCACCACGCAATTTTTTGACATGTGGATATATGCAGGGGGATCAGGTGCCACTTTGGCTCTCGTTGTCCTGATGGTATTCATGGCGCGAAGCAAACAGATGAAAAACATCGGTAGACTCTCGCTCGGACCTGGTTTGTTTAACATCAATGAACCGGTCATCTTCGGAATGCCGATCGTCATGAACCCGCTCTTGATTATTCCGTTTGTGATTACCCCTGTCATATTGGTTATTATCAGCTATTTTGCGATGTCACTCGGATGGGTAGCAAAGCCAAGCGGGGTATCTGTTCCGTGGACGACACCATTATTTGTAAGCGGATATTTGGCTACAGGCGGAAAAGTATCGGGGATGGTTCTTCAAGCGGTGAACTTCATCATCTCGCTTGCGATCTACTATCCGTTCTTCCGCTTGTGGGATAAACAAAAGGTAAGTGAAGAAAAAGCTGGTACTGCTTCCAATACAGCTGTGACTATGTAATCGCTAGAGGAGAGGCTATCTATGAAACTGATTGTGAATGCAGACGATTTTGGGTATTCCAAAGGCGTCAATCTGGGCATCGTCGAAGCACATCGGGAAGGAGTCGTTACTTCTGCGACCTTGATGGTCAATATGGAGGGGTTCGAGCACGCTGTAGGGCTGGCCAAAGAACATCCAACGCTCGGAGTAGGCATTCATCTGGTACTCACATGCGGATCGCCAGTTAGTCAGGATGTACCATCGCTAACGGATGGAGAGGGGCGTTTTCGGCGCGGGCAAGATCATTTGATTTCTGCTGCACCGGAGGAGATCGAGCGGGAGCTGCGGACTCAATTGGAGAGATTCGTGGCGTCGGGGCTCAAGCTGACGCATATCGACAGCCACCACCATGTACATGCACATCCAGCCGTTTTGCCGATTGTTCTGAAGCTGGCAGAGGAATATAGAGTGCCAGTCCGCTATCCGTGGATATCCGGGACACAGGAGCAGCGAGACCAGTCGAGTGTTTTGACGACAGAAGGCTTTTCTCATCATTTTTATGGAGATGACCTAACCGTACAATCCTTCGTCAGGATCGTAGAGGATATGGCAGATTATCCTGTAGTCGAGATCATGACGCACCCTGCTTATTTGGACGAAGCGGTACTGACAGGCAGTTCATACGCAAAGCAACGAACCACAGAATTGAAAATTTTAACGGCAGCAGAGTTAAAGCAATACATTCGTGATCAAAAAATACAGCTCGTGACTTTTAGCGAACTTGGATAGGTGGAGATAGATATGGACCATACAGACGTTATTTTTCAACTAATACTTCACGGAGGAAACGCGCGGAGTCTGGCAATGGAAGCGATCGCTCTGGCTAAAAATAGAGACATGTCAGGTGCAGAGGATGCGTTGAAGCGCGCAGGAGAAGAGCTCGGTCGTGCACACCAAAATCAAACGGCCCTTATCCAAAAGGAGATAGCAGGCGAAAAGACTGAGATCAGCATGCTCTTGATTCACGCCCAGGATCATTTGATGAACGCGATAACAGTCAAGGATTTGGCTACGGAGTTTGTAGAGCTTTATAGCCAAATCCATGAAGGCAAGGAGGCAGGAGTATGAGCGGAATCAAAATTGTAACGATCGGTGGAGGGTCTAGCTATACACCTGAGCTGGTGGAAGGCTTTATTAAGCGCTACGATGAGTTGCCCGTCCGAGAGTTGTGGCTGGTGGATATTCCGGAGGGCGAGAAAAAGCTGCAAACAGTAGGCGCCCTGGCAAAAAGGATGGTAGAGAAGGCAGGGGTGCCTATCGAGATCCATTTGACGATGGATCGGCGAAAAGCACTTGCGGGCGCAGATTTTGTTACGACGCAAATGCGCGTGGGTCTGTTGGATGCGCGGATCAAGGATGAGCGTATTCCTTTGAAATACGGAGTAATCGGTCAGGAAACCAATGGTCCCGGCGGCTTGTTCAAAGGCTTGCGTACCATTCCGGTCATTATGGACATTTGTCGTGACATGGAAGAGCTATGTCCAGATGCTTGGCTGATTAACTTCACGAATCCGGCGGGTATGGTCACAGAGGCAGTGCTGCGATATACCAACCGCAAAAAGGTTATTGGACTGTGTAATGTGCCTATCGGGATGAAAATGGGTGTTGCTACTGTTTTAGGCGTCGAGCAGTCACGGGTTCATATTGATTTTGCCGGATTGAATCATATGATCTTCGGACTGGGTGTGTACCTGGATGGGGAAAACGTCATTTCCCAGGTAATCGATAAGATAACGGGCGACCAATCGGGTATTACGATGCAAAACATTTTGGACCTTGGTTGGGATAAAGATTTCATCAAAGCATTGGGGATTCTCCCTTGCCCGTATCATCGTTACTACTACCAGACCAGCACGATGCTGGAGCATGAGCTGGAAGAAGCGGAGCAGAAGGGTACGCGAGCTGAAGTGGTCAAGCAGGTGGAAGCAGAGCTATTTGCACTCTATGAAGACCCAGACTTAGATATCAAGCCTCCGCAGTTGGAGAAGCGTGGCGGGGCCTATTACAGTGAGGCTGCCTGCAATCTGATTTATTCCATTTACAACGACAAACGCGATATTCAGACGGTAAATGTTCGCAACAATGGAGCGATTGCCAGCATTCCGGATGATTCGGCAGTCGAAGTGAACTGCGTCATTACAAGAGAAGGACCGATTCCTTTGGCGGTTGGTGATTTGCCTGTTCCCGTGCGTGGACTCGTACAGCAAATCAAATCGTTTGAGCGAGTGGCAGCCGAGGCGGCTGTAACGGGTGATTACCATAAGGCGCTCTTGGCGATGAATATTAACCCGCTGGTATCGTCTGACGTGATCGCCAAAAAAATACTCGATGAGATGCTGGAGGCGCACAAGGAGCATCTGCCCCAGTTTTTCAAGCCCGTCACATAAGGATGGTACTCGTGTGAAATACAAACTCCTCGCCTTGGATGTGGACGGAACGATTTTGATGTCGAATCATACCTTATCCAAAGTAACAGAGCAGGCCATTAGCCAGTTAGTGAAGCAAGGAGTCCACGTCACACTGGCAACCGGCAGGGCATACCCATCGGCCAAATCGTTGGCGCAGCAGTTCCAGATCAGCGCACCACTTGTTTCCCATGATGGCGCATACGTTGCAGATCCCAAGACGGATCAGGTGCTGTATGTACAGCGTATTCCGTATGAGATAGCGGCGAGGATTACAGATATACTCGTATCGCATGGCTTGGATGTCATGCTGCTGCATGAGTCTTATGCTGTAACGAATCGCACGTGGAAATGGACGGACTTGTTTCCGTTGCTAAATGCCTGGACACTGCGCCAGCTCTGGAAAAATCAATACCCGCTCAAAATCCAGGCTTCGCGGTTGATAGCCGGATACGTTCGAAAACATGAAGTGTGTGCTCCGAAAATATTCGTCACGGGCGACGAGAAGCGTCTGTTGGCAGCAAGACAAGAGCTGGAGAAAGCCGAGCTTTCGGGGATTCGCGTGACGGCATCGGGCGCGAATAATTTGGAAATATTGCCTGTGGGTATCTCCAAGGCAAGCGGTCTTGCGGTAGTGAGTGAGAGACTTGCGATTCAGCCTGACGAGATCGTTGCTGTAGGCGACAATTACAATGATGCAGAGATGCTCCAATTCGCCGGAATGGGTGTGGCGATGGGCAATGCTCCTGACGATCTGAAACAGTTGGCTCGGCATGTCACGGAAACGAACGATCGGCATGGGGTGGCAGAGGTCATTGAGAAATTTTTTCTGTAAGAGGTTGTTCAAAAAGACGACTTTTTGAACTTGCATGATAAGCATTCAGACAGGAAGGGAGGCGTGAAATTGATCCGAATGAATCTGGAAGTAGCCGTGAGTGGAGGTCTCCATGCTCGCCCTGCTTCTGTCTTGGTGAACCTGCTCAATCAATACAGCTCGTCGGTCAAGATGATCTACAATGACAAGCAGGCTAATGGCAAAAGCATCCTCAGCGTAATGGCTCTGGGGGTAAAAACCGGAGATGAAATTATGTTTGAGGTGGAGGGGGCCGATGAGCAAGAGGTGGCTGCCAGTATTGAGTCCCTATTTGAAAGGAACTTTGCCATCTAACAGGGTGAAAACCACGTAATAAAGCCAGTGCCTGACGATCGGGCACTGGCTTTTCTATGTGATCCTTACGCGTGTTTGCGGAATACAACGATGACTTTGAAGTAATCGCCATCAATATCGATCGACAGCCTGCCGCCTTGCAATTCTACGATGCTTTTTGCGATAGCCAAGCCGAGGCCGGAGCCTTCGGTATGACGAGATTGATCGGCGCGCTTGAACCGTTCAAACAGTTCCTGTGCATCAAAGTCGATTTCGTAGGCGGAGACATTTTTGAACGTCAGGATGACCTCATCCTGTGTCTCTGCCAAATGGATCAGGACGCGCGTATTCGGCATGGAATACTTCAGGGCGTTGCCAATCAGATTCTCGAATACACGCCACGTTTTCTTGCCATCCAGAGGAGCGACGATCTTTGGCTGCTCCGTCGTTACGCGGAAAGTGAGCGTCGATTGCTCGATTTTATCACTGAATTCTGCAATGGATTGGTTGAGCAGGGAGGCTACATTCACTTGCTCGATATTCAGTTCCACCGCACCGCTGGACATTTTGGCTGCGTCAAACAGGTCATCGATGAGAACGCGCAGTCGATCTGCCTTGCGATCCAAGACATCGACGTAGCTCTTGCGTTCCTCAGGTGTCAAATCTTCCTGCTTGAGCAGGGTAACATAGTTGATAATCGACGTCAGCGGTGTTTTCAAATCATGGGAAACATTGGTGATCAATTCAGATTTCATACGCTCGCTTTTCATCTGCTCTTCCATCGCGTGCTTGAGACCCTTTGTGATGTTATTGAGAGAGTGCGCGAGATCAGACAACTTCCCTTTTTTTACCTTCTGGATCGTAGTGTTCAGATTGCCTCCAGCCATTTCGGAGGCACCTTGCATGATGCGGTTCATCAGTCCCAAGCGTCTAAGCGAGTATGGGAAAACCACGATCATGTAAAACATGCCATACAAAAAGCTGAAAAACAGTAAGCCGCCAGCTCCTTCGACAAGCCCGACGAATCCGAAGCCGATACTCATCCCGAACATGATAGTCAGGATGAACAACGTGGATACTTTGAAGAACATGCCACGATTGGCATAGCTTTCTTGAAGAAGGACACGTTGTCTGGCGAGGATACTCTTTTGCCATTGCTGCGTAAATCTCTCAGGTTGGTTGTACATAAGCCATGCCTCCATGAATTGTAGAAGCAGGTAAGCAGTAAACAACGAAACGAACGCAAGGGTGAAGAAATGATCACCATCAATTGGCAAGAAGAAAAAGCGCATGTTTGCGATCATAATGAAATACGTAATGCCAAGTACGAACGACAGTGCCATCCGAATATCCAACGGGATAAAGCGGAACAGTGCCATGCTTTTCGCTACAATCGGTACTTCCAACGCTTTGCTGACTGGCAAATACCAGTAGCAGAGTGCAAGGATGAGCAGAGTGCCCCCGAGTAGGACAAACTCGCCAATCAGTCGCTCCCGAATGGAATCGTAGTAAAGTGCATCTGTGTGGATCTGGCTATATCCGTCTGGTTCTTTTGGGACATAAAAGATGCCACTTAGTTGATTCAGTTGATAAGTGCGATTGATGCTTTCTAAATCCCCAATCGTATTTGGGAGGTTGATGGTATGCCGCGCATATCGGGCCAGTTCCCACTCTGTAGGTTCTTGCGGGAGATTGGTGTAAACTTTGTTGTTCTTTTTATCGGTGACATAGTACTTGAAGGAGCCACTTCGAAGGGTGAGGCTGTTTTTCCGTTCCTCGTACTCGGCATCTCTTTCGGCGATTCTGTTGTTCACCTGGTCTTGATATTGAGACGTTGCGTTAGTGATGTCTTCTTGTAAGTTTTGTGAAAGCTCTTCGGTTAATTTGGCGACTCTCTCATTGTCACCATCTCTTTTTGCTTCTTCTATCACATCTGACAGCTTGTTATTTTCTTTCATCGACCGGAGGGTTTCCTCATGCTCTTTTTTGAGCTGATTCGCTGTCTTCTCGTCGAGCTTTCCTGGAGTGTAGTCTGCATAATCTACATGAACATTTTTCACCAGCTCGGCAAATGTCTCTAATTCACGATTGAAGCCTGAGCTTTGAAAGTAATTATCCTCTTGGAGATTCTCGCGTTTATGGTACAGATCGGCCATTGTCAGGAGAGCGAGCGAAATACTCACGATCATAACAATGAGCACGGGCACCGCAAAGCGCTTATTTTTCGATTTTGTATCCAATTCCCCATACCACCTTCAAATATTTTGGTTCCTTCGGGTTAATCTCTATTTTTTCCCGTATGCGCCGTACATGGACAGCTACCGTGTTTTCCGCGTTCATATAAGGCTCTTTCCAGACCCGTTCATAAATTTCCTCGATTGAAAAAACGCGGCCCTTGTTTTCCATCAACAGCTCCAGGATTTTGTATTCGGTAGCTGTCAGCCTGACCTCGTTACCGTCAATCGCTACATTTTTTGTGCTTTTGTTCAAGGTCAAGCCGCGTACCTGAATCTCATCCTCTGTCATTTGAGCGCTTCCCAGATTGGTAAAACGTCTTAACTGAGATTTGACCCTGGCGATCAATTCCAAGGGATTAAAAGGCTTCGTCACGTAGTCATCGGCACCGATGTTGAGACCGAGGATTTTATCGGTATCCTCTGATTTGGCAGAGAGCATGATGATCGGGATGTTTTTTTTCTGGCGAATTTGAAAGGTGGCGGTCATTCCGTCCATTTTGGGCATCATGATGTCCATCAGGATGAGTTGGATCTCTTCATTCTCCAGTACTTCCAACGCTTCCAGTCCATTGCTAGCCTTGAATACGGTCATGGATTCATTTTTGAGATAGATTTCGATTGCGTCGCGGATTTCAGCCTCGTCGTCGACTACGAGGACTTGATATTTGGTCATGATTCTTCCCACCTTATGAATGCATTCATGGTACTATCTTAACGCCCAGCTCTAACAAAACAGTAATGAAATGTCTTACAAATTTCTTAATAAACCGTGTTCAGGAAATGCTAGCTGATAGGATCGAGCCGATAAATAAGGTAAGATGTGAGAAAGAATACGAGAAAATTGGTGATGGCTTTGCTGGAATGGACAGGGGAGAGAATCATCCCCAAGCTGTTAAAACCTACGAATGGCATGCTGCTGGAGCATATAGCCAGATATTATTTTGCCGCTCCTTATGTAAAAGGTCGAGTGCTGGATATCGCTTGCGGTACTGGCTACGGATGTCATATGATCGCAAAGGATCGAAAACGAGAGCTGACGGAATTGATCGGAGTCGACAACGATGGGGCGACGATATTGTACGCCGATCGGGAATACAACCATCAAAAGATTACGTATCAGCAGGGTGACGCGCTTGATCCGGCGCTTCCCGAGCAATTAGGGTTGTTTGATACGATTTTGAGCTTTGAGACTATTGAGCATGTCGCAGACGATTTGCTGTTTATGGATAACTTGTACCGGATGCTGAAACCAGGTGGTACGCTTGTGCTGTCCAGTCCATTTGGCAGAGGGCGGGGCATGCAGACGAGTGAGCCCTTCCATGTTCATCAGTTGACGCCGGAAGAGTTCGCGGAGCTGTTTGTACGCTATTCTGACGTGGATATGTACTATCAGAGAGGCGTTACGTTTGAAAAAACACCTCGCGATGGCATACGGTACTTTATCGGCATGGCAGTATGTACGAAATAATTTTACGGGTTGATTAAAGAATGGAGATGGCGAAACTGGCTGATTTTTTGAGATTGGGAATACATAAGGAACTGATAGATGCTCTGCAAGCAAACGGGATTACCGAGCCTACACCGATTCAGGAAAAAGCAATTCCTGTTGTGCTGGAAGGAAAAGATGTAATCGCGCAAGCACAGACAGGAACAGGGAAGACACTCGCATTTGTCCTGCCGATCTTGGAAAACGCGGATCCACAAGCGACGCATGTTCAGGCGTTGATTCTTACTCCTACGCGGGAGCTTGCCTTGCAAATTACGGCAGAGGTAAAGAAGCTGACGGAAAAGCTGGAAGACATCCAAGTACTCGCGGTTTATGGAGGACAAGATGTCAATCAGCAACTGAGAAAGCTGAAAGGAAAAATACATGTGGTCATCGCGACACCGGGCCGTTTGCTGGATCATCTGCGAAGAGGGACGATCGATTTATCACAAGTTTCGATGTTTGTCCTGGATGAGGCGGACCAAATGCTTCATATGGGTTTTTTGCCTGAGGTAGAAGATATTATGGCAAATACGCCTTTTGAAAAACAGACCTTGCTGTTTTCGGCCACCATGTCAGAGCAGGTGCAAGCACTTGCGAAGCGCTTTATGCAAAAGCCGGAAAACATCAAAGTGCAGGGCAAGCGAATTACGTTAGATGATATTCGCCAAATTGCAGTGGAGACCACAGATCGTGCGAAGCAAGCTACACTGTGCCGTCTGCTGGATGAACAACGGCCGTTTCTGGCGGTGATCTTTTGCCGAACAAAGCGTAGAGCCAGTAAGTTAAATGCAGAGCTACAAGGTCTCGATTATATGTCTGACGAGCTGCACGGCGATTTGTCACAGGCGAAGCGCGAGGATGTCATGAAGCGTTTCCGCGAGGCAAGAATTCAGTTTTTGGTTGCAACGGATGTGGCAGCGCGCGGGCTTGATGTAGAGGGAGTTACGCACGTTTTCAATTACGACATTCCAGAAGATGTAGACAGCTATATACACCGGATCGGTCGAACGGGACGAGCCAAGGAAAAAGGAACGGCGTTCACGCTGGTGGCGGGGAAGGATTGGGGGCAACTCAGGGAGATTGAAGAAGGGATCAATCTGTCTCTGGAGCGGCGTGAAATGGATCGTGGAGAGTTGGGCGATCAAAAGAAACAGACACGACAGCAAAGGTCTGAGGCTGATCGATCCGGGAAGGACGAGCGTCGCGGGGACAAGCAAGGTAGAGGCAAAGGGAAGCCGTCTGAGCGAAGTCAGCAAGGCTCTGGGGAACGCAGAAGAGATGGGGAAGGGCGTCAACAAAAGAGCGGCGGTTTCGATCGCAAGCCGAAGGAACGTGACCGAACAGCAGGCGGTTTTGATCGCAAGCCGAAGGAACGTGACCGTGCAGCAGGTGGTTTTGAGCGCAAGCAGAAGGACGGTAACCGAGCAGCAGGCGGTACTGGACGTAAGCCGAAGGACGGTAACCGTGCAGCGAGTGGTTTTGATCGCAAGTCTAGCGGCTCTAGCAAGAAGCCAGTACCTGCACAACGCAGTTCAGCCCGTCCGAATGCAAAACCAGGCAAAAGGACAAGCTCTGCTCCTGCTAATCGTACTTCTCGCAAAAAATCCAGATAGCAATCCAAGCAAAAAAAGACCGTTCCAGCCAACGAAAGGCGGGAGCGGTCTTCCTTTTTTTATGATTCGGGAAATACCCGTGAACGTGTGAGGAAGCGTACCCCCTCAGGTCCTTCCAGCGAAAACATTCCGCCACGCCCATTCACGACGTCAATGATGAGCTGCGTATGCTTCCAATACTCATACTGCGCTTTGCCCATGTAGAACGGGCAGCCTCCGATCTCCCCCAACAGGACGTCCTGCTCACCCACGAGAAATTCTCCGAGCGGGTAACACATGGGGGAACTGCCATCGCAGCAGCCCCCTGACTGGTGAAACATCAGGTCACCGTGTTTGGCGCGAAGCCGTTCAATTAATGCCAGTGCAGCATCTGTTGCGAGCACTTTCTCCGGCTGGCTCATTGATCAAAAGAAGCCCAGAGCTTGATCGCTGTAGCTGACCAGCAGGTTTTTCGTTTGTTGGTAGTGAGACAGCATCATTTTGTGATTCTCGCGGCCGATACCGGACATTTTGTAGCCGCCAAATGCTGCGTGAGCCGGGTAAGCGTGGTAGCAGTTGGTCCAGACGCGGCCAGCCTGGATTTCGCGGCCCATGCGGTAAGCTGTGTTCGTGTCGCGTGTCCATACACCAGCACCCAAGCCATACAGCGTATCATTTGCCATGGCGAGCGCTTCTTCTGTATCCTTGAAGGTCGTTACGGAAACGACCGGACCGAAGATTTCTTCCTGGAAGATGCGCATCTTGTTGTGGCCTTTAAAGACAGTTGGCTGGATGTAGTAGCCGCCCTCGAGATCACCTGCAAGCTGTGCACGAGCGCCGCCAATCAGGCATTCCGCTCCTTCTTGTTTGCCGATATCCAGGTAGGAGAGGATTTTTTCTACCTGCTCCAAGGAAGCTTGTGCGCCGATCATCGTATCTGTATCGAGCGGATTTCCTTGCTTGATATTGGCTACCCGTTGCAGGGCACGCTCCATGAATTGATCGTAAATGCTTTCGTGAATAAGCGCACGGGATGGGCATGTGCAAACCTCGCCTTGGTTGAGCGCAAACAGTACGAATCCTTCAATTGCTTTGTTAAAGAAAGCATCGTCTTTTGCAGCTACATCCGGGAAGAAGATGTTTGGCGATTTTCCGCCCAGCTCCAGCGTCACTGGAATGATATTTTGGGAAGCGTATTGCATGATCAAGCGTCCTGTCGTCGTTTCACCTGTAAAGGCGATTTTCGCGATGCGGTTGCTTGAAGCGAGAGGTTTACCCGCTTCCAGACCGAAGCCGTTTACGACGTTGACGACGCCAGGCGGGAGCAGGTCGCCGATCAACTCCATCAGCACCATGATGGATGCAGGTGTTTGCTCTGCTGGCTTGAGGACGACGCAGTTTCCCGCAGCCAAGGCTGGAGCCAGCTTCCATGTAGCCATGAGGAGCGGGAAGTTCCACGGAATAATTTGACCAACGACACCGAGTGGCTCATGGAAATGGTAAGCGACCGTATCGTTATCGATTTCAGCGAGTGTACTTTCTTGAGCGCGGATGGCTCCGGCGAAGTAACGGAAATGGTCAATTGCCAGCGGGATGTCGGCCGCGAGTGTTTCACGAACAGGCTTGCCGTTTTCCCACGTCTCTGCGTTTGCCAGCATCTCCAGATTTGCTTCCATCCGATCCGCGATTTTTAACAAAATATTCGCGCGCTGTGCAACAGAGGTACGACCCCACGCGTCTTTTGCCTCATGGGCAGCGTCCAGTGCCAGTTCAATATCTTCGGCTGTCGAACGGGCTACCTCGCAAAAGACCTTGCCTGTTACAGGTGATGCGTTTTCGAAATACTCACCTTTCACTGGCGGAACCCAATTACCCCCGATGTAGTTTTCATAACGATTTTTGAAAGTCACCTTGGAACCGACTTGGCCGGGCTGAGCATAGATCATTGCGAGCGCCTCCTCATTTATCACATATTTCTTTACAGCCCTCTCTAAAAGCAAGTCTCGTACCAACGTGAAAAAGCTCGAAATGACAGCGTTTTCTGGAGTGGCTGAGCGGAGAAATTGTTCCATAATGGATCATGTAGTGTTCCGTATTGGGACAAAAGAGTGGATAGCTGTCGGAAAATGACCGAGGGCGGGAAATACAGTGAAAATGACGAATTAGACAAGCATATCAAGACGCAAAGTGCGAGAATCGGGTACTATGCGCTTATGGTGCTGTCTGCTGCGGTCCTGTTTCTGTCGGAAGGGGTTACCGCACTCAATTACATTCAAAATATTCCGTTGGCAGTCGTCGTCGGTTTGACGTTCATTGTGGCGCCGATTACGGAATTTTTCTATTCGCGGAAGTTCAGATAAATAGCAGCCAGTCGGACAAATGTGCTCGTGGTTCGACTGGTTTTTCTATAGCAAAGACTCTCATGCTATACTGAGAAGGAATGATTTTTGGGGGAGGGAATCGTGTTGTCGACGATTGTTCAGCAATCTTGGAAGCGCTGTCAGGAATCGAACCTCAAGGTTACGGAGAAGGCCAATGATCAAATCATTTCTGCCCGACGAATCAAAGAAATCATTCAGGATAATCACCCTCTGATTCGTGAAAGTCTCCCGCTTTTTAACAAGCTTGCTCCCTTTTTGTTATCGACAGAGCACATCGCACTCTTGTCTGACCGGGAAGGAAATATTATTCAAACGATTGGGGACCCGGTCTTCGCCAACCAGGCACAAAAAGTACAGCTACAAATCGGAGCGAACTGGACAGAAGACTATAAAGGAACCAATGCGATTGGGACAGCACTGATCGCACAACAGCCGATTCAGGTACAGGGAGAGCAACACTACTTCTTGGAAAATCGCTTTCTTACATGCTCAGCGGCACCTATTTTTTCACCTGCGGGTGAGCTGTTGGGCATCATTGACATTAGTACGCGTAAAGAATATTCCCATCCGTTTGCCCTAACCATTGCTTGCATGATCGCAGAGGCTCTGCAAAACCGCTTTTTGTTAGCAGATGCAGAGCGCGTGATTGCCTTACCGACTTTATCACGCCCAGAAGATAGTCGAGGAAAGCTGGCACTCGTCGGCTTGGATCGGGACGAGCGTATCGTGGGCCTAAATGAGGCCGCGCAGCAGCAGCTTGGAAAGGAAGCCTTGGGAACAAGAGTCAGTGCGGAGCAAGAGCGTGCTGGTCGTCATGTGAAAGATCATCGCCCGCGTTTTTGGTCTGCGGCACCCAAAGAAAAGCTGAAGCCGTTTCCGCGTCTAGCTGGTTCATGCCCGCTCTTCTTGCAGGCAAAGATGCTCGGACAAAAGGCAGCGCAGGTAGATTTTCCTGTGATCATTTTGGGGGAAAGCGGTACGGGCAAAGAGCTGTTCGCTCAAATGGTCCACGAGACAGGTCCGCGTGCACATGAGCCTTTTATCGCAGTAAACTGTAGTTCAATTCCAGAAAATTTGATTGAGAGCGAATTGTTTGGATATGAAAGTGGGTCATTCACAGGGGCACATCGGGAAGGAAGGATCGGAAAGTTTGAAGCGGCGAAAAAAGGCACGATCTTTTTGGATGAGATCGGGGATATGTCTTTGCGTGCGCAAGCGGCACTTTTGCGCGTTTTGCAGGAAAAGGTCGTTACTCCGGTGGGGAGCAATCAATCCCGCCCCATTTATGCGCGGATCATTGCTGCTACGCATCGAAACCTGTCAGAAGAGATCAAGGCGGGACGTTTTCGGGCTGACCTGTACTACCGGCTCAAAGGGGTCTCCATTCATTTGCCGTCATTGAAAAAGCGCAGTGATATCATCCAGGTGGCGGAGCATCTATTGCAGCAGATCGACACAGAACAACCGTACATGCTCACCACTGAGGCACAGGACAAGCTGTGTGCTTATTCATGGCCGGGCAATATCCGGGAACTGCAAGGCGTGCTGATTCAAGCTGTGTTTTTGGCAGAGGGGGACACCATTGATTGCGATCACATCCAGCTAGAGGGATTGATGGAAGCCGATACGCCTGAGTCTTCGGATCATGCCATTCCTTCGTTGCGTGAAACAGAGAGAAAAGCGATCAAAAAGGCACTTGAGAAAAGTGGCGGTAATGTCAGCAGGGCGGCCAAAATGCTGCAAATCGGTCGAAATACCTTGTACCGCAAAATAGAAGAATACCAGATTGGGGCAGCGATCCATCAGGAAGAGTCATAATGGATGAAACGAGATAGCTTGGCGTGAACAAATGTTGCAATGCGTGTTGCAACATTTTGTTGCGTTGTTTTGCAATGTCACCAGACGAGTGAGGCATGGAGAGAAACGGATGGCAGACTTTTATCCGGTCAGGGGTATGATACCGAGCTTGGCATTAATCATGCAAGTGAATAGTGTTTCATAAAGTCAAAAAATTTAGATTTTTAGGAGGGAGACTGTTGCTTCACTATTCCATTGCAGTAATTCCAGGAGACGGAATCGGTCCCGAGGTCATGGAAGAAGGCCTGAAAGTGTTGGGAGCCATTGAAGAGAGTCACGGCGGCATTCGGTTTGCTCGTGATGTCATGGATTGGAACTGTAGCTACTATCTCCAACACGGCAAAATGATGCCGGAGAATGGACTCCATATTTTAAAAGACTATGATTTGATTCTGCTTGGTGCAATTGGTGCGCCCGAGGTTCCAGACCATGTCTCTGTGTGGGAGTTGATCTTGCCGATTCGGCGTGCATTCCAGCAGTATGTGAACCTTCGCCCGGTCAAGCTGCTCAAAGGTCTGGAAAGCCCTCTTCGCTATAAGGGGCATGCCGATCTCGATTTCGTCGTGGTACGGGAGAATACAGAGGGTGAGTACTCCAATATGGGCGGGCGCATGCACCAGGGGACACCGTACGAAATGGCGGTGCAAAACAACGTATTTACCCGGTATGGCACAGAGCGCATTCTCAAGTATGCTTACGCACTGGCGGAAAAGCGTTCGAAAAAGAGCGTGACCGCAGCGACGAAGTCCAACGGTATCAACCATTCCATGCCGTTTTGGGATGAGATCGTCAAGGAAGTCAGTCAGGAATACCCAGGTATCCAGACTAATCTGTATCATATCGACGCACTCGCTGCCTATTTCATCACGCGACCAGAAACGTTTGACGTTGTTGTCGCGAGCAACTTGTTTGGAGACATTTTGACCGATCTCGGAGCGGCGATCGTCGGTGGTTTGGGCTTGGCCCCTTCCGCGAACATCAATCCGGAGCGCAAGTATCCATCCATGTTTGAGCCCATTCACGGCTCTGCGCCAGATATCGCGGGGAAAGGTATCGCCAATCCGATCGCACAAGTATGGAGCATCGCCATGATGATGGATCATCTCGATCTGCCAGAGCTCAGTGCTGTCATCATGAACGCCATCGAAAACGTGTTGCAAGATGGCAAGGTGCTCACTCCTGATCTTGGGGGGACGGCGACAACAATAGAATTGGGAGACGAAATCGTTCGCTACATCTATCAAACAACGAGATAAATATAAGGGAGGAAGAGGACATGGAAGCGAGATCGTATGATTTGTACATCGGTGGAGAATGGGTGAAAACCGAGAGCTACATTCCCGTCCTTCACAAATACACGGGCGCGTGCATCGCTCGAATTGCCAAGGCAGAGCAACAGCATGTAACAGAAGCGGTGGAAGCTTCGTGGGAGACGTTTAAGGCGGACAAATTAACTCCTTTTCAACGATACAAAATCTTGCTGAAAGCCTCTGAGCTAATGGAGGAGCGCCGGGACGAGATGGAACAATCCTTGATTCGCGAAGTGGGCAAAACGCGCAAGGACGCGATGAATGAGCTGGATCGGACGATCAATACACTGCGCTTGTCGGCAGAGGAAGCCAAGAAAATTCACGGGGAAATGATTCCGCTGCAAGCAACAGAAGGCTCGGAAAACCGTCTGGGCTTTACCATTCGGGTGCCAAAGGGAGTAATCGGTGCCATTACGCCGTTTAACTATCCCTTGCTGCTCAGCACGCACAAGATCGCGCCAGCGCTAGCCGCAGGAAATACGCTGGTGGTTAAGCCAGCTACAGTCACGCCTATCGCAACCTTTCTGCTGGTGGAGATCCTGGAGGAAGCGGGCTTGCCAAAAGGCTATGTAAATATCGTGACAGGCGCAGGCAGTCAGGTAGGGGAATGGCTGCTGGATGAAGAGCGCATCGCCATGTACACCTTTACCGGGTCAGGAGAAGTCGGTCGCCGCATCAAGGAGCGAAGTGGCATGCGTCCTGTTGCGCTGGAGCTGGGCAACAACTCTCCCAATATCGTGCACCTCGATGCAGATTTGGAGCTGGCAGCCCGTCAAACAGCCGCCCGCAGCTTTCACAATGCCGGTCAAGCGTGCATTGCTGTCCAGCGCATTTACGTGCATGAATCGGTTATGCAAGCGTTCAGTGACTTGTATATCTCGCATGTAAATCAGTTGAAGGTAGGGAACCCGGAAGATCCGGACACGGATGTCGGACCGATGATCAGTGAAAAAGAAGCGAGTCGTACCGAGGAATGGGTACAGGAAGCGATTAGCCAAGGGGCCAGATCACTCTTGCCTGTCAAACGGGAGGGAGCTCTCTTCTATCCCGCTGTGTTGGTGGATACAAGGCCAGAGATGAAGGTGGTTTGCCGGGAAGTGTTCGCGCCCGTCGTCACGATCATTCCATACAATGATCTTGATGACGCGTTTGCACAAGCCAACGATTCGGAGTACGGGTTGCAGGCGGGGATTTTTACCCGAGATTTGAACGTTGCGATGAAAGCAGCACGCGTGTTGGAGTACGGTGGCGTGGTGATCAACGACGTATCGACCTATCGCAATGACGTCATGCCATACGGCGGAATCAAAAACAGCGGACTGGGCAAGGAAGGTCCGCGTTACGCAGTCGAAGAGATGACGGAAGAGCGAATGGTGGTGATCAACCTATGAATGGGCAACTTTTGCAAGGAAAAACGGCGATTGTAACAGGGGCAGCGTCAGGAATGGGCAAGGCCATTGCGAAGCTTTTTGCGAATGAGGGAGCCAACGTCATCCTGGCTGATTTGAACAAGGAGGCGGCAGTAGCGGTCGCTCAAGAGCTACCACATGGAAAAGGTCATGCAGTGCAAACAGATGTGGCAGACGATACGAGTGTTGCTGCACTCGTAAAGGAAACGCTCGAAGTGTACGGCTCGATCGATGTCCTGGTCAACTGCGCGGGTGTTCCCCAAGCGTTTACCCCTATTGAGGAGCTGACCTTGGAGCAGTGGGATCGGATCATGTCTGTGAACACGAAGTCGATCTTTTTGACGACAAGACATGCGGTGCCTCACATGAAGGAGAAGGGCAAAGGCAGCATCATCAACATCGCTTCGATTGCCGGAATTCGCGCACGTCCGGGACTGAATGCGTACTGCGCGTCCAAGGGGGCTGCTATCATGTTGAGCAAGGCACTGGCGATTGAGCTCGCTCCTTTTCAAATCAGGGTCAATGTCATCAATCCAGGGCCGGCAGAGACACCGATGCTGGGTAAGTTTATCAATGGAGATGAAGCGGAAGTAGAGGCCGGGAAAAAAGATATTTTCATCAGCAGTGTACCATTGGGCATGTTGATTCAGCCGGAGGATATCGCGCAGGCGGCCCTTTATTTGGCTTCTGATCTATCCAAAATTGTCACGGGCGAGGTCATGAATGTAGACGGTGGAAGAGGGATCTAGTAAAATGAACTAAATTTTCATATTATTTAAAAAACAAAAAGAATCAACAGGGGGTACTATCGCATGTTTCGGAAGAAGGGAAGCTTCGTGCTAGCGAGCATCATGTCTGTGTCTTTATTTCTGGCTGGGTGCGGAGGTGGTCAACAGACTGCCCCGCCTGCGGGACAAGCCGGGGGGACTGAAGCACCGAAAAGTGACGGACAAAGCTATGTATTCAAAGCAGGGCATTCACTGACGGAGGATCATCCATACCATTTGGCATTGAAAAAAATGGCCGAGGATGTCGACAAGCGCTCGAACGGAAAAGTGAAAATCGAGGTGTATCCGCTGAGCCAGCTAGGAGCGGAGCGTGAATTGACAGAGGCGCTGACCTTTGGAACGGCGGATATGTCGATTACCTCGACTGCGCCCGTGATGAACTTCCATCCAAAGCTGGGCGTGCTGGATCTCCCGTTCTTGTTTGACAGCCGTGAGCAGGCGTACAAGGTGCTCGACGGACAAGTCGGGCAGGACATCCTCAAGGATTTGGAAAACGCCAATCTGGTTGGGCTGGCTTGGGCTGAAAACGGCTTCC
The DNA here is from genome assembly GCF_001423865.2 of Brevibacillus sp. Leaf182. Taxonomy (NCBI): domain Bacteria; kingdom Bacillati; phylum Bacillota; class Bacilli; order Caryophanales; family Paenibacillaceae; genus Brevibacillus; species Brevibacillus sp. Leaf182. The sequence continues at coordinate 375,514 of NZ_LMPN02000015.1, read as the reverse complement.
GCCACATTACGAACGGCTCGAAGGTGATCAAGAAGCCGGAGGATGTGGCAGGGTTGAAGATACGCACGCAGGAAAACCCGATCCATCTGGCAGCATTCGAAGCTTTGGGAGCGAAGCCGACCCCAATGGCTTGGACAGAGGCCCTGACGGCGCTGCAACAAGGAGTGGTCGATGCCCAGGAAAATCCGGCGATTGTCGCACAGACCTACAAGCTGTATGAATCCAAGCAAACACAAATGGCCTTGACCGGGCATGTTTATTCAGCGGCGATGATCTTGTTCAGCAAGCCTGTATGGGATAAGCTCCCGGCAGATGTCCAGCAACTTCTTGCCGAGGAAGCCAAAAAAGCGGGACAGTACGAGCGTGAGTTGATGATCAAGATGGAAGAAGAGGCCATTTCCACTATTAAAGCAAAAGGTGTAGTCATTACCGAGGATGTGGATAAGCAAGCTTTCCGCGATGCAATGAAGCCTGTCTATGACAAGTTTTCCGGGCAGTTCGGCAAAGAGCTGGTGGATCAAATTGTAAATACAAAATAAACGGCAGAAGGGAGACGAGCCACTCTGGCTTTTCTCCCCTTTTTCCTGCGAAAGGAGATTGTGTGTGGGCAACCTTGTTTCCAAAATAAACAGCATCCTTCGTTTTTTCATTATTACCCTGCTGGCTATTATGGTGATCGCTGTCTTTCTGCAGGTGCTTTTCCGTTTTTTGCTCGACCAGCCCTTGGCATGGACGGAGGAATTGGCTCGGTATTTGCTAATCTGGATCACATTTCTGGGATCAGCGTACGCGATGTCGATCAAAGCACACATCGGTACGGAATACATTCAAAAGTACTTGTCCCCTCGTATGAACAAGGTGGTGCTGGTTATTGCCGCTTTGTGTAGCCTGGTTTTCTTTCTCGTCATGGTTCAGCAAGGCTACTTGTTATCTGCGAGAAGCATGACACAAACCTCACCCACTCTGCTCGTTCCCATGGGCTATGTATACATGGTGATTCCGATCAGCGGTGCCTTACTCATCATGAACGTGATCCATGTGACATGGAAAGACATTACCGGGAAGGAGTGACCAGATTGTGGGTACGATTTTGTTTTTAACACTGTTGGTGCTCCTGATCTTAAACGTACCGATTGGGGTGGCATTGGGGTTATCTGTCGTTGTCGTGTTTATGCTGGAGGGAAACATCCCTCTGCTGGTTGTCATTCAAAAAATGTTCAACGGGACAGATTCCTTCCCACTGATGGCGATTCCGTTCTTCCTCTTGGCAGGAAAGCTGATGGAAACAGGCGGAATCTCGGCTAGGCTGATTCGTTTTGCGAATACAATTGTCGGGAACCTGCCTGGAGGATTGGCAATCGTGGCGGTGATGGGTTGTACTTTTTTTGCAGCGATATCGGGTTCTTCTGCTGCAACAACGGCAGCCGTAGGGGGAATTTTGATCCCGCACATGGTCAAAAAAGGGTATAATATCCGGTTTTCAGCGGCCTTGCATGCAACAGGGGGAACGATCGGTGTCATGATTCCTCCGAGCGTGCCGATGGTTTTGTACGGGGTAGCAGCGAGTGCCTCGATTAGCGACTTGTTTATTGCCGGGATTGGACCGGGGATTCTCGTAGCGATCTCACTGATTCTGTACTCGTATTGGATTAGTAAGAAAAACGGCTGGGGTGGCGGAGAGAAGCATACACCCAAAGAGATATGGGAGGCATTCAAGGACGCCATTTTGGCGATTCTCATGCCGGTCATTATTCTTGGTGGTATATACGGAGCTATTTTTACTCCGACAGAAGCGGCAGTGGTAGCCGTAATTTACGGCCTAGTTGTCGGGCTTTTCGTCTACCGGGAGATCAAGTGGAAGGACTTGGGGGAAATATTCGCGGGCTCTGCCAGCATGACAGCAGTCATTATGCTTATTATCGCGACCGCCAATGCTTTTGGTTACCTGATGACGAGGGAAAACATCCCGCAGGAAATTGCGCAATTCATGCTGGGGATTACCGATAGCACGATCATTACGTTGCTCATTATTAACATCTTGCTGCTCATTTTGGGGACGTTTATGGAAACGGCGGTTACGATCATTCTCCTGACGCCGATCCTGTTGCCGATCACGAATTCTTTGGGCATCGATCCGGTGCTATTCGGGGTGATTATGGTCGTCAACTCCGCGATCGGTATGCTGACTCCACCGGTTGGGATCAATTTGTTGGTAGCAGGAAATATTGCGAAGCTCCAGAATACGGAGATTGAGCGAGCGGTGATCCCATTTTTGGTCATCATGATCGTCGACTTGCTGCTCATCACCTACATTCCTGAAATCAGCTTATTCCTTGTCAACTTGAGCAAGTAACGGAGGGGGAACCAACGTGGATTACAAGCAGGCGTTAGTGGGATTGCTGGGGGAAGAACGAGTATCGACCAACCCCACTATACTGGAGCATCACAGTCATGATGAATCGTATCATACCCCGCATCTTCCGGATGTGGTGGTGTTTCCGCAGACGGCAGAGGAAGTCAGTCAAATCATGAAGCTGGCCAACGAAAAGCGCATTGCGGTAACGCCGTTTGGCTTGGGGACCAGTCTGGAAGGCCACGCGATTCCATATGCGGGCGGAATTAGCATGGATTTTTCCCTGATGAACCAAGTGCTGGAGGTGCGACCGAAGGATTTTCTCGTGAGAGTTCAGCCTGGTGTGACGCGCACCCAGCTCAATAAAGAGTTGAAAAAGCACGGATTGTTTTTCTCCGTCGATCCTGGCGCGGACGCGACTTTGGGTGGAATGGCTGCTACAAACGCCAGCGGGACAACCTCTGTTCGCTATGGCGTGATGCGTGATCAGGTTCGCGATCTGGAAGTGGTGACGGCAGATGGACGTATCATCCGTACAGGGAGTATGACATCCAAATCCTCCTCAGGCTACCATCTTACTGGACTGTTTGTCGGGTCGGAGGGAACGCTTGGTGTATTCACGGAGCTGACCTTGCGTGTTTACGGTATCCCTGAGGCGACAACGGCGGCACGTGCCAGCTTCCCTTCCGTGCAGGATGCCGTCGATACCGTCGTGGATATTCTCGGAGCGGGTATTCAAGTAGCGCGAATCGAGCTAGTTGATGAACGTTCTATCCAACAAGTGAATCTATACAAAGAAACGAGTTACCCGGAAGCACCAACGCTGTTTATCGAGTTCCACGGCAGTGAACAAGGGCTTGCGTATGATATCGACTTTGCGCAGAACATCGCGGATGGGCATGGCTGCACACAGTTTCTTTTTGAAACCGATTCGAAGGCGCGGACGCAGCTCTGGGACGCTCGTCATAACCTGGCATATGCCTTCCTGCACAAATCCCCCGGGAAAAAGCTGATGGTGACAGATGTTTGCTTGCCAATTTCCGAGCTGGCAGGAGCTGTAGTGGACGCGCGGCAAGCCATTGACCGCGCTGGACTGGATGGAGCGATTGCAGGGCATGTCGGGGATGGGAACTATCACGCTATCCTGATGATCGACCTGAATGACCCCGAAGAAGTGGCGCGTGCCGAGGAAGTAAATGCCCATCTGGTGGAATACGCATTGAGTCGGGGAGGAACCTGCACCGGAGAGCATGGTGTGGGTGTGGGGAAAATCAAATATCAGCGCAAGGAGCACGGGGAAGCACTGGACGTCATGCAAGCCATGAAGCATGTGCTGGACCCGAATGGCATTTTGAATCCGGGAAAAATTTTCGGGAAGTAACAGAGAGCCTGCATTCTGAACGTTTGTCGGAATGTGGGCTTTTTCTTTTGCGTAATGTGTCGAAGAGGAGAGGAGAAAGGATGATGATGCAGAATGTAGAAGATTGGTAACTGGTGCATTACATTCTGGTGTGGCAGGGAGGCAAGTATGAAGTCTATTGTTGAAATTGCCAAGAGTGCAGGTATCGAAGAACAGCATTTGGAGCTATACGGAAAGTATAAAGCCAAACTATCAGATGAACTATGGGAGCAAGTGAAGGATCGCCCTGATGGCAAACTGATTCTTGTTACAGCGATGAACCCCAATCCGGCGGGAGCAGGCAAGACGCTCACGACGATTGGTCTGTCACAAGCATTAAATTATCTCGGGAAGAAAACAATTGCAGCGCTTCGCGAGCCGTCCTTGGGTCCTTGCATGGGGATCAAAGGAGGCGCAACCGGAAGCGGCCAAGCACAAATTCTCCCGGCTGATGAAATTAACATGCATTTTACAGGGGACATTCATGCGATTACTGCTGCTCATAACTTGTTGGCAGCGATGATCGACAATCATATTTTCCATGGCAATCTGCGCGGGCTCAATCCAAAGAAAATCGTCTGGAAACGGGCTATGGACATGAACGACCGCGCACTGCGTAACATCGTGGTTGGTCTGGGTGACGGCAATGGAATGACGCGTGAGGATGGCTTCATGATTACGACCGCGTCGGAAATCATGGCGATTTTATGCTTGAGTGAGAATTTGGCAGACTTGCGCGAGCGATTGAACCATATCATTATTGGCTACGATTTCAATGATCAGCCTGTACGGGCAGAAGAAATCAACGCGGTCGATGCGATGTGCGTTCTCTTGAAGGAAGCCATCAAGCCTAATCTCGTACAGACAATCGAAGGCACTCCTGTCATCATTCACGGCGGACCTTTTGCCAATATCGCGCATGGGTGCAGCAGCGTAATCGGAACCAAGATGGCCTTGAAGCTGGCAGATTACGTCGTAACAGAGGCGGGCTTTGGTGCGGATCTAGGTGCAGAGAAGTTTTTTGACATCAAGTGCAGAAAAGCAGGCCTGACTCCATCGGCTGCTGTCGTGGTCATTACGGTTCGTTCGTTGAAATACAACGGCGGGGTAAAAGTACCTGACCTCGCAGTGGAGAACTTGTCTGCTCTGGAAAAAGGCTTCGAAAACGTCAAGCGCCATCTGGAAAACCTGCAAAAGTTCGGTGTGCCAGCAGTGGTGGCGATCAATCATTTTGCGACAGATACCCAGGCAGAGGTCGATGCCGTAATTGCGTTGTGCCAAGCGGCTGGAGCTGAAGCAGCCCTTTCTAAAGTGTGGGCAGAAGGAGGAGCTGGCGGTGTCGAGCTGGCTGAAAAAGTGACCCGTGCAGCAGAGCAGCCTTCCTCCTTCCGATTCTTGTATGAGGAAAACCTCAGCATTAAAGACAAGATTGAGACTGTCGTGAAAGAAGTATACCGTGGATCAGGGGTTGTCTTTTCGCCGCTGGCATTGAAAACGATGCAAAAGGTAGAAGAAATGGGCATGTCCCATCTGCCTGTGTGCATGGCGAAAACACCTTATTCCTTTACGGATCGCGCTGATCTGCTGGGAGCACCTGTTGACTTCACGATTCAAGTGAGTGAAGTGCGCATATCAGCAGGAGCTGGTTTTATCGTCGCACTGACCGGAAGCTTGGTTACGATGCCAGGCCTCCCGAAAAAGCCGGCCGCGGAATCGTTATATGTAGACGAGGATGGGCAAGTGATCGGGTTAAGCTAATCAAAAAAGTTTGACAAAAAGCTGACGACTGTAAAAGGTTGTCAGCTTTTTTGTGTTTTTGAGGTTTATTGGCGGAAAGTTATGGGAAAAGAAAGGTGAGATTGAAAAAGCAGTGGACTTAAATTGAAAAAACAACAAGGAATGACAAAGGCAAACCTGCTGAAAGGCAGGGACGCAAAGCCACGGGTCTAAGGACGAAAGCCAAATGACTTTCGCAGCTAGGACAGCCGGGTTGCCATACCGTAGTCATGATGGACTGTCGGTGGGCAGTCTTTTTTTTGTTGAAAAAAGAGAAGGGAGAGGGATTCGGTATGAAAAATAGTTTGAAGAATAAGCTAATTATCGTTTTGTGCCTGCTGTTGGTTATTAGTTTGGGTACGGTTTGCGGTGCAAGCTATTGGAGTGCTTCCAATCTTTTGGCAGACAGTCTGGACAAAGAAGCTGAGTTGTCAGCTAGCAATCTCTCGATTCGTATCGATGGTTTCTTTCAAGAAAAAATTGAGATTGTAAGAGCGGTGGGAGGGTTGATGTCGGCAGATCAAAATGTCGAATTCGACCTGAAACTCATTCAAGCAGCCCAAAAGAAAAACCCCCAGTTTGAGACGTTCTTCTTTTCGCATGACCTAAGCGGTAAGAAAGTGATCAATTTCATGGGAGAAGTGACCGACATCTCGGATCGTCCGCATATTAAGGAAGCGAGTAAAGGGGAAGGAAAGGTTGTTGTCTCCGAGCCAGTCATTTCGAAGCGGACAGGGAATAACATCGTGACCCTTGTCGTTCCATTGATGAAGGACAATCGTCAATACGGTTATATCGGTTCTACGATTCCTATCAATGAAATCCAGAAAAAGGTGTCTGAAGAGAAATTCGGTGAATTTGGCTACGCCTTTTTAGTAAGTAAAACAGGAACATTTATTTATCATCCAAATAGCGAGTACATTCTGAAGGAATCGATTCTCGACATGGGTATTCTTGAGCTTCAGACTGCTTTTGAAAATATCAAGCAGGGGAATCATGGAATCGCCCAATACGAATACGAGAATACAGAGCGATTTGCTTCCTATGCTCCTACCAGTTTGAACTGGGGCATATACATCACTGCACCTGTAGCAGAGCTGCATGCGCCTGTTGATCAACTGTTAGTCCGATTGATGGTGATTTCCCTCATCGTGTTGGCAATTGGGGTTGTCCTCGTTTATTTCTTGGCTGTACGCATGGTGAAACCAATTGAGCGTCTGAATCACGCAGTAAATGTAGTGGCGCAGGGGAACCTGAAAGAGACCGTAACGGTTGATGGAAAAGACGAGATTGCCGTTCTGTCACGTGACTTTAACCAGACGGTATCGCACTTGAAAAATTTGATCGAGGACGTATCTCTGTCGTCTGATCAAGTACAGCGTTTTAGTCAGGAAGTATCCGAAGGCATTAAACAAGCGACGGAAAACATCAACCAAATCGGCATGTCTATCGCACAGATTTCTGAGGGAGCAGAGGCGCAGGCTACTAGCTCGCAGGATGTCGCGTTGTCTATGAATGACATGGCAGCAGGCATCGTGAAAATCGCGGAGACGTCTGCACATGTTTCAGAGGCTGCCCAGGTAGCAACAGAGCAGGCAGAGCAAGGGACTGCTGTGGTAGAGCAGGCAGTTCTCCAGATGGGAAGCATTGGCGAGGGAACTTCGAAGGCGACAGTAGCCATCGAGCAGCTCAACAATCGCTCCAAAGAAATCGAAGGCATTCTCGATACGATCAGTCAGTTGACCTCGCAAATCAATTTGCTTGCTTTGAACGCTTCGATTGAGGCAGCCCGTGCAGGCGAGCATGGACGTGGGTTTGCTGTCGTTGCCGGAGAGGTGAAAAAGCTGGCGAATCAATCCGAGGAATCCGCATCCAAAATCGCGATGCTGATCGGAGAAATCCAGCAGGATACTCGTCACGCGGTAGAGGTCATGACCGCGGGCAACCAAAACGCACAGCATGGTATTCAACTGGTCGAAGAGGTTCGCGAAATCTTCGGGCATATTCTGGAGTCTTCCCGTAACGTTGCCGCGCACATTTTGGAAGTATCCGCAGCATCTGAACAAATGTCAGCAGGCTCCCAACAGGTGAGTGCTTCTGTAGATGAAATGCATAACATTGCGAAACATGCTTCACTCGACGCGCAAACAGTGGCAAAGGCAACGGAAGAGCAGCTTCAGGCCATCCAGGAAATTGGCCAGTCTGTCGAGCGTTTGAATGCAGTGGCAGAAGAATTACAGCAAGGAATCGGCAGGTTTACTGTGTAGGAGGCAGCTCAACAGGTTGTAAGTCCTCTTCTTTGAAAGGGGGAATGCCATTAGGGATGATGGAGTTTGTGTCTGATAACTAAATTCATTACCGTTTAACAGGAGGAGAACCCAGATGAAAAAATTCACAAAAACAATCTTGGCGAGCACACTCGCTGCAACTATGCTCATGACATCAGGAACAGGTGCTTTTGCCGCAACAGCGGTTAAGCCTGTCCAAACCGTAGCTGCTGAAGCTGCTAAAAAACCGCAAGCGAAGAAGTTTGAGTCCCGTTTGGACGAAATCATTGCGAGAGGCTACATCCTCGTAGGTACTCCAGGTGACTACAAGCCGTTTACATATTTGAATCCAAAAACGAACCAATTCGAAGGTTACGATATCGACGCGATGAAAGAATTCGCAAAAAGCTTGGGAGTAGAGGCGCGTTTTGTCCAAACATCTTGGCCGACGTTGATGGACGATCTTTTGGCAAATAAATTCGATATTGCTGTCGGAGGCGTAACGCGCAACACAGATCGCCAGAAAAAAGCACACATGAGCGATCCTTATATTATGTTCGGTAAAGCTCCGCTCATCCGTGCAGTAGACAAGGACAAGTACAAGAGTGTAGCAGACATCAACAAGCCAGAGGTGCGCATTGGTGTGAACCCAGGAGGCACCAACGAAAAATTCGTTCGTGAGCACCTGACAAAAGCAACTGTAACGGTTGAACAAAACAACCTCGACATTCCTGGTCTGGTAGCAAGCGGTAAATATGATGTAATGATCACGGATACACTGGAAGCTATTGTATATTCCAAAGCAGATTCCCGCCTGTATGCCGCTCTGACTGACAACCCGTTCACCAAGAGTGAAAAAGCGTACATGATTCACCGTGGAGACAGCATCTTCGCTAACTACCTGGATCTGTGGATGGACGAGATGAAACTGCAAGGGAAGTTTGATGAGCTGTACAACAAATGGGTAAAATAATCCAATAACAGACAAGCAGCCTGATTTCTGGGCTGCTTTGTTATTTTTTACAAACGGTTGCAGCACAAAATCAGGCAATTTAGGTATATATGCAGTTTGCTTTTTCAGGCATTGCATGGTACGATTACAGCTATGTTCTTTAGGGTGCTACGTACAATCGGGGATAAAAGGGCATGTTCCGGATCGTAAGGAATAGTGCCCTTTTTTTTGAGAATTTTATAGATGAAGGTATTGATAAAGGAGACTGACATTCATTGGCGACTTTTAATGATTTTGGCTTACACCACTCCATTGTTAGAGCATTGAGCAACATGGGCTTCGAAGAGGCTACAGCGATTCAGGATCAAACGGTTCCTGTAGCACTGCAAGGTCGTGACCTGATCGGTCAGGCACAAACAGGTACTGGTAAAACGGCTGCATTCGGTATTCCACTGGTGGAGCGCTTGGACGAAACCAATGGCAACATTCAAGGGGTTGTACTGACTCCTACTCGTGAGCTGGCTGTTCAGGTGGCGGAAGAGATTAATAAAATTGCCCAATTTAAAAACATCTCTGCCCTGCCAATCTATGGTGGTCAAGACATCACGCGTCAAATCAAGGCGTTGAAAAAACGCCCGCAAATCATCGTAGCAACACCTGGTCGTTTCATGGATCACATGAGAAGAAGAACGATTCGTCTCGATGCGATTGAGATGGTGATCTTGGACGAAGCAGATGAAATGCTGAACATGGGCTTCATCGACGATATCAAGGAAATCTTGAAAGAGGTTCCTACCAATCGTCAAACATTGCTCTTCTCGGCGACGATGCCAAGAGCGATCCAGGAAATCGCCCAGCAGTTCATGAGCGAACCAACCATTATTCAAGTGAAAGCAAAAGAAGTAACCGTACCAAACATCGAGCAGCAGTATATGGAAGTAGCAGAAAGACAAAAATTCGATGTTCTGTGCCGTTTGCTGGATATTCATTCGCCTGAGCTGGCTATCGTATTCGGTAGAACCAAGCGCAGAGTGGATGAGCTGTCCGAAGCTCTGACCAAGCGCGGTTATGGAGCAGAAGGTATCCACGGAGACCTGAACCAGGCAAAACGCGACAGCGTACTGCGCAAATTCAAAGAAGGTACAATCGAAGTATTGGTGGCGACTGACGTTGCAGCCCGCGGTCTGGATATCAGCGGGGTTACGCACGTATTTAACTTTGACATTCCACAAGACTCCGAGAGCTACGTTCACCGTATCGGAAGAACGGGACGTGCTGGTAAAACGGGTCTCGCGATCACATTTGTTACTTCCCGTGAAATCGACCATCTACGTCTGATTGAGCGTACGACCAAGCGTCGCATGGAGCGTCATGCTGTTCCTTCGATGGCAGAAGCTCTGGAAGGTCAACAAAAAATGACGGTAGACAAAATCCTGGAAGCGTCTGGAAGAGATGATCTGTCTGCTTACAAAACATTGGCAGAACAATTGCTGGAGGATGTTGATTCCGTAACGTTGGTATCCGCAGCACTCAAGCTGTTGACCAAAGAGCCGGATACGACACCTGTCCGCCTGACAGAAGAGGCTCCTCTTCGTGTAGGGAAGAAAAAGCTGCCTCCAAAAGGAAAAGGTGGCTTCGGTTCCGGTTCCGGTTTTGGTGGAAAGCGTCCATCTCGCCCACGCAATGGCGAATATCGTCCTCGCGGTGGTGAATCTCGTCCACGTAGCGGCGAATCTCGTCCACGCAGTGGTGACTCTCGTCCACGCAGCGGTGACTCCCGTCCACGCAGTGGCGAATCTCGTCCACCACGCAGCTAGGAAGCGAGCGGTAATGCAAGCAAGGACTGATGTGCACATGTGCGCATCGGTCTTTTTTTGTGTTGACCTGCCAGCGAATAGTTAGGGGGATTTGTGACAAACTAGGAGTGTGTATAGTGATCAAGGTTGAATCGGAGAATTTGTAAGAAGGCTTCTGCAACTGAGCAGAGGTCTTTTTTCTATGGGCAATTAAGATTTGGCAACAACGTGTCAGACAAATTCGCGCTTTGATTTTGTTGTTACCCCCTATGAAAACGCTTTATATTTGAGGTGTACACATTATCATTTCAATCATGTCAACATCTCATAAATAGGGGTAAAGGAGGGTTCAGTATGGAGAGCGTAGAAACAAAAAACGCTTCGGGTGGAATACGGGTCTCGGTACAAAAGTTTGGACGGTTCTTGAGTGCGATGGTCATGCCGAACATCGGTGCTTTCATCGCTTGGGGATTGATTACCGCTTTATTTATCCCAACAGGTTGGCTGCCTAACGAAAATTTGGCCAAACTGGTTGGACCGATGATTACGTATTTACTGCCACTGCTGATCGGTTATACCGGCGGGAAAATGGTCCATGATGTTCGAGGCGGGGTCGTAGGTGCCGTTGCTACGATGGGGGTTGTCGTAGGTGCAGACATCCCGATGTTCCTGGGAGCCATGATCATGGGGCCTTTGGGCGGCTGGGTCATGAAAAAAGTGGACCAGTTGTTCGAAGGAAAAATTCGTTCCGGCTTTGAAATGCTAGTGAACAACTTTTCCGCGGGTATCGTTGGCGGGTTACTGACACTTTTGGCTTTCCAAGCAATTGGGCCAGTCGTTGTAGGCTTGAGTAAGGCGCTTGCAGCGGGTGTAGAAGTCATTGTAGGTGCAGGACTACTGCCGCTTGCCAGCATTTTCATTGAGCCAGCGAAGATCCTGTTCCTGAACAATGCGATTAACCACGGTATTTTGAGCCCGATCGGTCTGGATGAAGCGGCGAAGATGGGGCAATCGATTTTCTTCCTGCTTGAATCCAATCCGGGACCAGGTCTGGGAATTTTGTTGGCATACTGGCTTGCTGGCAGAGGCAGTGCCAAGCAATCGGCTCCGGGTGCTGTCATCATTCACTTCTTCGGGGGTATCCACGAGATTTACTTCCCGTATGTGCTGATGAATCCGCGTTTGATTCTGGCGGCTATTGGTGGTGGGATGGCAGGTGTGTTTACTTTCACGCTGCTTGGCGCAGGATTGGTGGCGCCACCGTCTCCAGGTAGTATTTTCGCCTTGATTGCAATGGCTCCGCGTGGTGGATTGCTACCGGTACTGGCAGGTGTGTTGGCAGCGACTGTCGTGTCCTTCCTCATCGCATCTGCTCTCTTGAAAATGAGCGCGAAGACAGACGAAGATGAACTGGAAAAAGCGACAGAAAAAATGCAAGAGATGAAAGGCAAAAAAGCACAGGCACAAGAAGCGGTAGAAGCACCAGTGAAGCATGAGGTAGCTGCTGCTGACGTGAAAAAAGTCGTCTTCTCTTGTGATGCGGGAATGGGCTCCAGTGCAATGGGAGCGGCGTCCTTGCGCAAAAAGTTCAAGGATGCGGGCCTGACCGAGATTACAGTTATCAATACGGCGATCAACGACATTCCAGGTGATGCTGATATCGTTATTACGCACAAGTCTTTAACAGAAAGAGCGCAGGTCAAAGCGCCTTCTGCCGAGCATATCTCCATTGAAAATTTCTTGAATAGTCCCGAGTATGACAAGTTGGTCAAACGCCTGGGGTAAAGGGAATCAACGCTAGTGAGAGCTAGCGTCTTCCCTCTTTGGCGTTGAGGAGGGAACGAAGACATGCAGATATCCTCTCGACAGCGATCTATTATCGAGATTTTATTGAAGGAACAAAAAGGAGTTACCGTTGGTTCGATCGCTGAGCAGATTGGTGTAAGCGGCCGTACCGTTCACAGGGAATTGGATGCGTTGACTTCCTTGTTTGATGAATTTGAACTGGAGCTGGTCAGAAAAACAGGTTCAGGACTTGAAGTGGTCGGGACTGATGAGCAAAAGCGTGCACTCAGAATGTCTGTCCTGCATCACATGACGAAGGAATACACCGTGCAGGAACGAAAGGCAATCATCCTGTGCGCACTCTTGGAGGCATCAGAGCCAGTCAAGCTGATTTCGCTGGCGATCGATTTGAAAGTGACGACGGCGACCATCAGTCATGATCTGGATGATTTGGAGACTATGCTTGCTCGTTACGATCTGTCACTCTTGCGCAAAAGAGGGTACGGCGTAGAGCTGCAAGGCACGGAGTCGTCCAAGCGGCGGGCTATCAGCAGACTGATTGCCGAGCATCTGGATGATCATGAGTTGATTGGGATTATCAAAGAAAATATTCAAAACAAGGCATTGCGAGACATCGACTCGATTTCGGAACGGCTGCTCGGCCTGATTGACCGGGAAAAGCTAATCAAGGTCGAGAATGCATTGAGCCATCTGGACGAGGAGCTTCCCTATCCTTTGGCAGACAGCGCCTATCTCGGATTAGTCACCCATTTGGCGTTGGCCATGGAACGGATTGAAAAAGGGGAAGGCATTCATTTTGACGAGAATACCCTCAGTGAATTGATTGGAACACCCGAGTACGAAATAGCCAGCAATATCATGGAGCGGCTGAAGCAAATTTTCCAAATGGAAATCCCGGCGGATGAGATCGGCTATATTACGATGCATTTGCGGGGAGCCAAGCTGCGGCATTCTCCGGATGACCAGGTATGGCCCGAAAACACGGAGCTCATGGTTATTACGAAACGCTTCATTCAAGCCTGCGAAGAACGCTTGGACATTCCGCTTGGCAATGACGCCTCGCTGTTCCATGGTCTGCTGACGCATTTGGAGCCAGCGTTGTACCGATTACAGCGGAAGATGGAGATTCGCAATCCGATTCTCGAGCAGATCAAGCAAAACTATCCAGAGCTGTTTGCCGTAACAAGTGAAGCGGTCCATATAGTTTTGCCGGAGCTACAGGTTCCAGATGAAGAGATCGGGTACCTGGTGATGCATCTTGGTGCGGCATTGGAGAGAACGCGCCATGAGCAGCAGTGGTACCGGGCATTGGTGGTTTGCTCCAGCGGGATCGGCTCCTCCAAGATTTTGGCAACGCGTATCAAAAAAGAAATACCGGAGATCGTCAGCCTGAAAAATCTGTCCATGTTTGATTTGGAAGAGGTTCCGGCAGCGGATTATGACTTAATCATTTCCACCCTTCCATTGCCGCTCGATCCAGCGGAATATGTCGTGGTCAGCCCGTTGCTTCCGCCAGACGATATCCAAAAAATTAAATATCAATTACACACGACGAGTCAGAAACAATCCCATCAGGAGAAAAGTCAGTTGGTTCCCGCAGGACAGCAGTCCATCGAACAACTAAGGGCCATGCAATACTATTCTGCGTATGCCAATGAGCTTTACGACGGCCTGTGGGGAATGAGATGGGATAACCGTGATCAGGACATCGCCCAGCTTTTGAGACAAATCAGCAAGAGGCTAAAAGAACGTGGAACGATCGAGGAGGTCGAACCGGTAGTCAAGCAGTTGATCGAGCGGGAAAAGCTCGGTGGTTTGGGGATTCCGGGAACATCCTTGGCTCTTTTTCACGGAAGAAATGAAGCAGTGAATCGGGCGTCTTTTACGTTTCACCAATTACGAGAGCCTGTGCTTCTTCGTTCGATGGATGAAGAAGTGATATCCATTGATATGCTCCTGCTCTTGTTAGGGCCAAAAGAAGTGCCGAAGCAAGGGCTGGAAGTACTCAGCGAGATCAGCTCCCTTTTAATTGAAGAAGAAATGCAAGCGGTTTTGAAAACAGGAGAAACACAGCAAATTGCTGATTATATAGCGGGCAAAATGTATGCGTTTTGCCTCAAAAAGATAGGAATGGAGAGAACGAAATGAAAAACATACTGACAGCAGAAAAAATCATGTTGAAAGCAAAGGTAGCCAATAAAGAAGAGGCGATCAGACTGGCTGGACAATTGCTTGTGCGTGCAGGCCACGTAACGGAGGCGTATGTAGAGAAAATGCAAGAGCGCGAGCAGTTGGCGACCACATATATCGGAAGTGGCGTAGCCATCCCACATGGAACGAACGAATCCAAGGCAGAGATTCAATCCACCGGGATCTCCATCATTCAGGTTCCAGAGGGTGTAGATTTTGGAGAAGGCAATACAGCATATTTGCTGGTGGGCATTGCTGCTGTTGGAGACGAACATCTGGAGGTGCTCTCGAACATCGCGATTCTTTGCTCCGAGGAGGAAAACGTCAAACGGATTGTAAACGCGGCTTCGGCGGAAGAAATCATTGCGATGTTCTCCGAGGAGGTGTAATCCCCTATGCTAGCTGTACATTTTGGAGCAGGTAATATTGGGCGAGGCTTTATTGGACAACTGTTGCAAAAGGCTGGCTATGAAATTGCGTTTGTGGATGTCAATGCGGCTTTGGTCGATGAGCTGAATGAGCGAAAAATGTATCGCGTGCAACTAGCAACAACAGGAAAACCGGAGTCGGTCGTGGAAGGAGTTCGAGCGATAAATGGTCAGGATGTAGCGGCGGTAGCTGAAGCGATCGCAACTGCCGATTTGGTTACGACGGCAGTTGGTCCCAACATTCTTCCGCATATTGCAGGGGCCATCGCAGCCGGCATTACCCGGAGACTTTCTGTTCATGCGAAACCACTCAATGTGATTGCATGCGAAAACATGATTGGCGGCAGTGAGAAGCTGAAGGAGCATGTGTATGGGCATCTGACGGAATCGGTTCAGGCCGAGGCAGCACAATGGATCGGATTCCCCAATGCAGCCGTAGATCGGATTGTTCCTTTGCAGCAGCATGATGACAAGCTTCTGGTTATGGTGGAACCGTTTTTCGAATGGGTGGTAGATTCGTCGCAGATGGTTGGAGAAGTCCCGTCCATTGAGGGCGTTACCTATGTGGAGGATCTTGCACCGTACATCGAAAGAAAGCTGTTTACCGTTAACACAGGTCATGCGGTCATCGCGTACCTGGGGTATCAGTTGGGGATGAAAACGATTGATGAAGCGATGCGAGACGACCGGATCGTTCAGGCGACATGTGGGGCTCTTCAGGAGACAGGTGTACTGCTTGCTGCCAAGTACGGATTTGACCCGCAAGTTCATGGACAGTATGTAGAAAAAATCCTCGGCAGATACACCAACCCATTGTTGTCTGACGATATTGTCAGGGTGGCACGTTCGCCGATCCGCAAGCTATCGCAGCAAGATCGTTTGGTCGGACCAGCACTACAATGCATGGAAAAAGGAATGAATCCAGAGTATTTAGGTCTGGCAATTGCTGCGGCACTGGCATTCGACTATCCCGAGGATACGGAGTCCGCACGGATACAAGCAAGCCTGAAAGAGTTTGGATGGGAAAATACATTACACAATTGTACCGGCATTCCGGCAGGTCATCCACTTGAGGAGATCGTGCGTGAACAGGCACGCAGATTGAAGGAATGGTCAGGTAGCCATTGAGAGAGGCTGGTGTTACGATGTCCCAAAAGATCACAGGTGTAAAAGCTTCAACAGGTATAGCCATTGGCAAGGCGTTTTTACTGACAACGCCCGATTTACAGATCAATACCGTAGCGATTGAAGATCCGGCGAATGAAATCCAACGCTTTCAAGAGGCGTTGGCTCGAGCAAAAAATGATTTGGAGGACATCGTTCTGCGCGTGGAGTGGGAGATGGGAACGGATCATGCAGACATTTTCAAAGCTCACCTGCTCGTCTTGGAAGACCCGGAACTGGTCGATACCGTCAAAGATAAAATCACAAACGAAAAGACAAACGCTGAAAGTGCCTTGAATGATGTCGCACAAGCATTCATCGGACTTTTCGAGCAAATGGACAACGAATACATGCGGGAGAGAGCAGCAGATATTCGTGACGTGACCAAACGTGTACTTTCTTACTTGCTCGGGGTACCGTTTGCAGGACTCGGGGAGCTGACAGAGGAAGTGATCATTGTAGCGGATGATTTGACGCCTTCCGATACGGCTCAA
Source organism: Brevibacillus sp. Leaf182 (assembly GCF_001423865.2). Taxonomy (NCBI): domain Bacteria; kingdom Bacillati; phylum Bacillota; class Bacilli; order Caryophanales; family Paenibacillaceae; genus Brevibacillus; species Brevibacillus sp. Leaf182. The sequence goes on along the minus strand of NZ_LMPN02000015.1, from coordinate 358,889 downwards.
TTAGATCGCCGCTATGTCAAAGGCTTCGTCACAGACATTGGGGGACGAACCTCGCATTCTGCGATTATGGCACGTTCTCTGGAGATTCCTGCTGTTGTCGGAACACAAGGGATCACTCGTGCAGTTCAGCCCGCGACACTCGTTATTCTCGATGGGCATGAAGGGATCGCGATTATTGACCCGAGTGAAGAGGAAATTGCTGTCTACAAACGCAAGCAGGCTGATTACGAAGCGCAAAAAGTCGAACTGGCGAAGCTAGTGAACAATAAAACGGTCACGGTGGACAATCATCATATCGAGCTTGCCGCCAATATCGGAAGCCCTGAAGATGTTGCTGGGGCAATCGCCAATGGTGCTGAAGGTGTCGGGCTGTTCCGCACGGAGTTTCTGTACATGGGACGCAATGATTTTCCGACGGAAGAGGAACAATACCTCGCGTACAAGCACGTGCTAGAGCATATGGGTGACCGCCCGGTGGTTATTCGTACTTTGGACATTGGCGGAGACAAGCATCTCTCTTACTTGACTTTGCCAGAAGAAATGAACCCGTTTCTTGGACATCGCGCCATCCGGTTGTGTCTCGATAACCAAGAACTGTTTCGTACCCAGTTGCGTGCTCTATTGCGCGCAAGTGTACACGGCAATCTGAAAATCATGTTTCCGATGATTGCGACACTGGAGGAGTTCCGCCAGGCGAAAGCAATTTTGGAGGAAGAGAAAAAATCTTTGGTCAATCGCGGAATAGCAGTATCCGATCAGATCGAAGTGGGTATCATGATTGAGATCCCTGCTGCGGCGCTAATGGCCGATCAATTTGCACGCGAAGTTGACTTTTTCAGCATTGGAACCAATGATTTAATACAATACACAATGGCAGCCGACCGTATGAACGAGAAGGTCGCTTATCTCTATCAGCCTTATCACCCTGCCGTTTTGCGCTTGCTGCACAACGTCATAAAAGCAGGGCACGCGCAGAACAAATGGGTCGGTATGTGCGGGGAGATGGCGGGCGATCCAATCGCGATCCCGATTCTGTTGGGAATGGGTCTGGATGAATTTAGTATGAGTGCAGGGAGCATATTGCCTGCGCGTCAACAGTTGAGTCGTTTGAGTGTGGAGGACGCAGCGAAGCAGATTGATACGATTTTACAGATGAGCACGTCTGCGCAAGTAGAGGCGTTCGTGAAGGAATGGCTTGAGAGAGTGTAGAAAAGGAGGCATAACAGAATGGTAGAGAAAAAAATAGTGGTTCAATTGGCGCACGGCCTGCATGCACGTCCTGCTGCGAACTTTGTGAAGGTGGCCACATCTTTTTCCAGCGAAATTAAAATCATCAAGAATGAGAAAAATGTAAATGGCAAGAGCATCATGGGCATTATGGCAGCAGCCATTGGAAAAGGGGAAGAAATTACCCTGATCACGGATGGCGTAGATGAACAAGAAGCGATGACAGCATTGGAAAAAGCATTGACTGAACAGGAATAGGGAAGAGAAAAGGAAAGACGAAAAGCCCCTCGAATTTGAGGGGTTTTTTCTGTTGTTCCGGGAAAGTTCACGTAGACAGAAGGTGTGCAAAAGGATACGAAAAGGGGGTCAGTCGCTTTTGGGCTCGTTGTTCTTCTAAAAGCAGCTCCATTTTCAGGCGGATGCGCTCCGAGTGTGTGGTTTTGTAGAGGGGGATTACCAAATTCCTTGTTTCCAAAGGATCGGTTGTGAGATTGTACAATTCGAAATCAGTCATCGTGGGGTTGTATACATCCTCGGCAAAATAGCGGGAGTATTTCCATAAAGTGCTGTGCCCGGCGGAATACAGGTAGGCGAGGACCGTTTCTATCCGATTCGGAGGAATGACAGAGTCATAGGGCTGGTGTTGCACGCTAACTTGATGTTGTCCTTTCGTTACATCGTCGTCCGTCATGAAATAGATCGGCTCGCTGGAGATAGATTCCGTATCGTGAGACAAGATGAGGGGAGTAAGATCACGACCAACAAGCGGTTGTACCTCGCTATGTGTATAGGTCAGCTCCTCACCAAGCCTATCTGTGTCTACTCCAGAAATACCGAGCAGTGTCGGAAGAATATCCACATGACTGGTTAATAGTTCTGTAGAGATTGCGTGTGGAAAAAGGAGTGGGTTGTGGATAATGAGGGGAACGTGAATTGCCTCTTCATAGGTACAGTACCATTTTTGATGCAGATTGCCGTGGGCACCCAACAATTCGCCGTGATCGGATGTGAACACGACCAGTGTTTCGGGATAAAACGAGCTTGCGACGAGGGCTTCAAGAACACGCATGACTTCCCGATCGGCGTTTTTCTGGAGCTGATAGTACAGTCTTCGATAATGGGCTTGGTCCGAAATGGGCTGGAATGCTTGTGGATATACCTCCCGATAACTCGCTTGGCAGCGCGGCTTTGTCGCAAGTGATTCGTGCTGAGTAGGGGGCGGGGCAACAGTGGGAACAAACTTATCCACATGGAAGCGAAAAAACGGTGTGCTCGCAGAGATATCCCCATAGATGGCGATATCATGTGGATTGACGAAAGACGCCACGATCAGCCAAGGCTGGTAGCCTTCAACGAAGCCTTTCTCCTGGTCTAATGCATGGAGCAGCTCGATGACTTCGCTGCTGTATACCACATCACGACCATTTACTCCGATGGCTGCGGACGAACCGGAGTTATGCGGCGCTATTCCATGCGGTTCAGGCCCGATCCAACTGGAGAAGCCATAGCCGTCCAGCCGATCGGCAAGCAAGTATAAGCGCTCTTTATCTGGATCAGGAACTCCCGTTACAGGGATATAGCTGGGGATAGGAAAGTGGGTGCCCGGTACCCAGATGTCGGCATCGGATATATGCCACTTGCCTTTATAGAAACACCGATAGCCCGCTTGACGAAAATAATTTCCCATCGTCGGGACGGTATTGCGATCGAGCCAGAACATGTCGCTGTCGGCAGAGTGTTTAGCGGCACCGCTGGTCTGGGTGACGCCGTGCAAAGAGGGGTACTGTCCGGTGAACAAGGTAGCTCTGCTGGGGCAACAGGCTGTGGAGCCAACGTAATGACGCTTGAATTCCAACCCATGCTCTCGTAAAAAAGCATGAGCGTGGAGTGTATCCTCGCTCCATTCACGTATCGCATGCTCTTCATAAACAGGGGGGAATCGTTCCTGATCCACAATGATGAATAAGATGTTCGGTCGTCTCCTCAACCATTTTCTCGACATATAGATCCCCCTCGGCAAAGATGTACACATCTTTATCAACATATGGGGATAAAGTTTGTCCTTATTCACAAAAAAATCGCCGATGATCAAGAAATCGGCGAAGTTGAATTCGGATATTCGGTTATCCACAGCTTTTTATACCAATACAAAGGAGAGTACTGACAAAAGAATGGAGGTAATACTCATGGCAATCAGTGGGCGCGCCGCTTTTGTACGCAGTGCACGCAGATTTACGTTCAGGCCGAGCCCGACCATGGCCATGGTGAGCACGAAGGTTGTGACACTGGCGACACCATTATGGAACGCTTCTGAGACAGGAATGGATGTTCCGAGAACGTAGCTTCCCAATACACTCATGGCGAGGAATCCGATCAGGAACCAAGGGAATTCGATCTTGGTGCCACTTTGTAATTTCCCGGAGCGTTTCATCCAAATCATCAGGATAAAACAGAGCGGAACCAACAGCAACACACGCCCCAATTTTGCCAGCAATGCAATCGCTAGCCCATCTTGACCCGCGGGAGCAGCAGCTAACGCGACATGCGCAATCTCGTGCAGACTAATTCCTGACCACATGCCGTATTCGACCGCGGACAGGGGGAGGAATGGACGCAGGATCGTGTAGGCAATAGCAAATAGGGTTCCGACGAGGGCAATCATTCCTACCCCGATGGCTGTATCTTCATCCTTGGCAGCAACGATAGGCGAGACGGCAGCAATTGCCGCTGCTCCACAGACCCCTGTACCGACTCCGAGCATGAGGGAGAGGGAAGAGTCTGCTTTCAGCCACTTGGCTATCAGCATCGTAACCGCGATGGAAAAAATGATAACACCAGCGTCATAGACGAGAAGCCCGAGACCTTCATTCAATACGACGTCGATATTGAGCTTTAGGCCGTACAGAATGATAGCAAGACGCAGTAAACGTTTGGCAGAAAATTGAATCCCTGATCGCAATGCTTCCGGATATCCACGAAAATGCCGGTATGCGACCGCGATCAGGATCGAACAGGCGAGGGGGCCAACTTGTTGAAAGCCGGGTATTTTTGCTAAGCCGTAGCCTGTCAGGGCGATGAAAAAAGTAAAAGCGATTCCAGCTATCCACAGCGAGAAGGATGCAGGGGTGCTTTCTTTGGTTTTTGCGGGCTGTACGCTGGCATTGCTTTCATTCAATGGCACACTGTTTTTGATCGGAGTTGCCATTGCCATCACTCCTCGAAAAGTTTTACAAACTCAGCATACGGCAACTGTTATAATAAGAAAAATAAATCATTGCGATGATCATCATAAGTGAAATGAATGGTAAGTGGTGGATAGGAGAGTGAAGGCAGTTGGATCAGCATTTGCTTGTGTTCGTGACCGTTGCAGACAGACAGAACTTTTCCCGAGCTGCAGAAGAGCTACATATGACGCAGCCTGCCGTTAGTCAGTATATTCATGCGCTCGAGCGCACGATAGGGACAAAGCTCCTGGAGCGAAGCAACAAATATGTTCGCTTGAATAAAGCGGGGGAGATTGTCTATCATCACGCTCGGGAGATCTTGGGCTTGTACACGCGGATGCAGAGCCTCGTGGATGATTTGATGAATACACCAAGCGGGCATTTGACGATTGGCGCCAGCTACACATATGGAGAGTATGTGTTGCCTCATGTCATTGCCCGTCTCCGTCAGTATTACCCAATGATTACCCCCACGATTACGATTCACAATTCCACAGTCATTGCTGAGCTGGTGGCGAAGCGACAACTCGATGTCGGGATTGTTGAGGGGGAGTATGTGGACGAAAAAATGTGCGTAGAGCCGTTTGCTGATGATCGCATGTATTTGATTGCTTCTCCAGAGCATCGATTGGCCGGGCAAACGGAGGTCAGTATTGACGAATTGATGAAGGAAACGTGGATTGTGCGGGAAGAAGGGTCAGGCACGAGGGAAGCGGCAGAAAAAATGTTTCGCCAACTGCAATTCACACCGCAAAAACGAATGGAGTTCGGTAGCACACAGGTGATCAAGGAATCAGTGGAGGCTGGTCTGGGAATTAGCTTACTGTCTTATTGGGCTATCCGCAAAGAACGCAGGCTCGGCACGCTCTGTACATTGAAGGTGACGGGGACGCCGGTTACCCGTGATTTTTCGCTCGTCACGAAATCAGACGAGTTTCATACCAAAGCATTGGACATCTTCATGGATCTTATCCGTACACATGTGCCGGAGGGTGCCCATACGTAACAGAGGAAGCGGCACGATTCATCGGTGCTGCTTCCTCTGTTCATTTTCATGCAGACGAGTCTGGATGGGCGAGAGTAAGACGAAAGGTTGTTCCTTCTGGAGAAGTCTGAACCAATTCGACATTTCCACCATGTGCCTTTGCCAATAGGCGGGAGATCGTCAAGCCCAGCCCCAGGCCTTGCTTCTTTTTGCGTTTGCTATCTCCGCGATAGTACCGTTCGAAAATGAAGGGAACCTCTGACTCAGGAATTCCCTTTCCGTTGTCGGTTATATCGATGGAGAGGAAGTCACCCTGATTATGGACGTCGATGTTGATTTGCGTTGCATTTGCGGAAGCGCTGTTCCCCAATAAATTGAGCAAAATTTGTTTGACGTGTGATTCATCGCCGATCCATACGGTATCTTGTCTAGTCGGATTAACTGTAACAGATATGTCTGCAAATGAGGGCAAGGCTTGTACCTGTGCGACTATCTGATCCAATGTGCTGTCGATCTGTATGGATTGCTTCTCGACGAAAACTTCACCTGCTTCCATAGAGGAAAAATCGAGCAGGTCATTGACCATTGTCTGGAGTCGCTTGGCTTCGTCCATGCAGATTTGCAAGAATTCATCCGCATCAGTACCTTTTACGACGCCGTCTTTGACAGCTTGAATCATCCCGCGGATCGAGGTGACAGGGGTACGCAGCTCATGGGAAACACCAGCCAAAAGGTCGGTGCGCATCCGCTCTAGTTGTCCAAGTCGTTTGGCCATTTCGTCAAATGAATGGACCAGCTGGCTGATTTCTGCCTCTTTGATTTTGGAGGAATTGGGCAAGGTAGGTGTATAATTCCCGCTGGATATTTGCTCTGCCGCAATTGCCAACTGCCGCAAGGGCTGTGTTAACGAGCGAGAGAGTACATAGACGATGGCCCAACCGCACAAAGTGATGATTCCGATAGAAACCATGATCGTGATATAAGTGTGAACCAAATCATTGTTAAGGGGGGTACTGACGTAATAGGTGCCTGCGACTGTATTGTGTTCATAGTAAGGGACACCCACACGCAGCCAGGTGGCTCCCTTTGTGGCAACAACCTCCCGTATTTCTTTCGTTTTGTCCACCGGTTGGGCAGGGGGAGGTAACTGCGCAATGGTAGCGGTCGTCGTCTGACTCACCATTTCCTTCTTGAACGTCTTGCCCGCATCATCGTAAATCTGTACCACGTGATCGATTGGGACAGTTGGCATGACTCGAGATGCGATCATAGCGGTATTGGCTGCGGGTGTTGCGGTGTCAGGAATAGTCGGAGACGTAGGGCCAGTCACAGTAGTGATAGCCTGATTGGAGATACCAACAGTTGTTTGTGCCAAATCCTCTATCTTTACAGAAGAAGTCGAGGTGTCCTTGGCAAGCAACACCTTGGTATACGAATCAGCGAGCAACTCTGTTCTTGCTTCCAATACTTGAAACTGTTGTTCTGTAGCTGCTTTGTTAATCCAATAGATGCCAAAAAAGCCAATACCAAAAAGAATGACTGATAAAATTAAGGCATAGCGCCACGTCCAGTAACGCAAGAGCGGCACGGCAGTCCTGTTGTCAGAAAATCGTTTAGTAAACACGCAGGCTGTACCCCATTCCTCTGATCGTGCTAATCTCCCCTTCGGAAGTCGGCCAAGGCAACAAGCTTTTACGCAAACGTTTCACAGCGGTATCCACAGAACGATCCCCTCCTTCAAAATCCATTCCCCACACTTGATCCAGTAATTGATCTCGGCTAAAGCATTGGTTGGGATGTCGCGCCAGAAAAACGAGTAGCTGCCAATCCCGTGGCATTAAGGAAAGGGGAGCTTTCCCGATCAAAGCATTCTGTGCCGAAACATCTATCGAAAGCGTGCCGAGCCTGATCGTATCCGCTTCTGAGAGATAAGAGGAACGGCGGAGCACAGCTTGTACACGGGCGAGCACTTCTTCTGGATCAAATGGCTTGGCAATATAGTCATCTGCACCTTGTGCCAGCCCTTGGAGCTTGTCTGGCACGGTACCGCGCGCCGTGATGATAATGACAGGGCAACTGCCGTATTGGCGAATCTGGTCGAGTATATCCAAGCCGTCATGATCGGGCAGCATCAGGTCAAGCAGGACAAGATCGGGTTTCCAGGAGAAAAAAGTCGGGATTGCCTCGTGATCACCCTCATTCCATTTTACCTCATAGCCCGCCCGTTCCAGGTAGACGTGGACAAGCCGGGCAATCGGCATTTCATCCTCAATGAGCAGAATTCGTTTCACGAAGAAACACCTCCTATCTATCTCAAGCCAATTTGTACTTATCATAGCAATGATGGACATCAATTCGACTGACATCATTTGTAGAAAGTTCTTGTTTCAGTTGTTTAGCATAATGGAGTTATGTGTCCGTTAAATGGCGAAGGGCATAACTAAACCTCTGGCAGTTTCCTGCTAGAGGTTTTTGTGTGTGCTTGAAAGGCAACGCTTATTTTTTGATGGCAGGTACTGAGACTGTTGTACCTTTTGTGATCTTGCCTTCTTTTTCGAGCTGTTTGATCAACTCTTCCACGGAGATGCCCATTTCTTTTGCCATTTGCTCCAAACTGATTGAAGGGTGAATAAAGGAAGCTGCTTCACCAGTGGCGATCGTGCCTTCTTTTTCAAGCTGCTTGATCAACTCTTCCACAGAGATGCCTTTTTCTTTTGCTACTTCTTCCGGATTGATAGTTGTCGTGGAAGCAATCATTGCCAGCGTGCCTTCTTTTTTAAGCTGCTCGATCAAGTCTTCTACGGAGATGCCTTTTTCCTTTGCCATTTGCTCCAGGCTAATAATTGGTTTTAGAAGAGCCTCTGTACCATCTGTGTTCACCATTTTCAGTGGAGCAGAAGAACCAGTCGTTTTCGCTGGTTCATTTGCCGCAAATGCGGAACCTGCCATTGCGGATACTGCCAGAGCCATAACTGTCATTGCCATTTTCTTTTTCATTGTGAAATTCCTCCTTGGGGGGTCTTTAGATTGTGGTGAGCCTTGCTTGCGGGGTTTGCCCGTCTCGGCTACAACACAAATTTAATGGGGGTGTGTGTCCGTAATATGACCGGAATATGGAAAAGTGACGGAATGCCGAAAACGCTTGCATTTTTCCCTACCTTGTTCTACATTAGAGACAGGTAAAAGAGCACGTAAATCGCGTGAAATCTTCTACCCACAAGTGAATAATCAAAAGGCAAAGGTGCCCTTGAACACGGATCTTATTTTTTCGTGTTTAGGCACCTTTTTTTGCTTTTGAAAAGGGAAGTTGTCTTGAAAGGAGTGACACGCATGGAAAAACCAATTCGAGCGACGCCGCTTGCGATCCGACTGATTCCCAATGTCGATCCTCAATTTGCGGAGAAGCTGAACCTGCCTTCTCATATCCGAAGTCTGGGTCTTTTGACCTCCACGATTGACGATGTGGGGTATACGGCCATTGATGAAGCGACCAAAAAGGCAGCGGTAGAAGTTGTGTATGCCAAGTCGTTTTATGCAGGCTCAGGCCATGCGTCTGGACCGTTGTCCGGCGAGTTCATCGGGATGATCGGAGGCGTGACGCCATCGGAGGTGCAGAGCGGACTGGATGCAGCCGTTGCATTTATGGAAAGCGGAGCATGCTTTTACTCTTTGAATGATGAAGGGACGCATGCGTATTACGCCCATGTTGTGTCGCGGACGGGCAGCTATTTGTCCCAACTGGCGGGTATCAGAGAAGGTGAACCGCTTGCCTACTTGATCGCACCACCGCTAGAGGCCATGTATGGTATTGATGCCGCCCTCAAGGCTGCAGATGTAGAAATGGTTCAATTTTTTGGTCCACCGACAGAAACGAACTTTGGGGGAGCGCTACTCACTGGCAGCCAGTCGGCATGCACGGCAGCCGCCGATGCTTTTGCCGATGCCGTAAGAAGTGTCGCCCAACAGCCTGTCAAACGATAATAGGGATATTCCCTCTTGAAGGGGAGGTAATGTAAATGCGCGCTACGTCATATTCACTCGGCATGATCGAGACATTGGGCTTGCCTGCTCTCATTGCTGCCGCAGATGCTGCTGCCAAAGCGGCTGACGTCAAAGTCGTCTCTTATGAAGGCGCGGACGCAGGGATCGTTACCGTGTATGTAATCGGAGATGTCTCCTCCGTACAGTCAGCAGTAGATGCTGGTGCTGAAGCTGCGAGACGTGTCGGAACATTGCTGCACTCACACGTTATTCCACGTCCTGACGAAAATGTACCCAAAATGCTTAAAAACCTGCTGAAACCAGAAGCAAAAGAAGAGGGTAAGGCAGAGCCGGCCCAAGTGCCAGCGACCAAATTGCAAGATCAGTCTATCAATGATCTGCGCAAAATGGCGCGTTCGTATGCGGACTTCCCGCTGACAACGAACGAAATCAACATGGCGAAGAAAGAAGACCTCATTCGTCTGTTGGAAGAGAAACAAGGCGGAGGTGACAAAGCCTAATGACACTCGACGCTGATCTGTATTCCATACAGGAAGTGCGTACCTACCTCGCACAAGCGAAGGAAGCACAGGCCAAGTTCGCTACTTACAGCCAAGAACAAGTCGACAGAATCATCGAAGCCATGTCCAAGGCGGGCGTGGAGCATGCAGATCGACTGGCAGCAATGGCTGTAGAAGAAACAGGCTTTGGTAACATCCCGGACAAACGGATGAAAAACCTGTTTGCTGCTCAAGATGTGTATGCATCTGTGAAAGATGTTAAAACGGTTGGCATCATCCGTAAGGACGAAGAGAACAAGGTATGGGAAGTAGCGCAGCCATTCGGAATCGTAGCTGGTATCGTGCCTTCCACCAATCCGACGTCCACGGTTATCTATAAATCGATGGTCTCCCTTAAGGCGAGAAATGCGATTGTCTTCAGCCCGCATCCGTCGGCAGCCAAGTGCACGCTGGAAGCAGCGCGACTGATGGCACAGGCGGCAGTAGCGGCTGGAGCACCAGAAGGTTTGATCCATTGCGTTACCAAGCCTACGCTTCCAGCGACAAACGAGCTGATGAAGCACAAGCTGACCAATTTGATTCTCGCGACTGGCGGAACACCGATGGTACGTGCGGCATACAGCTCCGGCAAGCCTGCTTATGGTGTGGGACCTGGTAACGTTCCGGTCTACATCCACCACAGTGCGGATTTTGCTGCTGCTGCCAAGCGCATCGTACAGAGCAAAACGTTTGACTATGGTACGATCTGCGCTTCTGAGCAAGCATTGGTAGTGGAGGAATCCACCAAACACCAATTGATTGCTGCTCTGAAGCGTGAAGGCGCCTACTTCCTGAACGAGCAAGAAAAGGAAAAGGTAGCTGCCATCGTCACGATTAACGGCTCGCTGAACGCGAAGATCGTTGGCCGCTCCCCGCATGTGATCGCTCAAATGGCGGGTATTACTATCCCTGCTGATACGCGTGTCCTGGTTGCGGAGGAGAACCATGTAGGTAAAGCATATCCGATGTCCGTTGAAAAACTGGCTCCGGTCCTTGCCCTCTACACTGTTCAAGGCGACAGCGAAGCGTTTGCTCGTTGCCGCGAATTGCTGGAGCATGGTGGTCTTGGACATACAGCGGGTATTCACGCCCAGGATGACAATGTCATCGCAGCGTATGGTCAAGCAATGCCAGCATCCAGAATTCCGGTAAATACCGGTACGACCTTCGGAGGAATTGGTGCAACGACTGGCGTACAACCAGCGTTCACACTTGGATGCGGTTCTTTAGGGGGCAACATCACTTCCGATAACATCGGTGCGAAGCACATGTTCAACATCAAGCGTGTTGCATTTGGTATCAAAGAAATGCCACAATCAACGCCAGCACCACAAGCTCCTGCGACACAAGCGGAGGAAGCTGTTCTACAAGCTGTCTCTTCCATGAACGTTGGCTTGAGCCGTGATGAGATCAAGAACATCATCAAATCCGTGTTAACAGAAATGACGTCTTAATGTCGTAAAACACTAAAATCTTGGAGATATAATTAAGGAGGATACAAAAATGGCTGGAGAAATGTCCGCATTGGGAATGGTAGAAACAAAAGGTTTGATCGGAGCAGTTGAAGCTGCTGACGCAATGGTAAAAGCAGCAAACGTAAAACTGATTGGTAAAGTACACGTAGGTGGCGGTCTCGTAACTGTTATGGTACGTGGTGACGTAGGTGCAGTAAAAGCTTCCACAGACGCAGGTGCCGCTGCTGCTGAAAAAGTAGGAGAGCTCGTATCTGTACACGTAATCCCACGCCCTCATGGAGACATTGAATTGATCCTGCCTAAACTCGAAGGGTAATAAATCCCGATGGCAGTGATTACAGAAGCATCCTTGAGAGCGATGCATAAGTCAGGTATCCCAAACCCCTTTCTCGTTGAGAAAGGGGATAAAATAACACCAGCAGCGGCAGATTTCTTGAAAGGAAGAGGGATTCAAGTGAAACAAGTTGATCAGAACCAGCAGCCTTCCACCAATCAAGCTGCCGAAGCAGTGCGAGAAATTCCTTTGGGCGTATCGAACCGTCACATTCATTTGTCGCAAGCAGATGTCGAGAAGCTTTTCGGAGCCGGACATCAATTGACGCCAATGCGTGATTTGTCGCAACCGGGCCAGTTTGCTTGCCAAGAAACAGTCACCATCGTGGGACCAAAAGGCAGCATCCACGGGGTTCGCGTTTTGGGGCCAGCTCGTGGCGCGACACAAGTGGAAATTTCCAGAACAGACGGCTTTGCAGTAGGTGTTCATGCACCTGTGCGTATGTCTGGGGATATTGAAGGAACACCAGGTATGGTACTTGTAACGGCAAAAGGGACTGTTGTAATGGACAAAGGCGTAATCGTAGCGAAGAGCCACGTTCATATGTCCCCAGCAGATGCCGAGCAATATCAAGTGAAGGATGGCGATACGCTGATCCTGGCAACGCAAAGCGATCGTCCTATCATCTATCCAGATGTAGTCGTTCGTGTACATCCGCAGTTTGCACTTGATTTCCACGTTGATACGGATGAAGGAAATGCCGCTAATTTGAAAACGGGCGACCGGGTAAAAGTGATCGGCAAGAACGGGCAATTTTACTCCGGCTAACGGAGGTTGAGCTTGATGGACATCAGAGAAATGGTGGCGTCGATTACAAAAGAAATTTTGCAATCGATGAATACAGAAAAGCAAAGCAGCAGAGCGCCTCGTGTCCTGTACGTTTTTTGCGACAGCCAGGCTCATGAGGCGTTTCAGGATCATTTTATCCAACTGAAAAACCACGGGATCTGCCATGACATTCTCTTCCTGGACGGAGAAACCTCTTCTTGGCTGGGAATGCACAAGATCGAATGTGGGGGAGCAGGCAAAATTCTTACCGCAGATGAGTACGCTCCTGCCCCGTTGGAAGTGCCGAAAGATTATGTCGGTATCGTGATTCCTGAAATCGATTTGGATAATGCAGCGAGAATTGCTTCCGGTCTAAAAGGAACAATCAAAGCGGAAATCGTCTTTTCCGCGTTGGTGACAGGCAAATTCGTCATCGCTGGTTCCGATGTGCCAGGAATCAAGCGCGCAGACCGTCGTACCCTGCAAACATTGACCCTGACACCTGCTTATGAAAAGCTGTTCAACCGTCACGTTGAGAGCATGAAAGAGCTGGGTGTGGAGTTTGCGGAGCAACGCCGTCTGGCTGATCGCGTGGTTTCCAAGCTGAAGTCTCAGTTGCAAAAAGTGGAGACGACTACCAAGACAGAACAACCAACATTGACTCCTTTGGATGAGCAAGAAGCCGTCTTTTCCGGGAAGCTGTTGACAGCGGATTGGATCAGATCTCAGCCTGAGCTTCGCGATACGACTTTGATCGTGAAAAAAGGTGCAATTGTTTCTCCGCTTGCTTATGACAGCATGAGAGAACGCGGCATTACGGTCAGCTATTTAGGAAAAGGGTGATCGCATGTTTTTGGGAAAAGTGATCGGCAGCGTCTGGGCCACGCAAAAAGAAGCAGGTATGGAAAATCTCAAGCTCATGGTGGTTCAGCCGATTGATTGGCGTGGCGAAGAAGGCGGACAAACCGTTATCGCAGCGGACAGGATCGGTGCGGGAATCGGGGAGCAGGTTATCGTCTCTCGTGGGACGCCTGCCCGAATCCTTTTCTCCGGCACCAGTGTGCCGATCGATGCGATCATCGTAGGCATCGTAGATTCGTTTGAGGTGCCGGGTGCCGCAGGAAGAGAGGAATAGGAATGGAACAGGAACGTTCACGAGTCATCCAGGAATTCGTACCGGGGAAACAGGTCACGTTGGCTCATGTAATCGCAAACCCTGACCCAATGCTCTATACCAAGCTAGGTATCAATGAGGCCGGTGCGATCGGCATCTTGACTTTGACGCCTACCGAAACAGCCATTATTGCCGCGGATATTGCGACAAAGGCTGCTGGCGTCGAGCTTGGGTTTCTCGATCGTTTTACAGGTTCACTGATTGTCGTAGGAGATGTATCCGCTGTTGAGATGGCAGTCGAAGCGGTCAATCAGGTGCTGAGCGAAAAACTGCGGTTTACACCGGCGTTGGTGACGAAATCATGACCGGCCGTGTAATGATTATCGGTGCAATTGAAGCAGGAAAGTCTTCTCTGGTGCGGGCGCTGTTCAATGACGAACAGCCTGCCCGGAAGACGCAAGCGCTCGAATATCGGGACTGGGCGATTGACACTCCGGGTGAGTACAGCGAAAACCCGATGTTTTACCGCACGCTTATGGCTACCTCTCTTGAGGCGAAGATCATTGTGATGGTGCAGGATGCTACGCGGGAGCGCAATTACTTCCCTCCTGGTTTTTCACAAGGGTTTCCGCAATCGTGCATCGGGGTCATTACCAAAATGGATCATCCTGATGCAAATGTAGAGAGGGCAGAACAATTCCTCCGTCAATCGCTCGGCAATGCAAGAATTTTCCGGACCTCCTCGCTCACAAGTGAGGGAGTATCAGAATTGCGAGCGTATTTGCAAGGAATTGTAAACGAGTAAGCGCGTTTAACCAGTATTACACCCCTTTCCGCCGTAGCGTGTCTGTGAGAAAATGAGGTCATATCAACTCCTAGCAGGTGAAAAGAGGTTCACATGCAATCAATACGAGAAGTGTGCAAAGCGTCCACGACGTTGAGTGATGACGACATTCGGATTGTGGAGGATCTGGCTTCCAAGCTTCAGATTTTTGCTGATCTGTCTCAAGCGGACATGTTTATCGATTGTCCGACGGTAGATCGGAGCGCTGCGATGGTAGTCGCACAAGCTGCACCGAGTACGGCACGCTCTATGTACAGTGGATCGGTCGTAGGGCATTTGGCGACGGCGATTAATGAGCCGGCCGTTATGTATTGTCTGACTACAGGCAAGCCCGTCATCGGTTCACGTGGGGTTTCACAGGAGCAGGTCGTGATGCGACAAAGTGTCGTACCCATCACGAATGCGGCTGGAAAAACAATCGGGACCTTGATAACTGAACAAGATATATCCAAACAGGTGGAACAGGAAAAGAACGTCGAAATGCTCAAGGAAACAACGGAGCATTTAAGTGAGACACTCATCCAGTTCGCTGTGCCTGATCTGCCCATTTCGTCGCTGTTGCACGAGGGCATGATTTTGTTTGATCAGAGTGGGGTTATCACGTACGCCAATGGCCGTGCCCACAAGCTGCTCTCCTTAATTGGCTTTGAACGGCCGGAAAAAGGTGAGAGCATCGAACGTATTTTTTCCTGGAGAGTTACCCCGGAGAATTTTGTACGCAACGGGGGTTATATTCAGGAGGAGCTGTCAAAAGGCAAGCATTTTATCATGATGAAAGCGGTTTCGTCCGTCCGCAAGCAAGACATCATTGGGGGATTCATTCTCCTGCGAGACATATCGGACATTCGGGAAAAAGAAAAGCAATTAATGATCAAATCCGCGGTGATCAAAGAGATTCACCACCGGGTCAAAAATAATTTGCAAACCATCTCTAGCTTGCTGCGCCTGCAAATGCGGCGTTCGCAGTCCAACGAGATTGAAAAGGTATACCGGGAAAGCATCAATCGCATCAACAGCATCGCCATTATTCACGAATACTTGGCACAGGATGGTCTGGAGCAGATTGACTTCAAAGAGATTTTAACCAAAATATCGAAAATTATCGTCTCTTCCATGAGGCGTTCTGAGCAAGCTATACACGTCGTGGTGACGGGCGAATCGGTGTATCTGCCGTCCAACAAAGCAACATCGTTTGCCTTGATCGTCACCGAGCTGATTCAAAATTGCATGATTCATGGTTTTCATGAGCTGCAAGAAGGGAAAATCTCTATTGCACTCGTCGCCAAGGAGGACTTCGTTAGTTTGTCTGTGACAGACGACGGAGTAGGCATCGAGGACATGGAGCAAATCCACAAAAAGGGCCATCTCGGCCTGAAAATTGTCGATACGCTGGTCAGGGAAGACCTCGAAGGCACGATGCATTTCCGCAACACTGGGAACGGAACAGAGGTTACCATACTCTATCCGATCCAAAAGGAGGATGAAGATGACACAGCCGAAGATTATGGTGGTTGATGACGAGCCGATTATTCGCATGGATTTGCGCGAGATGCTCGAAAATGAAGGGTATTTAGTGGTTGCCGAGGCGAAAAACGGAGAAGAGGCAGTCGAACAGGCCCATCGTCACAAGCCCGATCTGATTATCATGGATGTGAAAATGCCTGTCTTGAATGGTATCAAGGCAAGCAGTATCATTCGTTCCTTTTCAGACAGTTCCATTCTTCTTTTGACGGCTTATAGCCAAAAGGAACTCGTCCAGGATGCCAGAAAAGCGGGTGTGACGGCTTACTTGGTGAAGCCGGTGTCGGAGGATGACTTGATTCCCGCAGTAGAAATCGCACTCAGTCAAAAGGAAAAAGTCGTTTCACTGAAGAAGGATATAAATGATCTGAAGCAAAAGATCGAGGATCGCAAGGCAGTGGAAAAGGCAAAAGGAAAGCTGATGAGTGCCCTATCCTTGGAAGAGGATGCGGCTTACAAATGGATGCAGCAAGTAAGCATGCAACGGCGCATGCCGCTTGTGAAGCTGGCAGAGGAAATTCTGTCGGGCGAGCAGGCCATTTTTACGCAAGGCTAGTACGAACATTATTATAAAAAGCAGTGACAAGTAGATACGAAGAGAGCAAAGGCGCTTGAATCAGACCGGGAGCAAGGAACCGGCTGTTCAAGCGTTTTTTCGTAAGGCCCGTCTGACACGCCAATGGTTCAAGGAGGTTCATATGGACGAACAATGGATCCAAAGCGTCGGGATCGATGTGGGAACAAGCACGACCAAAATGATCGTAAGCCGATTGCGATTGGGTCGCATGTCCAGCACGTTTTCGCTGCCGCGTTATCAGATCGTGGAGCGACAATTGCTGTATGCGAGTGAAGTACATTCCACACCGCTCATCGGGTTTGATGAAATCGACGCTGACGGAATCGGAGCGATTCTTGCAGCCGAGTACGACAAGGCACAGATCAGCTTGTCTCAAATCAAGTCCGGGGCGGTCATCATTACCGGAGAAACAGCGAGCAAAAAGAACGCACAGCATATCGTTCATCTGCTGGCTGAACGCTCCGGGGATTTCGTGGTAGCGACAGCAGGTGCTGACCTTGAAGGCGTGCTGGCGGGTAAGGGTGCGGGTGCGGAAAAACGCTCGCAAGCCATGCAGGGTGTGATCGTCAATGTCGATATTGGCGGAGGAACAGCGAATGCAGCCTACTTCCAGCGTGGCCGAGCGATTGCGACGGTTACGTTCCACGTCGGAGGAAGGCTGATCCGTCTCAGTCCGCAGGGTGTCGTTCAATACGTGTCGCCGAACATTCAACAATGGCTGTCGGCAAAAGGACTGCGTATTCAAGTCGGACAGGAAATCGGATTCGCGCAGCTCACAGAGGTTGCCGAACAGTTGGGACGCAGCATGCTCGATTATTTGACGGGGAAGGAGCGCCAAGTGTCAGGCTTGCTCGTAGTGGGACCGCATTTGCGCGATACCATCCCTGTTAGCGAATTGACTGTTTCAGGCGGTGTGGGTCTACTCATGAGCGGACCTCCCGTCCAAAATATTTCGGATGCGAGCCGATACGGTGATTTCGGCCCACTGCTCGGATATGTCCTCCAGCAGGAGCGCGAAAAAGGAACGTATCCGGTACAGTGGCTAGACCCGGATCAAACGGTACGGGCAACGGTAATTGGCGCGGGGATGCAGAGTACGGAGATTAGTGGTTCAACCGTGCATATCAAGCCGGAGCTGTTGCCGATCAAAAATATACCGATTCTCAAGCTGGAGCTTACCGAGGAACAATTGGCAGATGCCACACGACTGCGACAGGAAGTGGCTTCGATCTACCAACTGGGTGAGCGTCTGTTTGAAAAAACGACAGGGATTCCTTTCGCACTCGCGATCTCCGGCATCGGGTACTGCTCGTACGCTCTGTTGCAGACGCTGTCCCAGGAGCTGTCGGAGCAATACCGGGCAACCTTCCCCGAGAGTCAAACCATGGTCGTGATCTGTGAAACAGATATGGCGAAAGCACTCGGGCAGGCCTTGGCGCTGCGTTGCAAAGGGGCACCGGAAATCATTTGCATCGATCAGGTGCGTGTGGAATACGGCGATTACATCGATCTGGGTGAGCCGATCTCGGGAACGATTATTCCCGTCGTCGTCAAAACACTGGCGTTTGATGAAAGGCCGTAACGTAAGAAGGGGTGGACGTGATGAACACGAAAACGACTGTGCTTGGACAGACCTATCAATTTCGCGATTTGAAAGAGGTTTTCGCGAAGGCTAATGAAGATAAATCAGGCGACCAGTTGGCTGGTATCGCCGCTGCTGATTCCCGGGAACGTGTAGCTGCCAAGCAAGTGTTGGCTGATCTGACCTTGGCGGATATCCGCAACAATCCGATGGTTCCGGCAGAAGAAGACGAAGTATCGCGTGTGATCGAAGAAGGCATCAACGAAAAGATTTACAGCGAAATCAAAAACTGGAGCGTAGCTGAGCTGCGCGAGTACATCTTGAGCCATCAAGCAGGCGACAATGAACTCAAGCGAATTAGCCGCGGCTTGTCGAGTGAGATGATCGCAGCGACTGCCAAGCTCATGAGCAACCTGGACTTGATCACGGCTGCGTCCAAGATCAAAGTGGTGACGCATGCTAACACGGCAATCGGTCATAAGGGTGTATTGGCTTCTCGTGTACAGCCGAACCATCCATCCGATAACGTACAAGGCATCAAGGCATCCCTGTACGAAGGATTGAGCTACGGAATCGGCGATGCGGTAATTGGGATCAACCCGGTTATCGATACAGCGGACAGCGTCAAGGATATTTTGAACATGACCAAAGACGTGATGACCAAGTTCGACATCCCGACGCAAAACTGCGTATTGGCTCACGTATCCACACAAATGCGTGCCATCCGTAATGGGGCACCAGCAGACTTGATCTTCCAAAGTTTGGCGGGCAGTGAAAAAGGAAACAAGGCATTTGGTATTGATGTAGCACTGCTGGATGAAGCAGATGAGCTGATGCGCAAAGAAGGCACCTCCTATGGGCCGAACTTCTGGTATTTCGAGACAGGCCAAGGCTCAGAGCTGTCTGCCGAGGCGCACCACGGCATGGACCAGGTAACAATGGAAGCGCGTTGCTACGGACTTGCTCGCAAGTACAATCCGTTTATCGTAAACACAGTAGTTGGCTTCATTGGACCTGAGTATTTGTACGACAGCCGTCAAGTAATCCGTGCTGGACTGGAAGACCATTACATGGGCAAAATGCACGGTTTGCCGATGGGCTGTGACGTATGCTACACGAACCACATGAAGGTCGATCAAAACGACATGGACAATCTCGGGATTTTGCTCTCGTCGGCAGGCGTTAACTTCGTGATCGGCGTAGCCATGGCAGACGATGTCATGCTCAACTATCAATCGACGAGCTTCCATGATATTGCGACATTCCGTGAAGTGATGGGACTGCGACCTGCTCCTGATTTTGAAAAATGGCTGGAGAAAATGGGCATCATGGAAAACGGAAGGCTGACTGCAAAAGCAGGCGATCCGACAATCTTCATGTAAGATCAGGAGGTGAAAGACGGATGGAACAACAATTAGATTTCTTGGTAGATAAAGTAGTAGCAGAGCTGCAAAAGAAGCTGGGTGAGGTTAGCGAACAAGCTCCGTCACCAAAAGCAGAGACAGGCTTGATCCAACTGAGATCGGAGCCAAAGGCAGAGCCAGTAGCGAATGCGACGACGGCGCAAGCTCCTGTAGTGAACGAGCAGCCTGCTCCATCAACAGAACCAGAGAGAACCACACATGTACCGAATCCGAAGTACAAGGAAGGCTTGGATGAACTGCTGTCTAGCACGCCAGCGCGCATCGGGGTTTGGCGTACAGGTGTGAGACCTTTGACCAAAACCATGCTCGAATTGCGTCGCGACCATGCTGCAGCTGTGGATGCTGTATACGGTGAAGTCAGTCAAGCGGTGCTCGATCAGTTCTCCTTGTTCACAGTGGAAACACAGTATGACAACACCGAAAACTATCTAAAGCGTCCGGATATGGGGCGCGTCCTCACCGAGGAAGGCGTGCGCTTGCTGCAAGAGCGCGGTCAAAAGAAGCCACAGGTACAAATCGTCGTTTCTGACGGCTTGAGTGCTGCTGCGGTGGATGCAAACCTGAAAGACGTACTTCCATCCCTGATGGACTCTCTGAAAAGCTACGGACTGACCTGCGGCACTCCGTTTTTTATCAAGGGCGGACGCGTAGCCAGCATGGATCACGTCGGTGAGATTTTGGAGCCAGAAGTATTGGTGCTTTTGATCGGAGAACGTCCAGGATTGGTTACGGCACATTCCATGAGTGCGTACATGTGCTACCGTCCACGCAAAGGTATGGTAGAATCAGAGCGTACAGTGATCTCGAATATTCATCGTCAAGGTACATCTCCGGTTGAGGCGGGTGCCCACATCGGGACTATTCTCTCCAAAATGCTGGAGCAAAAAGCAAGTGGTGTAAAACTAGTCTTGTAATAGAACCAATGACGACGAGGAGGATTCTTCATGACATTCCGCAGAAAAAAAGTAGCCGTAATCGGTAGTGGTTTTACTGGAGCGACAACTGCGTTCATCATGGCGCAAAAAGAGCTGGCTGACATCGTATTGGTGGATATCCCGCAACTGGAAAACCCAACGAAGGGGAAAGCACTCGACATGATGGAGGCTTCTCCCGTTCTCGGCTTCGATGCTAGTATTACAGGTACTTCTGACTACAAAGACATCGAAGGCTCCGATATCGTAATCATCACAGCAGGTATTGCTCGCAAGCCAGGTATGTCCCGCGACGACTTGGTAGCAACGAATGCAGCTATCATGCGCTCGGTTGCTGAGCAAGTGAAAACATATGCACCAAACTCCATCGTACTCATCCTGTCCAACCCGGTAGATGCGATGACCTATACATTCTACAAAACGTCCGGCTTCCCGAAACACCGCGTAATCGGTCAATCCGGCGTACTGGATACAGCTCGCTTCCGTACGTTCGTAGCGATGGAACTGAATGTATCCGTAAATGACGTAACAGGCTTCGTATTGGGCGGCCACGGGGACGACATGGTGCCACTCTTGCGTTACTCCTACGCTGGCGGCATCCCACTCGAAAAATTGATCCCACAAGATCGTCTGGATGCCATCGTCGAGCGTACACGCAAAGGCGGCGGCGAAATCGTAGCTCTCTTGGGCAACGGTTCCGCTTACTATGCACCTGCGGCAGCGCTGGTAGAAATGGCAGAAGCGATCTTGAAAGACCAGAAGCGCATCCTGCCATCCATCGCTTTACTCCAAGGCGAGTATGGCTACAACGATATCTACCTGGGCGTACCAACTCTCTTGGGTGGAAACGGTATCGAGCAAGTCATCGAGCTGGATCTGACTGCTGCTGAGAAAGCAGCCTTGGATAAATCCGCAGATTCCGTTCGTGCGGTTATGAAAGTAGCTATGCCATAAGCAGAGATATAAAATGAAAGCTTCGCCAGATGTTTTGGCGGAGCTTTTTTTACAATGTGGCTGGAGTAGCCGTAGTGGAGGGAAGAAGCGGATTTCCAGTTTACGCTTCGGCCTACGGAGCTGTGTTCGTATGAAAACTGTTTCAATTGAGTGTAATTGTCACGAAGTGCAAACACCTGTGAGACATTGGAGGAATTGTGCGAAGAGTGACGAACTAGATTACAGAAATGTTAAGGATTGTAAAGAAAAATCTTTCAAAAAAATATATTTTATTGTAAAATTAAGGAAAAAGTAGGGGTTGATTCTTTATGGGGGGGCTGCAAGGGACAATGCACTGGTCGCTGCGGTCAGAAATTGAAAGACACCGTAGAGAGTGCGGCTATACCTTGAGTAAATTAGGTGAATTAACGGGCATCAACCATGGGAGTTTGAGCGAGATTCTGAACGGAAATCCACCGCGGGCTATGACCATTGGTCAGTTAGATGCGCTCGCTGCGGTATTTGGTCGCGAGCCGGGTTGGTTGTACGAATTGTATACGGAAGAATGCATATCAGAGGGGAGAATATCGCGCCCTCGGTTGATACCTTATTTGATTCGATGTGCAGAGGTTGGGCGGCAGGATTGCATAGAAGAGGTTGTTCCTAAATTGTTGGACAACCCTAAAAATATTTCGACCCTCTTTTTAGTGGCGGAACAGCTATATGAAAGCGGGAAACAAAAAGAGTCTGTACCTTTTTATCAGGCTGTCGTGGATAGCGAGAAGGATGGACATTCTGACCAATTCGTAATGAGTCAGTATCGATTGTTTCGGGCTGCACTCGGGACTAATTCAGAAGAAAATGGGGAGGCAGTTATTCGGTTTTCCCCTTATCGGAATAGGCTTCCTGAAAACTATCAGTTGGACGCCTTATTTCAATTAACGCGGGTTTGCTTCGCTTTGCAGAAATGGAAGAAATCAGAGCAGTATGCAGATGAGTTGCGGTTTCTCGCAGAAACGATTTACATACATGAGTTGGATAGGTTGAAAAGAAACAAAAAGAGAGAACCTCTGGAAACAGAACGTCATTTTGTCTTTTATTATGGTATGGGACATTTATTTAAAGGCTTGGCATTGGAGATGCAAGGGCTATACGAACAAGCAAAAACGTATGTACAAGGTTATGCAGATCTAAGTTGGTTTGAACTGCTTGATGAAGTTGGATACAAAGAGGTTGAGAAGTTCAGCGTCTGGGCGAAGGCTAACATGTACACGTTAGAAGTATTGGGTGGCAATACAAGCATCATAGAAGAGTATACAGACTATCTTGATAGTCTTCCAACGAATGAAATACTCGCGGGTTTAATTTCCATTATGAAATCGGCGAATACCTACCATTTTTGTGTGGATGGAATACTTAAACGTTTTTCTTCGCATATTGCTACTTTTGATCAATTTACCGAAGCAATTGGACTGGACAGGCAACTCCAGTTCCGGTCTCAAACTGCCATTTATGAATTCAATAAAGGACGTATAGAGAAAGGGATTGAAGAAACCTTGTGCTGCCTTTCTCTAGCTGACTCAATGAACAGATATCAAGATGCTCTTAAATGCGTAGCTTTATTTGAAGAGCACCGTCAATATGCATCAACAGCACAAGAGGAACAATACCAAGGAATTGTAACGGGAATGGTTGCTAATCTTCTTTTTCAAAATAAGTAAAATGAAGCGCCTATATAACAGTCATTTATTTGGTTATTTTAGTGCATGGCAACGATGCCTAGGGCTTAATTATAAACCCTGACCAAAGAGGCTACAAATTAGAAAAGGGGATGGGAGAATGAAGGCTCTTATTCTTGCATTTTTACTAACGATTGGATTAATTGGCGGTATACCTTTTGAACCAATCCATGATGGTCTAATTAAGGCTAAGGCATATCAGCATGGAAGTGATGGCTAGAGAAATTGCAGACATAGATTTGTTATTTTAGTTTCTGCACTCCTAAAAGCATCCCTAAATGGGATGTTTTTTTCTATTCAATTTTTCTTAATCGGTGAATTTCTGCACATCCCTGTATAGTAAATATATGTAATAAATTGTAAAAGAGAGGGGGCGTTGGACATTACTGCTATCGCAAATATTTTAGATAGGGATGTTTCTTTTCACAGTGGAAACTCCCCCAAAAGAGGAGCAGCATCAGCCCCTAAAAGTAAGTGTACGATCCGGGGCATGGTAAAGGAAATCGGTTGCCACTTAGAGTTGGATAATAGAATTGAACAGCTACGATTGGAAATGATGGAGTTGGCAGGAAAGTATGGTCTCTCACATGATAAGGTTTTGGCTGTAAGCCAACAGTTGGATAAATATATTGTCATTGCACAAAACAGATTGAAAACGGAAAAGTAAGGATCAGGTCAAGTTCAGTTCAGTTCTTCTAACACCACAAGGCCCCCAAGAACCCTTCCGTTAACCCATTATCTGGGTATCTGCTGACTCCTAGGTCCAAAAGTTATGAACTGGATGACGAAATGCTAGGAAGGTTAAGTAGTGTATTTCGAAAAAATGTAAAATAAAGTAAAAAATGAAGGGATGAACCTTTATGGTGGGGCTGCAAGGGACATTGTATCAGTCACTGCGGTCAGAAATCGAACAATGTCGGAGAAAGCACGGTTATACATTAAGCAAACTGGGTGAATTAACGGGCATTAACCCCGGTAGCTTGAGTGAAATACTAAATGGAAATCCCCCAAGGGCTATGACCATAGGGCAATTAGATGCGTTCGCCAAGGTATTTGGACGTGAGCAGGGTTGGTTATATGAATTGTATACAGAAGAATGTTTATCGGAGCAGAGAATATCGCGCCCACGATTAATTCCTTATTTGGCTAGATGTGTGGAAGTTGGGAGAAAGGATTGCATAGAGGCTGCTGTTCCTATATTGCTGGAGAATCCGAAAAATATCTCAATTCTGTTTGCTCTTGCAGAACAGCTATATGAGAAAGGGCAACTGAAAGAGTCGGTGTCTTTTTATGAATATGTCATTGAGAATGAGAAAGATAGCTTTTCTGATCACTTTGTGATGAGTCAATACAGGCTCTTTCGAATAGTCATACAAGGAACGAATTTTGAAGAAAATTGGAAAGCAGTTATTCGATTTGATCCGTATCGAAGGCGCTTGCCGGAAAATATCCAGTTGGATGCTCTTCTGCAATTGGCCAATGTTTGTTATACGCTTCATAAGTGGAGGCAAATGGAGCATTATGCAGATGAATTAAGAGAATTGTCTACAATTGTCTATGAGGATGAGTTGCGGAGGCGAAAAAGCAACATACCCAGTGAAATGTTAACAACAGAACGTCATCTAGTTGTGTACTATGGACAATCATTTCTCATTAAAAGTGTAGCATTAGAAAAACAGGAGTTGTATGAAGAAGCGAAGCGATATGTTGAAGGATATGCTGATTTAAGCTGGTTTGGACTCTTGGATGAAATTGGACAAATCGAGGTGCAGAAATTTCGAACATGGGCAACAGCCAATTTGTACACATTGAATATCCTGATAGGGGATGGTGACGTCATCCCTGAGTATATTCAATTCCTGGATGATCATCCGAAAGAAATACTTTCCGGTTTAGTAACGATTGTGAAAGCAGCCAATGAACATGGTTTTTCCATCGATTCAATATTCGATAAGTTTGCAGAAAATATAGATAGTTTTAAAGGGCGCATAGACGCTATTGGCCTGAGTGAACATATCCAGTTTCGGAATGAAATGGCGAAATACTTGCTAGAAAAAGAGAAGTATGCAGAGGGGCTTAATGAAACGTTTCAATGTCTTGTTTTGTCTGATATTACTAAAGACTATAACAATTACAGTAGTTTGTTCAAATTATGGGTGTGGGTATCAAAGTCGTTAGTGGATAAGCAACAAAGTAGGCGGGGGGACGTATGTTAGGTTAAAAATATCCAAATTAGAGGATGTTTTTCTATTTGGTTATTAGAAACTGCTAGTTCCTTTAAAATTAATAAAATAAAAACCAAGGGAATTATGCTATATGGGGGGCGCAAGGGACATTGTATCGGTCGCTGCGGTCAGAAATCGAACAAAATCGGAAAAAGCATGGCTACACATTAAGTAAGCTGGGTGAATTAACTGGCATTAACCCCGGGAGTTTGAGTGAGATTCTAAATGGTAATCCGCCGCGTGCAATCACCATTGGTCAGTTAGACGCGCTAGCCAAGGTGTTTGGTCACGATCCGGGTTGGTTGTATGAATTATACACGGAAGAATGTATATCAGAGGGGAGAATATCGCGCCCCCGATTAATACCATACTTGATTCGATGCGTGGAGGTTGGGAGAAAGGATTGCATAGAAGCTACTGTCCCCCAAATGATGGAGAATTCGAAAAACATCTCGATTCTGTTTGCCCTTGCAGAGCGACTTTTTGAGAAAGGGCAACTGAAAGAATCAGTGCCCTTTTATGAATATGTGATAGAGAATGAAAAAGATAGCTATTCTGACCACTTTGTGATGAGTCAGTATCGGTTATTTCGAGTTGTGCTCGGGACAAATGCAGAAGAAAATTGGGAGAATGTCATTCGGTTTTCTCCTTATCGAAACCGACTTCCTGAAAACTACCAACTCGACGCCTTATACCAATTGGCGAAGATCTGTTTCGCTTTGCAAAAGTGGGAGAGATCAGAGCAGTACGCAGACGAATTAAGGCTGCTGGCAGACACTGTTTATAGGCATGAATTGGACAGGATGAAAAGAAACAAAAAAGGTGAATCTCTGAAAACGGAGCGCCATCTTGTCTATTATTACGGATTGGGCCATTTATATAAGAGCGTTTCACTAGAAATGCAAGGACTGTATGAAGAGGCGAAGCAGTACGTGCAAGTTTACGCTGATTTAGGTTGGTTTGAATTACTTGATGAAGACGGACGTAAAGAGGTAGAAAGATTCAAGGTATGGGCAAAGGCGAACTCCTACACATTGGAGGTGTTGTCTGGCAATACTAGTATCATTGAAGAGTACGCAGACTATCTTGATAGTCTTCCCACCAATGAAGTTCTTGCTGGTTTAAATGCTATTATGAAATCCGCGAACACCTACCATTTTTGCATGGATGAGATTTTAGAGCGTTTTGCCTCCCACATTGCTAGTTTCGATCAATTTACAGAAGCAATTGGATTGGATCGACATCTTCGGTTTCGATATCAGATGGCTATATATGAGTTCGGTAAAGGGAGGATAGAGAGGGGAATTGAAGAAACGATATATTGCCTTTCTCTAGCGGATTTGACGAATCGACACGACGAGACCCTTACATACATAACACTGTTTGGATGGTTAGGGAATTTGAATAAGCGAATTGGTAACAAAAACGAGTTAGGTGGCTAGTATCCTGTTAGGTGATTGTGAATATATCGTAGATTGATGAAACATCCTTTGGCAGGATGTTTTTTTATTCCAGTTTTTGCAGTTGGTAAAAACCTGCATATCATTTTATGGTTATATATGTAAATTATCTCAAAATAAGGAGGGGGATAATGATATTCCATGAAACAATAGAAAACTAATAACATCTCTAAAAAGAGGAGCCGCAGGTGCCACTAAAAGCAAGTGAATAATCCGGTGGTAAAGGAAGTAGGGTGAGTCTTATAGCAGCAATTGCATTTAAAAAGGGCGTTCCACCCCTTCGACAGGTTAAAGGAACGCCCACAGGAGGAGCAGTTACAGCTCCTATAAGTAAATGTATCACGTTACCTCTAGATCGAGAAGGAGTAACCTATCACTCTATTGAGCATTTGAAAAACATTGTGGAACAATTGCGCGGACAACTGGTGCAATTGTATGTAGAGAAGAATGATTTCTTAGATGATGAAGTCGTGGAATTAAGTCAGCAGTTGGATCAATACATTTAAGGAGATGGTAAAATTCTCATTTGGATTTGGAAAAAATCATCGACTGTCAGGTTTGTCAAATGCGAGGTAACGAAACTGACTAGCAGATGAGCAAGAAACAAAAAAACAAGCTTTGCGAATTTTCCATTTCAAGTAAGAAAGTTGTGAATGTGTTACCACAAAGGGTTGTCGTCACTGATAGTAACAACTGATAAGGCGGTTGGAATTTGAGGTGTGATCGGCATGGTGAACATCGAAAGACTTTAAGAAGAAATGTCGAAAAAATGAAAAAATAGGAGTTGAAAAAGTTATGATCTCAACATTAAATCGGCTCACACGCTTTCTATTATTAGTTCTAGTTGTAACAATTTTTGCGAGTACGCCACAGGTGGCAAATGCTAGGATCTGCGCAATAGCTCCTTCCAACATGATGATGCAGGATAATAAAGACACTGCATGGAATAATGTTCAACCAACTGCAGAGTGCGATCCCAAACCTGCCAGCCCGGTAAAGTTAGATGATAAATACTTGAAGAAAAACAATGTGGATGCTCACAAATTGAAAAAGGCTAATGTGCCGAAGGGCGCTAATATCTCCCATTATGATATATATGAAGACAAATATGATGACTATCTTTGGTTAGGGAAAAAGAAACAAGGAAGGAATGAATGGATACAGTTGTTTTTTGACATTATCGATGCCGCTGACATGTTCCCTTTGCGTAGAAATATACCTGAACATTAATCCATACACTTAATACGGAGGTGATGGTGATTATGGATGTGACACTAACCACCCAGGACAATGAAGATACATGTATAAGTGCAGAATTTTGGTGTTTGGCAGAAGACCAGTTTGATACCCAGATATTATCAGAAGGGCTGTGTCTGATCCCAACATCGACAAGAAAAAAAGGGGAATTAACTCAAGGGAAAATACCTGCTCCTGATACGAGTTGGGAAATTTCAACATCATATGAGGCTTCACTCGATATCAACAACCAACTTCTCCCGCTCCTTCGTATGCTAGATGGAAAACAAAAAACTTTACAAGATTTAAAACAAGAACATAATCTCATCTATGGAATCGAATTGTTCATCTATGCGTACGAGAGACAAATCCCTCGAATGAAGCTGACACAAGAAATGATCGAATTTATGAGTGAGATCGGAGGCATGGCGAGGATAAACATCATCATCTACCCTGACGACCTGCCTCCAGACTTGGAACTCAAAGCCTCCCAAGGTACAAGTATCAAGGTAGCCTTCCTGGTCAAAGGAGCTGACACGCAACCGGACTTGAACCCACAACTTCTTCAAGTTTCCCCACACGCATCTTGGATACAAGGGGAACAGACGTCGGATGGGGCAGTATGGTATCTCGAAACGTTAGAGGAAGAAACAGATGATACAGAGGAATTACTGCTGGCAATGATAGACACGTTAAAAGAGGAAAAAGAGTCACTTATTAGTCAGAAAGAAGAACAAAACCTGTCATATGAAATCGTCGTGTACGCTCATGTCAGAAATCGGCAAGAGCCTGCGATCACTGCAAAAGAAAACGTCATCTCATTTTTGCATGAGATTGGAGCTACGCTTGAATTCGTATTGTTCTACACGGCAGAAGAAAATCGGTATGAAGACGACGGATTGATATAAGAGACAAAGATCTCTTGATGTCCAACATTATGAAGTAAACAGGAAGAGAGGATAACTGATATTACAAAGAAAATCGGGGGCTTAGGTGCTCCCTATTTTCTTTGTAATTACATGGGGGAGGTTTTTTCAATCCAATACTATTCATTCCTCGTCTTTGTGATTTTTCTTCATATCACGAAAGTGTATAACTTCATCGAGAGCAGACTCAGCCCTTTCGATTTCGCCATAGTTGTTGGTATGGGAGTTTTTTGGCTATTACTTAAATGCTGTGAATACTTATCGGTTGTATTGGAAAAGGTATGTATCAAATTAAAAATTAAAGTATGGCAATTGTATGTGGTCGCATTGATTTTGTATTTTTTATTTTAGTTTCTTATGTACCATACTTTGATCAAACGAAAGTGTGAACAGATTCCCCACGCTCGAAAGTATCTTCTACCCTTGAGACTGGAATGTATTTTTCTGCCTGACTAACTCCTTCGTCTTAGGGTATCAAACCAACCTGCTGACATGGTGCCCGCGAAAATAATTGTAGAAGGGATTTTATAAGACACTACGAACCTAAATAGGTCCCCCCTCAATGCTTCACTTGGAATGAAGTCGCCATCCAGCAAATGATCCCGCTAAATACTATGAATCGAATAATATGAATAACCTGATTCCTCTCCTTAAACATAATGCAGCCAGAGATTTAATAGTCTAGGGGTACATCCACATGCCCATCAAGCTAAAAACCATCATTTTGGAATCAAACAGCTGAAAAAAATTAAGGGAAATAAGGTTTCGGGAAAATAGCGTTACCGACCTGTCTGAAAAATTAGTCCATAAAAAAAGAGACGGTTCTCCCGCCTCTTCTCATTTTACTTGTGTAACCCAGTTGACTCTGTTTTTCTACCATTCCGTTTCCGTTTTGTGTTCAATTATGTGTACGACTTTTGGTTCAACTGCTTTCATCATTTCTTTCAGTGATTGCTCGGTGATCGGTACTCCATCACCTTGAAGTTGTCCTCTAGCCTGTGTTTCTGCAATCACATCAAGCACTTGTTGTTTCGTGACATTTTTAGATGCTGCAATCTCCACAACAGTTTTACCTTTTGCTAATTCTTGTTTTAATTCTGTCGGGCTGATTTTTAGTAAAGCAAACAGTTTTTCATCGTTTAAAAAGTTGTCAGCACTATAATCAGGCTTACCATTTATAGAGAATAGGCCCTCTACTTTAATGTTTGAAGGTGTATCAGAAGGTGTATCAGCTGTAGGAATACCTACGATCTTAGTAAGACTAATGGTATTGTCATGAACAAAAACCTGGTAGACCGGTTTATCGAACATCTCATTGGTGTAATTCAACATCCATGTTTTTTGATTTGGATTCTCCATTTGCTCGATAGCAACCTCGTACGTTTCGACGTTGCCATACATTTTATCAATAAGATCATTTACCTTCGCCTTGATTTGCTGATCGGTTAAAGTAATGAGTGACTTCTCCTTAGGCTCCCAATTTTCTTGAATCACGTGTTCAATCTCATCCGTACTACCGTTTGTATGGAGGGTAATCTTTTTGCCGGTTCCTCCTTTTTCTTGTAGTACGATGCTTGTTTGTTTCATGTTAGTTACATTTTTCCCTTTGGATACATCACCTTGAACGTTGCTTGCATCGATAATCTCAAAGGATTTTGTTTCAGGATATGCGAGATACAGCTTCTCGAGCGTTGATTTGCCAACCTCATCCACTTTGACTTGTTCAACAGTCATCGGTGTTCTTGTAGGCATGTCAATCACGCCAGAAGCCGCAAATGCTGCAACTGGAATCAAAATCGCAGTAGCAACCACTCCACCAATTAAACGTTTTTTCATAATTAATTCGCTCCTTTTTGTTGTAAATAATGTGAATTGGATTGTTCTATTTGTTCTCTGAATAAGCAGCTTACACACTATATTGCCTCTTTAGCGGAAAAAGGTTCGGTTCATATCTTATTTTTTTTTTGCATCGTGAGCAGACCTCATGCCCATCAAACGAAGGAAATTACTTTTCACGAAAGAAGAAATCGGAATACCTCACCCTATCAGTGGAAGACATTATGGATCGTCTACAACTTGTTTCGTTAGCTTTTAATGCAGGTCCTGGGGTGCTAACAACCGACGATGTAGAAGCTATGCTTGCCCATGCGTTGATATATCCTTTTATTGGCCCAATTACAACAGCTCAAAGTGATACTTGTTCAAAATTAGTCAGCAAAGCATTTTCATATGATAAAAATTTGAAAACAAGAAGAAATGAAGAAGCAACTTTATTTTGTAAGGATATGAAATATACCCACAAATATCCAGTATATACACTATAGTTTAATCGTTTTACGACATAAACAAGAAAGGTCAGCCTAAAGGTTGACCTTTCGGATATTTTCTATTCTATTAGCACAGAACTTATTACAATAACCTTCATTCATTTAATCAGTAATTTTTTTAAGCTCAAAAATAGTTGCCTCTGATAACAAGATAAGCCTATCGTTATTAACAACAAAAAAACCTACACTTACAGGTATGCTCATTTTTGTAGAAGGGTCACTTATATCTATTACTTTTACCACATCATTTATATTTAAGTCTGGGATATCTATTTTATATAATCTATAAAAAGAGTCAGAGTTATAGCATGTCGCTGTAATCTCATATAATGGATTTTTTAGTTCATGTTGATATTTCTTATAGTTTTTAAGTCCTTTTGATGAAAAAAAGTCTTTTTTGATTATAAGTTCATCTCCAATAAATTTTTGCCCTGTTGGATATTCAGAAGCATCATTATATGAATTTGCAAATCCTAAAAGCTTCTCAACTTTCCAAGTTCCATAGAAATATTTTCCAGTTTCACTATCCAAATTTATACGTTCTACAGTACAATCGGATGTGTTTTTTGGAATAATAGACTCATCCGTTTCAGGTTTAGGCTCACTAGAAGTATTTGGGTTTGATGTCATTTCAACATTTCCACATGCCGATGCTAGCATCAACATGATCATGATACAAACCAATAATATTTTTTTCATATTTCACACTCCTTTTTATTTTTTTGATTGTGTCACAATCTCTTCAAACATCATATGGCTATTTACTGCGTATAATTTTTTTTGCGGTGATAGTAGGATTCAATATGCCAAATCACTGCCGTACGCACTTCATTTGCGTATTGTGAAAAGCTTATCATTAAGCCATTATTGTTTGGCTTTGCCCAAAAGCTCTCCATTGGAGCGTTATCCCAACAGTTCCCTTTTTGGCCTATGGAACAGCCGATAGCTAAGCATCCTTTGATAATGGTTTGAGCACTATCGGCTCACTACGTTTATGATATTCACCTGTTATGACGTTTTGGCATACAAAAAGTTCCAGGGATTTTTTCCTAAATATTTTCGGGTTCTCAAGCTCCGTCTCTGCTATTCCTTCGCATTAATTCGCTTCTGCTTACGCAAGCACACAAAAAAGGCCCTCGCATTAGCGAAAGCGGACGCTATCAATCTGGTACTCACCAAGATGGCGGAATCCTGCCCTGGGACGACATACGCCAAACTTTCCTGGCTACAGGCGTGGCATATCCGCGATGAAACCTATTCGGCAGCACTAGCTGAACTTGTGAATGCGCAATCCCAACAGTCCTTCAGCACATGGTGGGGAGATGGGACAACTTCATCATCAGACGGCCAGTGGTTTCGGGCTGGCGGAACAGGCCAATCCGCTGGTCACTTTAACGCAAAATATGGCAAAAAGCCTGGCGTTACGTTCTGGGAGGGAGCGACCATTTGTATGAAAGTGCGCTCTACGTTAGTAGGTCTTATTTACGGTTTGGTGACTATGTTTTTTTTGAGTTTTATCATTTCTTTTCTCGGAGATTTCGCAGCTGGCGGCATGGCGGTTGGGGGAGCATCGTTTGGGGGATGGTTATGGTTTTTCGCGACATCGCTATTTCCTGTCTCTATTATTTCTGGTATTTCAGGTTACTTCCAGGCATTCAGGAACATTCGCCTATGGGGATATTGGGTTTTATGTGCTTTTCTAGGTTTTATAATCCCCCTTTTCATGGGGTCAGTTGGTGCTACGCTGATGCTTATTTTAGAGTATGGCTTTGAGCGTGTAATGACCCCGTCAACAGAGATTACAGCGAATGATATCATGCATGACTATTTTAAATTAGCACCCCTATATGCCCTGATAGTACTACCAGTTACGACACCCTTTTTGGCTCTTTGGCTCAAAGGAATGCAAGCTTTTCTAACCTATGTTGAAAATAAGTGGAAAAAGGAGACCTTGTGAGCTGTAAGGATCGAATCTCCTTCGAACCTGCCAGATCATTATGAGGGTCAATAGGCTAGTAAATGGGGTACCGCCAGCAAAGTAACCAGAAACCCACGTTAAGGGGAAAAGTGCCGTAAAATACGCCTTTTGCGACAGTTTTTGTGGGGGCATAACGGTGTGAATCGGCATTATTCCCTTCGTAATCAGTGAAAAAAGTGACGCAAAAGTTTCTTAGCGTTGGTTTTATGTCATTTGGTTGGCAGTCGCCCAAACAAGAGCCTCAACTTTTTAGTTGGGGCTCTTGTTATAAATTAGAGCGGTCTTGTTATAAAAAAATTTTTAAAAAATCTCCATTTGGGAGGGCCTACGACTTAACTGCTTGCGGGTTAGACTCTAATTTTTTTCGAAGTATCCCTAAATATTTCCGTTTGAATTTGTTTACGCCTTGTTGAGATATGCCTAAATGCTGTGCAACTATTTCTTCTGGAACTCCATTGATCACGACTTGCTCAATAATAAATCTTGCTTTATCTGGAAGGGAATTCAACATTTCTTCTAAGTGTAACTTAGAATCTACAGAAGCCATTTGATTCTGCCCACAGATATTTTCTATGATCGGAAGCTCTCTGGTGGAAATCTTCTTTGCTTGATACTGCAACCGCCAAGCGATCCTTCTCAAAACTCTTCTACACTCCTCTATTAATAACTCATCGTTCATGCTTTTCACCGTCCTACCTTATAGGTAAAAAAAGAAGGTAAAAAACAACCGTTTTTTATAAATTATTCCAATAATAGAAGGATTGCGAAAACAACAAGAAGGGTTAAATTCCCCACAATCCATAAAACGTAATATGACAGATGGCAGTAAAGATTCACTTATCGCAGCCAAAAATAACCGAATAAAAAAGCTTGAAGAGGAAAATAAACGGCTTAAGGATGAATGATTAAAATGACTGATCTACGATAAACTTTGAAAATACAAAAATTCCACCTATTGTGAACAGATAGTTCAATAAATACTTGGGGTATTCTGGTAAAATATTTTAAAGGGGAGGAAGTTTAATGAAAAAGTCTACTAAAGTTGCTGCAATCCTACTGCTTGAGGCTGTTGTGGTAACTGGCGGTATTTGGACTTCCAACACTTACGCTTCGGTTAATGAGGAAAATGAAGTACACAATTGATGAGCGCTTTGATAATGATAAAGACAAATAGAAAGTGTACGAAAGTTTTGGTACTCAAATGATGGATATAGATATGGATTCCGTATCGGTAGAAAAGATTGAAGATGAAAAAATGAGTGTTACGTTTCATTATTCGAACGAACATGTTTCGGAAGATATAACTCTTCCAGTTGTTAAAGAAAATGATCAATGGAAAGTAGTAATTGAAAATACAAGATAGTACAACAGCAATCTCTGAACGAGTTTCCGAAGCCGATTGGCCTGAATAAAAACACGTAGGAGGTAACCGTATGAAAAAAAGAAATGTAATTCTTTCTGGTCTTTTTTTAGTCGGCGTTGTCTTCGTAGGTAATGAGAGAAAAATATGAAGAGGATGTAGCTGGTCCGTTTATTAGCGTACAGGATGAAATTATGCAACAGTACGCTAAACCCGGCGATTCCATTCCGACTATTCTTTTGGATGAGGCATTAAAAGAAGGCTATTTCGCGTTCAATAGACAAGATGGGGAAACCTTGTCTTTCAAAATCAAGTATGACAATGGGTCATGGGAATACAAGTTGGAAAAATAGTTTCGAAGTTGCTTCTAGTTAGCCATGTACCTCTACTACTGATTTATCATTTGGTTGAAAGGGGAGTATTAACGATTAGCATAAAAAAATTTAAATCTACGAAAAAAATAGCACTAGCTACTATTGGTTTAATAACAATTGTAGGACTTGCTGTTTACTATATAGGTGGCTTGAAAAAACAGAGTTTTCTTTATTCCAGTGATACAGATTATAAAATTGTTTCGGGTGAGGCATGGTTTAGGGAGACCTTTAATAACGTGAAGGGTCTCGCTGAAAATGCAGATATCATTGCCGAAGCTGAAGTTATTTCTCAAAAAAATAACCCTAATTATGAAAGACTAGATGTGTATACAGTCTCTGAATTAAGATTAACGAAAGTCTATAAAGGTGATGTAGAGCTAGATGATACAGTATCTGTACTGGAAACTGGAGGGGAATTCGATGAAAGAGAGACGGCCAAATATTTCGCAGGAAAGCCAGGATCTAAATTAGTGAGTGATGATCTTGGTGAACCCAGAATAATATCGGTAGGGATTGCAGGAAGTATTCCTATGAAAGAAGGAAATACATATTTTGTTTTCTTAACAGAAGATGACGATGATGTCTATAACATAGTAGGTTCAGTTCAAGGAAAGATAAAAATTAATAGCGAGAACACTCTCGTTTCACAAGTTTCTCCAGAGACAATAGAACAGCATGGTGATCTTTATTTCCTCCAAGAAAATTATTCAGGGTTGAATATCGCAGAACTTAGAAAAGAAGTTGAACACCTCATTGCATCCTCTCCCAATTAGCAACCCAAAGTCTCTCTCATTACGAAGTAGATAGAAAAAGAAGATAACGGATTCGTAGGGGAGTTTTTTGCTATTACTAAAAAGTTGTGAATGGTTATGTAGTGTATTGGAAAAGTTTTGTATCAAGTTCGAAATAAAAGGATGGTAGAGGGATTGCGATGGAGGACATTATCATAGAGCCAGGAATAGGGGTTGGCCCCATAAAGTTAGGAATGACTAGGGAAGAAGTAAAGGCTTATGAGCAAGAATGGCCGCTGAAATATGTGACATTTCTGATACAGTATGAGGAAAACAAAGTGAGTTTTATCGAAGTTCCCATAGATACATACAATATTAGCGGAGGATTCAGTTGTTTTGTTTACGGTATCGATGTGGTTCATACAAAGGCGACACCATTAGCGGAAAAAATCGATAAGATATCAAATTATACACAGGATGAAGGTGCAAAGTGGGGCGACAGATACGCTTTTCCTGAGATAGGTTTAGGTTTTTGGCGAGATGTTGTCTTAAATGAAGAAGATTTAGAAACAGAAGCATTTAAAAATTTGGACCCAGTAATACAAGAGGATAGTCTAAGGAATCAATATTTCAGTACCGTTTTCGTCATGTATCCAATGGTTTAACAGGGGGCATATGTAGTCACTATTATTTTGTATTTCTTATTTTAGCTCCTTACGCATAATATTCACCCGTTTCTGTTCAGGGGACGGGTTTTTCCATGTTCAGTAATTTTTCGCCTATGTAACGTGAACCAAACTCTGCGTTCTCGTGAATATACAGTAGAGCAAAAACGAGGGGAGGGAACGCTGTGGATGAGTGGGAGTTGATTGCCAAATGCCAAGAGAACGAGCCTTTGGCCTTCGAACAATTGGTCAAGCCTTATCTGGCAATGGCATACCGGACGGCGTATTTGATCATTCATGACAAGCATCTGGCGCAAGATGCTGTTCAGGAAGGGCTCATCGAAGCGTATCAGCACATAGACCGACTCGATCCAAAACGGGGAATGGCCTTTCGCAATTGGCTATACCGGATCATTACGTTTCGGGCTCTGAATCTGGTACGCAAGCAGAAGCCTGCTGTGGAATATGAGGAGATGATCCCGGAGGAGGTGACGACACCGCTGGATAACGTGATCCAGCGAGAGGAGCAGCGGCAAATATGGCAGGCGATTCGCAGCATGAAGGCGGAGCATCGCGCGGTCATTATTCTTTACTACTACGAAGGCTTCAGCGTGTCGGAGATCGCCAAAATTACGGGCTCCTTTGAGGGGACGGTCAAATCGCGGATGCACAAGGCCAGGAAGCTGATCGCACAACAATTGGACAAGGATGGCATACGATCGGATTTTTTGCGGGAAGGGGCAATGACTCATGACTAACGAGGAGCGGCAAGTCCAAGAGACGCTTAGGAACGTAGCGGGAGCTGTCGAGACGCCGAATTTTCAAATGCCAGGCAAGAATCACGTAGTGCAAGTGAGAAGACGCTCAGTTTTTCGAAGCAAAAAATGGACATCCATCGGCATCGCTTCCGCGGTCATAGTCGCTCTGCTCACAAGCATGCAGGTGTCCCCATCGTTTGCGGCCTATGTCAAATCGATCTTTGCTCAAGACGGGTTCGATGAAGGCGTACAACAGGCGGCGAGACAAGGCTTCTCCGAAACATCGAATCTTTCTGTTACCGATCAGGGGATCACCTTGGAGGTAAAGGAAATCATTGCTGATCCGGCGCAGGTAATAGTAGCTTTAATGATAAAACAGTCGGATGACAAGCCGTTGCTCCCTACATATCCGTCAGCGACAAACGCAGAATCCAATGCCGTTGAATTGCTGGATGCCAAAGGGGAGGTCATGACTGACAAGTGGGGAACTACCTTTGAAGAAAATGTGGGAATCGTCCGGTTTATCCTCGGGGAAAAAGAACAGGAGCCCCTTCCGAAAACGTTGTCGATCCATTTTGATGAAATCGGTGATAGAAAAGGAAACTGGAAGCTGCAAGTTCCGATCACGATGGCAAAAACAACGGCTGCAACGACTGTGCTGCCTGTCAATCAAACGCAAGTGACGAAGCATGGATTGAAGATGACCCTGCACCAGATCGTCAACACGCCAACGGCCACCCGAATTGAGCTGGAGACACAATGGACAGAGGCGTCCAAAAAACAATTGGAACAAGAAGCAAAAAAGCTAACCGGAAAGACGATGAACCCCGATTATGCTCTATTTCTTCCGTATCAGCAGTACAGGCTGGGATATTACTACGAGGGAACAGATGGCAGCAAGGGAAAGGAAAGGCTCATGGGAAGATCACATTCCATTGATCGCTATGGGCATTTCCGCTGGATCACGGACGACGATCCGTTGCCAAAAGACAAAGCAGCGACACTCGTCATAAACAGCTTCCATAAGGTGATACCGTATGATATGAGTGTCACCTTTCATCCGGATGAATTGAACAAGAAGCCCGTAATCAAACAAGTGGGAGAAGATATCTTTACATTGAAAAGCATCAAGCTGGCAAAAGATGATGATTCGGGAAAACAGCAAATGGAAATGGAGATCGATGTACTTTCCAAAGATATTACGAGAATATACTTGCCTTGGTGGGTACTTCAAGATGGGCAGGGGACAACCTACCGGGCTAAAATGGGTGGTCAATCCAAGGGACCTATTGATCAGTCAGGACGGGAGCGAGCAACGTACAAAATTCGGCTGGAGGACAGCAGACATTGGGAAGGAGGAGAAATAACCAAGCTCCCGGAGAAGCTCACCCTACGACTAGATGCTGTTCAGAAAAAATATCCGCTAGAGTGGAGAATTCCAGTTCCTAATCAATAAAGAAGAAAACCGCCCCGGTACAAGGGCGGTTTTTTCTACGTTATTTCGCGACCAACTGCGGCTCTTTCTGCCCAAGTCGGATTGTCGCTTCGCTCGGAATCCACATGCCTGTGTTCTCGTCGCGTCCTTGCAGGACTACCGTCGGGTTTGCTTTGCCCATCTGCTCTGCACCTTTGGTAATTTGCTGCCCAATTTTGCCGCCCTTGACGCGGTTTACGACAAGCACGAGCTGCACGCTGTCCAGCTCTGTCATCATCTCGAAATCACCGTTGCTATCGCCTGCGATGAAGATAGGACCATGACCATACTTTTTCACCAGTACATCCTGGATCACTTCCGTCTTGCCGTGGGCTACCGTGATCGGGTAGTCAGGCTGGTACATATTCGTGATCCGTCCGTTTTCTGTTTTCAGACGCATGCCAATGATGTTCTCCGCTGGGAGATTGTAGCCATATTTCGGGAGAGTAGCGAAGACACGAACAACATCTTCCAAGGAAGCACTCACGACATACACGTCGATGCCATTGGCACGTAGCGTGTTCATCAGGTTTGCGACTTCGGAAGTGAGGCGCAGACCCGTTGTATGGGAGGCTTTCACCACGCCTGTTTTGCCTGCCAATGATTTCGGGCTCGTCCAGGTTACTTTTTGAATCGCCATACCGAGGCCCAGATCATTGGATGCTTCCGCCAACTGTTGCACTTCTTCCACTGTCATGTTCGTGAAGAGGTAGAGTACCCACGGATAGCCAATCGTGTTGCTGTGCGTATCGTTGATCGCTTCATACAAGAAAAACAGCTTAGCTTTGAAATCTGCGAATTGCTCTGTTGCTGTCACTTCCTCCAGCGACTTCGTTCCTTTAAGACCTTGATAATTTTGATATAAGTACGTGTAGTCGGCTACGAGATCAGTCGCGATGGCATCGAGCGTGACAGTCTTGCCGTCGACATTTTTATACGAATCGGAAAACGGTCCCTCTGGTACATTCGTGCGGATGACCTTCCCGAATTCTTCTGGTGTGAGCTTGTAAGCCAAATGGTTGATCTGGTAAACAAACAGCGCTTCCTCTGTGTCATGCATGATGCTCGTATTGTCCCAGTCAAAAACGACATACGGCTTTTTGTTGGCATGGTAGGAGGCACTCTTGATGCCGTTTTTCTCAATCAATTCATGGATGGCTTGATAAGTCGCAGGTGCCCATTTCCCCTTGTCGAGCATCTGCACGTTGGTGTCCTTGGCCAAAGCTGGCATCTGCATCGCGAGTAGAGCGACGATCATCAGCATGGTCAGCCACCACGTTTTGTGTTGGGCTTTTCTGTGTGACATGGTTGTCATCCCCTTCTTCTTTTTCTCGATCCCTCAAATGAAAACGTTATCATTTCTTTCAAAAGAAAAAGGCCTTCCCCACGCCTATTGATAAAGCGCGGGTGGAAGACCTCATTGTCTTAAGCGTTTTCATTTGTATTCTAATCATACTAAATTTAACGACAAAAGCAAGAAGATTCCGATAAACATAAGAAGGGCAGGACTAACGATCCAATCTAGCGAAGACAGAAGAGTTTGCAAGAAAAAAGTGGATATAATCTAACCATAAGATAGATGAAAAGGGATGATTCTTACATGACATTGATAGAATCCAGCAAGGCCATTTTGATGAATTGCTTGGCATTACAGGCGAATGAGACATTTTTGGTGGTGGCCGACGAGCGGAAGCGGGACATCGGGGAGGCGCTCTGGGAAGCCGGTAAACAGCTCGGTGCAGAAGCGATGCTGATGGTCATGAAGGAGCGGGAAAAGTCTGGTCAAGAGCCTCCTGAGGCTGTTGCAGCGGCGATGAAGAGCGCAGATGTGGTGGTATGTGTGACCCAGCACTCTTTGACGCATACAAAAGCACGAAAAGAAGCAGCAGCAAATGGTACAAGACTCGCTACCATGCCAGCTATTACGGAAGACATGTTCCTTGCGGGAGCGATTTCCGCAGACTATACACAAGTAAAGGCACTCACCGAGCGCGTGACCGAGATGCTGACCCAAGCAAGCACCGTGCGAATCGAAAAAGCGGGTAAGTCACTGACGTTTTCCATCGCAGATCGCAATGGGGTGCCGAGTACAGGCATGTACGTCAATCCGGGGGAATCCGGCAATTTGCCTTCCGGGGAAGCGTATATCGCCCCACTGGAAGGGACAGCAGAGGGACAAATCCTCGTCGATGGCTCCATCGCCGGTATCGGAAAAATTGATTCTCCCCTGTTACTGACGGTCCAAAATGGTCGGATCACAGAGGCAGAAGGAACAGCGGGTGAACGCCTCCTGCAAATGCTTGGAGACCAAGATGGGCGGATGCTGGGTGAATTCGGAATCGGAACGAATGACAAGGCGCGTATCACGGGGGTTGTGTTAGAGGACGAGAAGGTGTACGGAACGATTCACGTAGCCTTTGGTAGCAACAACACGTTTGGTGGGACGATTGTCGCGGGGGTACATATTGATCTGGTTGTCAAAGAGCCGGATGTGTATTTGGACGACAAATGTATCATGAAGAGTGGAAAACTATTGGCAACTTAGGACAAACTAGATGGATAGGAAGGATGAATCCCGATAGTAAATGTTGTAAGATGGGAGAAATCCTAGAGGTGGATGTGGTGTGATGGCAATGTCTGAAAAAATATTTGCGATTATTACAATAGGTAACCTGATTTTGGCTGCCGTTCTTATTTTCATGGAGAGGCGAAACATTGCGGCAACCTGGGCCTGGTTGATGGTTTTGCTGTTTTTGCCGGGCATCGGGTTTATCGTTTACCTGATTTTTGGACATAAGCTAAGCAAGAAAAAGCTGTATCGGCTCAAGGAAGGAGAATTTTCTCATTTTCGAGCTGCGGTCGATAGACAAAAGCAGTTGCTTGCCCATGGTGAACTACAGGTGAACGACCCTGAGATGGAGAGACACCGCGACATGATTTTCATGAACGTGGTAAGTGATGGAGCGTATTATACGCAGGATAATACCATTCAGGTTTTTAAGGAAGGCCATAGTCTGTTCAACCTCATGTTCAAACAGATGGAGGAAGCTCGAGAGCATATCCATTTGCTCTACTATATTTTGAATGACGATGATTTAGGGAAACAGCTCATTCAACTGTTGACGAAGAAGGCAAAGGAGGGTGTCGAGGTTCGATTGCTCTATGATGCGGTTGGTTCCTCTGGTGTCTCCTCCCGGTTTCTGCGCCCGTTGGTAGAAGCAGGGGGAGAAGTCGCCTCCTTTTTCCCGGCGAAGATTCCGTTCCTTAATTTTCGGGTCAACTTCAGGAACCATCGCAAGCTGACGATTATTGATGGCAAGATTGGCTATATCGGAGGCTTCAACATCGGGGATGAATACTTGGGCAAGGATAAGAAGCTGGGGTATTGGCGTGATACCCATTTGCTCATTGAGGGAAGAGCGGTGTACATGCTGCAAGCGCGTTTTTTCCTGGACTGGAATTTGTCTGCAACGAAAAGAATGCATGAGTCACTCGCGTATTTTCCAGAAATTCATGAGCCTGAGGGCACGATTGGCGTTCAGATCGTATCAAGCGGGCCTAACTCGGAAAAAGAACAAATCAAACATGCTTTTTTGAAGATGATTTACAAGGCGCGGAAGAAGATTTACTTGCAGACGCCTTACTTCGTTCCCGATGAAAGTATGCTGACCGCACTGAAAATGGCGGCAATGTCCGGGGTAGATGTGCGGGTGATGGTCCCTGGAAAGCCGGATCATTTGTTGGTATTCTGGGCGACTCACTCTTATCTCGGTGATTTGTTAAAGAGCGGTGTACGCTGCTACCTCTACGAAAAAGGCTTCATGCACGCCAAAGCTATTGTGGTTGATACCCAGTTGTCGTCTGTGGGAACGGCCAATGTCGATATTCGCAGCTTCAAGCTGAATTTCGAGACGAACGCGTTTATGTACGACTCGCAGATGGCAAAGGAGCTGGAGGAACTGTTTGTCTCCGATCTGGCTGATTGCCGGGAAATGACATTGGGAGAGTATGTGAACCGACCACTGCGTTTGCGTTTGCTGGAATCGTTGACGCGGCTGTTGTCTCCGCTTTTATAAAAGCAAGACTGGAAAGCAAAAGAGGACCTGTTAGCCTATGTGAACAAACTAGGGCTGACAGGTCCTTTCTGTTTACACTTTATGCCGTCCCGTGCGTGACACCCATCTCCGTCAAGTATTGACGGTATGCGATACTCGCGCGGTCGCATTTTAAGGACAGCTCTACTTGCAGATCGAGTGGCAGGTCCTCAGGCTTTTGATTTTCCACGATCGGTTTATCTTGTGCAAAGATGAGGTTTTGGAAGCTATTGATTTCCTCATCGGAAAGGTTCGTCTCATAATTAAAAGAAAGGACGCCATAAGCTACGCTTCGAGTTTCATCCAGCGGCATCACAGTAAGCAAAATGGACATCAGATTGCCGTTTTCTGCATCACGCTTCGTAAATTTTACCGTGAGTGGACGGAGGATTTCGTAGGTGTAATAAACGTGCTTCGCTTGACCAGTACCGTCCGGGTCAGGCTGAAAAATCTTGATCTCATCCGTGCGAATGATACCGTTCTCGTCGCGGTGAACGCGGTAATCCCCGATTTCCATATGTGTTTCAACACCCAAATA
The DNA here is from genome assembly GCF_001423865.2 of Brevibacillus sp. Leaf182. NCBI lineage: Bacteria > Bacillati > Bacillota > Bacilli > Caryophanales > Paenibacillaceae > Brevibacillus > Brevibacillus sp. Leaf182. The sequence goes on along the minus strand of NZ_LMPN02000015.1, from coordinate 315,523 downwards.
CCCCTCATGCACGACAGCCAGATGGCCTACATCCAAAAAGTTCTCTACGATGCGTGGAGGCTTGGCCGTTACTGTCTGTGGTCCCCAAATGACATTTCGAAAACGATGATCCTCAAATTCCGGCAGGGCAAAAAACTCAGGAGATTGGTTGGCGAGATTCACCCACACGAATCCATAACGCTCTGCACAGCCGTATAACACAGCGCGCGCCTTACCTGGAATCGCTTGATCGGCAGGCAACTGAGGGATTTTGACACAGGCTCCGGATGCTTCATATTCCCATCCGTGATACGGACAGACCAGCTTTCCTTCTCGGACACAACCCAGAGACAGGGCAGCGCCTCTGTGAATACAGAGATCTTTAAACGCATGGATTCCTTCTTCGTTGCGGAAGAGGACGACCCGCTCGCCCATAATGGTGACCTGGATTGGGCGGTCTTGCACATCCACCGAACGACAGGCGACGATCCACTCATTACGCAGCACGGTATCTTGCACGATCATTGATGAGACACTCCTTTGTCGATACTTCGTTTATTCACCCATTGTAGCGGGAGATTGGAAGGGAAGTCAACAGAAAACACGAACATTATAAAGTGATGTGACCTATTTATTACGTGAATAGTTGCCTAAAAACGGATTTATCCGGTATAATCCCACTTATATCGTTCGTAATTAGCTAAAATACCACTAGGGAGGCCTTTTGAAAGTGGAACAACATCGAGAAAGCAATCAGCTTGTTGTGGGCGTCGATGACAAAATCAGTGTGGGCAAGGCGTTTTTACTTGGTTTGCAGCATGTGTTGGCTATGGACTTGTACATTGCTCCTATTATTATTGCTGGGCTGCTAACTATGGACGCTTCGAGCACTTCTTTCTTCATTCAAATGTGTTTTCTCGCAACGGGTATCGGGACGTTGATCCAGACTGGCTTTGGATTGCGTTTGCCTGTCGTGCAAGGACCTTCCTATGTACCTATCGGTGCGTTGGCTGCGATCGGCAGTAAGCTGGGGATGGGTGCGATGATTGGCAGCATGATTCCCGGAGCGCTGTTTGTGGCCCTGATGGGTTATCCATTGAAATGGTTCGCCAAAGCGGTACGCAAATTCATTCCACCGCTAGTCGGCGGGACGGTGATCATCATCGTAGGCATTGCCTTGATGCCAACAGGGATGGGAAACATTTATCACTCCCCGGGAAATATTTGGACGAACATTTTGATTGCCGCCGTTTCTGCTGGAGTGCTTGTCATCTGTATGCTGCTTGGCACAAGAGCAAAGGTTGCGGGGGCGTTTTTTAGACTTGTATCTGTGCTGATTGCAATTTTCGTCGGAACGGTAACGGCCGCCTTTTTTGGAACGGTAGATTTTAGTCCGGTTGGACAAGCACCGTGGCTGTCCATGCCAAAGCTGTTTCCGTACGGGGCTCCTGTATTTGATCTCAGTGCAGTTTTGACGATGCTTTTTGTTTATTTGATTATCATGATTGAAACAACAGGGACTTGGTTCGTCGTCTCTACGGTAACGAACAGTGAATTGACGGAGGAGCGACTGAATCGCGGTGCTGTCGGTGAAGGTTTGGGGTGCTTTGTCGGGGCATTGTTCGGAGGTACACCTACGACTGGCTATTCCTCCAATGCTGGGTTGATTGCCGTGACAGGAGTAGGAAGCCGAATGGCGATAATGGCCGGAGGATTGATCTTGATTGCCCTTGGGTTGGTACCAAAGCTGTCGGCGGCGATTACCTGTATACCGGAGCCAGTCATCAACGGAATTTTTGGGATCGTGTGTGTAGCGATTGTGGCGAATGGAATCAAAGTCATTCAAAACATTACGATTGATGATCGCACGATGATGGTCATCGGTTTGCCGATCCTGCTGACAATGGCAGTAACGGTCCTGCCAAAAGATGCGCTCGCCGGAGTACCTGATTTCGTGAACTACATTTTATCTTCTGGCATTACAGTAGGGGCCTTGGCAACGGTTCTTTTGAATCTGCTCATTCCAGAGGGGAAAAAGAGCAGAGCGAAGGTTCCACAGCAACAGCCTGTCAGTAACTAAATAAAACAGCCCGGTGAGCTAAGCTTCCGGGCTGTTTTTTGTGGGGCTTATACTTTAGTTAAGCGTTTTTGATCATCCTAAGTTTTAAAAGGTGTCAATAAGCCAATAAAGCTGGTGAGAAGAAAAAGCACAGAGCTCGTAGACCTTGACAACGCCTACCCAGTCGGAACTTCAAAAAGGGGACCCGCTTGTCGAACACCTCTTCCTCGAGAAACTTCCGCCCGTAGGGTGGCTTTGGCTCGACGGTCCCCTTTTTGAAATGGAGACGGACAGTCAATCCCCCGTGCTGGCGTGTCAGAGTCGAAGAGAACTGTGCTTTTTCTTCTCCTCCACTATGTTGACCCAAACCAGAATCTTATTATTTCTTCGTTCCAGTCAAATCCTGCACAGCCTCATCCAACTGCTTTTCAATCAAAATGGGATCGTAGCCAAGCCATCTATCCACATCGACTACGTAAACATGATTGTTTTTGACAGCGGGCAAGTTTTTCCACAGACTGCTTTGCTCGATTTCTTTCAAATACTGAGCGGCATCCTCGCCAGGGAACAGCATCAGGAAAATATGGTCGGCTGCATATTCGGGTAAAAGCTCCATGGACACGTCTTTTGACCAGAACAGCGGGTCTTTATCGATCTCGCTCTTAATGAGTGGCGGTGGAGTCAACTGAAGATCGTTGTACAAAACATGGCCCATGTTGCGAGCACCGTACATTTTGATCGTTTTCGCACGGACATTTAATGCTGCGACGGTCTCGTCCTTCCCGACCTTAGCATGGACGAGCTTACGAGCTTCTTCAACCTTTGCTTTATACTTCTGCTCCCAAGCCTTTCCTTCTTCCTCGCGGCCTAGTGCTTCCGCAACCTTTTGTACATGCCCGTAGACATCATATTGTTCGAAGGCGATCGCCACGACAGGCGCGATCTTCGTCAGCTTTTCATATACCTGTTGCTCGACTTCGGTACCGGTCAGGATCATGTCAGGCTGCAACTCGAGGATTTTCTCCAGATTATAGGCATCATAATCTCCCACGACTTCGATTCCACTAACCAGTGGCTCCATGTCCGGACCTTCCATATGTCCCTTCAACGCACCGATTGGCTTCACACCAATGGAAAGCATGGGACCCAAATATTGCAGGGCTACGACCCGCTGAGCTTTCACAGGAATAGTCGATTCGCCTTTCGCGTGCTTTAGGACGCGAGTCTCGCCGCTTTTACTTTCTTGTGCAGGTGCAGATGAATTGGGGCTGGCTGTCTGGCCGCATGCTGTGAGCAGGAGCAAGGGAAGAATCATCAATCCGGGCAGCCACGCTTGTATGCGTAATCGTTTCATCGTATATCCTCCATGAATGAAAATCATTCTCATTAACAAGGTTCATCTTACCCTGAACACACTCTTTTCATCCATGGAGAATATTCTGTTTTTCTTTGGACAATGTGGCGGTGTTTGTATGGGTCAAAATTTGGACGGCCTCTTCCAACTGGATGTCGAGGGAGAGGGGATCATACGAGAACCAAATCGGATCAAGAATGACCACTTGCCCTTTTTGTACAGCAGGAATTCGTTGCCATACATCCTGTTTCATCAACTCTTTGAAGTGTGCCCGTGAGAGATCATCATCAAAAATATGAACGAACAGCCAATCTGCTGCGTACTGGCTTAATTGATCCTCAGTGATTGTGGTCGCCCAGAAATTGGGGTTGCGTGTCAGCTCTTCTTGAATTAGTTTGGGTGGCGTCAGCTTCAAGGATTTGTACAGCACATGCCCGATATTTCTGGCGCCGTATGCCAATAGGCTCTGTGGACGCACATTGAGGATCAAGAATGTTTCTTCCTTCAGAATATGAGCATCGATGTATCGCTTGGCCTTCAAAACCTTCTGTTCATGCTGCTTGAGCCACAAGCGTGCCCGATCTTTCATGCCAAGCACATCGGCCAGCATGTTCAAATGACCAAACACATCATGCCCCATCCACGGAAAAGCAATTGTCGGTGCAATCTTGGAGAAAGCAGCGCAATCCCTTGTCGATTCGGTCAAAATAAACGTCGGTTGCAAGGATTCGATCAAGTCTGGTGTGTTCTCAGGCAGGCTGACAATCTCATCTGCCTCTTTCATCCGCAATTGTTCGCGTAAATAAGTGACCTGCTCTTCCGGAGCGCCAATCGGTCTGATTCCGAGTGCCAATAAATACTCGGCATAGTGGAAGGTGACGGGTGCCATTTGCTTCTGATTCATGCGGACAAAGACAGTCGGCGACATGCCTACCTGCTGTTTAAAACGTCTGCTGAAGTAAAACTCATCGGCATACCCGACCAGGCGTGCTACCTCGCGCAAACGTTTATTCGATTCGCGCAGAAGCGTCTTGGCATGCTCCATCCGGCAGCTCGTCAAATATTCGATCGGGCTTTTTCCGACCCTTTTCTTGAAGACTTCGGTGTAATACCGAGGGGTAAGGCCAGCTCGATTCGCCAAATCATCTAAGGTGATTGGCTCCGCATAATTCGTATGAATGTAAGCAATCGTCTGATCGACAACGCTTGATGTTTCTACGGCAGCCTGCCGTTCTGCATGACTCCAAATCAGGTGCAGCAATTGCTGAAAGCGAATTTGATTTTGAAAAGCTTCCAACGGATCACTGGCTTGTCGATGGGCATACAGTGTGAGGGCAAGCTCCGTACCGTGATCGACCTGGTGAAATAAACAGGAGCTGTGGTCAAGATGCCAGGAAAGACTCGGGCTGTAGGCGTTGGTGACCTGGTCTTGCTGTTGCAGAGCATCAAAATAGAGTACGAGGAAACGGAGTGGCTCTTCTGTATCAGCGCTTACTTGCCTCGCAGATTCTCGCGAAAGAATCAGCACACTTTCATCTAGCAGAGTGGCTTGATCCGACTCGTTCAGCAACCGGCCCGATCCTTTTGTCACGATGAGTACGGCATGGGTAGATCCACCGGAAAACGCCCATACTTCTGTCGGTGACAAGGTGACCTGCTGGATGTATTGAAGCAGAAACAAAGGAGTTGGCGTTAGCACTGTATTTCCTATCATGATACCAATTCGAAGGATTCGGTTACGACGATGCTTCCCTTGACAGATTGGACCATCGGGCAGTTTTTGCTTGCGGCTTCAATGGCTTTTTGTACTTTTTCTTCTTTCATATTGTCACCCGTAATGATGAAGTGGAGGTGAATTTTTTCAACCCGATTTGCCTCTGCCTCATTTCGCTGTACATCTGCGGTTACTTTCATATCCGTGCACGGCATTCTCATCTTGTCCAATACTTTTCGCAAAACACCGCCACTGCAAACAGCGATGGAAGAGACCAAGAGCTGGTAAGGGCGAAAGCCATACTGTTCATCACCAGATACGTGAAGCTCACCGTAGGACAGTTGAGTGATAAAGCCATTTTCTTTCGCTTGAAATTCCATGCGTAACCCTCCCTTGAAATGGTTTTTCTTCATTATAAGGAAAAAGGCTCCCGCGCGACAGTGATCTGTCGGTACAGGACCCTTTTCCCTTTTGCTATTCCTTCAATGCTTTCCCATTTTGTAAGAGAGACTGGATGCAACGAGGCAGCATGTCTTTTAACGTATCGAATGCATAGTCGACGTCCAGACGTTCTGTCCACTGGTGGGCGTCACGTCCGACTGGACCGAGATTCATGACAGGTACATCAAAAGCCTCGAGCTCCTGAAGCGGAATGGAGTAGCCGTTGTCCCACAAAGGCATGTTCGCTACCAATGGCTTCATGGATGTCGCCGGATATTGGAGTCCGACGTAGCTTAGATCCGAGATACCGCCAAAGTAGTTTTGCTTGACCAAATTGACCTGGTGCTGATCTCTCGCGTATGCTTTCATCTCTTCCATCGTTTGCTGAATCAGAGGATGATTACGCGAGCTGACTGCCGGGTAAAACGGCGGAGCGAAGAACAAGATCATCATTGGCGACAGTTCTTTGCACAGAATCGCTAATTGATCCACCAGCTCGATCGTGGTGTCGCGGTCGTCCTTGTCGCCGCGGTTGGCGATCACATCTGCTTCCAGTTGACGCAGTTTTTCTTCCCCGTACGTTTTCTTCGCGTAGGCGTACAGTTCTTCGTAAGTCATGACGGAAATGGACAGATCACGCGGACTAAACGGCGCAAAGTTGGCAAACTGGCTCGCATGCTTGAGGTAGTTTTGCTTCATACGCTCTGCGACATTTCTTGCCGATTCCAGCAGCGGCTCTACGACATCCTCCATCTGCTTTTCCAGCAGGAACAGGTTGAACAGGGTCACTGCACGGTGCGGAATTTGTACAGAGTACTCTTTTTTCAAATCCTTTTGAATCAGGTTCGTCGGCGGAGGAGATGCTTCCCCCTCAACGACCTCGCAAAAGGATGTGTTCAGCTCGAGCTCACACGTAATTTGAGAGGCCATATAATTGCCGTTTAACCCGGCAAAAGGTTCGCCGACATGTGTTTCTTTGCCGTAACAGAGGAAGCCCGGCAGAACTTTTCCGATGGAGCCTGTGTACAAGTACGTATTCGTATCCCCTGGGTAGCGGGTAAACATCGGCTCAGAGTTGAGCACGGTCGTGTAGCTTAGGTCGAACTCTTCGGCGATTTTCAACAGTGCTGGGACTGCTGCCCGCATCCCGACAGAATTCACCTCTTCGTCAGGGACTGTCAGAAGCAAAATGTTGCCATCGAACTCTCCAGCAATCGCTTGCTCAATCATCGACATGTGCAGCGTCAGTCCGCATTTCATATCCATGGTGCCACGGCCAAACAGCCAGTTGCCGGTGCGGATATCCTGTTGAACGTCTGCTGGCATATCCGCCTGGTTTTGCAGGAAGAGAGGAGTGAGGGTCTTCGGATCAAAAGCATGCTTCATCCAGGCGCCGTAATCCTCGACGTCGACCACATCAAAATGGCTGACGAGAATGACGGTGTCCCGTACGCCTTCCTTTTTAACGAGCGCAGTGACAAAATGGCGCCCATCTTCAGTCGGATTCGCACGCACATGATCGGGATTGGCTTGATAATAAGGCAGGGTACGCAACTGATCGACGACGTAGCCCGGCAAGTCCTTCTCGGCTGATGATCCTGTAATGCTTGGGATGCTTACCAAATTGCACAAGAGATCAACGAGTTGCTCTTTTGTTTGCCATTTTTGCATAAAAAACGCCTCCGTTTTCCGTATAGTGAAAACTGTTTCCGGTTAGTGGGCAAAAAAATTAAGGCAAGGCACCGATCTTGTGGGAAATTTCCTTGGCACTTTGTTGGGCTTGTTCAATGAGTGAGGACAGGAGTTGCTCGTTGATCCGATAGCTCGGAACGCCGATACTCAAAGCGCCCACGACCTTTTGGTTGACACCGAAGATAGGAGCGGCAATGGATGCGGTGCCCTCGGTTTTCTCACCGTAGCTGACTGCATAGCCGTTTTGTCTGATTTCTGGCAGTCGATCTAACAGCTCGCGTTGTTTTTCTGTATCCGGGATTAAACCGGTCACGATTTGCTCTGCTTCGGTCGGATTCATGCTGGCGAGAATCGTTTTGTTTGCCGCACCGATATGTAGCGGAATACGCTCGCCCAGATTATCCATGCTTCTGACAGACATGGGACCTTCCACTCGTTCGAGTACGATAGCATGAGAGCCCTGTGGAATGTTCAGATAGACTGTTTCCCGTACATCTGCTGCCAATCGCTCCATGACAGTTCGGGCGACAGCGCGCATATCCATCTTGTCCAGGATGCGCAGCCCGATCTCCATCCACGTATAGCCGACCTTGTACTGCTTGCTCTCAGGAACCTGGAGGATGAGTCCATGCTTGATGAGGCTGCTGATTAAACGGTGAACCGTACTCAGCGGTAGGTTCGTTTGTTCAGCAATTTCCGAGATGGACCAATGCTGCTTGTTTGGATCTGATACCAGGACGGAGATGATGCTCATCGCCCGGTCAATCGATTGTACCAACGTGGGTTACCTCCTGGCTTTGTTGCATAGTGACTGCTCGTTGAATGTCACGCCAGCTTAATATGACCTCAATCTATCAGAATTTTTCAGCCGAATCAATATAATTTAGACTAGATAAAAATTCGTTGACAAAAAATTTGAAACTATTTTACATTAAGAGTGTAATTTTGTATTGCAGAAGTGATTCCACGATGCGGAATGTTTCTGAGTGATTGCTCAGAGGAGAATGAATGCAACATGGTGGCGATGAACAAGCAAAAGCAGCAGATGAGGAAGCGTTTACATGCTCGTTTCTTTGTCGCCCACTGTTAGACAAAAGCAAGATTCGAAAACAGAAGGGAGATCTATCATCATGAAATTTTCACGTGCGATTGTAAGAAAACCGGGAAAGAGTTATGTAAATGGTTTGACGACTTCTGATTTGGGTACACCTGATTTTGAACTTGCTCTCAAACAGCATGCCGCTTATGTAGAAGCGCTGAAGCAGACAGGTCTGGAAGTAACCGTTCTGGAAGCAGACGAGCGTTTCCCGGATTCTACGTTTGTGGAAGATACAGCGGTTCTCACGGAAAAGTGCGCCGTCATCACCAATCCCGGTGCAGAAAGCCGCAATGGTGAAATAGAGGATATGAAATTGGTGCTTCCTCGTTTTTATGACACGATTGAATATATTCAGGCCCCTGGCTTCCTCGATGGTGGAGACGTCATGCAGGTAGACAACCATTTCTATGTCGGTCTGTCGACACGCACGAATGAAGAAGGAGCCATCCAGTTCCGCGAGATTCTCTCGAAATACGGATATGAAGTCACCATTGTTCCATTGAAAGAGTTTTTCCACCTGAAAACAGGAATCGCCTACCTTGGCAATGACTTGCTGGTTTTGGCTGGGGAGTTCATCGATTCTGAAGTGTTTAGCCAATACAAGCATCTGATCGTGGAAAAAGAAGTCGAGTACTCCGCGAACTGCATCCATATCAACGACTACGTCATTATTCCAAAAGGCTTTGAGAGTACGAAAAAGCAAATCACTGACGCTGGCTACCATGTGATTGAGCTGGATATGTCTGAATTCCGTAAACAAGACGGAGGATTGAGCTGCCTGTCCCTGCGTTTCTAGCGCAGGCAGTTCTCTCTTCTTTTATAGACCTCTGATAGACCTCTTAAAAAGCTGGTGAAAGAGAGGAATCATATGAACACTGGGAATGAAAGAGATACACAGCTACAACGCTCCATGAAAAGTCGCCACTTGTTTATGCTGTCGTTAGGTGGCGTGATCGGGACAGGGCTCTTCCTCAACGCGGGCTTCACGATCAATCAGGCTGGACCTGGTGGAGCGCTTGTCGCCTATATCGTCGGCGGGGTTTTGCTGTATCTGGTCATGACGTGCCTGGGTGAGCTTTCTGTAAAAATGCCAGTAACAGGCTCTTTCCAAGCCTACGCCAGCAAGTATATTGGTCCGGCGAGCGGGTTTACACTGGGATGGATGTATTGGCTAGGGTCAGCTACAACGGCCGGGGTAGAGTTCACTGCCGCGGGCATGGTCATGCAACGGTGGTTCCCGGATACGCCGATCTGGATTTGGTGCGCGCTCTTTATCGTTTTGCTCTTTACCTTCAATGCGCTGACGACAAAAGGGTTTGCGGAAACGGAGTACTGGTTTGCCGGAATTAAAGTATTAGCTGTCCTTATGTTTATTATTGTCGGACTAGGTGCTATATTCGGTATTGTCAGTATGGAAGGAAGACCCGCTCCGTTTCTCTCCAACTTTTCGGCAGATGGGGGACTATTCCCGTTTGGCATTGCGATCGTTTTTGTGACGATGATGAACGTCGTGTTCTCTTATCAAGGCTCTGAACTGATCGGAATTGCAGCCGGGGAAGCAGAAGACCCGCAGAAGACCATTCCGCGGGCGATTCGCAACGTTGTGTTTCGTATTCTCGTGTTCTATGTGGCGTCGGTCACGATCTTGTCCGCCCTCTTTCCATCGAGTGAGCTGGGCCTCTTGGAGAGCCCGTTTGTGACGGTGTTTGATGCTGTGGGGATTCCTTTTGCAGCGGATATCATGAATTTCGTTATCTTGACGGCTCTGTTGTCTGTCGGCAACTCATGCTTGTACGCAGCCACTCGCTTGTTGTGGTCCCTTTCCCATAGCAATATGGCGCATCCTGTTTTTGGGAAATTGAGCAAACGTAAAGTGCCCTTGAATGCACTTTTGGCGACGCTGGCGTTCTCGCTTCTGTCTCTGTTAACCAGCGTGGTTGCAGCGGATACGGTATACGTGCTGCTCATGTCTGTATCGGGTATTGCGGTTACCTTCACGTGGATGGGGATTGCTCTTTCCCAATTCAATTTCCGCCGTCAATACTTGCGCGAGGGTGGAAAAATAGAGGATCTACAGTTCGTAGCGCCGTTTTACCCGGTGATGCCGCTTTTGTGTCTGGCTCTTTGCACATTTATTCTTATCTTCCCGGCGTTTGACCCTACACAGCGAATTGGACTCTTCTACGGAATTGGTGCCCTCGTGCTGTTCTATACCTTCTATTATGTGCGCTATGGACGCAAAAAGGCGCATAAACCGAACCTCCCAACGCAAGGCTAAGCCGTTCTTGTTCAATAGAAAAATGCCCCTGCCATGGTAATGTGGCTGTTGACAAAATGGGTTAGGGATTTTTGTCCCTAACCCATTTTGTATTCTTAGCATATGTGAACTGGTTATGCTGGCAGGACTTTAATCATTCGTTTTATATTTTGAGCCAACGCCGAAAAGAGGCAGTGTTCGAGTGTAAAGCATGAGTATCCAAAATTACATACATTTACAAAAGTTTACACTATAGGAATATTAAGTGGGAAAAATAGGCTTTTTGGTAAAATAGATAGAGTGGTTCGGGACGTGCTGTGTAATATGGCACGTCTATTTTTTTTGCCTGAAATACGAACATATAATCCTAATGGTGAGGAGAGATTTAGATATCAAACTTACAGACGTAGCTAATCAGAGGTTGCTGGATGCATTTCTAGCTCAAGAAGACAATCAACAACTATATCAACGAGTGTTTAATTCGCCGGAGGATAGGCAGAGGAACGATGAATTGGATAGTAGATTTCAGGAATTCTGGGATGAAGTTCGATTTACTAAGTTTCTCTCCTCGCTCATCCGTTTTACAGCTATCGAGTTGGCTGTACGTAATCAAAAGACTAGCAACGCATGCCAGCCTACTGACGAAATTGAAAGGGTGATAGACAGTCTTGTTAGTGACTCTGATAAAAGTGAGTGGGAGGACAATTTTGAGTGGAAAGATGTATTAGCAGACAAACGAATATGGGATGCTGTTCAAACACTCACAGAAAAGGAACAGGAGGTGCTTACACTTCTATACTTGAGGAATCTCAAAGAAGCGAAAGCGGCGAGTCTGTTAGGTGTTAGCCAGCAAACCGTATCTAAAACAAAGAAACGAGCGTTACTGAAGCTCAGAAAACAGCTAGAGGGGGGCGTAGTACATGAGCCTGTTAACACTGTTAAAGCGAGCGCAAAATAATGATGAGAGTGCAATGGTAGAGATCATAGAAAGATTTGAACCAAAGATTCGGAAGTCCTTGAAATTCACAGATATAGGTGTACGTGAAGACATACGTCAAGAGATAGTATTTCGGATGATTAGAGCCGTCAAAACCTATAGCACAACAAATAGCTCATTGATAAGAAAATAGTAATTTTTTTGAATTCCGGTTGTTATTTTTCATCTTTGATTCACTTTAATTAGTACCAAGTGAATAACCGCGCGGGAAATTACTTGGAATAAAATTTTGGAGGAAGATGAAACATGAGAGCAAGAGAATATGCGGCTAAATTAACTGTCAACTTAGACCAGCTTCGAAAGATTGAACGTGCACAACGAGAAGTGTACGATAAAGGTCTTGTTAAACCAAGTGATACCAAATTGTTGACAGCTTTGGGGGCAGTTGCTTCCGTCTTAGGACTAGTATTTGTCGCGAGTACTCCAGCGGGAGTTGTAGCAGGTGTTACGGGTATCGTAGCAAGTATCACACCTAGTGCAAAAGATGCGCTAGAGTCTATGGTTAAGGCAGGTTACTGGGAACTTGGGTACATGGAGGACTATTTAGTTGATAACCCTCGTATTAATCGAATGGAAATTGAACTTCCGTTTATTGAATATAATGTAAATGGTGAAACTATTCGATTTATTACAGGCAAAGGTATCATCTTGCGAGTTCATAACGGTTCCGGTTGGATACCGGTCGACTAAAAAGGAGGGGGTGTCTCAAAAGTCGATTGTCCGACTTAGAGGCACCCTTTTTTTATTCAAAGCCTTCATAATGTTAGAGGGTCTACGATTTAATTAGGTGATTTCCAATTTAGGTTCTCATGTTCAATTGTTTTTATTGGATCAAAGTCATTAATGATTTTATAGACTTCTCCCTTATTATTTTGAGTTATCCATACGTAGTTTTTATCTTGAAGGACTTCAATTCCGACTTTTTCTAAGTTATTTACATATATTCTAAATGCGTATGCTCCGCTTGGCTTTGTATCGCTCACTTTTTTAAGTTCCATACCTGCGAAAGCCTTCAATATTTTATCAGTGTCATTTTTATCAGTTATGGATATTCGGGCATCATCAGAGTATCGCTTGATTTCAATATTAACGGCATCTCCTTGGTTTAGTTGATTAATTGCAATTTCTTGAAAAGAGGTATACGTCATCTTATCCATGGTATAAAAAACTCCAAACACAACAACTACAGCCACGAATAGCAGAAGCATCTTTTTTTTCAAGATAGTATTCTCCTTACCTATATAGATATTTGAAAAACTAACATACTCTCAATGAAGACGAGAAAATAAGTGTGATTGTTACATAAATTGTAAAAAAATAAGTGCAGATGCAGATTCTTCTTATGAAAACAGGTGCTGATTACCAGAAGTACCCGAGCTATGCATAGAAGAACTGTGCTGTATTTACGACTGGCAAGTTCGGTCAGTATTTACAGAAGCCTGTGGAAAAGGGAATAAGTTTAAGGCCGTTCCAAATGTAAAATTAAACTGAACTGGGTATTGCAAAAACTTCGAAACGTCATTGAAAGATTTCGCGGGTGGAATCTTGCGGTTATGTGCCCAGTCGAAGAGTGTACGTTCAGACACTCCTAATGGCTTTGCAAATTCTCTTTTAGTGTACCAATGAAATAAACGTGCCTTTTTAATACGTTCCCCTAAAGTCAATTCAGGTAAATTCCCAAAGGCACCTAAATAAGCATCTGACACATCTAATACATCGGAAAGCAACCTTAGGCTCGGAGGTGAAACTTTAAGTTTATTAGCTTCTGCTAATCCAATTGTTCTTGTACACAATCCTAATGGCGGCGGCAAAATCGACCAAGTACATCTTTTTTGCTGTCCGTGTTGTTCTATGACTGGTCGGGGCATTTTTTATGTGTAGGCAGTGTTTCAGGATATTCCGAACAGCTCGGCTAAATACGGGTTCACGAACAAGCCGTCAGGGTCGAGCTCGGAGCGAATGGCGAGGAAATCGGGCAAGCGCGGATAGACCTGATGAAGCTGCTCGGCGGTCATGCTGTGCATTTTCCCCCAGTGTGGACGTCCGCCATAGCGGGCGAAAATCTCCTCCATCCGGGCAAAATACGCTTCGTACGGCATGCCCTTGTACATGTGGACGGCAATGAAGGCACTATCCCTTTCGTAAGCGGGACTGAGCCAGATTTCGTCCTTTTTGACGTACCGGCATTCCAGCGGAAAATGAACGGCAAAGCGCTCCTGCTCAATCGCCTGATACAGCTCCCGAATGGCATCGCCCATATGCTCAGCGGGTATGCAGTATTCCATTTCGTAAAAACGCACAAGGCGAGGGGTGGCAAAAAGCTGATGGCTGTAGCCACTCTCATGGACAGAGGGAACGCTTTGGGCGGACAGCCTGCTGACGCTTTTGGTGAGAGAAGGGCGCAATCGGCAGCTCTCGGACAAGAGCCAAAACAGCCCATTTTCCACCACCATTTTTTTCAAATAGCTCCATCGTTGATTGCCGCTGGGGGGATCGCTGGTCTCGTTCATGAATTTCACCTGAACTGTGTCCGAATACGGGAAGATAAAAAATTCGAAATGACGATGCTCGGTTTTAAACGTCTCCAGAGAGGACAGGCACTCTTCTAGCTGCATGCGACGGCTTTGGTAGCGCAGGCGATAGGCTGGGAGGACACGCAGCTTGACGCGTACGATGATGCCCAAGAGACCAAGGGAGACTTGCAAGGCTCTGAACAGCTCAGGCCGGGCCTGCTCGGATACTTCCAAAACATCACCGGATGCGGTGACGACTGTCAGCCCGACGACTTGCGTGGAGATGCTGCCAAAATGAATGCCTGTGCCATGTGTTCCTGTGCTGACGGCCCCTGCAATGGACTGGGCGTTAATGTCTCCAAGGTTTTCTTGAGAGTAGCCCGCTTGATGCAGGAGATGTCCGAGTGTCTTGAGCTTGGTGCCTGCCCAGACTTCAACGGTATCAGAGGCAGGGTCTACACGGACGATTCCTTGGAGATGATCCAAGGATAGCAAGCAGTCTTCTGTCTGGACGAGACGAGTGAAGGAATGACCGGAGCCGACGACTCGTATCCGTGTACCTGCCTTCTTGCAAGCAAGGACAAGCTGCACGACCTCATCCACGGACCCTGGCATCGCGACTTGTTTTGGCTGGCTTTGTACATTTCCTGTCCAATTGGTCCAGTGATTCGCATGCTTTTTTACAGTGAGCATAATCCATCCCCCCGATAGGTGGTCACTTCCTCGATGATTTTCCCGCCAGAGATGCAATACAGCCGGGTAAAACGTTCGCAGAGCTCTCCTGCTTTGGCATGGCGAAAAAAGATCGGGTCTCCCAGCTCCAGCGTTTCCATGCCTTGATAGTGGATCGGTGTCTGTACTTCACCTGCTCCTTCGTTGGGGAACAGCTTTGCTCCCGCTGGCAAGTAAGGCTTGGGGAGTCTGTCGCGTCCAGCAGAACCAGAGGCGATGTAACCTCCGCCGGCACATGTGTAGATATGCTCTGTGGGCTTGCGGATAATCTCCAGAGCAAATCCGGCAGCAGGATGATAGGAAAAATCTTGAAAGTAGTCAAAGAGCCCAGGCGAAAAAAATCCGGAGCCTGCTGTAACCTCTGTAACGGCGTCTTCTTTCCCGGTCAAGTGCAAGCTGCCCGTTCCTCCTCCGTTTACGAAGCGGGGAGAAATGCCTAGCTCGTGAATGGCATGCACCAGTGTAGCACGTCGAGCAGCCACTTCTTTCACGGAATATTGCTTGAGGAGACGAATGATGCTGTTTTTCAGGAATTGACGAGGGTATCGATCACCAACACCAGCAATTTGAGCTTCGTACCCCATGACACCATCTAGGTAGAGATGATCGGAGGAAGCAACGCGCTTGGCAAGGGAGAGGGACGCCTCGAGAGAGCGAAGAGGGGAGCGCCAGACGCCGAAATGCAGCCCCAACACATCAGACGACATGTCGATATCGAGGCAGACCGGCAGTCTGGTTCCTGTTTCCCGGGCGATTTGTTCGAGCTGTTCGACATGAGGGAGAGAATCGATCATCAAAGTAATGGAGCGTCCGTTCTTAATCTCAGAGGCGATGGACAAAAGCCAGCTTTTTTCCCAGAGCGGATAGCCTAGCAGCAGGTCATCGAAGCCTGCCTCGCACAGGTGAAGCACCTCAGGAGCGGAATAGCACATGAGACCACGAAAGCAATCGTCCAACTGCAATACATGTTTGAGAATGGCAACGCTTCGGATCGACTTGCTCGCGATTCGAACGGGTTTTCCATTGCTTTGCAAACGGATTTGCTCCGCATTTTCCTCCAGCAGATCTAGGTCGACGAAAGCAAACGGCTTGGGAACACCGGTAAAGGCAGACTGATAATAGCGATAATCCCGCATGAACAGGCCTCATCCTTTTTTGAACTCGGATTTGAATGAAAGAAAGAATTGTTAATATTTCATAAAATTCTATCTATTCTATCTGTTTCTGTTTGATTCCTTCCTGACAAAAGAGGGGCATGAACAGAAATAACGAATGTTCGCTTTTAAATGTTCGGGTTTTGGTGTATTTACAGATTGTAAAGGCATGTTTACGATAAAATAAACTTTAAAAGACGAATAAATGGACTGTTTTCGGTTGACTTGATTCACCTTATAAGCTACTATACATATTGTTGTGAAGAACAACACAGGCTTGACGAATGAAATAGTGATTTGTATTCGTATATCCTCAGAAATATGGTTTGAGGGTCTCTACAGGGAACCGTAAATTCCCGGCTACGAATAGGGCAGTTTTGGTATACCCTATTCGTCGGCCGGGAATTTTTTGCATTTTTTCGGGGAGGGAACGAAATGAATAAGTATGATGTGATCGTTGTAGGGGCAGGACCAGCAGGGATTTTTACATGCTACGAGGTAATGCGAAAAGCACCGAATGCCAAGGTGCTGTTAATTGATAAAGGGCATGACATTTATAGCAGACGCTGTCCGATCTTGGAGGAAAAAATCAAGCTCTGCCCACCACCAGCAGGAAAAAAAGATTTCGCAGGCTGTTTGCCGGCCTGTTCGATTACCAGTGGTTTTGGTGGAGCAGGCGCCTATAGCGATGGCAAATTTAACATCACCACCGAATTTGGCGGTTGGATGACAGACTATCTCAGCCCTTCCACTGTACTTGGGCTGATCAAATACGTAGATGAAATCAATTTGGAGCATGGGGCTACCCAGTCGATTACGGACCCGACCACAGAGACGATCAAGAGCATCGAGCAGCGTGGCTATGCAGCCGGACTCAAGCTGTTGCGAGCGCAGGTGCGTCACTTGGGAACGGAGCAAAACCTGGAGATTCTCCAGTCGATCTTCGAGCATTTGAAAAAGCATGTCGACATGATGTTCAAGACAGAAGTCGAGGACATCATTACGGTGAAAGAAGCAGACGGACATCAGGTAAAAGGTGTCGTCTTGAAAAATGGCCAAGAGTATGAAGCTGATTATGTGGTAATCGGACCAGGCCGTGATGGATCGGCTTGGTTGACTGATATCCTGAAAAAGCGCCGTCTGAAAATGTACAACAATCAAGTCGACGTAGGCGTACGTGTGGAGACATCCGATGTCGTCATGCGCGAAATCAATGAGCACCTGTACGAAGGAAAATTCATTTTCAATACATCTGTCGGAACGCGTGTACGGACGTTCTGCAGCAATCCATCTGGTCATGTGGTCGTGGAAAATCACAGTGGAGTGATGGCGGCAAACGGGCACTCTTACAAAGACCCGGCGCTGGGCTCGATGAATACCAACTTTGCGCTCTTGGTATCTCATACGTTTACAGAGCCGTTTGACAAGCCGAATGAGTACGCGAGAGAAATTTGCAAGCGGGCGAATGATCTGTCAAACGGTGGGGTCATCGTGCAAAAATACGGCGATATCTTGCGCGGTCGCCGTTCTACAGAGGCGCGTATTAAGGAAGGCTTCCTGGAGCCTACTTTGAAGGAAGCGGTACCGGGTGACTTGGGACTCGTGTTGCCTTACAATACGATGAAGAGTCTGATCGAGATGGTGGAAGCACTGGACAAGGTAACGCCGGGAATCGCTTCCGAGCATACATTGTTCTACGGAGTGGAAGCGAAATTCTACTCGGCTCGTCCAAAACTGACTGAGGAATTCGAAACAGAAATTAAGGGATTGTTCTGTGGCGGGGATGGTGCCGGAATTACGCGTGGTCTGGCCCAGGCCGGAGCTGCTGGGGTCTGGATGGCTCGCAATATCGCGAAACGGCTAGGATAAAAAGAAAACGATAATTGTAAAGAGAGCTTCTTGCTAGGTGATATCAGCTTGGCAAGACGTTCTTTTTTTATTATTTCGTTCTTATAAGTCAATGCTGGTGTTATTCTTGTAGTTTAGTGACGTCTTTTCATTAATAGCAGTTAAAGAATATCTCTGTTAGGAAGAAAACCGCCATGAAAAAGTATGTATATTCCTAGCGATATATTTCATATTAATAAACCGTTATGTGACTGTATACTTTTTGATATGTCTTTATGGTAATAAATTATCTAAGGGTTAGAGGTGGAGAATTTAACATTTACATTTATTTGAATATTAGTTATCATTTATATGTAATTTACACATTTTGGGTGGAGGAAAAAACGACTAAAATGAAAAAAATATTGGGAAGTTTTGTGGCTGGTGTAATGTTTAGTTTAATTTAATCTCATTTAGTTATGTTAGTGCTGAAAATATCGATTACTTAGAGCTTGATCCTATTATTTCATCTGAAAACCGAATCAAACTCTCCTGGAATAATATTGGGGATAGTTACCAATTATTCTTAAGAGATGAACTAATTTATGAGGGAGAAGAGGTTAGCTATCAGCATGATAATTTAGAGGACTCCATGCCGTATCACTATGTTATTAAGGCACTTGATGAAGAGGGAGAAATTATTGATCAAGTTAACGTTAAAACAATGACTCTTCCTAAGAAAAAGACGGAATTAATGTCTAAGTTATCAAAGGGCACTCTAGAAAAAATGCAAGAAAATCCCCTTTCTAACGTGCAGATTGATACGGTAACTAGCGACAAAATGATAGTGATTGATTGGCCAGATATCGATGGTGTGGAGACCTATCGAATATATCGCGATGAAGAATTTTTAGAAGAAACTAATGAGAGCAAAGTGGTAGATGAACAGATAAATGCTGGAGAAAAATATGTATATAAAATAGTTTCTAAAAGACTGATGAGCGAGGACGCAAAGAATGCAAAGCTTCAGGAAATGAAAGAAAGTGGGTTTGATCAAAAACTAATTAATGAAGATAGCTTTTATCAAACTTTGACCATCATGAGAGAGATAGATTTGAATGATACCGAAGCGTTTGCTAACCCAAAACCAGCTCCAAAGAAATGGCAACTAAGATATAGAACATTTATTCCAGAAGATTATGTACCTAATCCATTTCCTGACTATAACTATGCATACTTCGGGGGAGATGGGAAAAATAGAAGCTTTGATGCTGAAGACGATCGTTATCGTACACATGCTGAATTACGAGTATGTATATTTTGTTCCGTTGATGGTACGGGAGCAACTGTTGGAATTACAAAAATAGACGTTCACCCCACTACAGGATATGATGCAAATTACAAATTGGTAAAGGTAGCTACAGCCAGTGATAGAAATATAAAATTTAGATATGAACCATTAGTTGACACAAAAAAGGGAGAAGTAGAGTATGTATTTGATCATGCCGCGCCCAATGCACTAGTACCAGGACCAGATATTGATTATTATTACCATGCTAAATTTTTTGGAGGTGGTTATAGAATTACTGGAGGAAACGATTTCGCCCCTAGCCATGAATTCTTTATAATTACGCCTAGTAGTAATAATTGGGAGCTAAAGTATGGGTCTGTACATGTGGATTTTAATATGCTATTTCCTCCATTAGATAATTTTTTTGATATTGGAAATTAAATTCTATAAGGGGAGTTCTCTCCCTGCTTATTCTATAGATGAGGAATAAAGATATGAAAATAAAGTACATCGTCTTATTAATTTCCTCTTTTGTTTCGATAATTTTATTTGTTTTAAAGAATATAGAATATCCAGTATTCTATGCATTTATTTATGGTTTAGTTGTTGTTACAATATTCCTCGTAGTTTCAACTCCTGTATCATTATTATCGGATACTCTCACAGAAAATTTGAAGAGTACGCGTTGGATCGTATCATGCATTTTTCAGATTATAGTAACCTTTTTAGTATTGACCCCATTTCTATTTATTCCCTTATTTTTACTATTCTCACATCAAAATGATAAGATTGATCTCGCTTCGTTTATTGAATACTCTGAGCCATTTTGGAAATATGCACTATTCAATTCTTTCCTGTTTTGGTTGAGCGATGAGATAGTGCGTCTTATTCGTCCTCAAAAGACCGGAAATAACATTGAAATTAATAAATGACTTCTCCTGCATCCGACAATCTTTTGCAACAACGGGAACCCTTACAAGACCAATATTGGCCGGATGAATACGAAAAATTGAGTAGCAGATGTTACTGGACAAGGTAACGCCGGGAATCGCTTCCGAGCATACATTATTCTACGGAGTGGAAGCGAAATTCTACTCGGCTCGTCCAAAACTGACTGAGGAATTCGAAACAGAAATTAAGGGATTGTTCTGTGGCGGGGATGGTGCCGGAATTACGCGTGGTCTGGCCCAGGCCGGAGCTGCTGGGGTCTGGATGGCTCGCAATATCGCGAAACGCATGCAATAACGAATACGATTATGACATAGAGGCTTCTTGCCGGGCACGCTTGTGCTTGGTGGGGAGCCTTTTTCCATGACGAAACCGTATCAGGACAGGTGGAACCGGAGCAGGCCTGCTTCTACAGACAACCAAGAGAGCTCGACCCCATTATTCATAGCACAAGGAAGAATGGCTAACAAAAAATGACTTCACCGAACTGCTTTTGGGTGAAGTCATTTTTACTTGTTACGACGGTTGTAAATTATCGTTCATTTTCTTCAATACGCGGTTAAAGATAGCGAGTTCTGCTTCGTCGAGGCCGCGGAGTGCCAGTTCTTCTTGCTCTTTGGCAGCCTCCAGCCATTCCGGGAACCGTTCGACTGCTTGCGGGGACAAGGACACATAGCGCTCACGCTTGTCATCACCCTCTGAGCGAATAATCCAGCCCATCTCTTCCAATCGGGTAAGTGTCCGGGTAATCGTCGGCGCTTCTACATTCAGGTAGTTGCTCAATTGAACCTGTGTGAGCGATTCTCGATAATGCAAGCAAAGGATAATACCCCATTGCGAACTGTATAATCCCATGGGAGCCATCGTCCCATTTAACGATTTACTGAATATTCTTGCGGTTTGGCTAATTCGATGACCATAATATTGCATGAGTATATACCTCCAGGAAAGCTGGTTCGATATATCGTACGCTTTATTGCTTAAGTAAATATGTACAATAACATACTAGCAGTTCCGGACATATAAGTAAACGTTTATTCGATGACGAAATAATGGATTTTCTGACACAAATAGAATCAGGCGAGTGTCATGGAAGAAGACACTCACCTGGATGAAAACTACGGTGGTACAGTGCACTAATCTGCGGACAAGATGCTCAATGGTCCTTTTTCATTGATGAGCGGCTCCAGTTCATAGACGGAAATGGGGAACATGGGGAAACCGACGTAATAGGGCGTAATTTCGTATAACTGGAAGTAGATGACCAGTGCTTTGTCTGCGAGGTAATAATCTTGATCGGGCTTAATTGAAGTAAAGCCATTGAGTGTGGGGATGTTTCTTTCTTTGATTTGACGCTTGATGTTTTCAGAAATCACCTTGACGTAATCGCTTCCTGGCTTGAACAATTCCCGCAGCGTATACAGCTTGCCTGTTTGGATATCTGCGGTGATCGACCCGAGGAAGGTCATGCCGTGAGCCATTTGCGGTGTGTAGGCGTAGTTGCTCAACACGACGCTGAAAATACCGCGTTCGTTTGTCTTGATCTCGTAGCTTCCTTGCATTTCTGTATTTCCCGGCACCTGGACTCGTTGCTGCTCGTGAATTAAGCCTTGAACCGTTTGAGAAATCGCCCGGTTGATCTCTTTTTCTGCTTGCTGATTGGATAAGCCTGCCAATTGGGGATAGTAAATCGTGGTGTTCGGACGGCTAATCGTCCGTGTCAGCACAGTAGCTGGCAATTGATTGAGTTCCACTTTTCTCCGGTTGCCTCCTGTACGTGTGAGTTGTGTAATAGCCTATTCGAAATTGTTTTTGGCTGTTCTCACTTTTTTCACAAATTTGGCAAAGGTTTGGCTATATAATGGGGAAAGAATCCGATACATAAGTAATAGGAAAAAGGGGGGCAATTATGATTCAATTGATTCGCAATACCTTGACTGACAAAGAAGGCTTTATGATTTTCATCCTATGGAATCATTTATGGATGGCGGGACTCATTGCCTACCAAATGGATGTGAACTTCTGGAAAGTGACGTCCTTGGGATTGCTGGTCACTTTAATTGTTTCGCCGTATTATTTCATTCGCAAAGATAGTCATGTGATTCGTTATCTGGTAGCAATCGGACTCATGTTTTATGCGATTTCATTCGATCACTTTACCACTTATCAAGAGGTTTCGTTCCTCGCCTTCATCGTCATGGGCTTTTTGGCAGCCTATTTGGACTGGAAGCTGGTAGTAACAGCGGGAATTGCCCAAATCGTCGTCACGGTTGTCGGGTTTTATACGGGAACGTACGAGATTTTCAACGGTGATTTTTCCGAGCTTAATCTGGGTGTGCGGATCGTAGCGATTCTCATGATGATGGGAGCCGTCACGTATCTGTGTCTCGCCGGACAAGCCTCCCTGCAAAAAGCGCACGACGCAAGGCAGGAAGCGGAAGAGAAGGAGCGCCGTCTGGAAGAAATGCTTTTGAACATCAAGGAAATGACGGAGCAACTGGATCGTACAAGCGATCATGTTCATGAGCATGCGGAAGGTACGAAGCGCAATACAGATGAAATGATGGTAGCCTTCAAGGAAGTCGCCGTCGGTATGGAATCGCAGGCGAATTCTACGGTGAAGATCGAAGAAGAGGTTCAATCCATCGACCAGGAAATCGAGGCAGTCACAACACAGACCAATGCAATGAAAACGGAATCGCAACAAAACAACCGTCGTCTGATAGATAGTGTTCAGATGATGAACGAGCTGTCCTTGCAGATGGAGCAAATTGTGCAGGCAGTCAATGTAGCAGCCTCTACGATTCACCAGCTCAATCGGCAGGCGAATCGCGTAGAGGAAATTGTCGGCGCGATTAATCAGATCGCGACACAAACGAATCTCTTGGCGCTGAATGCAGCGATTGAATCGGCGCGTGCAGGCGAGCATGGACGTGGATTTGCTGTTGTCGCGGATGAGGTACGCAAGCTGGCGGAACAAAGCGCGACAGCTACGCAGGAAATTACCGACATTTTGAAATCTCTCCATCAGGAAAGTGAGAATGCGGTGCAGCATATGAGCAATGGGGAAACGTCTGTTGCAAAAGGCCAAGAGCTGGCCGTGAAAACAGTGGCCTCCATCGAAGCAGTGCGTGCGGGGATGATGGCCTTCCTGGAAGCGGCTGATCAAGTAAGCTCCAGCATGGACCGGGTAAAAGTGCGTTCCGGTGAAGTTGCCATCGAGATGTCGACCATTACAGCGGTAACCGAGGAATCCGTAGCGAACTTGGAAGAGCTGTTTGCGACAGCAGAAAACCAGCATCAAAAAGTGCGTGAGATTACGGAAGAGCTGGGCGAGTTGAATACGTTGTCTCATCGTCTCCAGCAAACCTTTCACGTAAAATAGTAGGGGCCGTGGTTCTCGCCAATTTCTCGGTGCTAAAAAGACGACTTTTTAAACTTCGATGTACTTTTAGAAGTGTTTGGAATTGAGAAAAAAGAATTGCATTTTTGAACCGTTCTGCTAGAATGAATTCCATTGTAACTAAATATATTCACCTACCTTATCAAGAGCGGCGGAGGGACTGGCCCGATGATGCCCGGCAACCACTGATCATGTCTATGCATGAACAGAAAGGTGCCAATTCCTGCAAAACCTGTACCATGGTTTTGACAGATGAGGAAGAGAATGGCTACGTACGCAAACTCTTCCTCCGGGGAGAGTTTTTTTGTTGTATTTGTTAAAGACGAGGGGGAATATACGAACGATGAATTAATTTTATAAGAGAATATTCGTAAATGGTATTGAAAAAATGGGTAAAAAGCCGTACATTACCTAATAGGATAAAGAAAAACGTAAAGTTCGGATAGGGAGAGATACATCATGAAGAAGCTATTGCTCGCATTAACGACATTCGCAGTATTGGCAACAGGGTGCTCGACTGGCACAAGCGCACCTGCTGATCAGCCAGGGGGACAAGCAGCAGGACAAGAGGGCGCAGCCAAAAAGCGAATTGCCTTGATTTTGCCCGAGAAAATCGGTGTGAATCCGTTCTTCCAACAAATGGATGAGGGTGCGAAGAAAGCCGCACAAGAGCTGGGTGCAGAAGTGAAAACGATTGAATCTACGGACCATGGAGCGATTGAAGAGAATTTGCGCGTGGCTGTTGCAGAAAATTATGATTTGATCATCACTTCTTCCTTTACATCAGAGGATGCATTGAAAAAAGTAGCTACCGAAAATCCTGACCGTAATTTTGCGATTATTGATACTGTAGTGGATTTGCCAAACGTTCGCAGTGTTACCTTCCGTGAGCAGGAAGCGGCTTACCTGGTGGGAGCAGCAGCAGGTCTGGCAACGAAAACGAACAAAGTGGGCATGGTTGTCGCTCTTGATATCCCGCAGTTGAAAAAATGGACAGTTGGCTTCGAAGAGGGCTTGAAAGCGACGAATCCAAAAGCAGAGCTGATGGTCAACTATGTAGGTAGCTTCACTGACCCGGCAAAAGCGAAGGAATTGGCTTTGCTCCAAGCTTCCAAAGGCGCTGACTTCATTAACGGTGCAGCAGCAGTAGGCGACCTTGGCGTTTTCGAGGCAGCGAAGGAAAAAGGCTTCTTCACAGCAGGTCAGGACGTTGACCGTACGACGATTGATCCAGAGCATATTGTTCTGTCCCAATTGAAAGGGACTGACGCGGCAGCTTATGAAACCGTGAAGACCTTTGTAGAAGGAACATTCAAACCAGGTGTTGTTGCGTACGGCCTGAAGGAAAAAGGTGTTGGTGTAACCTATGTAACGCACGAAAGCAAAACGCCTTTGCATGCTTTTATTGGACAAGAAGTGGTGGATAAAGTGAAAGCGATCAGCGATGAGATTGTAGCGGGCACTCGCAAAGTACCAGACCAGTTTTAAAAAGGTAGCTCGGTGCTGAACGTTTATTTATAGCTTGTGCACAGTGATGGATGTGACCGACTACGGCTGTGTAGTCGGTCTTCCATTTTCATAAAAGGACGTACAGAAATGAGGGAGTGGGAATGACCGATCGCTTGGAAATGAGGGCCATGACCAAGAAGTACGGAGATTTTACCGCCAACGACAAGGTGTCGTTCTCACTGGCAGCAGGAGAAGTCCACGCGATTGTCGGGGAAAATGGAGCGGGCAAAACGACACTGATGCGGATGCTGTACGGGATGGAGCAGCCGACGTCGGGAGAGATCGTGTTAAACGGTAAGCCAGTCGTTTTTCGCGGACCAGAGGATGCGATTCGAAAAGGGATCGGGATGGTTCACCAGCACTTTATGCTCTTCGGAGAATTCAGTGTGACTGAAAATATCGTGATCGGATACGAGCCGAAGCAAGCGGGTTTTTTCAAAAGAAAGGACGCGGAGGACAAGGTGCGGGCGCTGAGTGAGCAGTATCGCATTCCGATTCATCCGCAGGCTAAGGTAGCGAATTGCTCGATTGGGGAACAGCAACGGGTCGAAATTCTGAAGGTCCTGTATCAGGGAGCGGATATTATCGTGCTGGACGAGCCGACTGCTGTCCTTACCCCACTGGAGGTACGCGACCTGCTGCAAACGATTCGAAACCTGGCAAAGAGCGGCAAGAGCGTCATTTTGATTACACATAAGTTGCAGGAAGTCATGGAGGTAGCTGATCGTATTACAGTACTGCGCGGGGGCAAAGTGACAGGAACGGTTTCCCGTACAGAAACCAACGCGGACGATTTAGCCAGACTGATGGTCGGACGTGAATTGCAGGAGTTAGCTGAGCGACTTCCTCTGGATAAAGGCCCCTTGTTGCAGGTGGAGAATCTCTCGGTTCGAGAAAAGCAGACTCTGCTCGATCAAGTCAGCTTTACCGTGCACCACGGGGAAATCGTAGGAATCGCAGGTGTGTCCGGGAATGGACAATCGGAGCTGCTGCAAGCGATCAGCGGCTTGCGAGCGGCACAGGAGGGCACGGTGCGATTAGGCGGCAAGAACGTGACGAACAAATCAGTTGCCACTATTCGGGATGCGGGCTTGGCGCATATTCCGGAGGATCGCTACCTGTGGGGAACTGCCAAACTCTCAAGCGTCGAGGAAAATGCGTTGATGGGCTATCAGCGAAAGTCTGCTTACAACCGCCGTGGCGTCGTTTTGCGGGAGAAATTCCGCCAAGTCGTAAAAGGCTGGGTAGAGCAGTTCGCCATCAAGACTGGCTCCCGACAATTGCAGGAGCTGGCTGGGAATCTGTCAGGTGGAAACTTGCAAAAGCTGATCGTAGCAAGGGAGCTGGGACACGAAACCCCGTTTTTGATTGCGGCTGAGCCTACGCGCGGGGTGGATATCGGTGCCATGGAGTACATCCATCAGGCGCTGATCGAAAAGCGCAATCAGGGAGACGGGATCTTGCTCGTCTCCTCCGAGTTGTCCGAAATTCTCGCCTTGTCTGACAGGATTTTGGTCATGTATAAAGGGCGAATCGCTGGAGAGCTTTCACGCCTGGAGGCAACCGAAGAAAAAATCAGCGTGATCATGGCGGGAGGAAGCATTCATGGCAGCAATCAAAGAGCTATCTAAGTCATTGGTTCAGCCGTTATTGGCTGTCGTCATCGGTTTGTTGACCGGGGCGCTGGTCATTGCTGCAGTTGGCGAATCGATCTTGGGCACCTACCAGGAAATGTGGAAAGGGGCCTTTGGCAGTTTTTATTTCTTTACATCTACATTAGCGAGAGCCACGCCTATCATGCTGATTGCCTTGGGTCTTTCCCTTGCATTTCGGGCAGGGGTATTCAACCTGGGGGCGGAAGGGCAAATGGTGCTGGGTGCCGTCAGTGCTGCATTAGTTTCGATCTACTTGCCAGCGCCGGGAATGATCAAAATTGTGGCGGGTATGTTCGCAGGAATGGCGGTCGGCGGGTTCTGGGCGTTGCTGCCGGGCTTTATGGAAGCCCGCTTTCGTATTCCGTTGCTCATCTCTACGTTGCTTTTCAACTACATCGCGGTATTGTTTGCGAGCTATCTCGTGACGGAGCCATTCCGGGATCGCTCGGGTTCTGCGGCACTGGCGCAGACCGTCATGCTAGAGAAAAGCGCTTGGCTTCCGAAGCTGTTTGCCGGGATGAGCGTGCATGCAGGGTTTTTGTTTGCGATCGTTGCAGCGCTGCTGTTGTTCTGGGTACTTCGTTTTACGCCTTTTGGTTATGAAGTAAAGATGCTGGGTCAAAACTCGCTGTTTGCTCAATACGGAGGAATTAATCGCATTCGGGTGATGCTGACCGGGATGTTTGCCAGTGGTGGACTGGCTGGCTTGGCGGGAACCGTCGAGGTAATGGGGGCGCACTATCGTTTTGTGGACGGGGCGCTGACTGTACCGGGCTTCGCCTGGACGGGCCTGATGGCAGCTCTGCTTGCGAACTCGCACCCACTTGGCATCATTGTGACTTCGATTCTGCTTGCTGCTTTTCAGACAGGAGCCATGGGGGTAGAGCGCAATACGGATGTGCCGCTGGAGCTGGCAAGTGTTATACAAGCCGTATTGATTTTGTTCATCTCTGCCAAGTTCAGCTACGATTGGTGGAAAAAGCGGAAGGCAAAAGGAGGGGAATCGCATGGAGCTCTTTGATTGGTCCCTCCTCAGTTCTACCATTCGGATGGTCACGCCAATCTTGTTGGCAGCTTTGGGTGGAGCGCTCTGCGCACGTGTCGGAATTTTTAATGTTGGCCTGGAGGGATTGGTACTGGTCGGTGCCTTTTCCGCGATTGTCGGTAATCATTTTACCGGGAATCTCTTTCTGGCCGTTTTGATTGCAGCGCTGGTCAGCGTTGTCTTTTCGCTCTTATTCGCGTACATGACGATCAAGCTTAGGGCGAATGAAATCGTCGTCGGTGTGGCGATTAACTTTCTCGCGTTGGGATTGACGACATTTGCACTGCGGGCGATTTTCGGTGTCAAAGGGGCCTTTTACGATAAGGATATGGCTGGCTTGCCAACCGTCGAGATTCCTTTCATTCACGATATTCCGGTCATCGGAGGCATTGTCTCTGGTCATTCGCCGCTCGTGTATTTTGCGTTTTTGGCTGCCATTCTGTTGTATGTGTTTTTTTATCGGACGGTTACGGGCTTCCGCGTCCTCGCAGTTGGTCTGAATCCTGTTGCGGCGCGCAGTCTCGGTCTGAAAGTGACGGGACTTCAGGTGCTGGCGATTGTGATGAGTGGCGCTTTGTGCGGGATTGCAGGGGCACAGCTTTCACTGGGGCAAGTCACAATGTTTACAGAAGGTATGACGGCTGGTCGGGGCTTCATCGCATTGGTAGCGATGATGATGGGGCAGTCGCATCCACTCGGTATTTTGGCCTCCAGCTTTTTGTTCGGGTTGATGGATGCCCTTAGTATTCGTTTGCAGGGCTTTTCGCTTCCGACGCAATTTACGGCTATGCTGCCATACGTGCTGACGATTGTGGCGATGTTCTTCTTGAAGAACAAGAGTCAGATCGGCAGCGACAATCAGCAGAGCACCCGTTAAACACAGGCCATATAGACAGCGAAGACAGGGGAAATGCGAGATGAACAACAAGGCAGATCGGATTAAAAGAATGAAGGTACCCGCCCCAGTGGGACCGGGACTCGCCAGACGACTTCCACCAGGACAAATCCTGACAGAGCGCTTTCCCATTTTGCATGAGGGAGACGTGCCCGTGTATGACATGAATGAATGGACGCTGCGCGTTTTCGGAGAGGTAGACCGGGAAGTGACGCTCACCTACGAAGAGATCATGGCGATGCCGCAAGTGACAGTGACGAGCGACATTCACTGCGTGACGCGCTGGTCCCGTTTTGACAATGCATTTACAGGCGTGCGTTTTCGTGATTTTCTACAGGCGATTGGTGTGACTCCGCGAGCGAGCTTTGTGATGCTGCACGGTGATCACGACTATACTGCCAATGTGCCGCTCGCTGATCTGGAGCGTGATGATGTGCTGCTGGCTCATTCCTTTGATGGAGAGCGACTGACGGACAAGCACGGCTGGCCGCTTCGCCTGGTTGTTCCTCATCTATATTTCTGGAAAAGCGTGAAGTGGATCAGGGGAATTGAATTTATGACGGAAAACAAGCCCGGCTTCTGGGAGCAAAATGGCTTTCACTTAATCGCAGACCCGTTCCGCGAAGAGCGGTTCTCCGGTGAAGCGTTGCCGATACCAGAGGATGAGTGGGAGAAAAAGGAGTTCGATTGAGATGTTGACGAATCTAAAGGTAGATCCAGAACAACTGCCAAAGCGCGTCATCGTGTGCGGTGATCCAAAACGTGCAGCCTTAATTGCTTCGAAACTCGACGATCAGCGTCAAATCGGGGAAAACCGTGAGTATCACAGCTATGCGGGTACGTGGAAAGGTGTCGAGGTAGCAGTGGTGAGCCATGGTGTAGGTGCACCAGGAGCAGCCGTATGCTTCGAGGAGCTGGCGAAGGGCGGTGTTCAGGTCATTATTCGCGTAGGAACTGCCGGGTCATACCAAAAAGAAATCGAGACAGGCAGCCTCGTCATCAGCTCCGCAGCGGTTCGCCAAGACGGCTTGACCAGTCAGTTGGTTCCGGCGGGATTCCCGGCTGTTGCCAATCGCCATGTCGTGGACGCGCTCGTACAAGCAGCGGGAGCAAACGCATCAAACTTGAAGGTATTCGAAGGAATCACGCTGACGCTCGATGTCTTTTACAGTGGAGTGTTGGAATTCCCGCACAAGCTATACCAAAAAGCAGGCGTTTTGGCAGTCGAGATGGAAAACACCGCCCTGTTCGTGATTGCGGCGCTTCGTGGAATGAAGGCAGGCTCGATTTTGGCGATCGACGGGTATGCAGATGCAGACCTGCTCGAATCGTATAACCCGCACACCGATGTGATGGCAAAAGCCATTGAAGCAGAAGCGTTGATTGCACTGGATGCGGTTATTGCGGTTTCTCATTAAAAATTAGGTAAGCCCAGGACGATTACAAGTCCTGGGCTTTTTTATAGTTTTAAAAGGCATCGATGAACCAACAAAGCTGGTGAGAAGAAAAAGCACAGAGCTCGTAGACCTTGACAACGCCAACCCAGTCGGAACTGCAAAAAGGGGACCACGCTTGTCGAACACTTCTTCTTTGAAAAGCTTCCGCCCGTAGGGTGGCTTTGGCTCGACGGTCCCCTTTTTGCAGTGTAGACGGCCAGAGAATCCCCCTTGAGAGCGTGTCAGAGTCGAAGAGAACTGTGCTTTTTCCCTCCTCCCCTATGTTGACTCAAACCAAAGCGATTATCCCTCATTAAAACGATCCAGCATCGAGATCGTATCAATCAAATGATTGTTAAAAATTTGTCTGGCCACGCTCAATAGCTCGATGATCATCGGATCACGCAGCGAGTAGGTGACTTTGTTTCCGTCCTTCGTTCCGTACACGATATTGTTGTTCCGCAAAATAGCGAGCTGTTGGGAAACAGCCGAGCCTTCACTCCCGATGAGTGTCTGAAGCTCGTTTACATTCTTATCTCCTTCCGCCAGCAGCTCCAGAATCCGAATCCGCAGGGGATGTCCCAACGCCTTGAAAAAATTCGCTTTAAATTGCTGTAGTTCCAAATTCAATGACAGGTTCCTCCGATCGTAACATCATGTGGAAGTTTCAGTAGGGGCGGACAGGTGCGTGCATTCGCGGAAGGCAAAATGCTTGCATCCGAGGCACTTCCCAGTATCCAGAAGACTAAGGGCATACGCTATCGCGTCTCCAGTATGAGTAAAAAAGTGTGCTTCGCCTACGAGGCCATATAACCCCGTACGCTGCAAGATTTTCTTGGGGCCAGATTGGATTCCAGAAATAAGGACTGTTGTCCGCTGGTCCATACATTGTTTCACAATCCGGGACAAATTCGCTTCCCCGGTCATGTCCATCAGGGGGACTTTTCCCATCCGCAGCAGCAATACCTTTGGATGTCGCTGAAGGGTTTGCGTGAGGGAGCTTTCAAACAAGTCGGCATCCCCGAAAAAGAGTGGCCCCTCAATCGTGTAAATGCTGATTTGCGGGCAATCGTGCCCCTCGGTAACCATATGTGGCATGACCTTGTCGTGCTTGGAAGAGGGATCAGGCAGCACCTGAGCTACCCGCAAGCTATCACGCGTTCGTTTGACAAATAACAGGATAGACAGCACCAATCCCACTTCAATGGCAACGGTTAAATTAGTGAAAACGGTCAAAAGGAAGGTGAGCACCAGCACCAGAGAATCGCTCGTCTTCGCTTTTAGCATGTGGGCAAATTCCTTGCGCTCACTCATATTCCAGGCAACCAGCATCAAGATCGGGGCCATACTCGCCAACGGTATATGCGAGGCGTAAGGGGCGAACAGCACGAGGATGAGCAAAACAACCAGACCATGAATGATGCCAGACATGGGGGAGGTTGCCCCGGTTCGAATGTTGGTGGCTGTTCTCGCAATCGCACCAGTAGCCGGAATTCCCCCAAATAACGGGGCCACGATGTTGGCAATTCCTTGGCCGATTAATTCCCGGTTGCTGTTGTGGCGACTGCGTGTCATCCCATCGGCGACGACAGCGGACAATAAAGATTCTATCGCTCCTAGTATAGCAATGATCAGGGCTGGACTCAGTAACTTTTGGACTCGTTCCCATGTGATTTCAGGAAAGTGAAAGCCGGGTAATGTACTCGGTATCTCTCCGAAGGTGGAGCCAATCGTCGCTACCTTTCCTTCCAAAAAGAGGACGGAAACGATACTAGAGACTACGAGTCCAACGAGAGAGGCCGGTATGCTTCGGAGGAATCGAGGAGTCACCAAAATAAGGGCGAGACTCAAGAGAGCGATGGCTACGCTGTATACATTAATCGTGTTCAGATGAAGGAGAATTTCCCCCATGTTGGACAAAAAATCCTCATGTCTTTGCAACTGCTCCAGGCCGAGAAAGTTGGCAATTTGACCGGAGAAGATGATAACGGCAATCCCCGAGGTGAATCCGATGATGACGGGGCGCGGAATGAATTTGATCAGCCCTCCCAGCCGTAGAACCCCCATGAGAACAAGGAGAATCCCTGCCATGAATCCGGCAAGGAGCAGGTCTGCATAACCGTATTGCATGACGATTGCAAATAATATCGGGATAAAAGCGCCAGTAGGTCCTCCGATTTGAAAGCGGGAACCGCCCAAGAGAGAAATCAATATTCCGGCGATAATGGTCGTGTAAATCCCGTATTCAGGCTTTACTCCGGAGGCGATAGCAAATGCCATCCCCAATGGTATTGCGATAATGCCGACGATTAACCCTGATACACAGTCTTTTCGAAAGGAAACGAGATCGTAGCCTTCGAATCTTGGTGCCCACTTCATGATTGCAACCCTTCTCTTTTAGTATTTTCGAATATTTGATTATTTGAATATAGATGGATCATACATCCGCTCTTCCATTCCGTCAATTCCATCCTTACAGGAACTTTTCCGTTTATTAACATTCGCTTCAAGATTCCTTAACGCTCGTACAGTACCATTCAAAGTAACAAGTGAACACATCCCTTCGGTTGGAGCCATGGAGAAACCCCCGACAGCCTTTCCAAGCACTTTCATCGAGAGTTCTTTGGCATTGTCATGTCGCAGGGTTTTTTGTATTGGGCATAAGGAGGCTAAAGCGAGTGAACCAGGAACAATTTCATGCAAGACTGGCACAATACAAGCTAATCGCTTCCGTAAAAGAAGCGAAGTACCTGGAAAAAGCGGCAGAGGCAAATTTGAGTGCTGCGGTACTCTCGATTGGCAACATTGGTGTGATCAAAGGCTACGTGGATTATTTTAAGTCGAAAAATATTCCTGTATTTCTTCATTTGGAGCGGATTGGCGGAATCAGTCATGACCGGGAAGGCATCGCATTTCTGGCGCATTACGTCAAGCCAGACGGGATCGTCACTACGCGCAATACACTGGTCAAGCTGGCGAAAAAGCAAGGCCTGCTGACGATTCAGCGCTTGTTTTTGGTCGATAGCGACTCGATTAAATCAGGCCTAACTTCCCTACAAGATACACAGCCTGACGCTGTTGAGCTGATGCCTGGTTTGCTGCCGGAGTTTATCGAAGAATTTCGAAGCGTGATCGATACCCCGATTATTTCTGGCGGGCTGATTCGCAAGCGGGAACAGATGGAGGAAGTATTAAAGCATGGAGCGACAGCTGTTTCAGTCGGAAGCCCCCTGCTGTGGAAGGAGTGTAAGAACCTTGATTCAAGCGTTGTTATTTGATTTGGACGGGACCTTGCTGGACAGTCGGGATGCGGTCGTGGATGCTGTTGCTTTTACTGCTGAGCAGTATGCACCGGGACATTTTAGCAGGGAAGAGCTGCTCGCGCGTTTTGGCGAATCGTTTGATGATTTTTTGGCGGCAGTTGCTACAGCAGCAGGCGTCCCTGACAAAAAGGAAGTGCTACAGAGATACTTCGCCTATGTGCGGGAGCATCATGAAGAACACGTCAAACTGTTTCCATTTGTTCGCGAAGGGTTGGAAAAGCTGAAGGCGGCGGGTTTCACGTTGGCAATCGTCACGAACAAGCAACGGGAGTTTACATTGGCTGGTCTGGAGATGGCGGGGATTGAGCATCTGTTTGAGGCAATCGTCACCGTCGATGATGTATCACGAGGCAAGCCGTCGGCTGAGCCTGTACAAAAAGCTTTGGGAGCGCTGGGTAAAAGTCCCGAGCAAGCCATGATGATCGGTGACAGTCGCTATGATGTATTGGCTGCGGTAGGAGCAGGCGTGCAATCTGTCGTGCTGGAGTGGTACGGACAAGAGAAATGGCTCTACGCTTCTCCGGATTACCGTTACGCCGATTTCGAGACATTTGTTACGGAAATGCTGGCCGCAAAGGCACAAGGAGGGAAATAAAATCAGATGGCACGTGTGGTGTTGGAGCAGGTAACGAAAGCCTTTCAGAATCAAAGCGTGGTCAAAGGATTGGATTTGGTCATTCCAGACGGCTCCTTTACGGTTCTGGTAGGTCCGTCCGGCTGTGGGAAATCAACCACACTCAGGATGATCGCTGGCTTGGAAACAGTGACGGACGGCAAAATCATAATCGGTGATCAAACAGTGAACCAATTGCCACCTGGCAAGCGTGATATTGCGATGGTTTTTCAAAATTACGCCCTCTACCCAACCATGAACGTGTACGACAACATCGCCTATGGCTTGAGAAACCGTGGAACATCGAAAAAGGCATGTCAGGTGCTGGTAGAGGAGATCGCAGAAATCGTCGGGCTATCCGATTATCTCAAGCGCAAGCCTTCTCAGCTCTCCGGTGGTCAAAGGCAGCGTGTTGCACTCGCGCGAGCCATGGTGAAAAAGCCAAAGGTCTTCCTGATGGACGAACCGCTCTCCAATCTCGATGCGAAGCTGCGAAATCAGATGCGTGTGGAATTGACGAGCCTGCACAAGCAGCTCGGCAGCACCTTCATCTATGTGACACATGATCAGGTAGAGGCGATGACCATGGGCGATCAGATCGTCGTCATGAATGACGGACACATTATGCAAGTAGCGACCCCGATGGATTTGTATCAGGAGCCGGAAAATCTGTTTGTTGCCCAATTTATCGGTTCTCCGCCAATGAATATTGTTTCTGCGGAGGGCAAGAGTGAGCATGTATGGGGATTCCGCCCGGAAAAAGCAGTGTTGTTGCCTGTTGGTGTCTCTGCCATTACGAGCGAAGAAATGTGGAACGCACGAGGTCAGGTCGTATCCAGAGAAATTCTCGGCTCAGACACGCTCCTTCATGTAGAGACGGAAAAAGGCAGGGTCATCGTCAAAGCGGACTCGGAGGTAGCGATGCAGGTCGGCTCCTCGGTCACGGTCACTGTACCGTGGGAGTACATCTATGTGTTTGAAAAAGGGAGCGGAAAACGAGTGGGTCGCATGAGTGGACGAGAGCCTGTATCGACACGTGCAGGAGGGGATAGCTGATGCGAAAAGCGGCAACTGTACAGGAGTTGCCGGGTGTAAGCCAGTCGAAAACAGCAGTGCGTTCACAGGCCTTTGCATGGTCTGACCTCGCATCCCGACTGCGTCCGTACTTGTATCTGGCACCCGCATTGATTTGCTTTGTCCTGTTCTTCTTTTACCCAATTGGCTCGATCATTTATTTGAGCTTTCAGGACTGGTCATTGATCAATTTGGAGCAAATGGAATGGGTAGGCTTGCAAAACTATCAGGACTTGATGGTAGACGGAGATTTTCATCAAGTATTGGGAAATACCGCGGTCTTTACCATTGCGACAGTGGGGATCGGCTTGACGCTATCCTTTCTGCTCGCCCTCTGGCTGAACAAAAAGGCAAAGGTGTATGGCATTATTCAGGCGACTGTTTTCAGTCCTCACATCATTTCGCTGGTATCTGTCTCGATGCTGTGGATGTGGCTGATGGACCCGCAGTTTGGCTTGTTGAACGCAGGACTGGAAGCAGTCGGATTGCCTGCGTATACGTGGCTGACTGACCCAAAAAGCTCCTTATTATCACTGATCATCGTCAGCATTTGGAAAGGTGTCGGCTATAACACGCTCATTTTCATCGCAGGACTGCAAAGCATTCCGGGCGATATATACGAGGCGGCAGCGCTCGATCAATCGCCGTGGTGGCGAACACTGAGACGGATTACGATACCGATGCTGTCACCGACGATTTTCTTTTTGCTCATTATCAATACGATCTCATCCTTTCAAGCGTTTGACACGATTGCCATTATGACGCAGGGTGGTCCAATCAATAGTACGAACATGCTTGTCTACTACATTTACGAGCAGGGCATGGACTTCTATAATGGCGGGATTGCTTCGGCTGCCTCTGTCATTTTGCTGATACTGGTAGGGATTTTAACAGCTTTGCATTTCCTGGTGATGTCCAAGCGCGTGCATTATCGCTGATGAACTCGTGAGAAAGGAGGAGCAGCATGTATCGAGTGGTTTTGGCTTCACGCAAGACCGTGGAATGGATTGGACTTTTGATCGTGGCTTTCCTGTTTGTGTTCCCGTTTCTGTGGATGGCATCAACGGCTTTCAAAACGATGCCAGAGGTCCGGCAGTTTCCCCCGACGCTTTTGCCTGAGACGTGGGAGTGGAGCAACTTCGCCCAAGCGTGGGAATCAGGTCCGTTCCTTATGTATACGTGGAACAGCATTCTGGTTGCGGTAGGTATTTTGGTCCTGCAATTTTTGACGGCGGTGCCTGCGGCTTACGCTTTCGCACGCTACAAGTTTCCCGGTCGCAATCTGTTGTTTGGTCTTGTCTTGATTGTCTTGATGATTCCCGGACAAGTCATCTTTTTGCCGATTTACGTGCAATTGAGTGGCTGGGGACTCGTCAACACGCTATGGTCGCTCATCCTGCCGTACGCAGCCAGTGCTTTCGGAATCTTCCTGCTCAGGCAAGCATTCATGCAGGTGCCCGATGAAGTGATCGAGGCAGCACGTCTGGATAACGCGTCCGAATGGAAGATCATGTGGACAATCATGGTCCCGATGGCGAAACCAGTGCTGGTCACCTTCGGACTATTCAGCTTTATTTACCACTGGAACGACTATTTCTGGCCGCTGATTATGACCAACAGCGACGAGGTACGCACCTTGCCAATCGGAATATCCAGCTTGCACATGTCCGACGGCGGAACCTTGTGGAACGTCATGATGGCTGGCAACATGATTCTTATTCTACCGATTCTCGTGATTTTCTTCGTGGCACAACGGCATATTATCAAAGCGTTCATCTATCAATCCAAATAATAAAAGGAAGTCAAATTATCGGATCACAATAGGGAGGAAATCAAACCATGTTTTCATTGAAAAAGACTGGAACGATTCTATGTGCATTGACTATCGGTTTGTCAGGTGTGTTGGCTGGATGTGGATCATCTGGTAAAGAACAGTCTGCGAGTACAGGCAGCACTTCTCAGCCAGCAGCGTCTACAGAATCCAGCGGCCCTGTCCAAATTGATTTCTGGTATGCGTTGGGTGGCGTTCGTGGGAAAACCATCGAGGATATGGTCAAAAAATTCAATGAAACACATAAAGACATTATCGTCAAACCGGCCTACCAAGGTGCGTATCAAGAGAACCACTCCAAGGTACTGGCATCTGTAGCAGCGGGCAACAATCCAGATGTCACGATGGTCGAGATCGCTTCGATCGCAGCATTTGCGGATGCAAAGGTTTTGGAAGATTTGACGCCCTACTCGCAAGGGGATGAAAAGAAGTACATTCCAGGTCTCATGAAAAACTCTTATTGGAATGACAAGCTGTACGCAGTACCATTTAACCGCTCCACTCCACTGCTGTACATCAATCGCGATATGTTAAAAGAAGCTGGACTTGATTCAAACGGTCCGAAAACATGGGATGAGCTCGTCAGCTTCTCGCAAAAGCTGAGCAAAAAAGAAGGAGACAAAATTACCCGGTACGGCTTCTCGACGCCTGTTGATATCTGGTTCTACGAAGCGCTTGTTTTCCAAGGCGGGGGCAACATCCTGAGTGAGAACGGCAAGGAGCTGACAATCAACAACGAAGCAGGAAAAGCACCGCTTGAGCTCTGGTCCAAAATGGTGAAGGAAGGCATTATGAAAAACCCTCCAGGAGAGAACTACAATGCGTGGGATGTAGCGGAGCAAGACTTCCTGAATCAAAAAGTGGGCATGATTTTTACCTCGACAGGTTCCTTGACGGAATTGAAGAAAAATGCCAAATTTGACATGGGTGCAGCTTTCTTGCCAGCCAATAAAACGTTTGGTACGCCAACGGGCGGCGCGAATCTCGTGATGCTGGCGAAGTCGACCGATGCAGAGAAAAAAGCAGCGTGGGAGTTCATGAAGTGGATGACCGATACCGAGCAAACGGTTCCGTGGTCAATCGCTTCCGGTTATATGCCTGTCACGACAGAAGCCATTGATTCGGCTGAAATGAAGGCATTCTACGAAAAAGAGCCAAACTTCAAGGTCGCGGTAGATCAACTGCAATACGGCTATCCACGTCCAATGGCTCCAGGCTACAAAGAATTGCAGGATGTGATCCAAAAAGAACTGCAGCGTGCGATGCTTGGCCAAGCGACCGTAGATGAAGCGATGCAGGCGGCAACGGAAAAAGGCAGCAAGCTTTTGAAGAAATAACAGAAACGAAATGATAGAGGAGCTGGCGAAATGAACATTTGTATGGCACATCGCGGGTGGTCAGGCAAAGCCCCGGAAAATACAATGACAGCGATTCGTCTGGCTTTGGCAGAGCCAGCTATCAAAGCAATGGAAATTGATGTTCAACTGACGCGTGACGGTGTTCCGGTGCTGATTCATGACTTTACGCTGGAACGCACGACGAATGGCCGCGGTCTGGTCATGGATCATACCTTGGCCGAGCTGCGTGAGCTGGATGCAGGTAGCTGGTTTGGTGACAAGTTTGCGGGCGAAAAAATCCCTACACTAGAGGAAGTGCTGATCGCAGTAAAAGGTCGCTGCACGCTAAATATCGAATTGAAAGCAACAAGTGACATGTACCCGGGTATCGCGGAAAAGGTGCTCGCGCTTGTAGAAAAGCATGGAATGAAGCAAGAGGTGCACCTGACTTCATTTGACCACGATTTGATCCGTCACGTCCGCACACTCGATCAAGAAGTGGAGACAGGCCTGATTGTATATGGCCGCCCTGTACTCATGCTGGAACAGATGGAGGCAGCAGGTGCTACGATCCTCTCCATGGGATATCCGTTCCTGACTCGAGAGCTAACCGCAGCCGCGATCGAAAAAGGCTTCAAAGTCATCGCGTGGACGCTGGATGATCCGAAGCATATCTGCGAAGTCATTTCGTGGCATCCCGAGGTTCAAATTTGCACGAACCATCCTGACCGGATGTGGGAGTTTGTGTAAGCGCAAGTAGGAAAGAGCCGCCGAGCAATATGCCAGGCGGCTTTCTTTCTTTTCGTTGTTTGGACTATATCTTGAATTTGCTTACATGAGATTGCAGTTCTTCGGCTATTTTTGCCAGGGAAGTAGCTGATGAACTGACTTCTTCCATAGCTGCCAGTTGTTCTTCTGTGGCGGCCGACACGCTTTGTGTTCCGTCAGCAGAATTCTCCGCTACTTCTTCAATGACACTGACCAATTCTACTACCTGTTTAGTGCCCAAAGACATTTGCTCAGAATAAGCCTTTACTTCTTGAATTTGGCTTGCCACCTGCGTGACAGCATCTTGGATCTGTTCGAAGGACTTGCCTGCATGGTTAACGACCGTAAGTCCAGTGGCGACCTCTTGGGTGCCCTGTTCCATCGAAAGGACAGCCTGGTTGGATTCGAGCTGAATCGTCGTAATCAACAGTTTGATCTGTTGCGCTGATTGTGCGGACTGCTCAGCCAATTTGCGCACTTCGTCTGCCACCACGGCGAATCCGCGCCCCTGTTCACCAGCTCTCGCCGCTTCAATAGCTGCGTTAAGCGCTAACAGATTTGTTTGTTCAGCTATGGCGGTGATGACTTGGACGATTTGCCCGATTTCCTGCGAGCTGTTTCCTAATCGTTTGACGATATCGGCAATGTTGCCGACAGTGCTCTCGATCGATTGCATCTGGCTGATGACGACCTGAAGGGCCTGATTGCCTTCGACTGCAATTTGGGAAGCGTCCAAAGCTGATTCGGCAGCTTGCTGTGCATTCGTGGCAACCTGCTGAGCCCCTGTCGATACGCCTTGAATTGCGGTGACACTTTCCTCTACACTCTTCACTTGCTTTTCTGCACCGTAAGCTACTTCCTGAATCGTGATTGCAATTTGCTCGGTAGCCTTGCTCGTATGGTCGGCGTTGACCGACAATTCCTCTGCTGAAGAAGCAAGATCTGAAGCTGTATCATTTACTTGTTGAATAATCGTTCGCAGGTTGAGCACCATTGTGTTTACGGATTGGGATAGCTGTCCAACCTCATCCTTGGTTCGAATTTGCAAGGGTTGTACAGTCAGTTCACCCTCGGAAATGCGATTAGCCACAGAGGCGACTGCCGCAATAGGGCGTGAGATTTGCAGGGAAACAGCGTATGCGATTGCGATCACAACAGCAACAACAGCGATGACAATGATCGTAACCATGGTGGTAACGGATGAAACCGCAGACGTTATGGATTCGACAGGGATATGCAGATACAAACCAAAGTTGGTCTTGGGAATGGGGGAATAGGTGACAACGTATTCCTTGCCGTTGTCCGAGTAGCTGTATGAGCCCTTTTCTGTTTTTCCTGATTTAAGGATTTCCTGTAATGGTTGCGGCAGAGCGGATTCCTCAAGCGGTTTTCCGATCAGATCCTCGGTAGGATGGTACTGAATCTGGTTCTTGTTATCAACGAGAATCGGATAACCATCGTTGCCTACTTTCAAATCTTTGAGAAATGTAGCTGTGAAGTCATCTACATTGACGAGCCCGGTCAAGACACCAAGTTTCTCATTGTTTTTCGTTTTTACAGGGGAAGCGACGATGATAGAGCGATTGCCGGTTGTCTTCGCAACAAGAACATCGGAGAAGCTGGACTTGTCCTGCATACCGTCTTTGAAGAATTGGCGCTCGGCAAGATTGATTCCAACGCTTTTGGGGAATGTATCAGCCGTTACTTTTCCATCGCTTGCGATAAACGTATTTCCGTCATACAGTTTCATTTCCTCGGTAAACTTGCGGATGAATTCATTTTTTGCCGCTGCATCATCGGATTGAATATCCGCGGTACGGGCTAAAATCTGAATTTCTGTCATACGCCGGTCCAGATATTGATCCATAGCTATGGCTGTACTAGAAGTAAGGTCAACATAGGATGATTTTTGTTTATCAATCAGTATGGATGAAAAGCTGCTCGTGATAAACAACGAAACGGCAGTAAGTGGAATGACGGCCACGACGAGAAACCAAAGGATCATTTTGTTCCTGAGCTTGTTGAACAAAAACATAGGGTTTTTCCACTCCTAATCCGTGATTGCGAAATAGAAACAGGTAGACTGCTGAGATTTACTCAGCAGTCTGACAAAATATCAATATCCCATTGCAGCGCCTTCACCGCGAGGGTCAGCACCGCCAAATTTTACATTGGTTTGCGGGTCAATCAGGATTGCGCCGGACTGTCCCATCGTATCGGTATAGGCTGCTTCCAGCTTTTCAACTGGATGCCCACGTTTAATCAACTCGTCCAGGACTTCTTGAGGGATGCGGCTTTCCACCTTTAGATTGTTGGAAGAAGATCCCCAGTTGCGTCCATGCAGCCATCTTGGCGCTTCGATTGCGTCTTGCACGCTGAAACCAAAGTCGATGATACGCGTGACGAGAGCGGCTTGCGTTTGCGGCTGTCCTTCTCCTCCTTGTGTTCCGTAGAGAAGATAAGGCTTGTCCCCTTTAAACAGCATAGCCGGGTTAATTGTGTGGAAGGTGCGTTTTCCTGGTTCCAAGTGATTGATGTGTTTAGGGTCCAAAGAGAAATAGCTTCCGCGGTTTTGCAAAAGGATGCCCGTATCTTTCGCTACGATGCCGGAACCCCAGTCAAAATAGTGACTCTGAATGATGGACACTGCATTTCCATCTTTGTCGACGATCCCGAACCAGGTTGTATCTCCTTTTGGATCAAGCGGTTCTACGGATTTGGCGGCTTGCTTCATATCGATGCGCGCAGCTAAATCCTTCCCGTGCTGCTTGGACAACAGCTCATCCACAGGGATATCCACAAAGGCAGGGTCAGTCAGCCATTTATCGCGGTCAGCAAAAGACTGTTTGGTAGCTTCTACAATCGTGTGATAGTAATCGGGTGTTCCTTCACCCATGCTCTTGAGGTCAAAGTTATTCAAAACATTAAGAATAGAGAGCGATGCCATGCCTTGGGAGTTAGGCGGAACGTTGTACGCTTTGTAACCGCGGTAGTCTACCGAAATTGGATCTGCCCAAGTGGAGGTGTGCTTCTCAAAATCTTTCAACGTGAGCAATCCACCGTTGGCTTGCATGTCTGCTACGATTTTTTTAGCAACTTCTCCTTTATAAAAACCGTCAGCGCCTTTTTTTGCAATGATTCGCAAAGTATTGGCAAGATCCTTTTGTTTGAGAATTTCGCCTGCTGCATAAGGATCGCCGTTTGGCTTCAGGAATGTTTTACGGAATCCATCAAAACGTTGAAGGTTTTTCAAGTCATTGTCAGTTGGATCTGTCGCGTATTTCGTCCAATATACTTGGTTGGGGGAGACTGGATATCCGTTCTCGGCGTATCCAATGGCAGGCTCCAGCAGTCTGTTCCATTGAAGCTTACTGTTGCCCATGCTTTTATGGGCGTAGTTGTACGCCTCCCACCAGCCGGAGACGACACCAGGGACAGTGTTTGCCGATTCATAACCGCGGGACGGGATTTTTTCGTAGCCTTTGTTTTTGTAATAGTCGATGGTTGCCTTTTCGCCTGCGCGACCACTGCCGTTCAGCGCCTTCAGCTCTTTTGTTTTAGCATTGTAGATGAGCCAGAAGTTATCTCCACCAATGGATGTGTAATGAGGATAGACGACAGCTAATGTGGAAGCGGCTGTAATAGCAGCATCTACTGCATTTCCACCGTCTTCCAATGTTTTTAGGGCCGCAGCCGTAGCCAGATAGTGAGGAGTCGTCACCATTGCGTTCGGTGACATCGATGTTGGACGGTTAGCAGCTTGTACCCCAGAGAATGTTGATAGCCCGATGACAGCAGTCAGCGCGACGGTCGAGAGTTTCTTCCAGAATGACATTCCTATGAAACCTCCTTCATGATGAATAAAATAATGTTTTCGTTAAACCGGCTATCCGCTGTTGCCTCACCTCCTTTAAAAGTTAAAAATACACAAACATACAAAAATAGACAAAAATAGACATTGTGAGCGCAAAAAAAGACCAATGATATAGGATCATTGGTCTCGTCCTACATCAATACTTCGGTAGCTGGCAAGCGTGTCCGCTGTTACGGAGGTAGCCCCTATAGCTTTGCGTCGCCGGATTTCCCCGGGTATGCCGTTTCGATATCAATGGTTAAAGTAGAAAATTGACACATAAACTGATTCAATCGTTGTGGGAAAATGTTCCTAAAACTCCGTTTGCCAATAATATAGACTATTTACCATTTGTGGTAAATAAGAAAAATTATTTTCATGCAGAAAAATAGTCAGGAATGCTACGGGGAAGGTTGTTTTTCGCAGACATTCGCACACCTCCTGGGGCTGAATTGCTTATGATGATAAAAAGGCACATTCGCCAAGGAGTGAAACAAAGACCATGATGCATCCCGATACAGAATTGCGCTATATCAACGATGAGATCGGGTACGGTGTGTTTGCGACAAAGTTTATCCCAAAAGGAACGATTGTATGGGCACAGGATAATTTGGACCAGGTATTGGACCCGGGATTTGTGGAAACACTTGACTCATTACGAAAACAGGACGTACAAAAATATTCGTTTAAGAACCAGTTCGGAAAGTACATTCTTTGTTGGGATAAGGCAAGGTACGTGAACCACAGCTTTCATGCGAATTGTGTGCCGACCATGTATGATATGGAATTGGCTGCACGGGATATTCTACCGGGTGAAGAGTTGACTGATGATTATGGAACGTTAAATCTGGATGAACCTTTTGATTGTTTGCCCGAGTCCGACACGGAACGCTCCCGCGTAATGCCCGATGACTTGCTTCGATATTACCCGCAGTGGGATCGGATTGCTGCGGAAGCCTTCCAACGTTTCAATCATGTTGAACAGCCTTTGTTGCATCTGATTTCCCCGAAGCATCTCGAAACGATTCGTGGGATCACGGAGCAGCGCGTAGCCATTGATTCTGTCATTCATCTGTATTGCAGGTCACAATGGCAAACGAGGCAGCAATGGAAGACGTGAGCGGGTCGGTCAACGACCCGATTTTGTTGAACTCTGGGTAGAGAAT
Organism: Brevibacillus sp. Leaf182; assembly: GCF_001423865.2. Lineage (NCBI taxonomy): Bacteria > Bacillati > Bacillota > Bacilli > Caryophanales > Paenibacillaceae > Brevibacillus > Brevibacillus sp. Leaf182. The sequence continues at coordinate 271,558 of NZ_LMPN02000015.1, read as the reverse complement.
CAGTATTATGGAATGTAAAGGTGAAGTGAAAGGTTGATTTCATTGGAAAACAAGGTAGCGGCATCCAATTTTATCCGCAATATCATGATTGATGACTTGCAAGAGGGCAAAGTAAAGGAAATCATTACCCGCTTTCCCCCAGAACCGAACGGGTATCTTCATATTGGACATGCAAAAGCAATCTGCCTCAACTTTGAGTTGGCACGTGAATTTTCTGGCAAGGCCAACCTTCGATTTGACGATACCAACCCGGTAAAGGAAGACATCGAATACGTAGAGGCCATCAAAAGGGACGTTCAATGGCTTGGCTTCGAATGGGACGGGCTGTTTTTTGCATCTGATTACTTTGAAGAGATGTACAACCGGGCGGTGCTGTTGATTAAAAAAGGTCTGGCTTATGTAGACGATCTGTCTCCTGAAGAAATGCGTAAAATGCGTGGGACATGGACAGAGCCTGGCACAGATAGTCCGTTCCGCAACCGATCTGTGGAGGAAAACCTGGACCTGTTTGCACGGATGCGCCAAGGGGAATTCAAGGACGGAGAAAAGGTGCTACGTGCGAAAATCGATATGGCTTCTCAGAACTTCAACATGCGTGATCCGGTTCTGTATCGAATCTCCCATGCAACGCATCACAACACGGGCGACAAATGGTGCATCTATCCGATGTATGACTTCGCTCATCCGTTGGAGGATGCCATTGAGGGCGTGACACACTCCCTGTGCTCACTGGAATTCGAAGATCATCGTCCGTTGTATGACTGGGTAGTCCGCGAGTGCGAAATGGAGAAGGTACCACGCCAGTACGAATTTGCTCGCTTGAATCTGACCAATACCGTTATGAGTAAACGCAAGCTGAAACAGCTTGTCGATGAGAATGTAGTAGACGGCTGGGATGACCCGCGTATGCCAACCATCGCAGGCTTCCGTCGTCGTGGCTATACACCGGAAGCTATTCGTACATTCGCTCGTGAAGTAGGGGTAGCGCGCGCTAACAGTACGGTTGACGAGAAAATGCTGGAGTATTTCATCCGTGAGGACCTGAAGCTGAAGGCACCACGTACGATGGCTGTTTTGAATCCGTTGAAGGTCGTCATCACGAATTATCCGGAAGGACAAGTCGAGATGCTCGAAGCGGAGATCAATCCAGAGAACCCAGAAATGGGCAATCGTGAAATTCCGTTCTCCCGCGAAATCTACATTGAGCAGGACGACTTCATGGAAAACCCGCCGAGCAAGTATTTCCGCCTGTTCCCGGGAAATGAAGTGCGTCTGAAGCACGCGTACTTCATTAAATGCAATGACGTTGTGAAGGATGCAGATGGCAACGTGATCGAGATCCATTGCACGTATGACCCTGAGACGAAGAGCGGCAGCGGTTTTACAGGTCGTAAGGTAAAAGGTACGATTCACTGGGTAGATGCAACCAATGCGGTTCCTGCTGAATTCCGTTTGTACGAGCCATTGATTATGGATGAGGAAGACGCAGAGGGTACTTTCCTCGACAACGTTAACCCGAATTCGTTGGAAGTGCTGCAAGGCTATGTGGAGCCAAATATGAAAGAAACCAAGCCACAAGACAAGTATCAATTTTTCCGTCATGGCTATTTCAATGTCGATCCGAAGCATACGACAGATGATAAGCTCGTATTCAACCGGATTGTATCGTTGAAGAGTTCCTTTGAACTGCCAAAAGCCTAGGAAATACTTATAGAAATCAAGCGTTGCTGTGCATGGAGAACCCGTGTGCAGTAGCGCTTTTTTCTTTCGTGATTATAAATCAACGTGTATAATTATTCTGTTACATAAAGGGGGACAGGTAGTGAACGGGAGAGCAGAACTAACACGTAGTTTGAAGTTGCGGCATATTGTCGTAATTGGACTGGGCTACATGGCCCCGATGGCCGTTTTTGACACCTTTGGCATTGTTTCTGGAGAAACGGGGGGGCACGTTCCTGCTGCTTATGCAGTCACACTTCTTGCGATCCTGTTTACGGCGGCAAGCTACGGAAAGATGGTACGGCTATTCCCTTCAGCAGGGACCGCGTATACGTATACGCAACAAACGATTCATCCCTATGCAGGATTTTTGGTAGGCTGGGCCTCCTTGCTGGATTATTTGTTTTTACCGATGATTAACGCATTGTTGACAGGGGTGTACCTATCATCCGTGTTTCCTGATGTGTCGACAGCGTGGTGGATTATTGGCTTCATTGTTTTGGTGACGGGACTAAACGTATTTCGCGTAACAGTAACTGCATCCGTCAACTCGATTTTGGTGCTGTTTCAAGTCGTGGTCGTCTTGTTGTTTGCAGGATTGGCAATCCGTGGTCTTATGCAAGGTGACGGGCTTGGGCAAGTATTCAACCTGCGTCCATTTGTGTCACCGGATATGTCTGTCATTGCCCTGCTTTCCGGTGCGTCGATTCTTTGCTTTTCCTTCCTTGGCTTTGATGCCGTAACCACGCTAACGGAGGAAACCGTCGATGCGAAAAAGACGATTCCTCGCGGGATTATGCTCGTAGCACTCGCAGGAGGAGCGTTATTTATTACAGCATCTTATTTCATGCAATCATTATTTCCTGACGTTTCGGTATTGTCTGATCCAGAAGCAGCCTCTGCGGAGATTGCTTTGTTTATTGGTGGGACGATCTTTCAATTGGTGTTTTTAGCGGCAGCGTTGTCTTCGACGCTAGCATCCGGGCTCGTATCTGTCACGAGCGTAACGCGCTTATTGTACGCAATGGGGAGAGATGGATTTTTGCCGCAACGCTGGTTCGGTTATGTTCATCCGAAGCTGAGAACTCCATTGCTTAACGTCTTGCTGGTCGGAGTGTTGATGCTGTTCGCTCTGTACATGGATTTGTTAACCGCCACGTCCTTTATTAACTTCGGTGCGCTGATCGCCTTTAGCTTTGTAAACATCAGCTTAATGGCGTACTATTTCCGCAAACAAAAGAACAAGCATATCAAGGATTGGTGGGGCTTCGTGTTGTCTCCGCTCATCGGGACAACGTTCATCGCCTTTTTGTGGGTCAACCTGGAAGCAACGTCCATGATGCTCGGCTTGCTCTGGACCTTTGTTGGCTTGATCTATTTGTTGTATTTGGTGAAGGTCAAGAAAACCAATTTGGAAATAGTGAGGTTTGAGGAGTAGAGGGGAGTGGCTGTAGTGGGGAAGAAGTGCATTTCCAGTCTACGCTTCGGCCTCCGCCCCGCGGGGGGATTGACTGTCCGCTCCGAAATAAATGGCGGGAGCGCTTCAAACGTAGAAGTTTCGAGGAAGCATTTCATAAGTGAAGCTGAAATTCCCCTCCATTTATTCCGGAGCTAGGTTGGGCTCCAGAGGCGCTTGGACTGGAAATGCACTTCTTCTCACGTGGCTTTGGTAATCATTTTTGAAAGTGGATTCAGGAGGGAGAGAACAATGATTCTCTCCCTTTTTATTCTCTCTAATTAATGCAAGAGGACAACAATCAGCTCGCAGAGGAAACAGGAGAAAACAGCGAAGATCTTAGGGACACCGACCGAGACGGAATGCAAAAAGCGAAACACGCCCTTAAGCGTCCACCTCTGAAACACATCCTGAGAGGACAACTTTGGACGCGGTTTCGCTTTTTGCATGGAGTCGGGCAGTCAATCCCCCCAGGGGGTGGCCCTAGAAGCTGAGTGTTTTCTCCTGTTTCCTCCCCACCACTACAGCTAGATCAAAGTGTTTTACCCACCCTCTTCTAGACGATCCAGTAAAGAGAGAGTAAACTAGCTACAGGAATATTCCAAACATTAACACTTGACATGAGGAGGGTTTATTCTGATGTTTTCGAGTCTGTTCCGGCGGAAATGGACGACAGTAGATTACGTCCTGATTGTCGTCACTGCCGCGCTCTACGCTGTTGCTATTATTATGCTTGCCAATATCAAGCTCATTCCTTCCGTACCCATCCGTCCGGCCAATGCCCTTCAGCCCGTATTTGGCATGTTATTCGGCTTGCCGGGATGCATAGGTCTTGCCTTTGGAAATATGGTCAGTGATTTGTTGACCGGAAGCGCACCGCCTCATGCGATCGCGGTCGGTTTCTTTTCTAATTTTATGGGGGGCTTTATCGGGTTGCTTGCTGTGAGTCACCCTGCACTGAAAACAAAGCGCAGCGTCCTTCAATATATCGTGTTTGTTGTTATAATCAGCTCAATTGTGGTAGCGTGCGCGATTTTGATTAACGTGGCACTGGGGCTGACACCAAAAGAAGTCGCGGTCTGGTACATCCCAACCGTGTTCTTGAACCAAGCCATTTCCACGGCGATTCTGGGACCAATCCTCTTGAAGCTGCTGTACCCATTCGTGAAGCGCTCTGGACTATACCGGGGCCGTCCCTTGCAGGAATTCAACTATCTCGGAAATGAAAGCAGGATCGCAAGGTGAAAACAGAACCATTGCTGCGAGTAAACGGAGTCTATTGGCACTATGAAGAGGGAGCACAGCCAGCGCTAGCGGACATTCGTCTGGCGCTTGATCCAGGGGAAGTAGTCGGTATAGTCGGGCCTGCTGCCGCAGGGAAAACGACGCTGCTATTAACCATGTCGGGTCTGATTCCGTCTAACTATGGGGGACACTTCGTGGGGAGTGTCGAGTCCACTAGCGAGCAAGGCATCGTTTTTCAGGACCCGGAAACCCAGTTCATCGGGCTGACCGTCGAAGAGGAGCTTGCCTTCTCGCTTGAGAATGCCGGGTGGTCGGACGAGCGAATAGAACGACGAATGGCAGAGGTACTCGATCTGATCGGATTGAACGGCTTTGCTACTCGTTCGCCTCTTGAGCTTTCGGGGGGAGAAAAGCAGCGGGTGGCAATTGCATCCGCTCTTTCCCACAGTCCGCAGGTGCTCATATTGGATGAGCCTACTTCCGAGCTGGACCCGGTGGGAGCGCGGGAGGTCTTCTCGCTTCTTGCACGGCTGAAGCAGGAAAAAGAAATGGCGATTGTGGTATCGTCCCATGCGACAGAAGAGCTCGCGGTCTTTTGCGACCGAATGATTCTGATTGCAGAGGGGAAAATCGTGTTGGACCAGCCGACTCGGCAATTTTTTGCCCAAGTGGACGTGTTGGACGAGCATGGCATATTGGTCCCGGATGTCATCCGACTTTATCACATGCTATACCAGGAAGGCGTCTTGTTGGCGTCCTCTGCTGGTGTTCCCTTGACTGTTGAGGAGCTGGCACTCCACTATAAGGAAGCCCAGCTCGTTCGGGAGGGAAGCCTGTGAGTGTCGTCATTGAATTTGATGAGGTGTGGTATGGCTATGAAAAGGAAAAGCCGGTGCTGCATGGCGTTTCGCTCCAACTGAAACAGGGAGAATTCGTCGCGATCATCGGGGGAAATGGTTCCGGTAAAACGACATTGGCCAAGCACTGTAACGGTTTATACAAGCCAACACAGGGTACCGTCAAAGTGAATGGTCTCGATACCAAGGCGTTGAATGTTGCCCACCTATCGAGAATCGTGGCGTATTGTTATCAAAATCCTGATCATCAAATCTTTCATTCGACCATCAAGGCGGAGGTAGCATTTGGGCCCAAAAACATAGGCTGGCCGCCTGAAAAAATAGAGCAAGCTGTCGCGGAGGCGTTGGCAGCAGTGGGGTTATCCGACAAGGGCGAAGAAGAGCCTCATTTTTCGAGCAAAGGCACGCGGCAAAAGATTGCGGTGGCTTCGATTTTGGCGATGAAGCCGCAGGTGATCGTGCTGGACGAACCTACGACCGGTCTCGATTACCGTGGCATGCAAGAAATGATGGAGCTGGTGCGGCATTTGCACGCGGAAGGTCATACGATTATCGTCATCACGCATGATATGCGTCTGGTAGCGGAGTACGCCCAGCGAGTAATCGTTATGCATAAAGGAAAGCTGCTATGCGACGGGGACCCGCAGCACGTATTTTCACAGCCGGAAGTATTAGCTGTTGCCCAAGTAGAAGCGCCTGCCATGTATCGTTTCGGGAAAGCAGTGGATGTCCATGATCCGATTCCACTCACGCTGACCGCGATGAAAAAACAGTTGCTGGGAGAGGGGATCTAAGATGAAGAATGCCCATCCGAGCTATGCGCTGCTTGTATTCGTTCTGCTGGGCTTGCTCCCTTTTTTATTCCAGGACCCGCGTGCGCTTATTATTTTATTGGTGATAAACATCGCACTGATTGCCAAGCTGGGCTGGGAGCGCTCCATGATTAAGGCGTATGTATTGGTTGGTGGAATCGGTTCGTGCTTTGCTGTGATTACGTGGCTGCCGTTTACCAATGTAGGTACTCCGTACTGGAGCAGCACCATTCCGTTGATCCACTATCCTGTGCAAATCACGGATGTCGGTGTCTTATGGGCATTGGGAATGGGACTTCGACTGGCGAATGTCGCGTTATTGTCGATGTACTATGTGTTTACAACTTCACCCAGAGAAATAGCGATGGGACTTCGCGGGATTGGCGTTCCGTTTTCGATTAGCTATTTGCTCTCGCTCATTTTTCGTTTTATCCCCCTCGTCAAAAATGATTTGGCAATCATTCGGGAAGCGCAGATGGTACGAGGGATGTCGACGAGCGAAGGGAATGTTCCAGAGCGCATCAGGAAGTATAGCTATTTGCTCGTGCCGCTCATCTTCAACTCACTCAAGCGTGTGCAATTGATCGCCAATGCATTGGATGCCAAAGGCTTTCGCATGCGTAACAATCAGCATCGGTTTTACCGCAGCAAACGATGGAAGAAAACAGAAGTACTCACACTAGTGGCTGGCGTATGTATCGTCGCCGCACTATTTTACATCGCCAGGCTACATCCAGATCATATTGGTGTGCTGATTCCGGGGCGTATTTAGTAAGGAGGCAGGTAAAATGGACGAAGCATTGTTTTCGCAGGTCAATCGTTTGCAGGTAGAAGGGGGCACGCTGGAGTACGGCGTCACCGGAAAGCCACATGCACCTGCGCTGCTGCTTTTGCATGGCATTCGCAACACCAAGCTACTGTTTGCGCCCATCCTGCCGGCATTGGCAGAGCGATATCGGGTAATTGCGGTAGATATCCGTGGTCACGGGAATTCTGTGAGCCACGGTTCCTTTTCGTTTGAGCAAATCGTAACAGATTTGATTCAACTCTTGGAGAAAGAACAGCTCGAACAAGTAACGGTTGTCGCAGCGTCCTTTTCTGCTGTGCCTGCCCAGATGCTTGCGATTCGAGAGCCCAAGCGCGTAGCTTCGCTCGTATTGCTGGATGGAGGCTACTATTCCTTGGGAGAAGTGCCCGGGTTCAATAGAGAGAAGGTTGTCGAGCGGCTGTCTACCACGCGTTTTTCTTCCGTAGAGGAAGCGGAAAGGCAGTTCGCAGAGCGGTATGGTACGAGAGTGATGCCAGAGGGCTGGATGCGAGACGAGCTTTTGAAAAGGGAAGACGGCAGCTACGGATACCGTTTGCCAGGGGAGGCGTTCTCCGCTTATTTCCAAGAGTACAGCATTCATAGCCAACCGGAATTGTTCCAGCAGTTAACATGCCCCGTGCTGCTACTGCTGGCTGACGACAGCTTATTGTCAAAAGAAGAGCAGCAGTTTCACCGACAGGCAGTCGCCACTTACCAGCGGATTGTGAAGCAGGCCAAGGTGAAAATGATACCGGAGGCACAACATTTGCTGATGGTGACGCATCCGAAAGAGACCGTGAACGAAATCCATGATTTTTTATCGAAATAAGGAAGGGACAAGCGAAAATTGCTTGTCCCTTTTTCTTTGGTTACCGCTTCGCTTCGCGCATGAGCACGTTGAGCTGTTCTGCCATGGCTTGCTGATCCTTTTGATCTCTCATATGCTTTTTCACCGTTTCTAGCGCTTTGATGCCTTTTTTCGAGCTCACGACCTTCACGGGCGTATCCGTTCCATAGATACGCTCGATTTGGGTGCGTGCTTGGGCGAATGTGCTCTGATGATCGCTTGTACCCAATGTCCCTGCGGTTCCGCTCCCTGATTTTGTATGGGCAGCATCATGCCCGCGACTGGAGCTACCAGAGTAATTGCTGATGAGATGGGACTGCATCGGGTCCATTTGATTGATCGATTGAGCATTGGCAGTAGAAGGGGCCAAGTAGATAGCATCATTTACGATCAATGCCTGGACACCGTGAACGCCCGCTGCCTTCAGTTGGGCTTCCAGCTTTGTAGAAGGACCACCCGTGTGCAGGTGTGAGCTGCCCATGGAGCTGTAGAGAGCATTGCCCATTCCGCTATACGTATGACCGTGCGCGTTTGTCGTGAGTTTCTTATCGCGATCCACGCTTGGAATAACCGTTGCTCCTTTTGGAGTCTGAGCAATAGACTGCGTTCGTGCTGGCGGATGTGGCTTCGTAGGCTGGGCAGCTTGATTCATACAAGCTGTCAGTAGAAGTACAGCCCCTAATCCTGCCGTTCCAACCCATGTGTGGAAATGCTTCATCACGATCCCTCCAAGTCTTCCTGCCTAGATAAACTTATCCTTTGTTCGCTGCGTGAAGTTATGAGTGGAGCATGTTGGAAAAATTTCCGTTCATCACGATTATCTTGTGGAGAAAATGCACAAAACAAAGGAAGGAAATCACTGGAGGTGGTAGATTTGGCAGATTCAAACAACGTGAAGGAGCAGCCAGTATCCCGAAGGAACTTCTTGAAAAACTCTGGACTGGTGCTCGGTAGCTTGGTCGTGGGTGGCGTGGCCGGGAGCTTGCTCCGCAAACCGGAACCTCCGGCGCAGCCAGCAGCACCGCCCCCTGCGGCCGATTACAATCAGGCACTCATGTTTTTTACGCCTGAGCAATTCAAGGTGGTGGATGCCGCCTGTGAGCGTATTTATCCTGAGGATGAGCTGGGTCCAGGCGCGAAGGCACTCGGTGCAGCTTATTTCATTGACCACCAGCTAGCGGGTGATTGGGGCTTTAATGCTCGGGAATACATGCAAGCGCCCTTTTTTCCGGGTGAGATTACACAGGGCTATCAAGGCAGGTTGAAGCGTAGGGAAATATTCGAAATCGGCCTTCAAGAGATGAACAACCACAGTAACAGTACCCACGGAAAACGGTTTTATGAACTCCCACCGGAACAACAGGACGCTGTTTTAAAGGCTTTTGAAACCGATGAAGTAAAATTGACGACCATTTCGGCGAGCACTTTTTTCAATATGCTGCGGGCCAGTACGATCGAAGGCGTATATGCAGACCCTCTGTACGGGGGCAATAAAAATATGGATGGCTGGAAAATGAAGAATTTCCCAGGGAATCAGATGGCGTATACACAACTGATCGATAAGCCTGAGTTTGTGAAGATGGCTCCCTTAAGCTTGCGGGATCATCAACATTGAGGGAGGACTGTACATATGGCCAAAAAGTTGCCCAAGGTTGACGTCGTGATCGTGGGGGTGGGCTGGGGTGGAGGCATTATTGCTTCCGAGCTGACCAAGCAAGGTCTGACGGTAGTGGGTCTGGAGCGTGGCAAGGAGCGCAAAACCGAAGACTACTTCATGGTACACGACGAATTGCGCTATGCCCTTCGTTACGAGATGATGCAAGATTTGTCCAAGGAAACGATCACGTTCCGCAGTAGAATGAACGTTCGCGCGCTTCCCATGCGGTCATACGGTTCCTTTTTGCTCGGGACAGGACTTGGGGGATCTGGTGTCCACTGGAACGGGCAGACTTTCCGCTTCCTGCCGTATGATTTCGAAATCCGCTCCAAGACGATTGAACGGTATGGGGCAAAGAAAATTCCAGAGGGGATGACGATCCAGGATTGGGGCATTACCTACGATCAACTGGAGCCGTACTTTGATAAGTTTGAAAAAATGGCGGGAATCGCAGGTGAAGAGAATCCGTTGGGGGGGAAACGCTCCAGTCCGTATCCGATACCTCCGATGCGTACTACACCGAGTATGAAAATGTTTGCGGATGCGGCGAAAAAGAAAAACCTGCATCCATACATTCTGCCATCCGCAAATCTTTCGCAAGCGTATACCAATCCAGACGGTGTGGCACGGGCAGCTTGCCAGTACTGCGGCTTCTGTGAAAGGTTTGGTTGCGAGTACGGAGCAAAAGCCGATCCAGTGGTGACGGTGATCCCGGTGGCTAAGAAGACAGGGAAGTTTGAAATTCGCACGCATTCCCATGTCCGCAGAATTTTACATACAGGGAACAAGGCGACAGGTGTCTTGTATACAGACGTCACGACAGGGGAGGAATTCGAACAGCCCGCTGATATTGTGGTGATGACCAGCTATGTATTCAACAACACGCGAATCCTGCTCATGTCCAAGCTGGGGAAACCGTATGATCCAGCTACCGGAAAAGGCGTAATCGGTAAAAACTACGCTTACCAAGTCATGAGAGGAGGCGCGGTGGGCTTCTTCGATGATAAGGAGTTTAACAATTATGCAGGCGCGGGATCGTTGGGAATGTGTTTGGATGACTACAACGGTGATAACTTCGATCACGCCGATTTGAAATTTATCCATGGCGCGAATATCGCTGTCACACAAACGGGCTTCCGACCAATCGGCACGAACAAGGTACCGCCGGGAACGCCTAGCTGGGGTAAGGATTTCAAGGCTGCCTCGATCAAATACACAAACCGGTTCATATCGGTAGGCGCCCAAGGAGCTTCCATGCCATTCCGACAGCACTTCCTTGATCTGGACCCGACGTACAAGGACGCATTTGGTGATCCGTTGATCCGCATTACGTATGATTTCGTCGATCAGGACAGGGAGCTGGCGGCTTTTTGTGCAGATAAGTGCGCGGAAATTGTCAAAGAAATGGGTGCGAACGAGAAGCTCGAAATCAATCGAAAGCTCGGACCTTACGATATCACGCCATACCAATCGACGCACAATACAGGCGGCGTCATCATGGGTGCTTCACCTGACACTTCGGCAGTAAACAACTACTTGCAGATGTGGGATGCGGAAAACGTATTTGTCGTCGGGGCTTCTGCTTTTGCGCATAATAGTGGCTACAATCCGACAGGAACGATGGGTGCGCTCTCCTATCGAGCGGCAGAAGGTATTTTGAAATACAGGAAAAGCGCGGGTGGCATGCTTGTATAAGCTGCTTTTCTAGTTATGCAAAACACAATTGCAACTGTGCGAAAAGTCGTTGGGGCAACTAACGGCTTTTTTGCGTGGATCTGAAAAAGTTCATTTGCATGATTGCGAATGTCTGCGTGCACAAAAAGCGAAAAGCACAGGAATGATGCGGTTTCTCACCTTGGCATGCTCCTTGCTATACCCTTTGGTAACCGCACAAGCAAAAGGGAGAGACGAGAAATGACGACAAACAAGTGGAAGATGGACACCTCCATTATTCATACCGCACAAACACCTTGCCAAAAGACAGGAGCAGTCGTATCCGCGGTGGTGCCCGCTGTGGCCTACGCGTTTCCAGATGCAGACTCCGCAGCGGCGTGTGTGGCTGGCGAGAGGGAAGGAACGTATTACGGAAGATATGGCAACCCTACCATCACCACTTTAGAGCAAAAAATCGCCGCATTGGAAAATGGCGAAGCTGCCTTGGGTGTAAGCAGTGGGATGGCAGCCATTTCGGGAGCTTTGCTCGCCTTTTTGAAGCAGGGTGATCATGTGGTGTGTACGCGGGATGTGTACGGGGGGAGCTATAAATTTCTTACGACGATGGCTCCGCGATATGGTATTGCGACGGACTTCGTCGATTGCACGGATTTGCAGGCAGTCGAGAGAGCTTTTTTGCCAAACACAAAAGTCCTGTACATCGAAACACCCTCGAACCCGTGTCTGACTGTTTTAGATATCTCGGCGTTGTCACGTTTGGCGCATGTACATGGCATTGTGGTAATCGTCGACAACACCTTCTTAACGCCTTATTTGCAGCGACCGCTTGAGCTAGGGGCGGATGTCGTCGTGCATAGCGCCACCAAATATTTGAACGGGCATGGCGATGTCATCGCGGGCTTCATCGTTGGGAAGCAGGAACATATCCAATTCATGCGCAAAAACGTCATGGGAGACTTGGGGCAAAATTTGAATGCTTGGGATGCTTTCTTGATCTTGCGTGGGCTGAAAACACTCGGCTTGCGTGTCAGACAGCATGGGAAAAACGCGCAGGCAGTGGCGGAGTTTTTGGCGCAGCACCCTGCAATCTCGCACGTCTACTACCCTGGTCTGCCTTCGCATCCACAGCATGAGCTGGCCAAACGGCAAATGGCTGGAATGGGCGGGATCGTTTCCTTTGAAGTAAAGGGCGGCTACGAGGCAGCCAAATCTTTCATTAACGCACTGCACTTGGCTATGATATCGTTTAGTTTAGGAGATCCCGAGACACTGGTACAGCATCCTGCCTCGATGACGCATTCCTCGATCCCTGCCTCTGAGCGGATCAAGTTCAACATAACGGACGGTCTGATTCGCTTATCGACTGGCCTGGAGGATGTGGAGGATATCATCGCGGATTTGGAGCAGGCGCTAGCTAGTCTGCCAATGGCGGCAGCGTCCAGGGGATAAAGGAACGTGAAACTGGAGGATTGGGCATGACAGAGTTTTCCCGGATCGAGGAATTCATTCAATCGTACGCCGACAATATTTCCAAGGTACTGGGACTCGATGTCACCATCCTGGATGAACAAGGGATACGTGTGAGCGGAACCGGCTACTATCAGGATCTGATTGGATTGCCTGCGCCGGAGGGATCGTTTTTCCGAATGATCCTGCAAACCGGACAGCCGGGAATGATTTTTGACATGAAAAAGAACGAGGCGGAGTGCGGTAATTGCAAGTTTTTGCAACAATGCCGGGAGCTGGCGACGATTGGGTTTCCGGTGCACAAACGGGAGAAGACGGTAGGAGTCATCGGAATTATCGGCTTTTCCCCCGAGCAAAAAGAAAAAATGCTGCACCATTCGGAAAAATGGATGCCGTTTTTGCAGCATACGAGCTCCTTGATTGAGCACAAGCTGCTAGAGCTGGATGCAGAGCGGGAGAAGAGCTGTAACATTCAAGAGGAAATGCCGCAGGCCTCGGTTCATCCGGTGTATTTCGCCCAATTGATTGGAGCAGAAACAGGGTTGCGCGATGTGATTGTCAAAGCGAAAAAAGTGACGAACAGCACTTCCACTGTTTTGATCCGGGGGGAGAGCGGAACGGGCAAGGAGCTCATGGCAAAAGCCATTCACTGCGAGAGTGCACGCAGCAGACATCCATTTGTGGCAGTCAATTGCGCAGCGATTCCCGAGACCTTGTTAGAAAGCGAGTTGTTCGGGTACGAAGGCGGTGCATTCACGGGCTCCAGACGAGAAGGGAAGCCGGGGAAATTTGAATTGGCCCACAAGGGGACGATTTTTCTGGATGAAGTAGGCGATATTCCGTTGTCCCTACAGCCCAAGCTGCTGCGCGTCCTTCAAGAGAAAACGGTAGATCGGGTAGGCGGCGTAAAAACGCTGGGTGTCGATGTACGTGTCATTGCGGCTACACACAGAGATTTGGAGAGCATGGTCAGGGAAGGGACGTTTCGCGAGGATTTGTATTATCGACTCAACGTCATCCCCCTACGGTTAAAGCCGTTGCGTGAACGCACGGAGGATATCGTGCTTTACTTGCAGCATTTCCTGTATCGGTACGGGACGTTGCTGCAAAAAGGCAGACTGGAGCTCGAAGCCCAACTCGTCCAACGACTACAAGCGTACGAATGGCCGGGAAATATTCGTCAGTTGGAAAATGCCGTCGAGTATATGGTCAACATGGCGGAGGGGCAAGTCATCGGCAACGAGGAGCTTCCTGAGTATTTGCTGTTCGAGGATGAGCCGACGACAGCAGGCAGCGATTTGGGACTGGAAAAGCAGGTGGCTGATTATGAACGCTCCATTCTCCAGCGCTACTTGAACGCAGGCAAGTATGGCCAGGACAAAGCCGCGATTGCCCATGAGCTGCAAATCAGCTTGTCGACCTTGTACCGGAAGATGGAGAAATACGGTTTGGAAAAAGGATAGAGGAAAATAAAAAACCAGCCTGGATGGATCGGAGTTTTTCCGAGGTCCGGGCTGGTTTGTTTGTATTTACGAAGGCTGCGGATCTTTTTTCGCTTTCAGCTCGTAATGGCCAGTTTTGCCGCTAATGTACCACTCAGGGGTTTCTTCTTCACGTGCTTGGCGGTGACCTTCCAGATGAACGTCACTCAGCTCCCACTGCTTCCACGCCTCTTTTGATTCCCAGCGGATCATGACGACCACTTCTTCTTCACCTTTACGTGGCTTCTGTACCAGCACGCTTAAATCTACAAAACCAGGAGCCTTCTCAACAGCACCAGGCTCGCTAAAGCCTTGTACGATTTTGTCAGAATGACCTTCCTGGACGACGTATGTTTTTATTTCCATCATCATGAAGTGCGACACTCCTTATATACCATTTCCCTACTTTTCCATATTATTGAGAAATATTATCATTGTCAACCAGATATTAGCAAATGGTAGGACGATCGAGAGCTTCGTTTTCAAGTGGGACTTCTTCTTTTTTGGGAGCAGCGAAAATATCAATACCACGTTCGAGGAGGATTTCTATCGCCTCGCGAACAGGGAGAAGTGGCAATTGCATTTCATCGGCTACGGCAGCTTCTATATCAGAGACAGTGTGGAGGGGTGTGATCTGGTCTGTGCCATCTGAATAACCGATGTGGAGAGTGTTGTTTTTGAGGGCCACGAAGCGATCTTGCTCCAGTTGAAAACGATGTATGTGAAGTCGATTCAAAAAGAAGGCGTCTGGTAAAAAAGAGGAGCGGATGACTTCCGATAAGTCGGACAGTTCTTTTCGTTCGTCCGGATGAAAATCCCACGGAGGAATTGCCACTTTTCCGTTTTCATACCGCGTAAAGCGATAGTGTTCAGGATGATCGGGACTTTTGGTCAATTCCATCGAAACAGTGCCAAAATGCCTGGCATGGTTCCCCTCTTCCAGAAAATGAATCGGCTCAAAGATAGGCGCGGTAGCCCCTGTATCCACATAGACGGGTGTATCTCCTGTGTTCGGACCATCAATCAGGATGGCAGTATGCCCACCGCCTGGCAAAATGAGGTGACCGAAGAAGCCAAGGGTGCGAAGCAGCGCGAGAAAGCTGTGATTGGTGGTATAGCATGTGCCGCCGAAATGATAGTGGGTCGCATTGTGCACATATTCCTCAGGGGTTGGTGCTACGTGTTTTCCGTCACGGAAGAAGAGCAGCTTGCTTACATTTTCATAAGGGAAGATCTGCAGTTGCGCACGACAGAGCTGGCTGAGATAAGAGAGGCTAGGGGACTTGCGATCTAGCTGTAGACGTTGAAGGTATAAACTCGCCCAGTTCGGTAAGGTAGACATAAACAAGTTCACTCCTTACATAAAATAAATAATAAATGAAAATGTTTGTTAAGTGTTGATAGGGAGATCGTATCATATGGGACAAGTGGTAATCAACCTAAATTTTTCCAGGAAACAAAAAAGGCACCGGAAGGATATCCTCCGGTGCTAGCGGGTCCCTAGTCCGCTGTCTTTTTGGTACGAATAAGATAAGTGCAGAAGAAATTATAATAACGACTTAATTTCCCCGGTATTCGGGTTCACTACGAACCAGCCATACGTACTGGTGTAGCTGTCGCCAGATTGGAAGTTGTTTACGACTGTTTGGTACACCTGAATGACATAGTGACCTTTTTCGTCGTCGTGAGCGTACTCGACTACATGTGTCGGCGAGAGCTTGCCAGCGAATTTCTTTTTCACGAGCTCGATCGCTTCCATTTTGGAGTACATTTTTGCTGATGGAATTTTACCGATGAAAATCGATTTGGTTCTCGCGTCGTAAATGACCGGTTTGTTCAGGTTCTCTGCTACGAAGCGGATTGGTACATAGACGGAGTTTTTGTACATGATGCCTTGTACGTCGCTGTTTGGTGATTTCGGCAACCCGTCAAAGTAGTAGGTGAACGGTGTTTTCATTCCTTCTTCCGCGTCTGGAAAAGCGGGTGCTGCAATGGCAATTCCGGAAAAGAGCACCGAACCTACAACAATGCCCCCCAAAAATGACTTGATGTCCCATTTCATGATGTGAAACCCTCTCCCTTTCTCTTTTCTCTAAATCTTCCCAGCAATCATTATGTCAAAGATCATAGGAGAAAAGCTATCAAACGAGGGTACTAGGAAACAAAGACTAGGAATCATGGGAAAAATAGGACTAAATCAGAATGGTCCTAGTTCTCGAATCAGTGGTTCAGTGATTGAAAGGTTTGTGGTAAGGTAGAAAAAAACAGCGGACAAGGTGAGGAACATGGCTACTATATTGCAAAATGACTGGGCCCCCGTATTGGCCGATGAATTCGAGAAGCCCTATTATGTAAAGCTTCGGCAGACGTTGAAGGAAGAGTATCAGACGCAGACCATTTACCCAGATATGTTTCATATATTCACAGCGCTGCACCTGACTGAATATCAGAATGCAAAGGTTGTGATCTTGGGGCAGGACCCGTATCACGGACCGGGACAAGCACATGGATTGAGCTTTTCGGTCAAGCCGGGAATCAAGCCGCCGCCGTCTCTGGTCAACATCTACAAAGAGCTGAAAAGCGATGTCGGTTTTGAAATTCCCCAGCACGGTTACCTGAATCATTGGGCAAAGCAAGGGGTCATGATGCTGAACACTGTTCTGACGGTTCGCCGTGGCACTCCGAATTCGCACAAGGACATTGGGTGGGAGACGTTTACGGATCGAATTATTCATTTGTTGAACGATCGGGAGACACCACTCGTTTTCATCCTGTGGGGAAAGCATGCGCAGGAGAAGGCGGCATTCATTGATCGAAACAAGCATTTCGTCATCGCCTCCCCGCATCCAAGCCCATTTTCGGCGAATCGCGGCTTTTTTGGCAGCCGTCCTTTTTCGCGGACCAATGAGTTTTTGCGTTCGCGCGGGATTCAAGAGATTGATTGGCAGTTGCCGATGCAGGTTGAGGAAGAGTAGCCTGTATTTTTGCAGGTAAAAGGAAAAGGATCTCCATTGTTTTGCATCATGCAAGGGAGATCCTTCTTTTTCTGCCGATTAATCTTTGCTTTTGACAACGAGCAGCTTGCCCGTTTGAATCGTGATCGTTCCAGTCTGTTGCGTTAGAAGATTGCTGATGCCAAGCGTGTCGCCGATCCGCAGGGTAGCGTCCTTCAACGGATAAAGGAATCCAGTTAAGGTAATCCCTGTGACTTCCGGTGTAAAAGGTAGCAGGGAGATATGCTCAAAATGATCCTGCATTATCGTACAATGGCGGTCAATCAGACGGATTTCATTGGTCTCATCAAGAATGCGGCAGTTGGTGCCCGTCTGCAACGCTTTGTTCAGCAAGTGTACGTTTGCCAGCATATGGTCAAAACGAGAGCCGAGCACGCCAAGCAGCACAATTTCCTCGGGCTGTTGCTCGATTGCCCAAGTAAGGGCCATCTCTGTATCGGTTAAATCTTTCATAACGGGATCGCAAGAGGAGATGTGCATACTGTGGCGTTCAATTTCTGCCATTTCCTCGGAGCTGACAGAATCAAAATCACCGATCGACAATCTTGGTACAAGACCGTTGCGAACGAGGAACAAGGCACCTCTGTCAACGCCGACGAGCCAATCATTTTCGCGAATCTCTTGGATCGCCCAGTTGTCCAGATTGCCTCCAGCGAATAGTAGGATGCGTGTAGGATTCATGCTACGGCCACCTTTTTCTTTTAAAAATATCCTCTATGTAGGAATCGAAGAGCGAAATGTGCTCTGACAAGCAAGGCGATAGCCTGTAGCGAGTTTTTCTCCCAGCTTTGCTTTTTCCTGTCCGGTTGGGGTGTCGAGTAATGATGCACCTGCTACGATCTGTACATGGCACTTGCCGCAATGCCCTTGTTGGCATTTGTAAGCGATGGGTTGATCTTGCGCGAGCGCAGCTTGTAATAGAGTCTCGGAGGGAGTGTACCGGACTGGCATCGTTTGTGAGCGTTGCTTCACCTGTACGAGCTTTTGCTCTGATTGGGGGCGAGCCGGGCTCATTTCTGTTTTTTTCAAAGACGTATGCGTATGCACCGGAACGGGAGCTGGACTCGACATCTGTACGCCAGATCGTCCAGGAATGAGCGAGCCAACCGTAAGCTGTTTGCGCATAGGAACCTCCCGAGTAAGTGATTTTTTTCATATTACCATGTCAGGCGTGTGGGTGACAAAGCTGGAGAAAGTGTCCGTAAATGATTGAATTTTTAGATTTTATCGATTAAAATATTTTTATCAAAAACCAGGAAGGTGATACCATGATTACCATCAAACGGATGAGCGACTGTACCTTTGCAGAAGTGACCAAAGCGTGGAACCGAGGATTTGAAGGCTATTTTATCGAGTTTACGATGACAGAAGAAATGCTTGTCCAGCGACTGGGGGGCGAGGGATACGTGTTGTCCCTGTCTGTGGTTGCTTTTGACGGCACGGAGCCGATTGGCGTAGTGGCCAGCGGGATGAGGACAGTTGCAGAGAAAAAAGTCGCGTGGAATGGTGGTACGGGTGTCGCCACGGAATATCGCCGACAAGGAGTAGGGAAGCAACTGATTGAGGCAGCATTGGATTTGTACATGGAGGCAGGGGTGGAGGTAGCTACCTTGGAGGCATTGAGCCAAAATACCAAAGCGATTGCCTTGTATGAGCAAAAAGGCTATGACGTCGTGGATCGTCTGTTGTTTTTGCAGCAGAGCGGACCACTGGCAGAGAATGCCTTTCAGACAAATGTGCAGGCTGATTATCGGGTTCGGCGCATTTTGGCCCAGGAAGCCGCCATGCTGCCGTTTTACGTAACCGATGTCCCTTGGCAAAATTACTGGCTGAACCTGCGAGATGCGCAGGCCGTGCTCGTAGAAGACAGAGAGGGGCAGGCGGTCGGCTATGCGATGTACAAGTGTGCGGTAAACGAAGAAGGCAAAGTGAGTGGGATCGTGCTGCGTCAATGTGTAGCACAGCCAGAGCATCCTGATGCACCTGACATTTTGAAAACCGCACTCGCGCATGTGTATGGCCCGCTTGCACACGATTGCCGCCGGTCTACGTTTAATTTGCGTGCCGCTGATACCTTACTTGTTGAAGTACTGCAAGCGGCGGGATTTGGTCCTTCCGAGACAGAGCAGGTGTTTATGATCAAGCAGATGGAAGCTGCAAAGACCCCTGTCGTCTAGGGAGTGAAGACGTCTGTCAATGCTGGCAGTTCGTGCAGGCGAATACTTTGCGGGAGGAGAGCTCGCTCTTTTCGATAGGCTGTCCACAGCGCGGGCAAGGCTCACCACCGCGATCGTACACCTGGCAGCGCTCATCGAAGCCACCTGTCAGGGAATCGCCAGAAAAGAGCGGCTGCATGTAGCCCCCGAATCGAATCGCTTCATTGAGCACGGTTTGCATGGAATGATACAGTCGTTTTTGTTCCTCGAGAGAAAGTGTCGGGATCGTCCGGGTAGGCAGGATGGCGGCATGAAAGCAGATTTCGTCCGCATAGCAGTTACCGATACCCGCCAGCCAATGCTGATTGACTAATGCCGTTTTGAGGACGCTGCGCTTGTCAGCGAGCAGCTCCGTAAATCGGGTAAAGGTAAACAGCGGGTCCAATGGTTCGGGCCCAAGAGGAGCCAGTCTTTCGTCGATCTGAACGTTGGTGAGCAAGTGCAGGTAGCCCAAACGGAGGCCGTGAAAATATAAAAGTCGTTCTCCAAAGGAAAGAGTCACTTGGGCGGTTCGCTTCAGCTTGTCTTCCGCAGAGCCCAGGTATAGAAAACCGCCGAGCATTAGATGAAGCAGCAGGACATGGCTACTTTCCAGATGGAAGAGAAGATGCTTGCCGCGTCGGTCGACAAGTGTCAGGCGATTGTCTTGGAGCAGTCGAGCAAATTCCGCAGGCGGCAGATTGATCGTTTTTTCCCGTTGAACGTGTAAGGCTGTAATCGTTCCGCCACCGATTTTCTCCTGTAGCAGTCGGCGATAGGTCTCCATCTCAGGTAATTCTGGCACGTTGACTTCCTCCCGTACGCAAAGTTTTTCGTAGGATTTCCCATATGGATGATCCACATGCCGTACCCGTCACTGTTTTTTGGTGATGGGTCTTTTGAATTTAGACAAGATTACCAACGCTATTAGGAAATGGGGTAATATAATATGTAAGGTAGTAGGATGAGGGCATTGCCCGAAGGATTATTGGACGGACAGGAGATTACATATGCAAAAAGTAGAATTGATCGCTACGGCGACTTTTGGTTTGGAATCAGTAGTAGCAGAAGAGGTAAAGGCGCTCGGATACGGACCGGTACAGGTGGAAAACGGTAAGGTAACGTTCACCGCAGATATTTCTGCGATTCCCCGCACAAATTTGTGGTTACGAACTGCCGACCGCGTGCGTCTTAAGGTAGGGGAGTTCAAAGCGACTACGTTTGACGAGCTGTTTGAAAAGACAAAAGCGTTGCCTTGGGCTGATTGGATCACAGAGGATGGGACGTTTCCTGTGGAAGGGAAATCAGTCAAATCTACCTTGTTCAGTGTGCCGGATTGCCAAGCCATCGTGAAAAAAGCGGTGGTAGAAAGTCTGAAAAAGACCTACAAGCGCGAGTGGTTCGATGAGCTAGGGCCGCTGTACAAGATCGAGGTGGCACTTCTCAAGGATGTGGCGACGCTGACGATTGATACGTCAGGACCGGGCCTGCACAAGCGCGGCTACCGGGAATTGATCGGACAAGCGCCACTGAAGGAAACCATGGCTGCGGCGATGATTATGCTGTCGCGCTGGAAGCCTGACCGGGTGTTCATGGACCCATTCTGCGGATCGGGTACACTTCCGATTGAGGCGGCGTTGATCGGGCAAAACATCGCTCCGGGGATGAACCGGGAATTCGTTTCGGAGACGTGGCCTATCATTCCGAAAACAGCTTGGCGTGAAGCTCGCGCAGAAACGCATGATTTGGCGCGCTATGATCAAAAGCTGGAGATTATCGGGACAGATATGGATGACGAGATCCTGAAAATTGCCCGCCACAACGCGACTGAGGCTGGTGTAGATGACCTGATTCATTTTCAGCGCATGGATGTGCGGGATGTGCGAACCAAGCGCAAATACGGCTACTTGATTTGCAACCCACCTTATGGGGAGCGTTTGGGAGAATGGAAGCAGGTTGCCAAGATGTATGGCGAAATGGGGAAAACCTTTGCTGCCATGGATACGTGGTCTTTCTACATTATTACGTCCGATGAACAGTTTGAGGAGCATTTTGGTCGTACAGCAAGCAAAAAGCGCAAGCTCTACAACGGAAATATCAAGGTAGATTACTATCAGTTTTTCGGACCTAGACCGCCGCGCGGACCGATGGTTACCCCGACCGAATAAACATAAAGAAGGGGCATAATTGGAGGAGAAAATGCAATGAGTAAGAAACGATTCGGGAGCAGAATGCTGGCTGCGCTATTGGCAGCAGCTACATTACTGGTCCAAAGCACGCCGTTGACTCATGCTGCGACAGAGCCAGAGAAACCGGCGGTGGAGAGCGGGAAACCAGCAGAAGAGACCAAGAAGCTGGAAGATCAGTTCAAAAAGCAAGAAGAAGCGCACACGGAGTTTACGGATTTGGGCAACAGCTACGCCAGTAAAGCCGTAAACAGACTTGCAGCTCTTCATATGATCAGTGGCCAGGGCGAAAACCGCTTCAACCCACAAAACACGATTTCTCGACAGGATATTGCGGTGCTTTTAACAAAAGTAATCGGTCTTCAACCAACAGAAATCGAGGATGCAGCTTTTGAAGATATGCCATTGGAAAGTCCTTATGCACCGTACGTATATGGACTATCTGAGTTGGGTGTGATGAACGGCAGAAGTGAGCACACCATGGGTGCTCTGGACCCGCTTACACGACAAGAGCTGGCTGTCATGCTGTCTCGTTTGATGAAAGAGGGCTCTGTGACCAAAGTGGCTGGTCAGACTCCTGTTGCATACAGCGATGAAGAAGAGATCGCCGACTACGCCAAAACGGCCGTGGAAGAAGTAACGAATCAGCGCTGGATGCAAGGTGCAGGCGGTAAGTTTAATCCGTCAGGAACCGTCACGCGTGCGGAGGCTGCTGTGATCGCTGAGCGCGTCTTGGATGCACGCTACCAGCAAGCAGAACAGGTGAAATACAAGGTAGATGTAGAGCGGCTGAGTTTGGCTGCTGGCACGAGCCAACGCTTGAAGGTAAGCAGTATCAGCGGAGATGAGTTGCCGTTTACACCTATTTTCGCTTTTGATCGTCCCGAGCTGGGAACCATCTCGGCTGACGGAACCTTTGTTGCAGGTCTTACAGCAGGAAAAGGAAATCTCACGGTAACAGTCGGCTACAAAACGACGACAATTCCGGTTGAGATCAAGGACGCTGGTAAGCCAGTTGTTGAAAAGGCAGAGGACACGACAAAGACTGCACCGGTGACTTCCTCCAATGATTCGGCAACGAAAGTCGATGAAAGCAAGACGGTAGTAGAGGGAGAAAAGCCAGACGCAGACAAAGGAACAACAGAAGCGGATGCTACGAAGCCTGCTGATCCAAAAGAAGAGGCTGAGGAGCCAGCAAAGCAGGACGAACTGGTCAATATCGCACCAGGCAGCTATACAGCGGTTACTACTTTTGGAGCGCCAGACTCGTATTTCCAGGAACTGGAGAAGCAGTATCCGGGTCCAGTAGGCGGGCTTGTTACGCCTACAGAAGACTGGACGGGATACCACCGTCAGTTTGGGCGCAAGGTGACCGTTGAGCTCGACGAAGCGAAGCCATTGGAGAGAGTTGCGCTGACGTTTAAGCAGCAGAAGACCTCGGGTATCACGATGCCAGAATACATGGAAGTCGAGGTATCTCGCGACGGAAAAGTGTGGTCGTATGCGGGAAGAGCCGTTCACGATGTTTCCGCCAAAGAGGACAAGCTGGTTACACGCACATTGAGCGTAACCCTGCCAGACGTCAACACCCGCTATGTCCGGGTATCCTTCCCGGTGAAAGTATTTGCGTTCGCTCGCCAGTTGGAGGTATGGGCGAAAACGGATAGCGAGTGGAACAATGGCGCTGTCTTGCTGCCGCCACCAAACCCGGCGAAGCTGGAAGAAGCCAAACAAGCAGGTCGTCGTGTAGAAAATATGCTGCTCGCTTATACCGGAGAGCATGGCGAACTCGGAACATGGACCAAAGAGGATTTCCTCCCGATGGTTGGCTACCGCACCGTAGATGGTTATATGCGCGATCAGATGTTTGACACGATTTTGTTCCTGCCGTATCAGACCATTCCTGCTACGAAGGAAAGCTGGACAATGTACATGAATGATTTGTTCGGCTCAAACAAGCAGCTTGACGCTCTCAACCAGGCAATGCGGGAGTACAACCGACTGCGCGGAACGCTGTATACAACACCGACGCAGGAAAATGTCGTGTTGGCGCTGCCGTATCCGAATGCCAATCAGACCAATTTTGGTCAGCTGAATGAAAAGAAACCATCCCTCTCCTTCAACCCTGCGGGAATTGGGGAAGAGCAAGCGTATTTGAATCGCAAAGCTGCGTTGGAATGGTACTTCCAGGAGCTCATGAAGCGCTGGAACAAGGAAGAATACGCCTATCTGAAGCTGGAAGGAATCTATTGGTTCCATGAGCTGGTGGAGGATAGTGCACCGAAAGAGCGCCAACTGATTCGTGACATGGGTAGCATGGTGCATGATGAGGCGTTGCGTTACTATTGGATTCCGTATTTCGGTGCACCAGGAGTGTCCGAGTGGAAATCTCTTTATTTCGATAAAGCATTCCTGCAGCCGAGCTATTACAGCGACAAGCCGGTAGGAATTGACCGCATTCAAGGGGTATTGGATGTCGTCAACAAGTACGACATGGACATCGAGATCGAAGGCGACTGGAAGATGTACAATGATCCGAAGTTCTATCAGACCTACTACAATCAGTTAGTTGCCACCCACAAGCTGGGGATGGATAAAGACAACGTACACGCTTACTACTTCGGCTCCAAGACATTGCTAGAGTCTGTCAAGAGCACGGACCCTGTCAAGCGCGCCATCTATGATGATACGTACAAATGGATGCGCGGTCGTTTTGACAGAACAGAATTTTTCGAGGGTAGCGAGATGCCGTAGTGAATGGAAAAGAGTCTGTTTCCTCTTTGTAGGGAGACAGACTCTTTTTTTATCTAAAGCGGATGGGCCGATTTTCGCCCAATCGTTTTCCTATAGATCTCGACCAGTTCCTCCATGATCGTTTCTTTCGTCGCATGTAGAGGGGGGCTCGGATGGTAGTAATCGATTCCCTTGGGGCAGGGCTTGCCAAAGGTCGGTACTCCTGCTGCTGCGATCCGTTGTTTCCACAGTTTTTTGAGCGAAGAAAACTGCTGCCAGGAATGGTGATGGGAAAGCCCCCAACCGAGCAGGAGCCACGGATGCTTTTGCAGTTCCTGTGTAGATACGAGCTGAGCCTCGAGCGTCGTTTCTTTCTCATCAATGAGTTGCTCAAAATGAGATATAGCACTCACGGCAGCAGCATTTTGTACGGAAAACAGGTTGTAAATATGAAATCTGCCTGCCAATGCCCGTGTTCCGTAGATCGCCTCCACGAGCCGGATCAATTGTCGCATGGTGGGATCGAGTGTGGTTTGACCCATGATGCTATGACCAGATGCAGGTCTTTCACGAAAAAGCTTGGCACTACCAGGGTTCAGCAAGAGACAGCTCCCAAGAGAACGATGACCCTCTGAATTTGGTCCCCATTGAAGATAGGTAGAAGTTCGGTAGACGACACCTCGATGCTCTCTGAATGCAGCAAAGGCATTCGGCTGGTTCATGACGATCCCCTCCTGGTCAAGCTATCTATGACTCATTTATATGAGAGGAGGGGATTTGGTAGAACGGATATGGACTACTCTAGCTAGCTACTCTTGCTAACTTCTTTGGTACCAATCATCCGGAACAAAATGATATACAGATACGCACTGACTAGGGTTAAGCCCAGGATGACACCGAATACGCCAACAGGAGCGAGCCATTGGGATAGTCCGATCGTCAGGGGAGCGATGAAGCGACCAATCGAGAACTGGAGCGAAGAAGCTCCCATGTATTGACCGCGTGCGTCCTCCGGCGAGTATTTACTGATGAAGCTCTGGGCGACTGGTGTGCGCATCAGCTCGCCGAATGTCAAAATCGCCATACAGCCGAACAGGAGCCAAATATTCGTCGTAAAGGCCATCAAGAACAGGCCGAGACCGAATAAGATGGAGGAGATGACGAGGCTGTTACGATCGCTCCAGTTTTCAAACCAGCGTGTGACTGGCAGTGTAAACAGAACCACCAAAAAACCATTTAAGGCCATGAGCCAGCCGAATGCGCTGGTTCCTCCCACAGAATATGTCCAATTGCCCCACGAGAATAATGGTTGCTGTATAACATGCTCTTTGACATACAACGCCATGTAAATATCCAACTGCATGAATCCAATGGCGATCAAAACCCCGGCTCCAATGTACAGGGCAAATGCTTTATCTCGGAAAATAATGGCGTAACTTTTGAATTGCTGAATCAGGGAAAAACGTTCCTTCGCCTTCTCCTGACGGACGTGTTCAGGCAGCGTTTCTTTGATCAGGAAAAAGACGGTAATCGCAAAAAGTAACTCAACAATGGTACAGAACATCAACAGTTGTGGGCGATAATGAACAAAAAAGACAGAACCCAATACGGGACCTGCGACCACCCCGATGTTCATCGCTGTGTAAAAGGTAGCAAAGACAATTCTTCGATCGTCTTCTGTTGTCAAATCAGCCACCATGGCGGAACTGGCTGGCCAGTAGAGAGCCCCAGCGATCCCGATCCCGATGAAGGCAAGATAGTCGATCCAAGGAGACGGAGAGAACGCAAACAGCGCGAACATCACCGTCGATGTACAGAGTGAGAGCAGCATGGTGAACCTGCGCCCTACCCGGTCAGCCAAATATCCGCCAAACAGGTTGGACAGCATCCCGAGCAGCGGCGGCACCATTAACAGAAGTCCCGCTACATCCTTCCCGAACGTATCGCTAAAATAAATCGCCATAAACGGAAAGTACATCCAAAAAAAGGTGTGCGTAATCAATTCACCAAAGAGACGTACTTTCAAATTAAGATCCCACGAACGCCAAATCATGACACGAATTCCTCCATTCATTTCAGCAGGTGCCTTGACCTCGATTCTCTTCTTGGAAAAATTCCACGTAAAAAAGCGCAAACGGGGTAGAGACATTGCTCTTCCGCTTGCGCTTTATCAAACGATACAAGGGTGGCGGGAAATCACCAGTTCAACGGAGTACAAAAGAGAGACGGTTACCTACCTATGGTTTTAGGTACAGTAAACCGACTGTTCATCCGAGAACATGGCCCACAATTCATATCGGGAAAAAGACGGAAGCGGTTCAGGCATCCTGCAGCTTCTAGCTTTTGATAGGGTTGTAAGAGGCAGTGCCCCTTAAGAGAGGCCCCACCTAAGCGAAGATAACTACAGAAAACACCATGAACTCAGCACTCCCGTCTTTCAAATTTTTTACATAGGTAAACTCTTGTTGATTAGAATACTCGAAAGAGTCGAATTTATGCAAGATAATTTTTTCGTTTTTTTCGAATAGTACCAAGAACATATAGAATTGAAAAAGGTGCTTCCATTCGGTAAAATATTTTTTAACATAACCAAATCATGTTAGGAATGTGGGGGATATCGTATGCGGGATGCACGCATCGTCAAGCTGGCTACAAATTTGCTAAGCCATTCTGTACGCCTGAAGGAAAAAGAAAGCTTGCTAATTGAAGTTCGTGGCGAGGGTCACGATTTGGCGAAGGAATTGGTTAGGCAGGCATACGACTTGAGAGCCTATCCGTTCGTACGGATTATTGACCCGTCTATCCAACGTGAGCTGATGCTCGGTGCAAGTGCAGAGCGTGCGACTCATTTGGCGAAATGGGAAGAGCCAATGTACAAAGATTTGGATACATATATTGTCATCAATGGTCCGTCTAACGACAGTGAGATGGCCGATGTTCCGGTAGAGCGTCGTCGTGCACACCAAAGTGTGATGCAAGAATTGAATGACTACCTAACCAACAATGTACGCTGGACACTACTCAACTACCCGACCACGGCTTTGGCGCAAAATGCCAACATGTCTACCGTGGCTTTTGAAGACTTTTATTTTGACGTATGTTCTGTTGACTATAAAAAGATGCACGAAGCCTTCTTGCCTTTGCAGCAATTAATGGACCGCACCGACAAAGTGCGTCTGGTTGGACCGGGAACGGATCTTCAATTCTCGATCAAGGGCATTCCGAGTGTCATTTGCTCTGGCCTGCGCAATATTCCAGATGGTGAGATTTTTACAGCACCTGTGCGTGACTCCGTGAATGGAACCATTACGTACAATGCAGCAACAAGCTACATGGGCACGAAATTCGAAAATGTGTGTCTAAAGTTTGTAGACGGTAAAATCGTCGAGGCGACTTCTAACAACACAGAGAGACTCAACCAAATTTTCGATACAGACGAAGGAGCGCGTTACATCGGGGAATTCGCAATCGGTGTGCATCCGCACATCCTGCATCCAATGAATGATATCTTGTTCGATGAGAAAATTGCCGGCAGCTTCCACTTCACACCAGGCCGTGCATACGACAACGCAGATAACGGCAACCGCAGCCAAATCCACTGGGATATGGTAAACATCCAGCGTCCGGAGTACGGCGGCGGAGAAATCTGGTTTGATGATGTGCTGATTCGCAAAGACGGTTTGTTCGTTTTGTCAGAGCTGCAAGGACTCAATCCGGAAAACTTAAAAGGGTAAAGCGAAAGGACAGGGCCATCATGCTTAGCATGGTGGCTTGTTTTTTTACGTAGCTGTCGTGAGGAAGAAGCGCATTTCCAGTCTACGCTTCGGCCTACGCCCCGCAAGGGGGATTGACTGTTCGCTCCGGAATAAATAGCGGGAGCGCTTCAAACGTAGAAGTTTCGAGGAAGGATTTCATAAGTGAAGCTGAAATTCCCCGCTATTTATTCCTCCGCTGGGTTGGGCTCCAGAGGCGCTTGGACTGGAAATGCGCTTCTTCCTACGGGTCTGTTGGTTAACTTTTCTCTCCCCCCTGAGTAACAACCAAAACGCTCTAAAAGTACGAAGTAAACCCAAGCTGTACGAAAGCACTGTCACATGTCTGGAAGGAGACCGCCCGAACGAAGAGAGGATACAGGCGACTGGAAGACATGTGGCAGGGCTTTCCCCGACCACCACAGTTGGAGGACAACCGTCTTTGGAGCAGGACAGACGAGCATCTCTGGCATCCTTTTGCTACAATAAGAAAAAAGCATGGAACAGAGGGATTAGACGTGAGCCGCAAAGATTGGATCGAATACATCGTCAGTGAACAAGACACGGGAATGAACGTGGAACAAATCGTCCGACAAAAGCTCAACGTGTCAGGTCGTATGATGCAGCGGCTGACGAGAAGCAAGGGGATTTTGCTCAATCGCAAGCAGCCCTTCCTGCAAAGACAAGTAAAAGCAGGAGATACAATCGCTGTTCGTGTTATCGAGAGACAAGAGCAAGCGCCTAGGCAGCCCCAGCATGATTCGAAGCCCGCGGGACCGATCACACCAATACCCTCCATCGACGTTTTGTACGAAGACGATCATCTCTTGATTGCCAACAAACCGGCAGGCATGATGGTGCACCCGATTAAACAGGAGACCGACACATTGGTACATGCACTTGCTGCCTTACTGACGGCACGGGGTGAGCAGACGAGCGTGCATCCTGTGCATCGGCTGGATAAAGATACATCGGGAGCTATTCTCGTAGCCAAAAGCAGCTATGGTCATCAATTGGCTGACAGGCTGCTGCGCGAAGGGGGCATTCATCGCGAGTATCTTGCGGTTGCCAGTGGTGTGCTGTCAGAGGGAGCTGGAACGATTGATGCGCCAATCGGCCGAGATGCGCGTCATCCGACGAAGCGCCGTGTCGTGGAGAGTGGCGATCCTGCCATCACGCATTACGAGGTACAACAGACCTCTGAGGGAATGACGCTCGCCCGCGTCTGGCTGGAAACGGGTCGTACCCATCAGATTCGCGTTCACTTTGCCCATATTGGACACCCGCTTGCTGGCGATACGATGTACGGGGGAGCGAGAGGCTTATTACGCCGACAGGCTCTGCATGCTTCGAAGTTGTCCTTTTTGCATCCGCTTCTCGAAAAAGAGATTGTAGTCGAGGCACCGATACCATCTGATATGAAACGCTTGATGCAAGCGGAGTTTTCATAAGAACGGGCAACAAGCTGAAACCACCTTTAATAGGTGGTTTTCAGCTTGTGTATTTGGTAAGGGAGATTGTGTCCGGCTAACGTCCAGTTTCCCTAGTTCATCAAGCCATTTTCCGGCGTAACGGCGAAATCATAGAAGCTTCCTTTTTTGTTGATCGATGCCGTAACAGTCGGTTTCCCCTTTTTGGTAAACGTATATACGTTATATTTGGACGAAACATTGTATCCAGTCAGATCGAGGTTGAAAACCTTTTTCATCATCGGGTTGGCAGCAGCAATCGCCGTTTCTTTTGTAAAGAATGGTTTGGCAAATACCTTGGGAATATCTTCGTCCGCGGTATAGTTCCCATCTTTGAACTCACTGATCATGGTCGCTGCCACTACTTTCCCTGTTTTCGCCCCTATGACGATTCTGTATTTTCGTTGGGTATCCATGAAAATCCATACTTGATCCAGGCGTTTTTCCGATTCTTTCACCAGTGTTACGTCAGGGAGCAGCGCCGATGCTTTACCGCTGGAAAGAGACTTTAGCGCCTTTTGCGCTGTATCGACCACTTTGGGGTTCATTTGCCCGTTTGTATAATGCAATGTCGCAGTGTTAACCTTCCTGGTGGCAGCGTCAATGCTGACCGATACATTTTGCCCTTTGAACAGCCAAATGTTTTCTTTTCCCCAGTTGATCCGTTCTACCCAATCAATCGTAAAGGCATGCTGATTATCCATTCCTTTCAACGTGCTCGTAGCTGTATTTTGCAAATCAGCAGCCACTTCGCTCCATTTTAATTTCACGGATATGGATACAACCTTTCCCTCCTGCTTGGTAACGAGCACCTCACCTCTGTTGTTTTTGGCCGCAATCACCCAGCAATCTGCCGTTTCTCCGATAATCTCGTCCAGTTCAATCGGCACGCCGCCAGCCTGATTTTGCATCGCCTGTTTCGCCGCTTCTACGACATTTTTGTTTAACTGAGCAAGGGTTTTCATTTTTGGTTCTTCTGCTGGTGCCTGACTAGCTGCATATGCTGGCGCTTGTGTGTTTGTAAATGGAGATGCAACGGATAACAGCAAGGCAATCATACTTGTCACCGCAAGTGTTTGTTTTTTCATATGTCATGCTTCCTTTCTGCATTCAAATCACTTATTTGATCCAGCTAAGGGGATTTTGTGACAGCCATCCAGGTGTCAAACAGTCTGTAGTTGAATAACGTAACAGTGTTATGTTACATTGTTTTTGGAGGTGCTTCACTTGGACACAAATCATATCTCGAAGAAGGACCTGTTGGAGCTTACTGGCATTTCGTACGGACAATTGTACCGATGGAAACGAAAGAATTTGATTCCGGAGGAGTGGTTCATTCGCCGAGCGACTTTTACAGGGCAAGAAACCTTTTTCCCACGTGAACAGATTTTGGCTCGAATCGACAAGATTCTGAACATGAAAGACGACCTGTCGCTGGATGAATTGGCGGACATGTTTTCACCAAGTATGAGTGGAACATCATTGACCGCAGATGAATTATTGGCACGAAACATTGTTTCGACTACTTCTTTAGAAGTGTTTAACGTTTTTCTCGGGAGCTTACGAACCTTTACCTTCCAGCAGGCCCTATACGCCTATGTCTTGGAAAAGCTTTTGGCGGCTGGAGACTTAAGTGTAGAAGAAGGCGGCGGATTGCTGCAGGTACTGGCTAGCCACTATCCCAAATTCGAAGGGAAGCCTTGTGAGCTGATCTTTATGCGTAAGATGGGGATTTCTACGTTCGTGTTGGTGCCTGGCTCGACCGAACTGTATTTTGATAGCGGTGTAAAGGTAGTGAAGCGGCTTGATCTAGCCAATTGCATCGAGGAATTAAAAGGAAAATATTTGTAGGGGGAGACCATATCATGCAGAACGAGAACAATAACAAGCCAGATTTGATCTTTCATGGTGCAGTGAATGCTACGGGTGGCGTATACAACAAAGTAGATGTGCAAGGTTACGGCAAGATCAATGGCAACGTAGAGTGCGAGTCGCTTCATTGTGCCGGACATGTCAGTATCTCGGGAGATCTCACTGGATCTTCGGCAAGAGTAGAGGGCAACGCGTCAATTAAAGGCAAAGTAAATATGGATACGTTGTCCGTATATGGTCAGCTTGATGTTGCGGACGATTTGAATTTTACGAGTCTAAAAGTAGGTGGCAACGTCAAAGTACAGGGCAATATGGCAGGCGAGGACGTAAAGGTTCTCGGGTCATTGAAAACCGCAGGGGATTGCGAAGCGGAAGTGTTCCGGGCAAACGGTGCGTTTAGTATCGGGGGGCTTCTGAATGCAGGGCGAATCGAGGTACTTCTGCATGGTAGTTGTGAGGCAAAAGAAATGGGCGGAGAGCACATCGAGGTGCGTCGAACTGGGAATAGCACCTTGGGCAAGCTGTTGAAGCATTTTCTCAACAATACCTTGTCCGTAGAGACGATTGAAGGTGACGAAATCTATTTGGAAAACACAAAGGCCAGGGTCGTTCGCGGCAACAAGATCGAGATTGGCCCCGACTGCGAAATTGACTTGGTCGAATACAGCACAGAATGTAAGCAAGACCCGAGCTCACAAATTAAGACACTGACAAAGCGTTAAGCCCTGAAAAAATGAAAAAAGAACATCCCAAACTGCATGCAAGTATTTACATGCATGCAATCCCTTTATATAATGGGTTTGGAAAAATATGAAAATGCAAGTAATTGCTTGCTTGGCAAGGAGGTGCGTTATGGATCACCCAGATATAGAAACAAAGCTGGGGGGGAGAGGCGAAGAGGAACAGGAAACCCGTGAGCGAATTTTATCGGCCGCACGTCAGCTAATGGCACAAAAGGGATACAAGGGAGCGACTACACGCAAGATTTCTGAGCTTGCAGGGGTGAATGAGGTAACGGTATTTCGTCACTTCAAGAACAAGGTAGGCATCTTGACAGAGCTCCTGAAAGAAATCATGGATGTCCGAGAGCAGTTGGAGCAAGGGTTGCAAGGCGAGTTTTCTGATCTCAAGGAAATGCTGGTTAGCTACGCACGTACGTATTACGGCTTATTGGTCGAGCGCAAAGAAATTTTCATGATCTGCATGATTGAAGCGGATAACCACCCGGAGGTCGTGCAGATGTTCAGTAGCCTGCCGATGACCGCAGTCGAGGTATTGTCCAACAAGCTCCTGGTATTTCAGGAGCAAGGGCATTTGCCAAAGGCAGATTCGTTCACGGCAGCTCTTATGTTCGTCTCCACTTTCTTCTATGCCTTCATGGCGAAGTATCGGGTCAATCTCGATATCGAAATGGTAGAAGAAGAGCTTTTTGAAAATGCTTCTGAAATCTTGCTACAAGGCATCAGAGGACTCAAATAAAACAGCATAGCTACATAGGGGCGGAGGAAGTCATGAAGAGAAGATGGCTTGTATCTGTAATGATGATCGGACTTTTGGCTACGACGGCTTGCAGCGAGCAACAACCTGCTTCGGCACCCGAGAAGGAAGTGAAGCATGTCGTTG
The DNA here is from genome assembly GCF_001423865.2 of Brevibacillus sp. Leaf182. Lineage (NCBI taxonomy): Bacteria > Bacillati > Bacillota > Bacilli > Caryophanales > Paenibacillaceae > Brevibacillus > Brevibacillus sp. Leaf182. Next base: position 238,691 of record NZ_LMPN02000015.1, on the reverse strand, counting down.
TTGCGCCAGTGAAGAAGGAGCAGGCTGTCACCGTCACAGAGTTGTCTGGTACGCTGGCTCCTTTGGAGGAAGCACTCGTTTCTTTTGAAGTAGGCGGTCGTATTGTGGAGATGAACCGAAAAGAAGGGGACACGGTTAAAGCGGGAGATGTGCTCGCCCGTGTAAACGCCACAGATTATTCGCTCCAGGTTGCTTCGTCCAGTGCTGCCGTGCAGCAGAGTGCGGCAAATCTTAGCAAGGTAAACAATGGCGCGAGAGAGCAAGAAGTGACGCAGGCGCGTTTGCTTGTGGAGAAGGCAACAGTAGGACTACAAAAAATGCAGGATGATTTCAACCGGATTGAAAAGCTCTACCAGCAAAACGCCATTTCCAAAAGCGAGTATGAAAGTGCACAAAATGGACTGACGATTGCGCAAAAGGATTTGCAAAACGCACAGCAGTCTTATTCACTGGTTACTCAAGGGGCTCGTGCGGAAGACAAACAGTTGACGCAGGCTGTATACAATCAGACGATTATCGCCAAAGAAGTAGCAGCCAATACGCTCGCCAAAACGCAGCTTCGGTCGCCGATTAACGGGACGATCATCGCCAAGCTCTCGTCTGCGGGCAATTTGGTCGGTTCAGGTACCCCCGTCTATCAAGTCGGCAACATCGACACTTTAAAAGTCGTACTGCCCGTTCCTGACCGTGAGATTTCTGCATGGAAAGTAGGCGAGACGGTATCCCTTGACCTGTATGGACAAAAACGGGATGGCAAAGTGACAAAAATATTTCCTGCCACGAACCAAAATACCGGAACGATTGGCGTAGAGGTCCAAATCGCCAACCAAGCTCGTGACTGGTTTGCTGGTCAGGTGGTGAAAGCGACCAAAACGGTAACGGGGCATGAAGGCGTTTACGTACCGGTGGAAGCAGTCATCAGCAGAGGAAAAGATGACGCGCATGTCTTCGTCAATGCAGGAGGGAAGGCTGTCAAAACAAGCGTAGCCATCGGGCAGATTGTAAGTGACAAGCTCGAGATCAAGAACGGATTAAAAGAAGGAGACCAACTGATCGTCAAAGGGGTGGACCGTTTGTTTGACGGCGACCCAATCGAGGCGGCAGGAGGTACACAACCGTGATCAAGTACATCGTACAAAAACGCAAAATCACGCTCCTGTTTTTCAGCATGATTGTACTTGTAGGCTCCCTCAGCTTTTTTCAACTGCCTAAGCAAGAGATGCCGGATATTATCGTGAACATGGCAACGATCACGACGGTTTACCCTGGAGCTTCGCCGGAAAAGGTCGAGCAGGCTGTTACGAAAAAGCTGGAAGAAAAAATTAATGAATTGCAGGGACTTAACTATATATCCTCCTCCTCTTCCCTGGGAGTCTCTTTTATCATGGTGGAAGCAAAGAGTGATGTAGATCCGAAGCAAAAATGGGATGAATTGCGAAAGAAGGTAAAGGACGCAGAGGCTGATCTGCCAGCCGATGCGAAACAACCAATCATCAATGATGATTTGAATCGTACGTTTGTCCAATCGTTTGCGGTTACCGCTGACACGCGTGAGGAATTGTACAGCATGCGTACCATGCTGAAATCGTGGAAAGAACAGTTGCGCACGATTCCGAACGTAGCGGATGTACTGGTGGAAGGTCTACCGGAGCAGGAAGTCCACATCGAGGTTGATACGCAAAAGCTGAGCCAGTACGGGATCACGTGGAGTCAGGTGATGATGGCTGTCAAAAAGGAAAATGAAAAAATCCCGCTTGGCGACCTGACCACAGAAAAACGGACCTACCAGCTCAAGCTGGCGGAAAATACAGATGTCGAAGAGCTGAACAAAGTCATTATCTCCCGTTCAAAAGAGGGCTTCCCGATCTATCTGAAGGACATCGGTTCGGTCAAAATGACGACGGAGACGGTGAAAACAACGTCGTATTTCAATGGGAAGCCTTCGATCACGATCAGCGTCAATGCAGAGACAGGAAGTGATGTGCCGTCCTTGCAGAAGCGCGTAGACGAGATGATGGTGACTCTGGATAAAACACTTCCGGCAGGGGCCGAGAGACACTCGATTTATAGTCAAAATGAACGCGTGGATGAGCTTTTTAGCGACCTGACCCGGGAAATGATGATTGCCATCGTCGCAGTTTTGGTGGTGTGTGCACTCGGATTGAACCTGATCACATCGTTGGTAGTAGCGATGGCGATTCCGATTTCCTTGGCAGTGGGGCTGATGTTCCTGCCATCCCTGGGTATTTCACTCAACATGATATCGATCGTTTCGTTGATCATTGTACTCGGGATCTTGGTCGATGACGCCGTGGTGGTCAATGACAATATCGAGCGGCGACTGTCTGTCCTTGGCGAAAAACCGATGGCTGCGGCGGTTAACGGCGCCAAGGAAGTATCGATATCGATCACGACCGCTACGCTGGCTACGATTGCATCGTTTGCGCCCTTGATGTTTTTGAGCGGCAACGTCGGGCAGTTCATTCGTCCGGTTCCTGTCATTATTTCGATGACGATGCTGGCGTCGATGATCATGTCGCTGACGATCATCCCGATCTTTCGCCAATGGTATGAGCAACGTAGAAAGGCTGGCGTAGAAGGGTATCGCAAGCCCGCTGGACTTTTGGGGAAACAATTGTTGCAGTTGACCAAATGGTATGCCAGCAAGTTCATGCCGAAAATTTTGAAGCGACCGCTTTTGGCAGGAATGATTGGCGTATTGATTGGAACGGCAGCATATGGATTGATACCGCTCACTCCGGTGGAATTGTTCCCGAACGATGATCGCCCGCAGTTTCTTATCGATATTCGTCTCCCCGTGGGCAACAGTCTGGAAGAAACAGACCGAGTGGTGCGCGGGACGGCAGGCTGGGTATTGAAGCAGCCTGGCATCGAGACAGTATCTGCGTACGCGGGAGGCAGTGCACCGAAAATGTTCGGTGGAGATACAGCTGCCGGAAGCGGCATTACCGTCGGACAGCTAGTGGTTCGTTATAATGAAAAAGAGACCCATCTCGAGAACATACTGGAACCGTGGACGGAGGAATTCAAAAAGCTGTATCCGGAAGCGAGTATCTTGACGAAGCAGTTGGAGGCAGGTCCACCGGTTGGAAAACCAGTCGTGATTCGTTTTTATGGAGAGAATATTGAGACGCTGCGCTCTCTTTCTGCACAAGCAAAAGAAAAGGTTGCCGGATTAGAGGGAACGTACAATGTGCAAGACGATTTCGGGGTAGAACGCTACACCTTGGAATTTGTCGTCAATAAAGAGCTGATGGAGCAAAAGCTCGTCAACTACACGGACTTGTCCACGACATTGCGTCTGGTGAGCGAAGGCATTACCGTCAGCGAGTTTGATACGGGCTCAGACCTGATAGATATGAAGCTGTTCTTGCAAAAAGGTGAGGAAGACCCTGCATTGCTGTTCCAGCGGCTCAGCATCGCCAATGCGCGTGGAGAGCTGATTCCGTTGTCACAGCTTGCGGAAGTAAAACCAACTTTTAGTACACAGACGATCCCGCATCGTGATTTGTCGCGGAGCGTGACAGTTACCAGTGATCTGAAAGCTAGAACGGCGACAGAAGTAATGGCAGAGATCAAGCCGATGCTCGATAGCATGTCCTTGCCTGAAGGATACCGTTATGAGATTGGCGGCGAGACTTCCGAGCAGACTGATATTTTTATCGACATGGGCAAACTTTCGATTCTTGTCGTTTTCCTGATCCTGATTTTAATCGCGATGCAATTCTATTCCTTGACTATTCCTGTACTGGTTACCAGTACGATTTACCTCGCTGTATCGGGGAGCTTGATCGGCTTGTTCGTGACACAGACGCCACTCGGCTTTATGACGATGATGGGGATTATTGCTTTGGCGGGCATCGTGGTGCGTAACGGGATCGTTTTGATCGAGTTCATCGAGGAGGCACGTCATACAGGCATGGAGCTGAAGCAGGCGGTTATTTCTGCGTGTGAGGCACGACTGCGGCCTATTCTTTTGACCTCGCTTACAGCGATTGCGGGTATGATGCCGTTAGCTATTTCGGGTGACGTTTTGTTCAAACCGCTTGCAGTCACCATTATTTCCGGCTTGGCATTCTCGACACTTTTGACCTTGATCGTCGTGCCGTCCTTCTATATGGTTTTGACGCAGCACAAGATCAAAAAGCTGGCGAAAAAAGCCGCAAAGCGCCCGGATTTGTATGGGCCTGAGGCAGACATGATGTAGGTTTGAGAGCGGCGACGACCTTTTAGGAGGTTCGTCGCTGTTACTTTTTTCTCTCTACCCTGTCGTATGATATGATAGAATCAAAATTCACTGTCAGTAATAGATAGAAAGCAGTACAGGAAGGGAGTGTCCAGGATGCAACAGCCCCAGCTTCTTCATGAAGAAAAGGTATTCAAAGACACTGTTCACCGCTACGTCCACGTGCGGGACAAATTCATTTGGGATTTGATCAACTCGGCAGAATTCCAACGTTTGCGCAGAGTCAAGCAACTGGGCACCAGCTTTTTTACGTTTCACGGTGGAGAGCATAGCCGCTTTAACCACTCGCTTGGCGTGTATGAACTGATGCGCAGAATTTTGGAGACGTTCGAAGGTCGTATTCAGTTGACGTACGAGGAAAAGCTGCTGTGTCTATGTGCGGCTTTGCTCCACGATGTGGGCCACGGTCCGTTTTCCCATTCGTTTGAAAAGGTGTTCAAGTATCACCACGAGGATTGGACGCGTGCCATTTTGCTTGGAGATACGCAAATCAACCGAATTCTTCGTCGGTTTGATGATAGCTTCCCGAAGAAATTGGCAGAAGTGATTAATAAGACATATGACAATAAACTGATCGTAAGCCTCATTTCCAGCCAGCTCGATGCTGATCGGATGGATTACTTGCTGCGTGATGCTTACTATACGGGCGTCAATTACGGCAATTTCGAGATTGAGAGAATCTTGCGTGTCATGCGGCCGCAGGAGGATGGCATTGTCTTTAAATTCAGCGGGATGCATGCTGTCGAAGACTACATCATGTCTCGCTATCAAATGTACTGGCAGGTCTATTTCCATCCCGTGACACGGAGTGCCGAAGTCATCTTGTGCAAAATTTTTCAACGGGCGAAACTCTTGTTCTCCCAAGGCTATCCGTTCATGCAGGAGCCTGTCATGCTGCTGCCTTTCTTGCAGGAAAAGGTAGAGCTCGCTGACTATTTGGCGCTTGATGAGTCCATTATTCTTTTCTATATGCAGCTCTGGCGCAGAGAGCAAGACCCTGTGTTGAAAGATTTATGCGCCCGTTTTTTGGACAGGAATCTCTTTAAATACGTCGAATATAATCCGAGGGATTTCCGCTTGCTGTCTGAGCTGAAAGAACTATTTCAATCTGCCGGAATTGATCCGATGTATTATTTGGAGGTAGACACGACCTCCGATCTTCCGTATGATTTTTACCGTGCCGGAGAAGAAGAGGAGCGCATTCCGATTATGCTCCAAATGCCTTCAGGCGAACTGGTCGAGCTGTCACAGAAGTCAGAAATTGTACAGGCCATTAGCGGAAAGCGGCGCTTTGATTACAAGCTGTACTTTCCATTGGATAAAGTCATGGCTTTGCCGGGGGATCTCTCCCGTAAGATTCGAGAACGTCTGGGAGTGATGGAGGATGCTTAATCGTCACGCCAAGATCATACGCCTGATTGAGATAGTCGGCGAAGTGAGCGGGCGAAAAAAATTGCAAAAGATGGTGTACATAGGAAAACATCTGGAGATGGATTTCGATGAGCGCTACGAGTTTCACATGTACGGACCATATTCGGAAGAGCTGACACTTAGAGTAGATGAGCTGTGCAACATGGGGCTTCTGGATGAGCAAATGGAGAGTAAAGGTGCCATTCATATGTATCGTTACTCTTTGAACGAAACCGGTCATGATTTTCTCAAGTTTCATGAGGTTGACTTTGGTAGTGGAGAGCGTGCGATTTTGCGTATGAACGAGGAGAATTCCCGTTTTCTCGAGCTGGTTTCTACGATTCTGTATTTCAACCACCTGCCTTATGAAGAAATGAAGGGCAAAATCTTTACGTTTAAAAGCAAGCAGCGCTACACCGAGGAAGAGATTCAAAAAGGGCAGGCATTTATTGAAGAACTGCGTGCGCTGATGAAGGAAGACGGCGGTACTGCATTGATGTAATAGGGAACATCATACGAGGACAAGCACGGCGTACGAACTTGCAAGAGTTGTGGTACGTCTTTTTTTTATACATGTCAGCCAGTCCAATGGGGCTGGCTTTTTTTGTCTCAACTCGGAGCCGCATAATACGGTCATCGTTCTTTGACAAGTGCATAGGTTATGAAACATTTTGATTAGCGAAAGGGAGATGGACGTGAGGAGAAGCAAGCAATGGTGGCTGTGGATCGCGCTCGGTGTTGTTATGCTTGCCGTCGGTATAAGTGCGTGGGGTACAGCCAGTGCCCATGAAGTAAGAGTGGTGTACGTTTATAGTGATAGCTGCGGATATTGCACGGAGTTCGGCCCGACATTCGAGAGAGTTGTGAAGGCGTATCCACCGGAAATGATTCAACGACTGGACATTCATAAGCAGCAAGAGCTGGATGAAGCGTCGCGACTCGGGGCAGAGGCAACTCCCACTGTTTTTGTCGTCGAAAAAGGTAAGGTAGTTGATAAGCTGGAAGGGGCAGTACCCGAGAATACGTTGCGAAGCTTTTTGCAAAGGAACCTCAATCAGACTCTTTCCGAAAATGGATAATATAGGTAAAATATCCGGTAAAGAGGGGGTCATTCCATGAACAAACGTGCAATGATGTCGTACCTACTAGCATCTGTACTCGCAATGGCAGGGCTTACTGGAGTTGCTGACAGTCCTACCGTACAAGCGAAAGCGTCAGCGTCAGCGAAGGATTACGCTTCACATACAGCAAAGGCAGCTATTGATTTCGGTGTACAGAAGAAATACTTATGGCTGGATAGCAAAGGGAACTTCTATCCGAATAGTCAAATCACGCAGGGACAGTTTATCGCGAGTTTAGTAGCCATTCGCGGATTGAAGGAGGTGGCACCCGTACCACAGCTCCCGGCAGGGCACTGGGCGAAGATGAGCTATGAGAAGGCGCAGAAGGCGGGGATTTTGGCGGGGGTGAAGATAGAGCCGAACAGACTATTGACGAAGGAAGAAACGGCAGCGCTGGTGTATGCTGCATGGAAGCCGATTCGGGGTGAAAAGAATCCGAATTTAACCAATACCGGGGCGCTTATTACGTGGGGATGGATGAAACCTGCACCTAGTGGTCAGCCAAAATTTCGTGAGGATTTGCCTGTGACGCGAGGCGAAGCGGCGGAGATTTTGCGATATTTGTGGAAGGATAAGTGGCAGCTTGAGCAAGGGGCTAAGTATGCGGATGAGTTTCATAAGAGCTTGAAGGTTGTAAATGGGAAGATTAGTGGGAAGGTGCCTAAGGGTGATAGTGATTTTATGATAGTAGTACAATTTTTTACAAAGCAAAATGGATTGGAAGGTTTCACAAACAATCAATCTTTTAACATTCCATTAAACAACACAAGTTCTTTTTCTTTTAATGTTATAAATAACAATGACTCAACTGATGCAGGTATCTACTTGTATACCAAACTACCTTCTTTAGAACCAATAAATAACACCCGAAAATTCTATAAAACGAAGGGTACGAAGTAAATGCATATCCACTTACTTAAGCATAGAATAAGTTGTTCTGTGCTTTCTCTTTTTCTATTATGTGGTTTACTTATTGTTTATCCAAATTCGACCTACGGTTCTCCCAATTATCACAACATTAAAGTTGCTACTGTTGATTCAAATAAAGAGCTTGCACCCAAAGGGAGTTTTTATCTTCTTTTAATCGAAGGAATAGATGGTCAACTCGGAGCAACAGTTTCTCAAATTGAAGTAGACAAAGTTTCTGATAACAATAGAGTATTGGGCTTTGCTGATGTAAACCGAAAGGCGGATCGAGGGTGGTACTTTGTTGACGAAAATGAATCGTCATACTGGATAAAACGGTTTGGTGGAAATCCAAACTACATTCTTGGGGGAGCGGCTAATGTTTATAGTAAGGAAGTTTCCAGTGACTCAGTACCAAATTTCGTACCCTACCAAGCCTACAACCTCGCAGAACTAGCCTCCGCCTCAGGCGGCGCGGGCTACACCAAAGGAGACAACCTCGTCCCAGACGGCAAAGGCGGATACATCTCAGTAGGCCACTTCCGCACAACCCCACAACCCAGCGGCAGCATAACCACCAACAAAACCAAATACAACCTCAACGAAACCGTTGAGATTCATGCAAATGCCACGGACTTTTCTTACTATGACCGCGGCATTTTTGTATGGTCATTAAATGTGATCAACAAGACAACAGGGCGTGGATACAAGAGCATCTTATCTAATCAAAAATTCAACGATCCCAGTACCACCGTTCCCACGGTAAACGAGACAAGCAGTCCCCCAGGCTACGAGTGGACCTATAAAAATACCGAATATAAGCCTACCGAGCCAGGGGTGTATGAAGTATCGCTAACGATCACTGACCTGCATCAAAGAAGTCGCCAAGGATCGAGCAGCATAAGTGTTTCCACACCTTACACAGCACAATTCACAGTAGGTGATGTAACCCCACCGGAAAAACCCGATCCCGAAAAGCCTGACTCAGGTCCAACATGTTCGATCGGATCGACAAAAACGAAACTGAACATTCAAGTCGTTGGCGACAAGGATATTAAAGACCACAATGCTGTTGCAAGCGGTGGCTCAGATATTGCTGTCGAAAAAAATGCCGAAATCACCCTCTATGCCAATAAAGCGGGGAAGTTCACCATGAATGGTTATGACATGAAGCCTGGGGCGAATGGCAACAGGAAAGTCGGGACAGGAAGCATCGGGAGCTTTGGAAGGGTAAAAGTCGTCTACATCAGTGATGATGGAACAGAATGCTGGGAGAAATATTTGAGAGTCAAGTCGCCAGACGGCGAAGACTCGTGCCCCATCGTTACACTGTCGGCATCTGCGGTGAGAAACGGTGAAACGATTGAGATTATGCCGTTTGACACGCTGACGTTCCGCGCCAAATACACAACCAAATACGGAGATAGCGAGGAAGCTTTGCTCAAGTGGGATGTAACACTTCCAAATGGAAAAATCTATACCTTACCAGTCGAGGAAAGTGACAATGGCAGATGGCGATCCTATCATTCCCCCACCTTAAAACTTCCGTACGGGAATATTCATGACCCGTATGATGTTCAGTTTGAGCAAGGAAAAACGTACAAACTGAAGCTAAACTTCGATGGGACACAGTGGAAGGATCGGCCTGACTGCAATTGGGAAATCACGATCGTAGTAAAAGATGCCTCCTGCACAATAGCGGACCAAAAAAAAGTTAAATTCCTGGTACATAGTGAGCCGCCGCTGCCATTTTCCCCGGAAGGCGAACTGATGAATGGGTCAGCCAGTTCAGGATATACACTGACAGACCCGGTGTATTTCAAATACTTTACTGATCTGGGAGACCACTACGATACCAATCTATCGTTTTCCTCGAAGGTATCTGGTACTTGGTATTTGAAGACTCCAGAAGGAAAAACAACGTTAACCGACAAGCTTGCAGCGGACGAGCAATTCAGGCTCATGTTGCCAGGTACTGTGGATGTTGGTGATGAAATTGTACTGCTGTTCGAGTCCGAGACTGGCTGCACGGGTGAAGTACGATTCACCATTGAATCTGACCAAAAATGCCGGGATATTTTGGTGTCTGTAGAAATTGATCTGAAAAACCAAAAGTGGAGCAAAGAAATTAAACGTGGAGAAACGATTGAAATAGCAGCAGATGAAATTCCAGACGGGTATCGTTTTCACATGTTTTTGTCCGAGGATAGTCGCTTTTCGATGAGGTGGTTCGATCCGGTCACAGGAAACTGGGAAAGAAAGCGAAATGGTAAAGAACTGGATGGATCAAACACCTCCACAAATGGACATTGGGTATATTTTCCGGAAGATGGGAACGATCTTCTTCTAGAAGGTCTGTACAAGGTGCAATTTTATTCACCCCAGAGTGATGGCTGTGACGGACATTATTTTGTGCAAATCGGAAAAGGCACTCCAAAGCCGGATGGAGAGAATTTGCTTATTGTGAAATCGAGCTTTCAAATTAATCCGAAGAGCCCTCAAGCCGCAGGAACCGATGCGACGATTACATTCAACGTGAAGAATGCCGGGAAATTAACGCATGATACGAAATTAGCTGTTCGTTGGGCTAGCTCGGAGAAGGAAACCAGCTTAGATGTGAAGGAATTCAAGCCGGGCGAGGTGCGTAAGATAACGGTTCCGACGAAGTATCCGCAAAAATCTGAGGATTTCATTGCCCATATCAACCCTGCGAAATCCATGCCGAAAAATGAAACGATCTGGACGGACAATCGTGCGACTTGGCCAGTGAAAATCATTGGTGGGGAAGTTCCCGAGTCGCCTGGGGGTGGAGACGATTTTGATGGCGGTGAAATTGGCTTAGAGATTTATGACAGTGATGGTCGACAGCTACAAAAACTGCCGCTACATGCAGATGGCGTGTGGGAACGTGAACCAGCTACGATTCGCGTGGTCATTGATCAGTCGAAAATAAACGAAGGCTTCCAAAAAACAGAGCAGGAGATCAATCAGAAAATCACGGAATTTAAAGCGCAATTGGAAAGTTCAGTCAGCGGGGACGATATTAAAAACGTAACTGTCACTGCGAATCCCGGGTGGATTTCAGATGCCAAGAGCATGGCAGTCTATACGCCATCGCAGCTTGATCTGAAGCTGACAGGCCCCGGAGCGCCAATGCAATGGCAGGTAAGCAGTGCATCTACAGGGACAGAGGCCGTGTACACAGGAACCACGGTCCCCACACAGACGACTTGGCGCCAAGTACTCCAATCCCAAAAGTACAAAGCAGAAATCAACGGCTTTGTCATCGTGATGGATTATCAGGTCGATTTTGAACTGTCCTACGAGAGCTGCGCGACGAACGACGAAGATGAAGAGGTGTGTGAACCACAGAACATATCCAAAACAATGGCAGGGCGCTATACCATTACGGTTAAAGGGGGAGAGCGCTCCTTTGAAGTATTTGAGCCGAATGCAACAGGCTCGATTCGACATACAGCCGAATGGGAAGCGTATCATGCCAGAGATCGGTATCCAAACAGCCAGCCAAACGATTACTACGCGGGGGAGCGCATCTTGACGCAAGTGGAGCTGCAGGATCGACACCGCCATCCTGTGAGCAACCAGTTTCCTGTCGTGACATCTGCGCGGGCGTGGATTTCAGAAACTGGCTTGCGCCAAACGCCGTTACAGTCGTTGCTAGCCTTGCAACAAGCATCCCCCAAGCACTGGAGAGGCCCCTCTTATTCCGCTTCCAAGCTAGGAACTCGTGAAGTGGGAGTAGATACGCCTTTGATGGGGGATAAACAGCATGGCTTTCAAAAGGATGCGAGCTACGCAGTCTATTACTCCGTTTCCTTTCGTTTTGACGTGAACAAGGGCTTCCCCTATCAAAATAAAGCTTCCGGCCAAGGGCACGAGCTGAAAGATTATCAACTACCCTTCCGTATCATTGCAAATGCATGGGAACGACAAGGAATCCGCAACCATACGACTCAGTAAAAATATTTGCACCCCCTCTCTGTCTTTTTCTACTGTAAAGCTAGAAAAAGGATGAGGGGGATTTTTGTGGGAATAATCACGCGGCGGTTGCTATGTGTACTTCTCCTATTCGCTTTATGCTTGGGAAATACAGTGGAACAGGGCTGGGCAAAAGAACGGGAGATATTCGTAGAGGAGGCATGGGCATGGATCGACGAGGGAGAGGTGCGTTTTCAGGCACAATTATCGGGTACTCCGGATAAAGTCGAGCTGTCTGTCAATCAGGACAGCGACAGCAAGACCCGTTCTTTTCACGAGGAGTATCAGATTTCCCTCGCTGTAATGCCTATGGATGATAGTCCTATCCAGATAACGATGTTCATCGATGATTCAGAAGAGGCCTTACGTAGCTGGGAGCTATCGTTGCCTGAACACATAGAGCCGACTGTAGAAAAAATAAAAATCAAAAAGGCGCCCTGGAATGAAATGGCTGCCGATCAGGAAGAACTGCTAGAGTTGATCGAACGAGAGATCGAAGACCAAAACGAAGCTCCATCAGAAGAGGCAGAGCAAGAACAGGAGCAGGATGCCGTCGATGAAGAGCTTTCGCGGCTGGCAGAGGAGTTTTATGGTCATTTTTCAGGTGAGAATAAGCCAGGAGAAGCGGAACTGCGCAATAGAGAAGCTCGCTTTGAGGTAGAACCGAATGACACCTTGGGCAGCAAATCGGACTGGCTATTTGACGGAAAGGACAGCCATGGAAAGATTAGCAGTAAAGATGATGTGGATTTTTGGAAAATCAGAGGAACAACAAATGGTCAGATGAATATATCCCTCACAGATATTCGGGCAAACGAAGATTACGATTTGTATGTGTACGATGAGGAGGAGCAGGAGCTCGCTCGTTCAGAGCAGCATGGAAATGAGCCTGAGCTAATCGAGGGACTGGCACTGGAAAAGGACAAATGGTACTACATCAAGGTCGTTGGAAAGCAGGGTTCGTATTCGAAAGATTACTACTACCGCCTTCGAGCTGATTTTTTCACGGATCAAGGAGGAGGCAAGGCAGATGAATACGAGCCGAATGACACAATGGAAGCGGCCTACGAGCTGGATGCGTATAACCGAAATATCGTAGGAAATCTTCATTCAAAGACGGATGTGGATTTTTACAGCTTATCCTTTACGCTCTCCTCCACTGTGGAGGTCTCTCTCAAGGATATCCCTACTGGAATGGATATGGATGTATTTCTGCTCGACGAGGCTGGAAAAGTAGTCGCCAGATCCGAGAAAGCGAAGAACTCGGATGAACATATTATTTTCAATGCCTATCCTGGAACCTATAAAGTCAAGGTCATGGCCAGCAAACGCTCGGGATTTACCGCTAACTCGTACAGTCTTTATATAGGAGACAGAACGATCCCAGTTATCTTAATCCCGGGAGTAGGTGGATCGCGACTCGAGGTGGAGCAGAATGGAAAGAGATCAGAAATATGGTTGGGACTTGGCGATAGTCTCATTGGTATTAATGATCCCAAACACCGCAGGCTACTCTCCCTGGAGCCAATCAAGCCAAATAGTGTAGATGTACAGCCAGTCGTCCGTGATGTGACGATCCACCCGGAAAAAGACGATTTTTACGCCATCGAGTATCTTTCCTATACACCGTTTTTAAAAGAACTTACCGAACAGTATTACAGTATGGTAAAGGAACTGGAGAAGGCGGGATACAAAAAGCACCGTACCTTGTTTGCACTGCCGTACGATTGGCGGTACAGCAGCACCAAAAATGCCAAACTTCTAAAAGAAGAAATCGACGCTGCACTGAAGGCAAGTGGGGCAAATCAGGTGCATTTGGTGGCACATAGCATGGGTGGGCTCTTGGTAAAAGAAACACTTCTATCCAATGTGTCCTACCAGCGTAAAGTGAATCGTGTCGTGTATATGGGCACACCCTTCCTTGGTTCTCCACGGGCATATCAGGCTCTTAAACACGGATACAATTTTTCGATCCCTTGGCTGGATGAGGAAACAGGGAAAGTGATTTCCTCTTATGCACCTGCCGTCTACGAGCTGCTACCCTCCAGAAAATATTTTGAAACGGTTGGCTTCCTGAAAAAGAGTAATATTCAGTACTACACCTACGACGAATTTTTAAAGGACAAAAATATTCGCCTCGACTATGCGCCGCTTGTCAGGCATGGCGGCAAGATGCATGAAAAGTGGGATAACAAAACGTTCAATGTTCCACAGTATTCCATCGTAGGTACAGGTCAAGTAACACTGCTCGGCTACTTTTATGATTCTTTTTATGACGAATGGTCCCCGATTCTCGATCCTGGCGTAGGGGACGGTACCGTTCCGTATATGAGTGCCAATTACGCCCAAAAGGATATGAAAAAACGATACTACGTGAAAGGCGAACACGCCAAGCTGCCGACCATACCAGAAGTCATCGACCAAGTAACGCGATTGCTACAGGGAGATGAGGAATTACAATCAGGATTACGCAATGCCCCGGACCAAAATGCTGACTACCTGTATTACATCATTGCCCAAGATGACAAAAGCTTTCCTGAAGTAACGATTAACAAATCCGGACAGACCTTTACACTCGACGCCAATAAAAAAGAAGTACGGGAAGACCTGTCTATTGAATATCATGATCGCATCGTTGTCATCCATGTTCGAGATGGTGAAGACCTGGAATTCCAGCCTCCTGTAGCTGTAGAGGGAGAAGCGTCAGCGCGCTTTCTGATCAAACGTTTCTCGTCAGATGATTCGGAGCGGTACAAAGAAACAGGTAGACATTACGTGCTCGATGAGCGTGGACTGGCAGAGGTAGAAGAATCTACGGATCCCAATGTTCAGTAGTCATCAAAAACAAAGGGTGTAAGACAATGGATGATAATTGGATTGTCTGGTTCATACTCGGTCCATTCGTATTTTCATTGATGTTTGCGGGACCTTTGATCGGTTTGCTCATCGCCGCTTTCATTCGCTTCACGCTAGGCTTTCGCGGCTGGTTAATCTTTCTAAGTGTTCTTTTTATTAGCTTTGTGTACTACTTGTTTATTGTTCCCTCTGACACGATGCTAGGTGAACTGTTTGTCATGAAGGTTGCCATGGCGGTCCATACAGCCATCGTAACGATCCTGATCATGTGGGGCATCGAAAAAATCATCCAGCTCGTAAACAAAAAACAAAACACCCAAAAGCCCACAGATAAATAACTGGGCACATAGGCAAATTGCGTCACAGCACGTTTTTCGAGTAGAATAAAAGGAAGGAGAATGATTGTCTGGAGGTTATTCAAATGGATATTTTTGATAATAAAAAAGGCGGTTTTACCATCATGGGTGGAAAAACCGATGTACACGGTGGTTTTGGTCAGGGTGTACTCGACCTGAATGCTGTGTCCTCGGTCATTATCGATGGGGACGAAGCGTACATTGACATGGGTGCCTTGCATGCCAAAAGTTCTGTAGAAAAGGGCATCAAATGGACGACGAATAAAGAAGAAGTACCAAATGGAAAGCCTTATTGGCTCGTTTGGGTAACCGTCGATCGCAATGAAGCTGGTCCTTATTATGCAGGAGCAACCGCTTGCTATATGGAAATCGATAGGGAAGCTCGCCGGGGCTTCAAAATTTTGGCAGACCACGTAAATCGCATGGATTACTCCATGAAGAGACGTATTATGCTGTCCGATCTATCCGAGAAAGAAAAAGCCGCTCTGAAAAAGCTTTTGATTGATAATAACGCGGATATGTATGAGAATTCCACTGAGGAATTAAAGCAAAATTTGTCCTAAAGTTGGAAATCGTGAACGGTCTGTGAACAAATCGTGAAATCAATTGTTCACACAATTGAAGTCAGGTAAACTTATTTCCATATCTGTGTACATGTACACTAGGTCAACAAACAGGGAGAGAGCCGTCACTCTTTCCCTGTTTGTGTATATATTTTCTTTTGTTGATCATAGTTTTTGGGATATCGCGGAACACTAATGAGGATTGAACCAAACTGTTTGACGGAAGGGGCGGTACCCATTGGGAGAAGATCTCCGTGGTAATGAACAATCGCATGATCATTTTGTGAAGCACGGTGGCGTCCATTTCCGCACACACGTGACTCCGACCGAGATAAACAACTTTGTACGCAAGCTTCCAGCTGGAAAAAGGGACAGCTTGTTTGAAGTATTGGAACAGCTTGATCATGCAGGTCTGATTACGATCGTCAACGACCATGTTTTTGCCGATGGAGATGGAGTCGTGGGCGGCGGGGACAATCAGAGCACGCAAGGTTAATAGGCATACCAAAAAGGACGTACTCGATGAAGAGGAACGTCCTTTTTTTCTTTATTGATTTGGTTTCCACCAACTGCCCATGCGCTGCCAGAAGGTCGAAGAATCTGGCGGTTTTAAAGGTGTCGGTGTCTCATTTTTCGGGATGTGATCCGTGCAGTAATCTTGAGGCTCTGTTCCGTTGGCGAAATAAAAGAGCTGTGGATTCGGACAATGCTCGGTCGCCAGTTTTCCAGAAGCGGGATCGATATAGACAGAAACAACACCAGCAGGCATGTCAAAAAGTGCAGGGGGCTGACCTTTGAGCGCACTTTCCATGAACTGGGCCCAGATTTTTTTGGACAGATAGCCTTCCTTTACATCATCTACCTTTTGGTTTTTGTCGTAACCTACCCATACGGTCGAAACCAATTGCGGAGTGAACCCGCTCAGCCAAGCATCATAATCCGTAGATCCTGTTTTCCCCGCTACAGGTCGGTTCATTTCACCAGCAACGCGATATCCCGTACCCCCTTGTTCAAATACACTTTGCATCATATTCACTAAGAGAGCAGATGCGACAGGATCGGCTACCTGTGTTTTTTCTGGTTTTTCTTCAACCAAAATGTTACCCTCGCTATCCTCGATGGATGTAATGGCAATGGGCTTCACTGCTTGTCCCTTGTTGACGATTGCTGCATAAGCTGCGTTTAACTCCAAGGGAGAGACAGGTGAAGTTCCCAGTGCCAGAGAGGGAACTGCTTGCATCGAGCTAGTGATACCTAATTGCTTAGCCTGTTCAACTACTTTTTGCGGACTGAGAAAATCGATGGTCTTGACAGCATAAATGTTGTCGGAAGTTTTGATTGCTTCCCGCATGTTGATCAGTGCGTTTGCATATTTTCCACCGAAATTGCCGGGGATGTACTGCTTATTGTTATCGTAGGTAAAAACGGTTGGTTCGCTTTTCATCAAAGTGAGTGGTGTATAGCCGTTTTGCAAGGCTGACAAATACATGATCGGCTTGAAAGAAGAACCGGGCTGACGCTTGCCAAGCACGCGATTGAACTGACTCACCTTGTAGTCACGTCCACCTACCATCGCTTTGATATAGCCGGTAGCAGGGTCCATGGCGACAAGGGCTACCTGCAAATTCGGATTATTCTTCGGTAAGACAGAGGCGACAATATCCTCGGCCTTTTTTTGTACGACTGGATCAAGGGTCGTATGGATTTTTAGACCGCCATGAATAAATTTTTCTTCGTCAATGCCATATTTGTTTTTAACCAAATTAGCGATGTAATCACGGAAATAAGGAGCTGGCTCAGTGACATTCTCGTTTGTTCGCTGTTTTAGCTTGATTGGTTCTGCGTAGGCTTGCTCTACTTCCTTCGATGTCAGTAGATTGTCGCGCTCCATGGCATTCAAAATGAGCTTTTGTCTGGCTTTGGCTCGCTCCAAATCGACAAACGGTGAATAATAAGTAGGACCCTTAGGGATGCCTGCCAGCATGGCGCTCTCTGCAATCGTCAAATCTTTGGCGTCCTTGCCAAAATAGGTTTGGGCAGCAGCTTGTACGCCATAAGCTGAATGACCATAATAAATCTGATTCACGTACATTTCTAATATTTCATCCTTGCTGTAATTCAGTTCAAGCTGAATCGAAAGCAAGGCTTCTTTGATTTTTCGTTCCCATGTCTTGTCCAAGCTGAGGTACAGATTTCTTGCCAATTGTTGGGTGATGGTACTGGCACCTTGACGCTTGTCCATGTTAATGACATCGACATAAGCGGCCATGGCCAACCGTTTCCAATCAAAGCCAAAATGCTCGCGGAACGAACGGTCCTCGATAGCGATGGTCGCATCAAGCAATGCGGGTGAAATCTCTGCAAGTGGCACAGAAATCCGGTTCTCGCCACGGTGCATCGTATCCAAAACCTCTCCATTGGAAGCGTAAATTGTCGTGGTTTGCTTCACAAACGTTTCCGGGAGTGGTTGTGAGCGTAAGTACAAAATGAGCAGCAAGATGGCAAAAGAGAAACATAATAGGCTGAGAATGGTAAATTTTACGAATTTCTTAGCCCAACGCAAATAGCGCAGCAATGGGGCTTCGCGAATGACTTCCATGTGTGCCTTTCCTCCTTTCTGCGGTTGAATCAATAAAATAGGACATACTACGTTACTAGTAGTATGTGTCGCTTTCAAGCTGGTTAAACTTTCCTTGCTAGAAAAATATCTTGCAATTTGGAAGACAGCTACTATAATTTTCTTGTTATATTGTATTTTCATGCGGTTAATTGAAGGAGGTTACATAGCCATGAACATGGAATTGTGGTACACCGAAAAACAGACGGAAAATCACGGGATAACAACGAAAATTACAGAAACCCTATACAGTGAGAAATCCGAGTTTCAACAAATCGACGTAATTAATACGAAGCAGTTTGGTCGCATGTTAGTGCTCGACGGCATGGTTATGACTACCGATGTCGATGAGTTTGTCTACCATGAAATGATTTCTCATATCGCGTTGAATACGCATCCAAACCCGAAAAAGGTTCTGGTTGTAGGCGGCGGCGATGGCGGTGCTATTCGTGAAATCGTAAAGCACGCGTCTGTAGAAAAAGCAGTTCTGGCTGAAATCGACGGTGGCGTCATTGAGTCTTGCAAAAAATATTTCCCTGAGATTGCGAGTGCATTGACAGGCAATCCGCGTGTAGATGTACAGGTAATCGATGGTATCAAACATATTCATGACCACAAAGGTGAGTACGATGTGATCATGGTTGACTCTACAGAGCCAGTAGGACCTGCTGTAGGTCTGTTCGAAAAAGGTTTCTACCAAGGCATTCACGATGCTTTGAAACCAGATGGTATCATGGTTGCTCAAACGGAATCTCCTTGGTTCAACCGTGAACTGATCAAGCGCGTGTTCAAAGACCTGAAATCGATCTTCCCGGTTACTCGTCTCTACACTTGCAGCATTCCTACTTATCCATCCGGACTGTGGAGCTTCACCATCGCTTCCAAGCAACACGATCCGTTGGAAGTAGATCCAGCGAAAATCAAAGATTTGGGCACCAAATACTACAATGCGGAAGTTCACCACGCTGCTTTCAAACTGCCTAACTTTGTGGCTGAGCTGACCCGCGACTAATCGGGGGAGAACTACACCTATGCGTTTTGACGAAGCATACTCTGGAAATGTCTTTATCCGTAGTCACGGGAATTACGAAGAAAGCCAAGCGGTTATTTACGGTATGCCGATGGACTGGACAGTGAGCTTCCGTCCAGGCTCTCGTTTTGGCCCTTCCCGTATTCGTGAGGTTTCTATCGGTCTGGAAGAGTACAGCCCGTACTTGGACAGGCTGTTGGAAGACATCAAATACTTTGATGCTGGCGATATTCCTCTTCCTTTTGGAAACGTGGAAGGTAGCCTGGATGCGATCCGTACATTCGTGGCAAAAGTATTGGCAGATGGCAAATTCCCATTGGGTCTGGGCGGAGAGCACTTGGTTTCCTGGCCAGTATTCCAAGCGGTTTATGAAAAGTACAAGGATATGGTCGTATTCCATTTTGACGCGCATACGGACCTGCGTGACAACTACGAGGGATACGAATACTCCCACTCCACCCCGATCAAAAAGGTATGCAACCTGATCGGCGGTAAAAATGTATACTCTTTCGGAATCCGCAGCGGGATGAAGGACGAGTTTGAGTGGGCAAAAGAAAACATGCATCTGTACAAATACGATGTACTGGAGCCAGTGAAGCAAGTGCTGCCTACCATCGGCAACCGTCCGATCTACCTGTCAATTGACATCGATGTATTGGACCCTGCGCACGCTCCAGGAACAGGTACAACAGAAGCAGGCGGCATCACATCTCGTGAACTGCTCGATACCATTCACTTCATGGCAAACAACGGTGCGAATGTCATCGGTTGTGACCTGGTGGAGGTTGCTCCTGTGTATGACCACAGTGAAATGACGCAAATCGCGGCGTCCAAAATCGTTCGCGAGCTGCTCTTGAGCTTTGTAAAATAAGATATCTGAGTAAATAAGCCTCCGGTTTTGCGAAAGAACCGGGGGCTTTTCTTATTGGTGGGAAACGCTCAATTTAATTAATAAACATTTTAGTTTACAAAGTATAAAAATGTCAGTACAATCATAATAGTGAGATGATTTAAGAGTCGATGGAGGTTTTCTTACAAAGGAGTTGTCTATATGAGAGAAGTATTTGCCTACGCACCATTTCGAAAGCTGTTCTTTTCCAATCTGTTCTCCGGGTTTGGGCAAGGCATGACGATGATCGGGATTGCCTGGTTCCTCGTGGAAACGACAGGCTCTGCTCAACTTTTGGGCTCCACCATGTTTACTTCTGCGGTACTGATGTTTTTCATTGGGCCGTATATCGGGACGCTCATCGATCGTTATTCCCGCAAAAAAATGCTTTTAATCGAAAACTTGATCGGATTTGGCGTACTTGGCATGCTCGCGATCTGGGGCTTTTTCGGAGAGTACACTGAGTGGATGCTGATTGTGATCTATTTGACGACGACTTTTATGTATCAGATTCATTACCCGACGCAGTCCGCACTGGTTCAGGAGACGTTTGAGCCCAAGCATTACAACAGCATCAACAGTCTGCTCGAGATCGAAGGGCAGACGGCATCCGTTCTTGCTGGCGCATTTGCGGGGATTTTACTTAGCTCCTACGGGCTGCATGTGGTCATTATCTTTAATGCGATTACCTACTTGTTCGCCTTTACCTTGCTGTCTACCATGACGTATACCTTCACGCTGGAAAAAGAGGCGAAGCAAAACCAGGGTGTCGCGTGGACGGTGCAGTTGATGGAAAGCTGGCGGTACATTCGGCAAAAGAAAGGATTCCTGCTGTTTGGCATATCCGCACTCATGCCCTTCATTGCTGTTATGGCGACGAACTTATTGAAGCCTGTTTACATAAGCCAAACGTTGCAGGAAGGTGTCTCGGTTTATTCGCTAGGAGAGGTCACGTATGCACTGGGGGCCGTGGCAGCAGGTTTACTCGTTGCGATCGTCGTGCGCAAGATGGGGCAGTTGGCAGCCATGATCGGCAATACGTTGTTGTTCGCGATTGCGATTGTCGTCATGATTGCTTTGCCGTATGGCTGGGCGTTGATTGCAGCGTACACGTTTTACGGGTGGAGCAATGCTTCTGTGCGCTTGATTCGGCAATCGCTCTATATGACAGTTGTGCCGAAGCATCAGATGGGGCGTGTTATGAGCTTTTTCAACTCAATCGGCATGATGATGCGTTTGGTCCTGATCGGTTTGTTTACGGCTATGATTGATTACACAGGGGCAGGAGTTGGGTACTTGGTGTTGGCGGGTCTGCTGTTGCTTGCGGCGATCGGGATTGCTGCTACCATGAGATACCTGCTGGCTGATGCCAAAGCAGAGGCGGCGGTTGCCACACAAGAGCGATGAAGGGTAGAATGTAGGGATAAATGGGAAGCGAAAGAAAGTGGAGTGTGGAAGCAGCATGCAAGACATACAAGTAAAATTGACGGCACGGCATCATGTCGAAGGCAACTGGGAAGAAACGACCCACAGCTATGAAGGCAAGCGCGTACAAAAAGCATCCGCGTGGTATTTGACCTACAAAGAGCAGATGGAGGGCGTAGGCGAAGTAAGCACGACACTGAAGCTGACAGATACGTCCATTACGCTGGTTCGTCAGGGCGGAGTTTCAACCAGACAGCAATTCGAAAAAGGAGCCAGCACTCATTCTACCTATCAAAGTCCTTATGGTCCGTTTGCCATGGAGACGCATACGAACAAGCTGCGAATTCGCTATGAAGCAGAGGTTCCTGTACAGGTAGAAATCGCGTACCAGCTATGGATGAATGAGCAGTACGCTGGTGAGCATGAGCTGAAAATAGAGCTAGGAAAATAAGCCGCCCTTTGCAAGGGCGGTTTTTTGCACGTACAATAGGATTACTTGCGGCTGAAGTGAAAGGGGGATACAGCATGTTTGTACTCGCAAATGGACTAATAGCCGGTCTGGGTCTTGCTGCCTTTTTGGCGCTCGGAGATGGCTTGTTTGATACCAATACCTTTCCCGTTTTAATTGATGTCAGCTATGTACCGGGCATGGAAAACCTGCCCTCTATTGTAGAACTATTGATTCATCTGCTGATTAGTGTGATCGTCGCCTTTTTTCTCATGTACTTTTACCCGCGGGAACGAAAAGCCCGATCGGTACGATACTTGCTGTACTGGATGCTCGGTTTTTCTATTGCGTTTTTCCCATTTAGCCTGTTGAGTCAATCTGCGATGAGTTTGACGGCGTTTTTCATCTGGGTATTGGGACATTTACTGTATACTGGAATGCTTGCCATACAGGTAGGGCGTAATCGATAACCTCGTAAAAGTGCCGAATATTCGGCGAAGTGATGATTTTTTGGCAGTATGGATGGAAGGAAGGAGTGAAAGCCAGGATGCCGTTGTCAGATACGGTAGAAATGTTGCAGGCGATCTTGGGTGCTATCGATGAAGGAATTCACGTTGTGGACGCAAATGGCATTACGATTTTCTACAATCACGTCGCAGCCAAGCTCGATGGACTGACCTCAGAAGAGGTGTTGGGGAAGCCATTGTTGGAGGTTTTTCCTTCACTTGATCGGCAGTCGAGTACTCTGCTTCGTGTTATCGATAGTGGCGAATCAATTTACAACCAGACACAGACATATAAGAACTGGAAGGGAATGCGTGTGGAGACAATCAACACGACACTTCCGGTGAGAGTAGGCAAACGGTTAGTCGGGGCAGTCGAGGTGGCGAAGGATATCGGCAAGCTAAAAGAACTGTCGGAGCGCTTGGTCGATCTTCAGGCCAAGATTAGCAAGCCGAAACGAACAAAACGCCCGGTGGATGAAACGACTTTCCATTTCGAAGATATTTTGACGATGAGTGAAAAAATGAAGCGCCTCAAAGAACGCGCTCGAAAAGCTGCGCGGACAACCTCTCCTGTGTTGATATACGGCGAAACCGGGACGGGAAAAGAACTGTTTGTCCAATCTATTCACCACGCGTCTGTCCGCAGCAGTAAGCCGTTTATCGCGCAAAACTGTGCCGCGCTACCGGCCGCTCTGCTCGAAAGCTTGCTGTTTGGTACGACAAAAGGAAGCTTCACGGGAGCCGATGATCGGCCAGGGTTATTCGAGCTGGCGGATGGAGGTACTCTATTTCTGGATGAACTAAACAGTATGCCGCTCGATTTGCAAGCAAAGCTGCTGCGAGTCCTCCAGGACGGGCAGATCAGACGGATCGGCGGGGGCCACTCGACCAAAGTGGACGTACGGGTAATCGCCGCAGTCAACGAAGCACCGCAGTCACTCGTGGAGCGAGGAATCATGCGAACCGACCTGTACTACCGGATCAACGTCGTCTCTTTTGAACTGCCTCCATTGCGTGAGCGCAGAGAAGATGTGGATATGCTGATCGATCATTTCTTGCGAAAGTTCAACCGGATCTTCGGTATGAATGTGCGTGGAATCAGCAGTGAAGTGGCACGTTTGTTTGCTGTGTATGATTGGCCGGGAAACGTACGTGAACTGGAACATGTCATAGAAGCAGCCATGAACATGGTGGAGTCGGACATCATTTTGCTGGATCATCTCCCGGCACACTTGCTGGAACGCTCGCAGTCTGAGAAAAATGAAGCGCCCATTTCGGCTCAACTCCTGTCAAAGGAAGGCTGTACGTTGCCAGAAATTTTGCGTGAGGTAGAGGAAAAGGTGATCAGAGATGCGATGCAGCAAACGGACGGCAATGTACTTCGTGCCGCCAAGCTCTTGGGAATCCCAAGACAGACGCTGCAATACAAGCTCTCGCAGCGGATGATCCCTCCCTGTTGAGTGCCGAAAATTCGGCAGGCTCATGAAGGTTCAAAAGGGAAGGAAGCGCTCACGAAACGCTCTATTCCTTATTTTCTAAATTTTTTGATTTGTTGGCATGGCACTTGCATCTCTTGTTGGTTGAGTGAAACGAAGAGGTTCACCATAAGACGAGAGGAGACGGGATGCACATGACAGTAGCGACAAAACGCGATTGGCGTTCGATAGAACTTTGGAAGGATGTCACGGATGAACAATGGAATGACTGGATGTGGCAGCTTACGCACACCATCAAGACGGTCGATGATTTGAAGCAGGTAATCAACCTGACACCGGAAGAGGAAGAGGGCGTACGTATTTCTACGCAAACGATTCCACTCAACATCACTCCGTACTATGCTCATCTGATGGACCCAGACGATCCAAGCGATCCGGTTCGCATGCAGTCTGTACCTTTGTCCTCTGAGATGGTTCGAACCAAATACGACATGGAAGACCCACTCCACGAGGATACGGATTCTCCTGTACCTGGTCTGACGCATCGTTATCCAGATCGCGTGCTTTTCCTGGTGACGAACCAATGCTCCATGTATTGCCGTTACTGTACGCGCCGCCGCTTTTCCGGTCAGATCGGTATGGGCGTGCCAAAGAAACAGTTGGATGCCTGTATCGATTACATTCGCTCAAGACCAGAAGTCCGCGATGTACTGCTCTCCGGTGGAGACGGTCTGTTGATCAATGACCGCGTACTGGAGTACATCATCAGCAGCCTGCGCGACATCCCGCATGTTGAAATTATTCGGATCGGTACGCGTGCTCCCGTTGTATTCCCGCAGCGCATTACCGAAAACCTGTGTAATATCCTGAAAAAATACCATCCAGTTTGGCTAAATACACACTTCAACCATCCAAAAGAAATTACACCGGAAGCGAAGCTGGCTTGCGAGATGCTCGCCAATGCTGGTGTTCCGCTCGGCAACCAGGCAGTTATTTTGGCCGGTATCAACGATTGTGCGAATACGATGAAAAAGCTGGTACAGGACCTGGTGAAAATTCGCGTTCGCCCGTATTACATCTATCAATGCGACCTGTCAGAGGGAATCGGACACTTCCGCGCGCCTGTCAGCAAAGGGATCGAAATCATTGAGCACCTGCGCGGCCATACTTCCGGCTATGCAGTTCCGACCTTTGTAGTAGACGCTCCGCACGGCGGAGGCAAAATTCCTGTCAGCCCGAACTACATCATCTCGCAAGCATCTGATAAAGTTGTGCTGCGTAATTTTGAAGGCGTTATCACGTCCTATCCAGAGCCGAAGCAATACCACGAGCACGATGAAGAAAACTGCGAATACTGCAAGGCTGCAAAAGGCAAAGCAGTTGGTATCGCAGCACTGATGCAAGACGAGGTTGACAATCTGGAGCCGACTGATCTGCCGCGCAACAAGCGCATTAAAGCAACCAAGGTCAAATCACTCGCAGATGTACGTTCAGAGCAAAAGGCCAAGAAAGAACAGACCACTACCGAGACCAAGGAAGCTTCAGGAAAATAAGCAGGATCAACAGCTACCCGTATGAAGGTAGCTGTTTCTTTTTTTCGAAAGAATATTTCCAACTCTTCGAAGAGGATGGATGATTTGCAACTTGTGTGATAAGATCGAGTTACACCCATTATGAGCGGTCGCTCAGTATCGTTTCATTTTTCGAAAAAAATAAACAGACTGACTGAATACTCATTCATTTATTTCCATGATTCTGATAAGATAGAAAAAACGATTTCCACGTCCAAAGAAAAACTCGCAATAGAGGGGAGTAGAAAACATGCTGGCACTTATTAATTTGATCGCCTTTTTCCTGGTTCTCGCTTACGGGCTATATTTAGCCGGGCATGTCGTGTACAGCAGATACTTGTTTATCAAGCTGGGGAAAAAGCCGGATGTGAAAAATGACTTTGGGGCACGCATCAATCTGATGCTGGACAACGTCATTTTCCACAAGAAGCTGCTGAAGGACAAAAAGAGCGGCGTGATGCACGTCGTGATGTTTTACGGCTTTATCACCCTGCAATTCGGAGCCATCGAGCTGATTATCAAAGGGCTTTCGAAAGGCTACGAGCTTCCTTTTGGTAGCGCTCACAAGTACTTCTCCGTCATGCAGGAGATCACCACGTTTCTCATCTTGGCTGCGGTCGGCTACGCTTTTTACCGCCGCTATATCGAAAAGCTCAAGCGTCTGAAGCGAGGCTTCAAATCGGGGCTGGTACTCTTGCTGATTTCCTCCCTGATGGCGACTGTGTTGCTCTCGCTTGCTTTTGAACAAATTTGGCTCGGACATGATCCATCGGCGTTTGCTCCGATCTCATCAGTTTTCGCGATTGTCTTCTCTGCGATTGGGGTAGGGCCAACGGGTGCAGCGGTAGGCTTTTATGTTTTCTGGTGGCTGCATCTGATCATCTTGCTCGGCTTTGCGGTGTATGTGCCGCAGTCCAAGCACGCACATTTGTTGTTTGCGCCTGTCAACGTGTGGTTCAAAAAGCTAGACCCGCCAGGCAAGCTGACCAGCATTAACTTCGAGGACGAGACGCAGGAAGAATTCGGTGTCGGCAAAATCGAGGATTTTACGCAAACGCAGCTCATCGACCTGTACGCTTGTGTGGAGTGCGGCCGCTGTACGAATATGTGCCCGGCCTCGGGAACGGGAAAAATGCTCTCCCCAATGGATCTGATTACGAAAATGCGCGACCATTTGACCGAAAAAGGTGCTTCGGTAACATCACGTACGCCATGGATGCCGAGCTTCGCTTTTTCGCAGACGACTGCCAACCAGATTGCGTTCCAAGCATCTGAAGTAGCGGCGACGGCGGAAGGAGCAACCGCGGTCTATGAGAAAAGCTTGATCGGCGATGTTATTACCGAGCAGGAGCTGTGGGCTTGTACGACCTGTCGCAACTGTGAAGACCAATGTCCGGTAATGAACGAGCATGTAGATAAAATCATCGATATGCGTCGCTATTTGGTTATGACGGAAGGAAGCATGCCAGCAGAAGCGCAGCGTGCCTTGAACAATATCGAGCGTCAGGGTAACCCGTGGGGAATCAACCGCAAAGACCGGACAAAATGGATTGAAGGTCTGAACGGTGAGTACGAGGTGCCAACTGTGAAGCAGGTCGAGGAATTCGAGTACTTGTTCTGGGTAGGCTCGATGGGATCGTTTGACTTGCGCAGCCAAAAAATTTCGCAGGCATTTGTAAAGCTCATGCACGAAGCAGGCGTGAAGTTCGCCATTCTGGGCAACGAGGAAAAGAACTCTGGCGATACGGCTCGCCGCATTGGGAACGAGTTCTTGTTCCAGCAGCTCGCCCAAGAAAATATCGCCTTGTTTGAAGCGTATGAAGTCAAAAAAATCGTTACCTGCGACCCGCATGCTTTCAATACGTTTAAGAACGAGTACCCGGAGTTTGGGTTGAATGCAGAGGTGTACCACCACTCCGAACTGTTGGCAGAGTGGGTGAAGGATAGCAAATTGAAGCCAACCAAGGAAGTCAAAGAGCGCATCACCTACCACGATTCCTGCTACTTGGGCCGCTACAACGAAATTTACGACAAGCCACGCGTGATCCTCGAAGCCATTCCTGGCGTAGAGGTAGTCGAAATGAAGCGAAGCGGCTGCGACAGTATGTGCTGCGGAGCGGGCGGCGGCTTGATGTGGATGGAGGAGCATGAGGGCTCTCGTGTCAACGTCACACGCACGGAGCAAGCTCTGGAGGTCAAGCCGACGGAAATTGCCAGTGCATGCCCATACTGCCTGACGATGATGAACGACGGAATCAAGACCAAAGAGCAGGAAGATCACGTCAAAACACGCGACGTCGCGGAAATTCTCGCAGACGCCATCTAGGTTCATACCATGCGCAAGTCTCGGTGCTAATCAAGCGACGAGGCTTGCGCATTATTTTTTTGCAAAAAAACTGTAAGATAATGGAGCCGGCTGAATCAAAAAGAGTGGGAAGGGAGTGAGGAAGCTGGAGCTTGCAGAGAAAAGTTTAACGAAAACAAAAGAAGCACTATTTGATGAAATGATCCGGGACTATTTGAAAAAGGTGCTGCGACTTGTGTATTTGATGGTCAAGGATCGCAGTCTTGCTGAGGATATTACGCAGGAAGTGTTCCTGTTGGCTTACAAAAACTTGGGGAAATTCCGCCAAGAAAGCTCGATGCAAACATGGGTGTACCGCATTGCCGTCAACGAAGCGAAAAAACATCTACGTTCGTGGTCGTTCCGTCACTTGTTTTTCAAATCGGAAGTGGACATAGAGGTAGTCGAGGGGGCAGAGTCGGCCGTTTTGCAAAATGACCTTCGTACCCGTTTTGCCCATCTCGTCATGAAGCTGCCGAACAGCTATCGCCAGTTGATTGTTCTCCACTACTACGAGGAATTGTCCGTAGAGGAGATTGCGGTCATTTTGGAAATGACTACAGGAGCGGTCTACACAAAAATGCACCGTGCACGTCAAAAGCTCAAAGCGCTGATGGAAACGGAGGGGATCGAATGAACCTGGACAAATTGCTGGCGGAGTTCAAGGAAACGGCAGATCAGACTCTGCTGCGTGAAATAAATGATACGTCAAAGCTGGAGGAGCAGATTCGGATGAGTATCAAGGATAAACGCAAAAAAAGGTTTCCATTCACCTACCCGCTCGGTGCTGCGGTTGTCGCAGTTGTACTTGTCGCTACCCCTTACTGGTTGCAAAAGGAAGGTACGAGTGCAGTCCCTGTGAAGGAAACGTCTGTCCAGCCAAGTATGAATCAAAATCCCTCTCCCAACTCAGATGCCCGTGCTTTAGACGATCAGAAGATTAAGGAAACAGCAGAGGAGATTTTCGGAATCTTGCAAGTTGGCATGACACAAGATCAAGTCAAAGAAAAGCTGCAGTTTCCTCATATCGTTATCGACGAGTATGGCGGAAGCGGGGACGATTACTCGGATGAGTACTGGGGCTACAACATTTTCGCAAAAGAAGGGTACCAGCGAAAAGAGGACTGGGTATTGGAAGAGACAGAAGGTTTGCTGAATAGAGACTTGGGTTTGGAACTGTTGATTTTTTGGAGGGATAAAAAGGTCAATGGCTATGGCTTAAGCTATGTTCAAGGTAAAGAGATTCATAGCTTTGGCTTAAACAGATCCGGGACCTATTCTGAAAGCATCTCGAAAGGGACCTCAAATTCCAACGAAGAGTATAACGATACACCAGACCCCTCAACCCTATTTGATTTAAAAGACGATGAAAAAGAGCAGCGTTATTTTGCTTATATGGAAATGGAAGAGAAAAATGATGAGTTATGGCGTGGGCTGTCTCCGATTGATATTTTGAAGCTTTACGTGCAAGCACAGAAAGATGATGAGCTTGAAATCATGTACGCCTTGCACAATAACGATGATGGAGTCGAAAAGCCCACACTTGAGCAGTTTTTGGAGGAAATAAAGAAAGATCCGATAGGCGCACGAAATAGTGCGAGGCATTTAGACAAACTGCTTGAACAGGGAAGCAGCATGTCGGTTGAGAACATTTCTGACAAGGAAGCGGTTGTCTGGATTTCGTTTAAGGACAACATTGAGAAGGTCGGCTATCGCATGGAGAAAAACAAAAAGGGAATCTGGAAAGTCGGTTGGAGAGCTTTGCAATAATAGAGGCTAGGTGTGTTGTGAAGACACGTAAAAGGACAATAGGAGTGGATACAGTTGAAACGAAGAATCACAGGGATCACCATTGCGGTTGCAGCAGGCTTAATCGTCGGAGGTTGCTACTCCTCTAGTTCGAGTGCAGCTACCGAGCCTACACAGCCGCCAGTTGTAGAGCAAAAACAAGCGGAAGCAGAGCCTAAGGTCATTCTCGATGAAAAATTTCTGAAGTCTCTTGAAAAGAACGAAATAAACGGCTTTCCTATCGCAATCGGCATGAAAAAGGAAGAGGTCATTTCCCTTTATGGAAAAGTCACCAAAGAGGATTTCTGGAATGGTGGGATCTATCACGATTTTGAAAAGCTGAAAGGCGGATCTGTCCTCTTCGACGGAAAGGATCGTGTATACGGGATCGAGTTAGCAGCGCAACATCTGAGCGAAATGAATCTGGGATCGATCATCAAGAAAGTGGGCAAACCTTCAGAGCAAGGGTGGAGCGATCTCAGGGAAGAGTATGTTATTTATTATGAAGCGGCAGATAACCTCGTCTATATTTATGCAGCGGACGAGAAGCTTCCTGCGGGAAAAGTCAGAAATGCAGACAGAATCCAAATCATCAACAAAAAAATGTACGATGAAGCACCCCCAGAGTAAACGTAAAAAAGCCAGTAAGAAGGCTTGCCAACGATAGTTGAATAAAGAGGCTCCAAGAAGTCAATCAAAACTCGACTTTTTGGACGCCTTCTTTTTTTCATTATTGATTGACTATTCGTACGGAAGACGGCAAAATAAAAGTATGCAAAATGAACGAACGCTCGATCAATTTAGTTTTTGTTGATGTGAAATATCATCCGAATGGAGGTCATTCGATGAAAACGGTTATTGTAGGGGCAGCGCGTACCCCGTTTGGTAAGTTTGGCGGAGCTTTGAAAGCGCTATCGGCAGTGGAACTCGGCTCCATTGTAATCAAGGAAGCAGTAGAACGCGCTGGCATTTCCGGCGATCAGGTGGACGAAGTGATCATGGGTATGGTTTTGCAGGCAGGCGCAGGTCAGGTGCCCTCACGCCAGGCGGCTCGCAAGGCTGGTTTGCCGTGGAATGTAGCGAGTGAGACGATCAACAAAGTATGTGCGTCCGGGATGCGTGCAGTGACGATGGGGGATCAGATCATTCGCGCAGGGGACGGAGAAATCATCGTCGCGGGCGGCATGGAGAGCATGAGCAACGCACCGTATGCATTGCCGGATGCACGTAACGGAATGCGGATGGGAGATTCGACCGTTCGCGATCTCATGATGTACGATGGCCTCACTTGCCCGTTTCATCAAGTGGCGATGGCTGTTCATGGCAGCAATGTGGCGGAAGAGAACGGGATTACGCGAGAAGAGCAGGATGCGTGGGCGCTGCGCAGCCAGCAGAGAGCCGCACAAGCGATGGAAAAGGGACTCTTTGCCGACGAGCTCGTCTCGGTTTCCATTCCGCAAAGAAAAGGGGAGCCACTGCAAGTAACTGTCGATGAAGGACCACGTCCGGATACGACCGAGGAAGGATTGGCGAAGCTGCCACCCGTGTACAAAAAGGACGGAACAATCACGGCAGGCAATGCGCCGGGAATCAACGACGGAGCGGCAGCAATGGTGCTGATGTCAGACGCGAAAGCACAACAGTTGGGGATCAAGCCGCTTGCGACGATACTGGGACACGCCGCGGTCGGCGCAGAGGCTCCTTATATCGCGACAACTCCGGGGCTTGCGATCAACAAGCTCTTGGAAAAGACAGGTGTCTCGCTTTCGGAGATCGATCTATTTGAGGTAAACGAAGCATTTGCCGCAGTGATTTTGACAAGTGGCAAAATCGTTGGCTGGGACGCAGAGAAAGTGAATGTAAACGGGGGAGCGATTGCGTTCGGACACCCGATTGGCGCGAGTGGCGCTCGGATCATTATGCACCTCGCCTATGAATTGAAAAGACGAGGCGGCGGTTTGGGAGTCGCGGCAATTTGCAGTGGTGCCGCACAGGGTGACGCCATCTTGATTAAAGTAGAGTAAGGGAGGCCTTTTTGCATGAACGTACAAACGATTATGGTCATCGGAGCAGGACAGATGGGCAGCGGAATTGCCCAAGTAGCGGCGCAGGCTGGCTTTCGCGTTTATTTAAACGACGTCCAGCAAGCATTTGTGGAACGCGGCCTGGCTACGATTACGAAAAACTTGTCGCGCAACGTGGAAAAAGGCAAGCTCAGCGAAGCGGAAAAGGAAACGATTCTCGGTCGTTTGACACTGTCTACTGATCTGGCAGATGCGTCTGATGCAGATTTTGTGGTAGAAGCAGTGACGGAAAACATGGCGGTCAAAACGCAAATCTTTTCCAAGCTGGATGAGGTATGTCCGCCGCATACAGTGCTCGCGAGCAATACATCCTCCCTGCCAATTACAGAGATTGCCGCAGTTACGAAGCGTCCGGAAAAAGTCATCGGGATGCATTTTATGAACCCCGTTCCCGTAATGAAACTGGTTGAGATCATTCGTGGGCTGCAAACATCCGATGAGGTCTATCAACTGACAGAAGATTTGTCCAAACAAATGAGCAAGGTACCCGTGAGCGTAAACGATTTCCCTGGTTTTGTGTCCAATCGGGTACTGATGCCAATGCTGAATGAAGCGATTTATTGCGTGTACGAAGGAGTTGCAACACCGGAAGCGATCGATGAAGTCATGAAGCTGGGCATGAACCATCCGATGGGGCCGCTTCAGTTGGCTGATTTCATCGGGCTGGACACTTGCCTCTACATTATGGAGGTACTGCACGAAGGGTTCGGTGATTCGAAATACCGCCCATGCCCATTGCTGCGCAAGTATGTCAAAGCAGGTTGGCTTGGCAAAAAATCCGGTCGTGGTTTCTACGTGTACAACTAGGCAAGGTAGTTCAAAAAGTCATCTTTTGATCACGAAGTAGTACTGAAAGCGTATGCGACGTCGAAAGTGGCGTACACCTTCGAAGTCCGGTGCTCATGTAGTTCTCTACATTCCGCTCCTCCTTCTTCAGGTTCTCGCCACTTTCTCGGTGCTGAAATGACGACTTTTTGAACTTTTGCTAGAGAGGACTTTTCGCAGAAAGGTAGGACGGACATGGATTTCCGATTGAACGAAGAGCAAGAGATGATGCGCCGCATGGTGCGAGATTTTGCCCAGAAAGAGATCGCACCTTTTGTCCCGGTGATGGAAGAGACGGACCAGTTCCCGCGTCAGATCCTGAAAAAGATGGGCGAGATGGGGCTCATGGGCATTCCGATCGCCGAAGAGTGGGGAGGAGCAGGAGCGGACTTTATTTCCTACATTTTGGCCATTCACGAGATTTCCAAGGTGAGTGCGACAGTAGGCGTCATTTTGTCCGTGCATACCTCCGTCGGGACGAACCCGATTCTCTACTTCGGTACCGAGGAGCAAAAACGCAAATACGTGACGAAGCTTGCAAGTGGTGAATACCTCGGGGCTTTTGCCTTGACCGAGCCGCATGCAGGTTCTGATGCGAGCAGTATACGAACCACAGCCGTGAAAAAAGGCGACGAGTACATCCTGAACGGAAACAAAGTGTTCATCACGAACGGCGGAGAAGCAGATACGTATATCGCGTTTGCCGTAACTGACTCTACAAAGGGAACCAAGGGAATATCGGCCTTTATCGTAGACAAGGATACACCGGGCTTCTCGGTTGGGAAAAAGGAAAAAAAGATGGGACTGCACGGTTCCTACACGACAGAGCTCGTATTCGACAATGCGCGTGTGCCGGCTGCCAACCTGCTGGGGCAGGAAGGGGAAGGCTTCTGTATCGCGATGGCGAATCTGGATTCCGGACGAATCGGGATTGCTGCACAAGCCCTTGGCATTGCCGAAGCCGCAGTCCAGTACGCGACAGAGTATGCGCGGGAACGCAAGCAGTTCGGACAATCGATTGGCAAGCAGCAAGCCATCGCCTTCAAACTGGCTGACATGGCGACAAAAGCAGAAGTAGCCCGGTTGCTGGTATACCGAGCGGCGTGGCTGCGCAGTCAAGGAATTGCTTGTGGAATGGAAGCCTCGATGTCAAAACGTTTTGCCACTGACTCCGCGATGGAGCTCGCCACAGAAGCCGTGCAAATCTTTGGCGGCTATGGCTACACCAGAGAATATCCGGTTGAGCGTCTATTCCGGGATGCGAAAGTAACGCAAATCTATGAGGGTACCAACGAAATTCAGCGAATCGTTATCGCCAAGCATTTGCTTGCTGATTGATAGAAAAATGAACAGCACATGGGGGAGTGAACCATATGAATTTCCAACTGACGGAAGAACATGATATGATGCGCAAAATGATTCGCGACTTTGCAGAGAATCAAGTAGCTCCGACAGCAGCCGAGCGCGATGAAGAAGAGTGCTTTGATCGTTCCATTTTTGAGCAAATGGCTGAGCTTGGACTGACAGGCATTCCTTGGCCAGAACAATACGGCGGAGCAGGTGCAGATTACCTGAGCTACGTCATTGCAGTGGAAGAACTCTCCCGTGTGGATGCCTCCATCGGTGTGACACTGTCCGCACATGTTTCCTTGGCGAGCTGGCCGATTTACAAATTCGGGACAGAGGAGCAAAAGCAAAAGTTTTTGCGTCCATTGGCAGAAGGCAAGAAGATGGGGGCGTACTGTTTGACCGAGGCGGGATCTGGCTCTGATTCTGCTGGAATGCGCACGACAGCCGTACGCGATGGCGATCACTACATTTTAAATGGCACCAAAATTTTCATTACCAATGCAGGCGAAGCAGAAATCTACATCGTATTCGCGGTCACCCAACCAGAGCTGAAGCACAAAGGCATTACGGCTTTCATCGTTGAAAAAGGCACGGACGGCTTCACGATGGGGAAAAAGGAGAAAAAGCTGGGTATCCGTTCCTCGCCAACACTTGCGGTCAATTTTGAAGATGTGCGAGTGCCGGTAGAAAATAGGCTGGGCGAAGAAGGGCAAGGGTTCAAAATCGCGATGATGACATTGGACGGAGGAAGAAACGGTATCGCCGCTCAAGCATTGGGAATTGCACAAGGTGCGTACGAGCATGCGCGGAACTATGCCAAAGAACGCAGTCAGTTCGGCAAACCAATCGCTTCCTTGCAGGCAATTCAGTTCAAATTGGCAGACATGGCTACCAAGATCGAGGCATCCCGTTTGCTTACTTACCAAGCAGCGTGGTTGGAGGACCAAGGTCTACCATACGGCAAAGCATCTGCGATGTCCAAAGTATTTGCAGGGGATACAGCAATGGAAGTAACAACTGAGGCTGTTCAGGTTTTCGGTGGTTACGGCTACACGCGGGAGTATCCAGTGGAGCGCTTCATGCGTGATGCCAAAATTACACAAATCTATGAAGGAACAAATGAAATCCAACGTGTCGTGATCAGCAATTTCCTGCTAAAAGAGTAGGAAGCTGTCCCGTCTTTCCAACACGATTACACACATAGAAAAGAAAAGTTTGGCTTTGTGCTCTTACTCGCGTATAATGATCTGCGAATGATACAAAAGTAGAGTGTTTGCGCCTTCTTTTCTATGAGGCGTCTGACCAAACGCTCAGTCGGTTGGAAAGGTGGATTTTGGAGTGTCTGACAAGAGAAAAACGATACCGTCCCTGGTAAAGGACCCAAAACTGATCGAGAGAAGACGAGAGCAGATTATTGAGGCTGCCGTTCATCTCTTCATTAATAAAGGTTTTCATAAAACGACGACCAGGGAGATTGCCCGGGCGTCTGGATTTAGTATTGGTACGTTGTACGAGTACATCGAGTCAAAAGAAGACGTGCTTTATCTTGTTTGCGATGCCATTCATGCGGAGATGGAGACGCGCTTGCGTGAAGCGATCAACTTCAACGGAACTGGCTTGAAAACCTTAAAGATAGCACTAAAAAGTCTGATCCGCGTGATGGATCAGATGAGTGACCGCGTTTTGCTTATTTATCAGGAAGCCAAATCATTGCCAAAAGAAACACTCCGCTACGTGTTGGGGCGTGAAGAAGCCATTTCGCATATTTTCGTCGAGATCTTGGAAAAAGGGATTGCCGATGGTTCGCTGCGCATTGACGAAAAGAACGTCAAGCTGATGGCGGACAATATCATGGTGCTTGGCGAAATGTGGGTCTTCCGCCGCTGGGCATTGAAAAAGCACTATACCATTGAGGAGTACACAGAGAAGCAAATTGCCCTGTTGCTTCGCGAAATCAGTGTCTCCGATTAAGAAGAGAGTTTGAAAAGTCTGGGAAACATAGAGTGCCAAGCATACCTCGCGTCTACCGCGCCTTGATCTGCTTGGCCCTGTTTTTCCACCTTTTTAAACTTATGAAAAGGAGAGTGGAACGATGGAAACGGAAGTGTATCGTCCGCAAAACAAGGTTCGCTTTGTGACCGCAGCCAGTCTGTATGATGGTCACGATGCCTCGATTAATATCATGCGCCGTATTTTACAATCGTCGGGAGTAGAGGTCATCCATCTCGGACACAACCGCTCTGTTGACGATATTGTAACAGCCGCTGTCCAGGAGGATGTGCAAGGGATTGCTATCAGTTCCTACCAAGGCGGTCATGTGGAGTATTTCAAATACGTAATTGATCTATTACGCGAGCGGGGAGCAGAGCATATCCGTGTTTTTGGCGGCGGTGGCGGCGTTATCGTTCCACGCGAGATTCGGGAATTGGAAGAGTACGGAGTCTGTAAAATTTACTCGCCAGATGATGGCAGACGATTGGGCTTGCAAGGCATGATCAACGACATGATCAGACATAGCGATTTCCCAACCGTAAAACAACTGGAGGACGAAGTAGCAGGCTTGCGCGAGCAAAACCATCAGGCGATTGCCCGGCTTATTTCCGTTGCTGAGTATGCAGTGGACCAGCCTGTATGGACAGAACCTCTCCGGGAAATTTTAGTGGAAGCTGATTCAACCATTCCGGTATTAGGGATCACAGGCACGGGTGGAGCAGGAAAAAGCTCATTAACCGATGAGCTTGTTCGTCGATTTATTCGCACGTATCCCGAGAAGACGGTTGCGATCTTGTCTGTCGATCCATCCAAGCAAAAATCAGGTGGAGCGTTACTAGGTGACCGTATCCGTATGAATGCCAATTCGACACCACGCGTATACATGCGCAGTCTCGCCACCCGCAAATCTGGCATGGAGCTGTCTGCTGCATTAAAAGACGCAATTCAAGTAACCCGTTCTGCCCATTTTGATCTGATTATTGTGGAAACGAGCGGGATTGGTCAGGGGGATGCGCAGGTCACAGAAGTGTGCGACGTCTCCATGTACGTCATGACCAGTGAATTCGGGGCACCATCCCAGTTGGAAAAGATTGATATGCTCGACTTTGCTGATGTGATCGCGATCAACAAATTTGAGCGCAAAGGTTCGGAGGACGCTCTTCGCGAGGTTCGCAAGCAATATCGACGCAATCATCAGCTTTTTGAGCTGCCGGATGAGAAGGTTCCTGTGTATGGTACGATTGCGAGCCAGTTTAACGATCCCGGAACGAATGTGTTATTTGCTGCCTTGATGCATCGAATGGTAGAAAAGACTGGCGTTGACTGGCCTGTGGAGCATCTGGATACGACTCCTGTTAAAATTCATAAAACTTCGTTGATTCCGACAGAGAGAATCAATTATTTGCAAGACATTGCCAACACCGTCCGCCAATACCGTGCCTATGCCGAAGAGCAGTCGTTGATTGCTCGCAAGCTGTTCCAGTTGCAGGGCGCAAAGGAGACGGTGCTTGCCTCGGGAGATTCTGCGGCTACCGAGCTGGCAGCGGTGCTCGATAAACAAATCGTTCTTTTTGAAGAAAAGCTACATCCGGAGTGCCGACGTATTCTCGAAAATTGGCCTAAGCTCAAGGAAGCGTATCGGAAGGATCAATTCGTCACGAAAATTCGCGACAAGGAATTGATTACCAAGCTTTTCAGTGTATCGTTGTCCGGTACACGCATTTCAAAAGTAGCCGTCCCTGATTACGAGGATTGGGGCGAAATTTTAAAGTGGTCGTTAAAAGAAAATGTCCCAGGTGAATTTCCTTATACCGCAGGAGTATTTCCGTTTAAACGTGAGGGAGAGGACCCTAAGCGACAATTTGCGGGCGAAGGTACTCCAGAGCGGACGAACAAACGCTTTCACTTCTTGTCTCAAAATGATGATGCGAAGCGACTCAGTACGGCTTTTGACTCGGTTACGCTGTATGGTGAGGACCCTGACTACCGCCCGGACATTTACGGGAAGATCGGTACGAGTGGGGTTAGCATTTGCACCCTGGATGACATGAAAAAGCTGTACGCCGGCTTTGACCTTTGTGCACCTAGCACTTCTGTGTCCATGACGATCAACGGTCCTGCGCCCATGATTTTGGCCATGTTCATGAATACGGCGATTGAGCAGCAGCTAGATGCTTTTGTCCAAAAAGAAGGGCGCCAGCCTACCGAGGACGAAGCGAAGCAAATCAGGGCGTACACGCTGTCGACCGTTCGCGGAACCGTTCAGGCGGATATTTTGAAAGAGGATCAAGGGCAAAACACGTGTATCTTCTCGACAGAATTTGCCTTGCGGATGATGGGGGATATCCAGCAGTATTTTATCGATCAAAAAGTGCGGAACTACTACTCTGTGTCCATTTCCGGCTATCATATTGCGGAGGCGGGGGCGAATCCGATTACGCAGCTTGCGTTTACGCTGTCTAACGGATTTACCTACGTCGAGTACTATTTAAGCCGTGGTATGAACATCGATGACTTTGCGCCGAACCTGTCCTTCTTCTTCTCCAATGGTCTCGATCCGGAATACACCGTGATTGGACGTGTGGCTCGCCGGATTTGGGCAACCGTGATGAAGAATCGTTATGGTGCAAATGACCGCAGCCAAAAGCTGAAGTACCACATCCAGACATCCGGCCGTTCCTTGCACGCGCAGGAGATGGATTTCAACGACATCAGAACGACCTTGCAGGCCTTGATTGCCATTTACGACAACTGTAATTCTCTTCATACGAATGCATACGACGAAGCGATTACGACCCCGACAGAGAACTCTGTGCGGCGCGCGATGGCGATTCAGATGATCATCAACAAGGAAATGGGACTCGCGAAAAATGAGAATCCGCTTCAAGGGGCATTCATCATCGACGAGTTGACTGATCTGGTAGAAGAGGCAGTTATGCAAGAGTTCGAGCGGATCAGTTCTCGCGGAGGCGTGCTGGGAGCGATGGAGACTCAATACCAGCGTGGAAAAATTCAAGACGAGTCCATGTATTACGAGATGAAAAAGCATACAGGTGAGCTGCCAATTATTGGGGTGAACACATTCATCAATCCGAATGCATCTGAGGACGATTACGAGATCGAATTGGCTCGGGCAACCGAAGAGGAAAAAGAACAGCAAATCATAAATCTCCGTGCATTCCAGGAGCGCCACAAGGATGTGTCTGCGACTGCGCTGCGGCGCCTGCAGGAAGTGGCCATGGCGGGAGAAAACATCTTTGCTGAGCTGATGGAGACGGTAAAAGTAGCATCGCTTGGACAAATCAGTGCTGCTCTGTATGAAGTAGGCGGTCAATACCGCAGAAATATGTAAGACAAATCCCTCGGTAGCGATTGCCGAGGGATGTCTTTGGTTTTGGTGTCGACAAGAATTAGTCAGCCCCTGTTTGAAAGCCTTGCATTTTCGTCTAAAATAAGGAATACTGTATGATAGCCTTCTTATGTTGTACGATGTACAATCAAAGAAATCGATATCATTTATGAATGACTTATACCAGCCTGCGTCCCCCGAACAGGGCACCGGGTCAGTATTCAAATCAATCGTTTTTATATGGAAAGGACGTGCCCTGAGTGAGTCAATTGTTTGCTCATATGGATTCCGAGAAACTGAGCGAGATGGCGTTAGTTGACATTGCGTATGAAATTTTGCGTGAAACTAACCGCACTTACAACTTCCGCGAGCTGATGAATGAACTGGTTGCAGTGCGCAAGCTGACAGATGAACAACTCATGGCAATCATCGCGCAAGTATACACAGAAATTAACATTGATGGCCGTTTCGTGTGCCTCGGTGACAACGTATGGGGATTGAAACGCTGGTACCCAACCGACACCGTGGAAGAAACCCAAGAGGGTGGCGGAACGAAGAAGAAGAAAATCGTCACGGAAGACGACTTCGACGATTACGATTCCGAAGACGAAGGTGTCGAAGAATTCGAGGACGACGATGTTGTCATCTTTGAGGACGAAGAGGAATTCGTCGACGAGGATTCTGAAATCGAAGAAGAAGAAATCGATGGAGAAATCGACGAGGAAGAACTCGAAGACGAAGATGATGAGATGTTCGAAGAGGACGAAGAGCTTGAGGAAGAGGAATCTGACGAAGAGCTC
This sequence comes from Brevibacillus sp. Leaf182, assembly GCF_001423865.2. Taxonomy (NCBI): domain Bacteria; kingdom Bacillati; phylum Bacillota; class Bacilli; order Caryophanales; family Paenibacillaceae; genus Brevibacillus; species Brevibacillus sp. Leaf182. The sequence continues at coordinate 198,759 of NZ_LMPN02000015.1, read as the reverse complement.
GACGACGAAGACGAGAAATAGGTCCTTGACTTCCGCTTGAGGGACAGATAAAATACTCCTTGGGCTTCACATGAAGAAGGATCAAATATGGGAAACTATAAAACAAAAGTGCCCCTACCCCATTTCTTTACGGGATAGGACTCGCTTTTGTTTTTCTTTTTTTTTGGAGCCGTCTTCATTCGATTTTTATAACAACTTAAGGGTGAGGGAAAGAGGGGACGTAACGATGACGAAGTATATTTTTGTGACAGGCGGGGTTGTATCCTCGTTGGGAAAAGGAATTACAGCGGCTTCTCTGGGCCGACTCTTGAAAAATAGGGGTCTGAAGGTAACCATCCAGAAGTGTGACCCATACATCAACGTTGACCCGGGAACGATGAGTCCGTATCAACACGGGGAAGTTTTCGTAACGGACGATGGTGCGGAAACAGACCTGGACTTGGGCCACTATGAGCGCTTTATCGATATCAACCTGAGCGCTAACTCCAATATGACGACTGGTAGAATTTACTCGACTGTCATCGCCAAAGAACGCCGTGGCGACTATTTGGGAGGAACCGTTCAAGTTATTCCTCACATCACGAACGAAATCAAAGATCGCATTTTCCGTGCAGGTCGCGAAACCGGGGCAGATGTAGTGATTACCGAGATCGGTGGAACTGTAGGGGATATCGAGAGCTTGCCATTCCTTGAATCCATTCGTCAGATCAAAAGTGACATCGGTCGCGAAAACGTCATGTACATTCACGTAACCCTGGTACCATACATCAAGGCAGCAGGTGAAATGAAAACCAAGCCTACGCAACACAGCGTGAAAGAACTGCGCAGCTTGGGTATTCAACCAAATGTAATCGTGACACGTACCGAGCAACCGATGACGCAAGAAATGAAAGACAAGTTGGCTCTGTTCTGTGATATCGATAAAAATGCGGTAGTGGAATGTGTAGACGCTGATAGCCTTTACGATGTACCACTGCAATTGCAAGCACAAGGATTGGACGATTATGTATGCCGCCACTTGGGTCTGACTTGCCAAGAAGCGGATATGACAGAGTGGAAATCGCTCGTATCGAAAATCAAAAACCTGTCCAAGACGACTACCATTGCAATCGTTGGTAAATATGTAGAATTGCATGATGCGTACTTGTCCGTAGCAGAAGCGCTGTACCATGGTGGCTATGCGAACGACTCCAAAGTAGAAATCAAATGGGTGCACGCGGAAGAAGTTACGCCAGAAAATGTTGGCGAACTGCTCGGTGATGTAAAAGGTATCCTCGTACCAGGCGGCTTTGGCGATCGTGGTATCGAAGGTAAAATCATCGCTACGCGCTACGCTCGTGAAAATAAAGTACCATTCCTCGGAATTTGCCTGGGTATGCAAATCGCTGTGATCGAGTTCGCTCGCCACGTAGCGGGTATGGACGGCGCAAACAGCTCCGAGATCAACCCGAATACAGCATATCCGGTTATTGACCTCTTGCCAGAGCAAAAAGATATCGAGGACAAGGGCGGTACAATGCGTCTGGGTCTCGGTCCAACCAAAGTGGAAGAAGGCACGCTGACTGAGGCTGCATACGGAAGTACCCTGGTTTATGAGCGTCATCGTCATCGTTATGAAGTGAACAACGAATACCGTGATCAATTGGCGCAGTTGGGCTTGCGTTTTGCAGGTACAACTCCAGATGGTCGTCTGGTTGAAATCGTGGAAGTTCCAGAACATCCATGGTATGTAGCGACACAGTTCCATCCAGAGTTCACATCCCGTCCGAACCGTCCACAGCCACTGTTCCGTGACTTCGTGAAGGCTTCCCTGAACAAATAATATAGTTCGTTAAATAGAAAGACGCACCCGCGATGTATGGTCGCAGGTGCGTCTTGTGCTTTCCAAAGCAGATCAATGGAACAAGGGGGATAGCCAGGCTACCCAGTAGGCGGACGGAATGAGCAGGAATTGAGCCAAAATCGTTCCGATAAAACGTGAGATCATCAGCCACAGGTACATGTCGCGAATCGATTGCTGCGTGGTTTTCCCTTGCATTGCTTTTTCTGTCAAAAGGGCAATTTGCGGGTCTACCAGAATCGTCATGAAAATCGTGGCAAAGCCGTTGATTAAACCGGAAGACATCAGAACGGTTGCTTTGTAATCCGGGGCTAGCAATGTCGCGTACAACACGGACAGTACGCTGCTTGTGTAGATAGCTGTCCCCAATGCATTTAATAACAGTAATCGTTTGGGAACGCCTTTGATTCGAAACCGAGAGATGGCTTGCCAGCTAGGAATCCGGACATGATGGTGGACACGGCGGATGGTTTCGACAGTAACTGCCGTGCGAATCATTTGCGGAATCGAGCCTGCTAGCTCCAAGTGCGAGATCATTCGTTTCGATAGTTGGACAAAAGTGGGGAACAGTACAATAGCCGCCAAGGTTCCGAGCGAGGAAGCTGCAATAATCACGTGCAATTGCGTGCTAGGATCAGAGTGCTCGATCGCAGCTTGATCCATCAATCCCCCGGTGAAGGGTCCTTGAATCAGGTTAGAAGTACGGGAGAGGAGCAATACGATCCCGACCAGAGACATCGCTACAGCTATCCTGCCTGTTTGTACCCCTGCAAAACGGATTCCGTAGGTAAGTGTCTCTGTTGTATGGATAATAAATGTTAACAAGCAAATCAGCCACAGAGCATCCATAGTAAATATCTGGCTCCTTGTGTGTAGGGGAAATTGGTTTTTCCCATTATACTCGAAATGAGGCCTATGGGAAATTTTAAGTTGACGTTCAGCAAAAAAGGTGAAGGAGTTTCCTGATTTTAGGCGAACCCATAATAATTAAGAAAACGCATTCGTCAGGGGGGAATCAGAATGTTCGACAAACAAGATAAAAAGGTACTGGTTGTGGATGACCAGTATGGGATTCGCATTTTACTGTATGAGGTGCTGGGAAAAGAAGGGTACAAGACCTTTCAGGCAGCAAACGGGAAAATGGCATTGGAAATCGTGGAAAAAGAATCGCCAGATTTGGTTATCCTCGACATGAAGATCCCTGGGATGGATGGTATTGAGATCTTGAAACACATCAAGAAGATCAATCAGGAAATCAAAGTTATTATGATGACAGCTTACGGAGAGCTGGACATGATCAAAGAAGCAACTCAACTGGGAGCATTGACTCATTTTACAAAGCCATTTGATATCGATGAACTACGAATGGCAGTGCATCAGCAATTAGCTTGTTAGGAACTGACTGCTAAGGTCAGGGTACAAGCGTCCCTGTTAACAAATGCTTGTCTGTGGTATAATAAGCCACATGACTGAAGTCTGCTAGAGGAGGATTTACAAAATGCCACTGGTACCTATGACCGCTTTTACCGAAGACGTCAAAAAGCATAAATACGCCGTCGGACAATTTAACCTGAACAATCTGGAGTTTACTCAAGCGATTACGGAAGCTGCGATGGAAGAAAAATCGCCTGTGATCTTTGGTGTTTCTGAGGGTGCATTGAAATACATGGGGATCGATTATACAGTAGCGATTGCAAAAGTGGCTGCTGAACGCGCAGGAGTTCCTGTTGCTTTGCATCTTGACCATGGAAGCAATTTCGACATGGTAATGAAGTGCATTCGCGCTGGGTTCTCTTCTGTTATGTTCGATGGTTCCCATCATTCGTTTGAAGATAACCTTCGCCTGACCAAACAGGTTGTAGAGGCTGCTCACGCTGTTGGCGTATCGGTAGAAGGTGAACTCGGTACCATCGGCGGAGTGGAAGACGACTTGTCTGTTGACGAGGAAGATGCTACTCTGGCAAATCCTGAGGAAGCAATCCGCTTCTGGGAAGAAACAAAAGTAGACTACGTAGCGATTGCTGTAGGTACAGCGCACGGTATGTACAAAGGAGTTCCAAAAATCCGCTACGACATTATCGAAAAAGTAGCGAGCAACATTGGAGCGCCGATCGTTCTTCACGGTGGTTCCGGCGTACCAGACGAAGCGATTATCGAATCCATCCGTTTGGGTGTAGGAAAAATCAATGTAAATACAGAAAGCCAAGTCGCATGCACGGAAACAGTTCGCAAAGTGCTGGCTGCTAAGCCGAATGAGATCGACCCACGCAAATACCTGAGCCCTGCTCGCGATGCGATCAAGGAAGTAGTAAAAGGAAAAATGCGCTTGTTCGGAAGCAGCAACCGCGCGTAACTGGGAGGCTAATCATGCGTTTTTTGATTGATACAGCAAACGTTGAAGAAATCCGCGAGATTCACGAATGGGGAGTTCTGGCAGGCGTAACGACAAACCCGTCCCTGGTTGCCAAAGAAGGACGCGATTTTGTAGAAACCCTGAAAGAAATTCTCGATATTGTTGACGGTCCGATCAGTGCCGAAGTCATCAGTACAGATGCAAAAGGCATGATTGAAGAGGGAGAGAAGCTCGCTGCTCTTTCGAAAAACATCGTCATCAAGCTGCCAATGACCGCAGAAGGTTTGAAGGCAACGAAGTATTTTGCTAAACGCAAAATCAGAACAAACGTAACACTGGTGTTCTCCGCGAACCAGGCACTTTTGGCTGCGCGCGCAGGTGCGAGCTTTGTGTCTCCGTTCTTGGGACGCCTGGATGATATTGGTCAAGATGGCATGCAATTGATCGAAGATATTGCAGAAATCTTTTCTGTTCACGGTATCGACACCGAGATCATTGCGGCATCTGTGCGCCACCCTGTTCACGTAACAGAGGCAGCGCGCCGTGGTTCTCACTTCGCTACCATTCCAGCGAAAGTATTCAAACAACTGATTGCCCATCCACTGACAGACAGTGGCTTGGAGAAATTCCTCGCTGACTGGGCAAGCATGCAAAAATAAGGACATGTGTTGAAAGTCCAAGCACCTTTTCCATTGGGGAAGGTGCTTCTTTCCCGATTACGCCTGAGGAGAGCAAAGCATGGATAAGCTGATCATCAACGGTGGAAAACCGCTCGCGGGGACGGTGACCATCAGCGGAGCAAAAAACAGCGCAGTCGCACTCATCCCAGCAGCGTTGCTGGCAGATGGACCCGTTGTTATTGAGAATCTCCCCCGTATTCAGGATGTAGGTATTTATCACGAGCTCTTGCAGGAAATGGGAGCTGACGTGCTGTTCGAAGAAGATTGGATGGAAATCGATGGACGCGGTATGAGGCTGATGCTCATGCCAAATGGTCGCATCAAAAAGCTTCGCGCCTCGTACTATTTGTGGGGAGCCTTGCTCGCCAAGTTCGGTGAAGCACAGGTTGGCTTACCAGGTGGCTGTGATTTGGGCCCGCGTCCAGTAGATTTGCATATCAAAGGCTTTGAAGCGATGGGCGCCGAGGTGGAGAACAAAAACGGCGTCATGACCATTCGTGCCCAAAATGGACGGTTGCAGGGCGCGCGAATTTATCTCGATCTGGTCAGTGTTGGTGCGACCATTAACATTATGCTGGCTGCTGCCAAAGCAGATGGTGTGACCATTATTGAAAACGCTGCTCGTGAGCCTGAGATCGTCGATGTAGCGACCTTGCTCAACAACATGGGAGCAAACATCAAAGGCGCCGGAACGGACATGATTCGCATTCAAGGCGTAGAACGCTTGCGCGGATGCCGTCATACGATTATCCCTGATCGAATCGAAGCGGGGACGTACATGATTGCAGCAGCGGCTACGAACGGCAATGTGATGGTGGAGAATGTCATTCCAAAGCATTTGGAGTCTGTAACGGCCAAGCTGCGCGAAATCGGTGTGCAAGTGGTAGAGCAGGATGATAGTATCCAAGTCATCGGATATGATTCTTATCGATCAATCGATGTGAAAACGAGTCCGTATCCGGGTTTTCCAACTGATCTCCAGCAGCCGATCACGACCTTGCTGACTCTTGCCAAAGGCTCAAGCATCGTGACGGACAATATTTACAGCTCGCGTTTTCGACATGTAGATGAACTGCGCCGTATGGGAGCTTCCTTGAAGATTGAAGGAAGGTCGGCTGTCATCGAAGGCGGAAGCAAACTGAATGGTGCCAAAGTGGTAGCTTCGGATTTGCGTGCGGGAGCAGCTCTGTTCATTGCTGGCTTGGCAACAAACGGCACGACAGAATTAGAAGGACTTGAACATATAGATCGTGGCTACGAAAACTTGGTGGGCAAGCTGCAAGCCTTGGGGGCCGATATTACTCGTGTAGGCCTGCAAAGCATGGAAAACCACCAGCGTTAACCAATCACCAGGAGAGGAGTCTTCCAGAATGGAACGCAGTTTAACACTTGAACTGGTACGTGTGACTGAAGCTGCTGCTTTGGCTTCTGCCAGTTGGATGGGTCTCGGAAAAAAAGATGAGGCTGACGATGCGGCGACGACCGCAATGCGCAATGAATTTATGAAAGTGCCGATGGATGGCGTGGTAGTAATTGGCGAGGGCGAAATGGACGAAGCGCCAATGCTGTACATCGGTGAGCGTTTGGGCCAGGGAGTGGCTCCGGCAGTCGATGTGGCTGTTGACCCTTTGGAGGGAACCAATATCCTCGCAAAAGGTACATGGGGAGCGATTTCGGTCATTGCCATTGCAGACCGTGGAAATTTGTTGCATGCTCCTGACATGTATATGGAGAAAATGGCAGTAGGGCCTAAAGCAGTCGGCAAAGTCGATATCAACGCACCGGTTCGTGACAACCTGAAAGCGGTAGCCCAAGCACAGGGGAAAGATATTAGCGATTTGGTTGCTATTGTGCTTGACCGTGATCGTCACTCTAGGGTGATTCACGAAATTCGTGAGGCAGGCGCACGTATTCGCCTCATCTCAGACGGAGACGTAGCTGCTGCGATCAATACCGCTTTCCCGGATACAGGTGTAGACATTTTGTTCGGTTCTGGAGGAGCTCCTGAAGGTGTTCTGGCAGCAGTTGCCTTGAAATGCCTCGGGGGAGAAATTCAGGGCAAGCTGTTACCACAAAATGAAGATGAGATTAAACGCTGTGTCAAAATGGGATTGACGAACCCTCATCAAGTACTGTTCATGGATGATTTGGTGAAAGGTGATGACGCCATTTTTGCAGCGACAGGTGTAACAGATGGCGAGTTGCTCAAAGGGGTTCGCTTCCAAGGAACTCGTGCGACGACTAATTCCGTTGTTATGCGTGCAAAAACCGGAACGGTACGTTTCATTGAAGGGAACCACCGCTTAGAACGCAAGCCGAGTAACGGTTTGTAAGAAAACAATTTTCGCATTTATTTGTTGAGCTAGGTTTTTTAAGAGTAAATAAAGAGTGGTGGATGTATGTTACTTTCTGAACTAGAAGAAAAGAAGCTGACCGACCTCTATAAGCTTGCCAAGGAATACCATATTCCGTACTACTCCCAGTTGAAGAAGAAGGAATTGATTTTCGCGATTCTTCGGGCACGAGCGGAGCGGGATGGTCTCATGTTTATGGAGGGGGTTCTCGAAATATTGCCGGAGGGATACGGTTTCCTTCGTCCCATTAACTATCTCCCCAGTTCGGAAGATATCTACATCTCCCAGTCGCAGATTCGCCGTTTTGATCTGCGGATGGGGGATGTGGTATCAGGAAAAGCAAGACCACCGAAGGAGAATGAACGTTATTTTGGACTCCTTCAAGTAGAGGCAGTGAACGGAGAAGACCCTGAGACAGCCGCTGAGCGTCTACATTTCCCCGCATTGACACCGTTGTATCCTCAAACCAAGCTTGTACTGGAGACAGCCCCTGCACGTGTTTCCACTCGCCTGATGGATCTTCTCTCTCCTGTTGGACTGGGTCAGCGTGGATTGATTGTGGCTCCGCCAAAAGCGGGGAAAACCATGCTGATCAAAGAGATTGCCAACAGCATTACCGAAAGCCGCCCGGATATCCACTTGTTTGTCTTGCTCATTGATGAGCGTCCGGAAGAGGTGACGGATATGCAACGATCTGTCAAAGGAGAGGTAGTTGCCTCGACTTTTGACGAGTTGCCTGAGAATCACATCAAAGTCGCTGAGCTTGTCTTGGAGCGTGCGAAGCGACTGGTTGAGCACAAAAAAGACGTGGTGATCCTGCTGGATTCCATTACACGTCTCGCTCGTGCCTACAACTTGGTAATTCCTCCAAGTGGTCGAACCTTGTCCGGTGGTATTGATCCGGCAGCCTTCCATCGTCCGAAGCGCTTTTTTGGTTCAGCGCGGAACATTGAAGAAGGCGGCAGCTTGACCATTTTGGCCACGGCTTTGGTTGAGACCGGCTCTCGCATGGACGATGTGATCTATGAGGAGTTCAAAGGAACCGGAAACATGGAGCTTCATTTGGATCGGAAGCTGGCGGAGCGCAGAATTTTCCCGGCGATCGATATCCGCCGTTCGGGTACGCGCCGCGAAGAGCTTCTGCTCACCAAAGAAGAGCTGGATAAGCTGTGGATGATCCGGAAGAACATGAATGAAACAAATGAGTTTGTCGACTCCTTTATTAAAAAGTTGGCAGATACAAAAACAAACGAAGAATTTTTGCAAACCCTTGAGTCTAAGCAACAGAGCAGAGGGAAAGCAGCTAGCACGACGGTGAGTTCATAATGACTCACCGTCATTTTTTTTGTGGCGTTGGCATACCGTTAGGAAGGGAGCTGGAAAAGAAGGAGGAGATGCTTCATGGAGTACGTGCAAGTTAGCGCTCCGGTGGAGTCACAGATGGAAGCGAAACAAGCGGTCGTGGAGCAAGCGCTATTTCAAGCGTTTAATCCCTATGCCAGTCTGGCTTCACCCTCACCAGCAACGAAAGGAAAATCGGTGGTGTACGCTGTTCGGCAAGGAGATACGCTATCCGGTATTGCCCAGCGCTACGGTCTATCTTTGAAAAATCTGGTAGAGGCAAATAGCATTACGAATCCCCATCTGTTGAGTGTGGGCATGAAGCTAATTATCAAGCGTGATGAAGTCGGACATATGGTGAAACGAGGAGAAACGCTGGATTACATAGCAAGACGGTACGGTGTGAGTCGGGAATCGTTAATCGAACGAAATCCGCTACTAAAATGGCTGTCGGACAACCTGTATGTAGGACAGGTCGTGTATGTCCCCATCGCTAAAGGCAATCCGATGTTGGGCAATGATCCGGAGCAGAAGCGAAGTGCCGTTCAAGCGGCAAGTCGGCAAGTCATTACGAGGATTCGCGGCGGTCTCAGTTGGCCAGTCAGAGAAGCTACGCTTACAAGCGGATTTGGTGCGCGTTGGGGAAAAACACACAAGGGTGTGGATTTGTGGAATGAACAGGAATCAAAGACCCCGATCTTGGCAGCGAGGGCAGGAGTTGTTGTGGAGGCAGGCGCCAACCGGTCAGGGTACGGGCGGATGGTCGTGATTGATCACGGAGATGGCTTGCAAACCTTTTATGCCCATATGCGTCTCTTGCTGGTGTCACCTGGTCAAACCGTAGAAGCGGGGGAGATATTGGGATACATGGGGCAAACGGGTAACTCTACGGGATATCATTTGCACTTTGAAGTGCGACAGGATGATGTGCCGATTAATCCACTTCCCTATCTTGGCAGGTAACCCTATACAATTTACATTGCTTTTTCAATGCGATACAATGGGCAAAGCAAAGAAGCGAGGCGATTTTCCCATGTATTTAGTTTACGCAGATGAAAAAGGCAATGTATACGACCACCCAGGTCTTTTTGCAGTGGCTCGTAACGGAGATATATTGACAGAAATTCTGGAAGAAGAACTGATCCCGCTCCCGGAAGGATCGACGTTGGTCAGTTTGCCGGACACCGAGCCGATCGGAATGGACCCTGACACAGGTGAAATGGTCAAGTTGGATGGCTGTACAGCCGTAGGCGCACTTGTGCCACAAGGAATTACAAGGCTCTTGTTGCCAGGCTACGTGAAAACAAATAAGGAAAGCAAGCTGCCGTTGTTTGGCTATTCTGCAGTCGTTTGGAAGGATAACCGATTCTGGGTAACGGGGCGTGAGAGTGATGATATTTACAAATGGGACCCGTTGAACTTCCCGATGGATGAACTGCGCCAGCGAGTGGCAAAGACGTTGGAGACGTTTCCGCAAAACCGCATTTTGAACCACTTGTCCCACTGTGCGTTGGAGTACGAATGCTTGACGGCCTCCAATAACTTTTTCAACCGCTGGGAAGGCAGCTTGCCTGTTTCCTATACCTGTAATGCCGGTTGCTACGGGTGTATTTCCGAGCAACCAGATGACAGTGGTTTCCCTTCTCCACAGACGCGGATGAATTTCAAACCGACAGAGGACGAGCTGGTGGAAGTCATGCTGCACCACCTGAAAACACCGGAGAGCATTATCAGCTTCGGACAGGGGTGTGAGGGTGAGCCTTCTACGATGGCTTCCATCATTGTTCCTGCTATGCGTCGTGTACGGGAAACGACAGATATGGGCTTTATTAACATCAATACGAATGCGGGCTTGACGGATCATATCAAGGGCATTGTCGATGCCGGGCTTGATCTGATGCGCGTGAGTATCATCAGTGCGATTGACGAACACTATAATGCCTACTACCGTCCGCGCAACTACACGTTGGAAAATGTAGCGCGTTCTGCTGAGTACGCTGCATCCAAGGGTGTGTATACGTCCATTAACTACCTGTGCTTCCCTGGCGTGTTTGACCGCGAAGAGGAAATGGAAGCGATGATCGAGTTCATCCGCAGAACAGGCATTAAGCTGATTCAGTTGCGGAATCTGAATATCGATCCAGAGAGCTACTTGGCGATGATTCCAAAAGCGCAAGGCGAAGTATTTGGCATGAAGCAAGCCATCGAAATTTATCAGCAAGAGCTACCAGATGTGGTAATCGGTTCGTTTACGCATATTCCTCCAGATTTGCTCCAGCGTAGGAAAAACATGGCGTAATCGGCCAACCAGTTGCATTTCGGCAGTGTTTCATGCTACTATCTGATATGTGTTTATATAACTCTGTTTCGGCAAACGATTCAGGGCGGAAAGAGGTGTAGAAGAGATGAAACAAGACATTCATCCTAAGTACAACGTAGTAACAGTTAGCTGCGCATGCGGTAACGAATTTGAATCCGGTTCCGTGAAACAAGTGCTGAAAGTGGAGATCTGCTCCAACTGCCACCCTTTCTTCACAGGAAAACAAAAATTCGTTGATGCAGGCGGCCGTGTAGACCGTTTCAAACGCAAATACAATCTGTAAGAATCAGAATGTATGGGAACAACCAGGTAGAGCAATCTACCTGGTTTTGTCTTTTTCTGGCACTAAGTTTTTCGGGAGGACAAACGATGACTGCCATAGTCTGGTTCCGTCGGGATTTGCGCTTGCACGACCATGCTGCTCTGTATGCAGCTATGCTTACAGGCGATCCGATTATCCCTGTTTATATAGTGGAGGAGTCGCTTTGTCGTTCTGCGGCTGTAGGAGATAAGCGGCTGCATGCGCATTTTTCCGCGATAGCTGCACTCGACGACGCTTTGGCTCAACTGGGAGGACGCCTCTTGATTCGCCACGGCAACCCACAGCAAGTGCTCTGTCAATTAGCGCAAGAGACGGGTGCAAATAAGCTGTTTTTCAATCGGGATTATACGCCAGAGGCTCGCAAGCGAGACGAGCTCGTGTCAGAAGTGTTGAGCAGTCAGGGCGTGTTTGTACATACATGCAAGGATCTGATTTTGCATGAGCCCGGGGAAATTATGACGAAGCAGCGGACACTGTATGCCGTTTTTACGCCTTATCGCCGCGTTTGGCAGACGCTCCCAAAAGACCGACCGTTCCCTCAACCGACAAGATGGAATCTATTGGATCGGTTGAAGGAGTTAGCGAGTGAGCCAGTTCCTACTGTGGAGGCGTTTGGACGAAAACGACCAATCGGTACCGAGTGGGAGAGGGAGCAGTTCGGGGAGCGAGCGGCACGTAAACGATTGCAGCAATTTTTAGATGGTGACATTTATACGTATAAAGAAAAACGTGACATGCCAGGGGTGAACGCGACCTCCCGGCTGTCTTTTGCTCTCAACGCAGGTACTCTGTCTATACGAACGGTGTATCATAGCGTACAGGAAGTGCTTGCTGGGGCAAGGGGTGAGCAGGTTACCTCGATCGAAGCTTTTCTTACGGAACTCATTTGGAGAGAATTTTATCAGCAGGTGCTCTATTTCCATCCGCACACGACTGACCATGCCTATCTGCCACAATTTGAAAAGGTCGCTTGGGAAAACAGAACGGACCTTTTTACCCGTTGGTGTAAAGGGGAGACGGGCTACCCGATTGTCGATGCTGCCATGAAGCAGTTGAATGAGACGGGATGGATGCACAATCGGCTGCGGATGATCACTGCATCATTTTTGACAAAGGATTTGCTTGTGGACTGGCGTTGGGGAATGGCCTATTTCGCACAGCAGTTAATCGATTTCGATGAAGCGGCAAACATCGGGGGGTGGCAGTGGAGTGCCTCGACCGGTACCGATGCGCAACCGTATTTTCGGATATTCAATCCTGTCACACAAGGGGAAAAGTTTGATCCAGACGGCGTTTTCGTCAAAAAATATCTTCCCGTTTTGCGTGAAGTACCTCTACAATATATTCATAAACCGTGGGACATGCCGGAGCATATTCAAGAGCAAGTAAGCTGCAAGATTGGCTTCGACTACCCGATTCCTTGCGTGGACCATGCACAAAGAAGAAAGCTGGCCATGGCCTTGTTTCAGGAGGCAAAAGACCGCCATGCAAAGACTGAGTAACGACTTTTAGGCAAAGGGAGATAGAGACGTGGCACAACTATATTTTCGGTATGGAGCGATGAATGCTTCCAAATCCATTCAATTATTGACCGTTGCCCACAACTACGAGCAATCGGGGAAAAAAGTAGTAGTGTTTACTCCAGCAGTGGATGATCGCTATGGCGTGGGAAAAGTGGCTTCGCGTGTTGGGATTAGCCGGGAAGCGATTCCGATTAGCGAAGAGACCGATTTGTACCAAATCGTCGAAGCAGAGTCAGTCAAGCCGCATTGCGTGTTGGTTGACGAGGCCCAGTTCATCAGCCGCCACCATGTGGATCAGCTCGTCAGGATCGTAGACAAGCTGGGTATCCCTGTAATCGTCTATGGCTTGTTGAAAAACTTCAAGAATGAGCTCTTCCCCGGCAGTGCCGCCCTCTTGTGTGAGGCTGACAAGGTCGAAGAGATTAAAACCGTCTGTGTTTATTGCAATAAAAAGGCGACGCATATTCTCAAGTTTAAAAATGGACAACCCGTCTACTCCGGGGAGACGATTGAAATTGCTGGAAATGATACGTACAGCAGTGTCTGTCGCAAGCATTACTATACCCCTCCTGTTGCCGAATAAAGAAAGCCTAAGCCACCCCCTGTTTGTCCCGTGCATGAGCCCAAGAGGCGATGCGCAGACTAAGCAAAACAGGAGGTGGCTTTTTCATGCGGACACAACCTTTTTGGCTTTTGCGCAGCTCGCGTGTCGTTCTTGGTTTGGTTGTACTTACGACTGTCCTCACCGTCGGCTGCGGAGGAAATACAGCTAAGCAACAGGGCTATCGTACGGATATGAGGAATACGCAGCACAATATGAAGGTCAGAGGGGATCAAAGCGGCAATACGCTGCAAGGCCGTACCCCTGTTGCTGCTGACCGCGACCCGCTAATGGGGCGCAATCAAAATCCGAATATGGTTACGGGTCAAGCCAATGTGCGCAATACGCCAGTCGAAGTAACCAATATGGAGAGGATGGCCATGTCGGTGAAAGGTGTAGAAAATGCTCGCATCACACTCAGCGATGCTAATGCATATGTTACTCTTGACCTTGTGCATAACATCACTGCGAATCAAGCGCGTACCATCGAGCAGCAGGTGATTTCACTTCTTCGGGAAAGAATTCCAAACTACGATTTTCACTTAACCTCGCATGACGGTTACCATCGCTGACAGGTGAGCAGGACGTATGTAGCAAGGCTCGGCATAGCCGGGCCTGTTTGGCATCGGTAAAACATTTCCAGTTATAATGCACTTTGACTTCTTACGCCTTTCCTCCTATAATTTATCTGTTATAACCGTTTTTATGGTAGATAGCATTTTTATCGCAATTCATATCTAACATACATGCTACCAAGGCTTCGCCTGCGCCAAAAGGCTATTATTCTTTGCGATGGGGTGAAATAAAAATGTTTACACGCTTATCTGCAGTCGAAGAGCGTTTTGAAGAAGTAACGAATCTCCTATGTGACCCCGACGTCATTAGTGATACAAAACGCTTGCGTGAACTGTCCAAGGAACAATCTTCGTTGGAAGAGACGGTAACGGCATACCGTGAATATAAATCAGTGGTGAGTCAAATCGACGACGCGAAAGCGATGCTGGAAGAGAAACTGGATGACGAGATGCGTGAAATGGTCAAGCTCGAACTCAGTGAATTGTCAGCACGCAAGGAACAACTGGAAGATCGCTTGAAGATCCTGTTGCTTCCAAAAGACCCGAACGATGAGAAAAACGTCATTGTAGAAATCCGCGGTGCTGCGGGCGGCGATGAAGCTGCACTGTTTGCAGCGGTGCTTTTCCGTATGTACACGCGTTTTGCGGAGCGCAACGCTTTTAAAATTGAAGTGCTGGAGGCAAGCCCAACCGATATTGGCGGATACAAGGAAATTGTCTTCTCGCTGTCTGGTCGCGGTGCTTACAGCAAAATGAAATTCGAAAGCGGCGCGCATCGTGTGCAACGCATCCCGGCTACTGAGTCCGGTGGACGTATCCATACTTCTACTGCGACTGTGCTGGTTCTGCCAGAAGCAGAAGACGTGGAAGTAGAAGTACACGAAAAAGATATCCGCATCGATACGTTCTGCTCCAGCGGTGCGGGCGGTCAGAGCGTTAACACGACCAAGTCTGCGGTTCGCGTAACGCATATTCCTACAGGGATCATGGTTTCTTGTCAGGACGAGAAATCCCAGCATTCCAACAAAGACAAGGCGCTGCGTGTATTGCGCGCACGTCTGTATGATTTCTACATGCAACAACAAAATGCGGAAGCAGATGCTACGCGCAAAAGCTTGGTGGGTACTGGTGACCGAAGCGAGCGCATCCGCACGTACAACTATCCACAAAGCCGCGTGACTGACCACCGCATCGGTCTGACCCTGCACCGACTGGAATCGGTATTGGAAGGCGAATTGGATGAAGTGATCGACAACCTGATCCTGCATGAACAAACGGAGCTTTTGAAAAGCCATGCACACTCAGCTTGATTGGTCTGATGTCACGACGATTCGAGAAGCCCTATTACGGGCTTCTTCCTTTTTGCGGGAAAAAGGGACAAAGGATCCTTTGTTCGAAGCGGAGCTAATGATTCGTCATTGCCTCGACTGGGATCGGACGCGCTTTTTAATGGCGATGACAGATTCAATCGATGCAGAAACATTGATGAAGCTGGACGGTCTGTGCGTGCGTCGGGCGAATAATGAGCCATTGCAATACATGTTTGGCGAACAGGAGTTTTACGGGCGTCCTTTTACGGTGCGACCAGGTGTGCTGATCCCAAGACCAGAAACGGAAATCCTGGTGGAGCAAGTGATGGCTGCGGCTGCAAAGCTCTGGCCTGAGCGGGAAGAGCTAGCGGTGGTGGATATCGGCACAGGGAGTGGAGCCATTTGCATTACGCTCGCGTTAGAAAAACCGCAATGGCGCGTGACTACAGTGGACCTCTCTCCGGAGGCAACGGCAATCGCACGGGAAAATGCAAGTCGTCTTGGTGCAGATGTCCGCTTTCTGCAAGGCGATTTGGTGCAGCCGCTTTTGGAAGCAGGCGAAAAGGTAGACATCCTCGTGTCCAATCCACCTTATATTCCGAGTCGCGATGTCGAGGAGCTGGACGATGAAGTACGCGTACATGAGCCTCGCATGGCTTTGGATGGCGGCGAAGATGGTCTGGATTGCTATCGTCGACTGTGTGAGGCGCTGCCGAACCTATTGAAAGAAAGAGCGGTCGTAGCGTTTGAGGTAGGCATTTATCAGGCTAGGGATGTAGCGGCATTGATGAGGGCATCCGGTGTCATGGATGAGGTAGAGATTGTTCCAGATTTGGCGGGGATCGAGCGGGTTGTTATCGGAGTGAGACGATAGCGCCGACTCGTCTCGCCTTTTTTACATAAGGAAAGAATGTTTGAAATCGTGTGAATCCGTCCATACTGATTGCTAAAGAGAGAAGATCAGTATAGAGGGAGACGGTAACGATGAAACGGATATTATTAATGGCATTTAGCCTGTTTATGCTTATGATGAGCTGGGAGGGGCAACTTACTTCGGCCAATGTGTTGGATAATGGGCCGATCCCTCAGGAATCCGTTCGCTTGCGCATTATTGCGAACAGCGATTCTGTCCAAGATCAATGGTTAAAGCGCGAAGTAAGAGATGCGATTATCGCTCAAATGAATACGTGGGCGGATGATATCAAGACTTTGGAGGAAGCAGAGCAAGTGATTCAAACACAATTGCCTGTCCTTCAACAAGTCGTAGACAAGACGATCAAGGAACGCGGTTTTTCATACAAAGCTGTGGTCGATTTCGGCGAAGTCCCTTTTCCAACGAAGCTGTATGGCTCCTATGTGTATCCTGCGGGTAATTACCGAGCAGTCCGTGTACAAATTGGAGAGGCAAAAGGTCAAAACTGGTGGTGTGTCCTGTTCCCGCCGCTCTGCTTTATTGACATGTCCAATGGCGACGCTGTACAAGCAGAGCCAACTCCAAAGCCTGAAGAATCTGAGCAAACGACAGCAACTGTATCCGAGGAAGAGGAAGACTACGATCGATTTGATAGAAAGCAAGTAGCGGTCGTACCCCTAGAAGAGAACGAAGTAGGGCTAAATTCCGAATCAAATAGAGTGGACACTGAGCAAACAAAAGTAGAGGTAGAAGAGTCCGAAGAAGTAGAAAAAGCAGAAGAAGTAAAAAAAGCAGAAGAAGTAACTGCCTCTGCACCTGAGGTAGAAGTGAGATTTTATTTATGGGAAAAAATCGAGAGCTGGCTCTCCTAAGCTGGGCATAAAAAACGACACCCGCCGCATGTGCAGGTGTCGTTTTGAATTGCGACGATTACTTTTTGAACAAAGCCTCGCGAATCTCAGGCTTCAACAGACCTTGGTACCGATGAGCAGGGATCGCGAACTCTGGCATACCTGCTGCATAAGCGGCAATTTCGTATTGACCAAAATGAATGACCAGGTTGCCGTCTTTAAAGGAGAAGCCTTGGTCCTCTCCGATGCTTTCGAATGCATCGTAAGGGTTAAAGCCATCTGCCTCGGTCTCTGCTTTGATTTGTTGCGAAATGACTTGATTGAGAATGGTACGGTAGTCATAGCCAGGCTGGAACAGGTCCGCCAGCTTTAGTTGTTTTGCTTTGACCTGATTATCGATGGTGTAATACGTAACATCCGTCATGCCATGTGCTCCGCCCGTATAAATGTATGTCTGTACGGAGAAAGAAACGAGCTTGCCAGCATTGTGTACCTCATAGGAGATGTCGAGAGCGTGAGGGCGTGGCTCCCAGCCGTGTTTTTTCGCTTCTGCCGCATCTTCTTTCCCGGCTTTTTGTCCTTCCGCCAAGCCTGTTTGTGCTTCTTTCAGCAGAGCAGCGTTCAATTTTGCTTCAAAAGCTTTATCCTTCATCCCGCTAATAACCGGGATGGATACTTTCCCTTGAAATTCTTTCGTATCGACCGTAATGGTTTTGGGTGTGAACACGACACCGTTAGTTTGTGGCTTTGGCGCTTGTACAGCAGGCTTTGTAGAGGTTGCAGGTGAAGCGGGTGCCGCAAATACTGGGGCAGCGACGGCTGTTAACAATATAGCTGTACCGAGCAGGCTAGAAGTAATGGATTTAAAAGATGACATATCATTCACGGTCCTTTCAATAAAGGGAAAGTTGTTGTTTTTGTTTTCGTGTTCATTCTACTACACGGTTGAGACGGATGAAGTTAAAAAAAGGTAACAATGTTCTCTTTTCCACGCTGTTCAGAAAAGTTATTCACAAGTTACCCACAGCCTGTTGAAAACTTTTTGGTGCACATCTATACTTAAGGCACTCCTTACAAAGAAACGAGCTAGAGAAAGGATTTTTTAACGATGGAAATGAATTTTGTGACAAAAGTCTGGTCTGTGGATAACGATGTGGAAAATCAGCATAGTTGTGCACAGATTGTGGATGCAGCCCGTTTTCTTCGAGAAGGGGCAGTTGTCGCGTTTCCCACGGAGACGGTTTACGGCTTGGGAGCGAATGCATTATCAGATGAAGCAGTGGAAAAAATATTTACAGCAAAAGGCAGACCCAGCGATAATCCGCTGATTGTACATATTGGGGCGTGGGACCAGTTGTCCACGGTAGCAGGTGAGGTTCCGGAGAAAGGGAAAAAGCTGATGGAAGCGTTTTGGCCAGGTCCCTTGACGGTGATTTTGCCAAAAACGGATCAGGTAGCTTCGCTGGTAACGGCAGGTTTGGATTCAGTCGGGGTTCGCATGCCTGATCATTCGATTGCCTTGGCATTGATCAAGGAAGCGGGGGTGCCGATTGCAGCTCCGAGCGCCAATCGCTCTGGACGTCCGAGTCCAACGACGGCGGCGCATGTATTGGCTGATTTGGATGGACGCGTAGCAGGTGTGGTCGATGGTGGGGCAACAGGTGTTGGGGTAGAGTCTACGGTTATTGATGTGACGCAGGACCCGCCCATGATTCTGCGCCCGGGCGGCATCACACGAGAGCAAATGGAACCAGTGATTGGCTACGTGGAGCTCGACCCTTCTTTTCAAGTGGGAGCGGCCGAGGCACCGCGCTCTCCAGGGATGAAATATACGCACTACGCTCCTGAAGGGGAAATGTGGCTAGTGTCAGGAGAGCGTGAAAAAGTTCGGTCGAAAATGGAAGACATGCTGCAACAGGCGAAGCAGCACGGTCAAAAAACAGGTGTGCTGGCAACAGAGGAAACAGCTCCCTTTTGGCAAAGTCACGAGGCGGCAGATGTCGTTCTTGTGGTCGGATCACAAGCGGATCTGGAAGTGGTTGCCCAACAGCTCTATGCTGTGCTGCGAGAATTCGACGATCAAGAAGTGCAGTATATTGTCGGTGAGACTTTTCCACGAAACGGGTTGGGTATGGCCGTGATGAATCGCTTGGAAAAGGCCGCTGGAGGCCGAGTCTTGTCCGTGTAAACCTGTCCTAAACTCCCCCTTGTCCGCATAAGGTGAAGAGACGGGAGGGGAGCTGCTTGGACCAGGTGTTATTTCAATGGGGGCAATTTTTGACCTTGCTCATTATTGCTTTCGCCTTAAGTATGGATGCCTTTTCGTTAGGAATTGGCGTAGGTATGGTTGGGATTCGGTTACGAGAGATTATCAAAGTAAGTATCACCATCGGACTGTTTCATATTATGATGCCGATCATCGGGATTGTTGTTGGAGCATACTTGTCCGATTTGGTTGGAGATATTGCCGTGTTTATTGGCGGTGGGGTCCTGATGATCATTGGCTTGCATATGCTATGGAATGGCTTTGTTCAAGGGGACCAAAAAAGTGTATTGAAGACAAAAGGCTTCGGACTTATGCTTTTTGCATTTAGTGTCAGCCTGGATGCTTTCACCGTCGGTTTCTCATTCGGCTTGATCGAGGTCAATAGAATTTTGGCCATTTCCCTTTTTGGAGTAATGGGTGCCACGATGTCTTACTTCGGTTTATTGTTAGGCAGGAGTGTGGGAGGGTGGCTTGGGGATTATAGCGAATTAGTAGGTGGACTTATTTTGTTTGGTTTTGGGTTAAAATTTATGATATAACCGACTAATTAATAGGAGAGGAGGAACGATACGTGAAACGGATACTTTTCGTCTGTACGGGAAATACGTGCCGAAGCCCAATGGCAGAAGCGATGTTCCGTTCGAAGACAGATGGGCAGGGACTTGAGATACGCTCAGCTGGCGTGGCGGCATTTGCCGGACAGGATGCCTCCTTGCACGCCAAACAAGTATTAGAAGAGCGAGGAATTGCCCACAATCATAAGGCCAGCAAGGTAGACGAAGGGTTGATTGAATGGTCTGATGTCATTTTGACGATGACACACGGTCACAAGCGAGCCATTTTGACGTATTTCCCCTCAGCGGCTGAAAAGGTGCATACCCTCCAGGAGTTCGTGGGGGTAGAAGGTTTTAGTGATATTGCTGATCCGTATGGGGGATCACTGATGGATTATCGCAGGTGTGCCGAAGAAATCGAAGAGTCACTGGAAAGGCTCTCTATGATGCTCAAGGACCCAGGTCTTCGTAAATCGGTGGATGAATAGGGTGCTGGTGTATAGCCAGGGCCTTGTTTTTTGTGAGAGTACGAACGATTTTTTAGTGCTTTGATAAAAATGTTCACTTTTTACTTATTGTTTTTTGATGTATACTAGACGAAGATTATGAGACAAGCGAGGGATGACAGATGAAAGTAGCACTTGCTGCTGATCACGGTGGATACAAGCTGAAAGAGGAGATCAAGACTCTGCTGGCCTCCATGAACATCCAGACGGAAGACTTCGGCTGCACCTGCGAGGAATCGGTTGATTATCCCGATTATGCTTTGCCAGTAGCGGAAAAGGTAGCAGCGGGGGAGTTTGATCGAGGCATTCTCGTTTGCGGAACAGGGATCGGCATGTCGATCGCAGCCAACAAAGTTCCAGGCATCCGTTGTGCACTTGTGCATGATACGTTTTCTGCACGAGCTACCCGTGAGCATAACAACACCAATGTGTTGGCGATGGGTGAGCGGGTCATTGGACCGGGTCTTGCGCTTGATATCGTGAAAATTTGGTTGGAAACAGAGTTTCAAGGTGGTCGCCACGAGCGCCGTGTGGAAAAGATTTCCCAAATTGAAGCGAAGCATGCGGGAGTGAAGTAAGTGGATTTATCCGCTATCGAAAAACAAATCAGTGACATTGTCGAAGAAGTAGCCGATATGGCAGAGCTGAAAGCTGGACAACTCATGGTGATTGGGTGCAGTACCAGCGAGGTGCTCGGGGAGCATATCGGTAAAGCTGGCAGTCAGGATGTAGCGAAAGCTCTGTATCGAGGGATTCAATCTGTTGTAGAGAAGCGCGGCTTTGCTGTTGCCTTTCAATGTTGTGAACATTTGAACAGGGCTTTGGTCGTCGAGCGCGATGTTGCATTGCGATACGGACTGGAAGAGGTCTCGGTTGTTCCCGTTCCGACTGCTGGGGGCTCTATGGCTGCGCATGCGTTTACACAGTTCACAGATGCAGCCGTCGTGGAGCATATTCGCGCGCACGCAGGCATTGATATCGGCCATACGCTAATCGGCATGCATCTGAAGCATGTGGCAGTACCGGTGCGTCCGACACAGCGTCTCGTTGGACAAGCCCATGTTACGGCAGCGCGCACACGTCCCAAGCTGATTGGCGGACCGCGTGCCGTGTATGAGAAGACACCACCGAATGAAAGCTGCACGTAAAAGAGGAGGAGAAACTATTATGCTAGATTTTTTGCGTAATCAAGACCCGAAAGTAATGGAAGCCATTCAACTGGAGCTCGGAAGACAACGCGACAAGATTGAGCTGATTGCTTCTGAGAACTTCGTAAGCCGCGCAGTTATGGAAGCAATGGGAACCGTTTTGACGAATAAATACGCAGAAGGATATCCAGGCCGCCGCTATTACGGTGGTTGCGAGTATGTGGATATCGTGGAAAACATCGCACGCGACCGCGTAAAAGAAATTTTTGGCGCTGAGCATGCAAACGTACAGCCACACTCTGGTGCTCAGGCGAACATGGCTGTATACTTCACGATCCTTCAGCCAGGCGACACTGTACTGGGAATGAATCTGTCCCACGGTGGTCACTTGACACATGGTAGTGCAGTAAACTTCTCCGGTACTCTCTACAATTTCGTTGATTACGGTGTGGACGAGGATACTCACCTGATCAATTATGAAGTTGTTCGTGCAAAAGCGTTGGAGCACAAGCCAAAACTGATTGTTTGTGGTGCGAGTGCCTATCCGCGTACGATTGATTTTGCCAAGTTCCGTGAAATCGCGGATGAAGTGGGCGCGTACTTCATGGTGGACATGGCGCACATCGCTGGTCTGGTTGCGGCAGGTCTGCATCCAAACCCAGTACCGCACGCGCATTTCGTTACTTCTACGACACACAAGACTCTGCGTGGACCACGTGGCGGTTTGATTTTGTGCAAGGAAGAGTTCGCGAAAGGCATCGACAAATCCGTGTTCCCAGGCGTTCAAGGTGGTCCGTTGATGCACGTGATCGCAGCAAAAGCGGTTGCTTTCGGCGAAAACCTGCAACCAGAGTTCAAGGATTACGCAGCTCGCATCATCAAGAATGCTCGTGCGTTTGCGGAAAGCTTGACTGCTGAGGGTCTGACGCTTGTTTCCGGCGGAACGGATAACCACCTCGTATTGGTTGATGTAAGCAAAATCGGCCTGACAGGTAAAGTAGCTGAGCATCTGTTGGACGAAGTAAGCATTACGACGAACAAAAATACCATTCCTTACGATACACAAAGTCCGTTTGTTACAAGTGGTGTGCGCATGGGTACGCCAGCAGTAACAAGCCGCGGTTTTGATGAGGAAGCAATGAAAGAAGTAGCAGCCATTATCGCTCTGACATTGAAAAACCCAGAGGATGCTGCGAAGCACGAAGAAGCACGCCAACGTGTGGCAGCTTTGTGCCAACGCTTCCCGATGTACGAAGGATTGAATATCTAATCAAGGCAACGAGAAAGCAGACCCGGTGGAAATTTTCCTATACGGGTCTGCTTTTTTTCCACTTATCGGCTGTTGATAGGGGTCGGGTATGCAAAAAAGTACGAAGATTAGGCAAATTGACGGAGCTACTCTCACCAGCTATTATAGAAAGGATGTATTGATAGGGAAACGGAGGAAATGACATGAGCCGTGTATATGTGTTTGACCATCCGCTGATTCAGCATAAAGTTACGTATATTCGTGACAAGAATACAGGGACCAAGGAATTTCGCGAACTGGTAGATGAAGTGACTACTCTGATGGGCTATGAAATTACCCGTGATATGCCGTTGGAGCAAACCACCATCGAAACGCCAGTGGCTACCTGTCAGTCGAATGTAATTGCTGGTAAAAAAGTAGGGTTGGTACCGATTCTGCGTGCGGGCCTTGGTATGGTGGATGGCCTGATGAGGCTGATTCCTGCTGCCAAAGTAGGACACGTAGGTCTTTACCGTGATCCGGAAACCCTGCAGCCTGTTGAGTATTATGTGAAGCTGCCATCCGATGTTGCTGAGCGTGAGTTAATCGTAACTGACCCAATGCTGGCGACTGGTGGCTCTGCTGTAGCCGCTCTTACTGCCTTGAAAAAACGTGGAGCGAAAAACTTGAAACTGATGTGCCTCATCGCTGCTCCAGAAGGCATCAAGCTGGTTCAGGACGAGCATCCTGATGTAGATATTTACGTAGCGGCTGTTGATGAATATTTAAACGACCATGGATACATCGTGCCAGGCTTGGGCGATGCGGGTGACCGCTTGTACGGCACGAAGTAGTCGGAGAGGGAAAAACAGATGAAAACTGTAAAAGTAATGACGGTATTCGGCACACGTCCGGAAGCGATCAAAATGGCCCCACTTGTCCATGAATTGAACAAGTACAGCGAGCAGATCGAATCGGTCGTTTGCGTGACGGCCCAACATCGTCAAATGCTCGATCAGGTTTTGGACATTTTTGATATTCAACCAGACATTGATTTGAACATCATGAAGGATCGCCAAACGCTGGTGGGTGTGACCACTCGCGCATTGGAGAGCCTGGATGAAACGATGAAGGAAGTAAAACCGGACATTGTCCTCGTACACGGGGATACGACAACCACTTTTGTTGCGAGTCTGGCTGCTTTTTATAATCAAGTCGCGATCGGACACGTGGAAGCGGGCTTGCGCACATGGGACAAGTACTCGCCGTTCCCGGAAGAGATGAATCGTCAGTTGACAGGTGTAATGGCTGACCTGCACTTCTCTCCGACCAATGGATCGGCTGACAATCTTCGTCGCGAAGCAAAGCCGGAAGAGAGCATCTACGTGACAGGAAACACAGCGATTGACGCGCTGAAAACAACAGTTCGCGAGGATTACACGCATCCGGTGCTTGATCGTGTAGCTGGTCAGAAGCTGGTGCTGATGACGGCACATCGCCGCGAAAATTTGGGCGAGCCGATGCGCCGTATTTTCCGTGCAGTTCGAAGACTGGTGGACGAGCATCCTGAGATTGCTGTTGTGTATCCGGTTCACTTGAATCCTGCTGTACAAGAAGTGGCGCAGGAGATTCTCGGAAACCACGATCGCATTTCGTTGATCGAACCATTGGATGCCCTTGATTTCCACAACTTCGCTCGTCGTGCCCATCTCATCCTGACCGATTCTGGCGGGGTGCAGGAGGAAGCGCCGTCACTTGGCGTACCTGTCCTGGTTCTGCGCGATACGACAGAACGTCCTGAGGGGATTGAAGCAGGCACGTTGAAGCTTGTGGGAACCGACGAAGAGCAAGTGTATGCAATGGCAAAAGAATTGCTGACCAACCAAGCGGCTTACGATGCAATGGCGCACGCTGTCAACCCGTACGGGGATGGCGATGCTTCCCGCCGTATCGTAGAAGCAATCCTCTATCATTTTGGTTTGCGAGCTGAACAACCAGAGCCTTTCCAACCAGGTCAGTAACATACAGCTAGGAAAACCCGCCAGGTACCGTTCGTCTAAACTGGGCGGGTTTCTTGTTGTAGAGGGATAATCTTGGTTTTGATGACTGACGATTTGGTATGTTTTTCTAATAGAGAATCAAGAGAATTGGCGAAACTATCCATGACCTTTTGCGTCTAATATTTAGTTGCTTGGCTTAGAAGGTAGAAAGACAGAGTTTGGAATACGGAGAGGAGTTACCAACATGAGAGCGCAAAGGATAGTGACGCTGCTCACGGCCACGACTATGGCCTGGGGAGCTTTTGTTCCGTTTGTGCCGTTTGCGACCAATGTCGCACACGCCAGAGCGGAGACCAGTGCATTGAATATGATGTGGCAAACCCCAATTGGTGAGGGGACCACTTTGCAGAAATATACGAAATCATTTGCCAATCAAGTAGTCACGATCATGGTGACCAAGGTTGATTTGAACAATCCTTACGTTGAGGTAAAACCGGTTTACGGAACGAAAGGCAAGCTGACAGACAGGCAGACGGTGACACAAATGGCGCGTGAAACAGGAGCCGTAGCAGCGATCAATGCCGACTTTTTTAACATGTCGAAGCGGGGAGCGCCGTTTGGCATTGTCATGAAAGACGATGAACTCATCTCTTCCATGGGCTTGGTTTCCTACTGGTACGCCCTAGGCTTGACCGGAGACAAGATGGCCATCGTCGACAAATTTGGTTTTGGCGGCAAGGTTACTGCTCCTAATGGCGCTACCTATTCGATTCAGGGTGTCAATAAGGAAGAGTACAACCCGAGTGACGGACGAAAAAGTCACCAGAACCAACTGAACGTTTATACCCCTTCCTTTGGCAAAACCAGCTTGGGGACGATATCGGGCTACAAAGATGTCGTCGAGATTCTGTTTGTTGACAACGTAGCCAAGGAAGTTCGTGTGAATCAACCAGGCGTATACATACCTTACAACGGCTATGTCCTTTGGGGACATGGAGCAGCAGGAGCATTTCTCAAACAGAACTTCCCAGTAGGCGCTACTGCGACGGTTGAGTACCAAACGACACCGCAGACACTCGACTTGAACCATGCGGTGGGTGGCAATGTCATTTTGGTCGATCAAGGGAAAGCATTGTCGTCCTTTCCAGCGGACAAGTCCATCACGAACAAGACGGCGCGCACAGCGGTCGGTGTTTCCCAGGACGGAAAGACCTTGTACATGGTCACGATCGATGCGAGCCAAGGCGTTTATTTGGACGAGCTGGCAAAAATCATGGCGGAGCTCGGCTCTTATCGGGCTGTAAACTTTGACGGTGGTGGCTCGACGACCATGGCTGCACGCATGCTGGGTGAGACACACGCGAATCTGGCGAACAAGCCGAGCGGCGGTGCTGAGCGTCGTGTGCCAACTGGACTGGCCGTATACAACACGGCACCTGCTGGAGAATTGAGAGGCTTCCAAATCGATGTACCGGCAGATGTGCTTATCGGGCAAACCATCTCACTCAGCGCATCCAAAGGATATGATGTGCATTACCAACCGTACGCGATCAATTCAGGTGATGTGAGTTGGGATGCTAGTCAGTCCGAAGCGGGAACCGTAAATGGCAAGCAATTCACACCTGCTCGCTCCGGCAAGATCACATTGACTGCGCGATTGGGCAATGTGACGCAAAATAAAGACATTCAAGTCATTTCCGGCAACGATGTGCAGCAAATCATCGTTTCCCCGAATCCGATCACGATTGCACCGGGACAATCCATTAATCTGGATGTCAAAATCAAAACGAAGAAGGGTTCTACCGTACAAGCGACGCCACTTAGCGTAAAAGCGAGTGTCGATTCTTCTGTAGCAACGATTAACGACAATCTGCAATTGGTAGCAGGTAATGAGCCGGGCAACGGAAACCTGACGATTACGTATGATGGTGTGGCGACAACCGTACCATTTGCCGTTGGACAATTTGAGCAGCCATGGCTCACCTTCGATAATCAGGCTGGCATGTACCATGCGGCAAATCCATCCAGCATCAGTTCCGCTGGTTCGTTCGGGCTCGTTTCCGATCAGACATTCCGCACGAAGAAGGCAGCGAAGCTGGTGTACAACTTCTCTGGAGCACCAGCGAACAACATGCGGATTTCGTATGGCGTTCTGGGGGCAAAACCAGTGACCATCCCTGGCAAACCCCTCGGATTGGGCTTATGGGTCAATGGTGACAACAGCGGACATTGGCTCCGTGCAGAAGCAGTCGATGCAAACGGCAAGCCGGTCTACGTCGATCTGGCAAAAGAGATCAATTGGACAGGCTGGAAGCAGGTTAAAGGTTACTTCCCAAGTAATGTTGCGTATCCATTGCAGTTGAAGAGTGTGTATGTCGTTGACCAAGCCAACGATGGCATTACACACGACAAAGGAACACTGTACTTTGACGAATTCTCGCTCCTCTTGGGCAACCAGTCAGGTCAACCGAGCGATGTAGCGGTTGTTCCTGAACTACCAGGCAGCATGTCCCTCGGGGCGGAGCTCGATCTCCATTATTCCTTTGCAAATACTGCGCCTTACCTGGATAGTGCGCTGATTGATGTGGAGTCGATCGTGACCCAGCCGATGCCAGGATATGTGCCTGCTGATTATTCGTTTACAATTAAGCCGGGCGAACTAAAAGCAGGACAAGAGGACGCGATTTCCACTTCGTCGATTCAGTTGACCTTGGCACCGAAGCAATGGCTCGCTGGAAAAGGCGTTGGACTCTTGTACGTAAACGAAGTGAACAATACTTTGGACCCGCTTCTGGGAACCATGAATGCGCAAGGTCAGTGGGTATATGAAGTCAATAGCTACGGCAAGTACATTCCGTACTACTTGGACAATGCAGGAGCGAGCAGCGCTGGATTTACCGATATCGCGAAGCATCCAGCCAAGGCAGAAATCACTTACATGGCGGAAAAGGGCTACGTGAAGGGTTTGACGGAGACGACGTTCGGGCCAGAGGTTTCCTTGACCAGAGCACAGTTCGTCACCCTGCTCGCACGCACTTTTGAATGGGAGCTTCCATCCTCACCAAAGCTGAAATTCAAGGATAAGGTGCCTTCCTATGCGCAAGGTGCCGTACAGGTTGCTGTTTCCAAAGGTCTGGTAAAGGGGTATAACGATAATACTTTCCGACCGGATCAACCGGTGACACGCGCAGAGGCTGCAGTCATTCTCGATCGTCTCGTGAATAAAAAGGGAGCGACGAAAAAGCTCTCCGATAAAGGGACATGGCCATCTTGGGCATCTACATCCATCAACAATATGGTCGGACTCGGTTTGATTGATCCAGTTGGAGGAAATTATCAGCCGAATAAACCGACGACGAGAGCAGTGTGTGTCGTAGCGCTGTATCGCATCCTGCATCAAGATAAATAGAATCGGAATATAAAAGGTCAAGCTTCTCTAACAAAGAGGAGCTTGACCTTTTTTGTTGCCTTCCTGAGTTTTAGAAGGTATCGATAAACTGACAAAGCTGGTGAGAAGAAAAAGCGCAGGGCTCGTAGACCTTGACAACGTCTACCCAGTCGGAACTTCCAAAAGGGGACCACGCTTGTCGAACACTTCTTCCTTGAGAACCTTCCGCCCGTAGGGTGGCTTTGGCTCGACGGTCCCCTTTTGGAAGTGGAGACGGACAGTAAATCCCCCTTGCGGGCGTGTCAGAGTCGAAGAGAACTGCGCTTTTTCTTCTCCTCACCTATGTTGACTCAAACCAGAAAGTCCTTTTATTTTTCAAGATCGAAAAAAAGCTTTGTCAAAATGCGTTAACCATTTTAAAATAACAGTTAACAAATATATGTTAACCAAGGTTGTGATTTGGTTGTTAAAAAGTTATGCAGAGCTCTCTGCCAAAAACAAGCAATACGTTTGGCATCCCTTCACCCAAATGAAAGACTACGTCGCACAGGAGCCGCTAATTATTGCGAGAGGAGAAGGGATCAGGCTGTTCGATGTGAACGGCAAGGCTTACTACGACGGTTTTTCCTCTGTGTGGTTGAATGTCCATGGCCACAACGTTCCCGAGCTGAATCAGGCGATCACGGAGCAGCTCGACCAGATTGCCCACTCTACCTTGCTCGGCATGGCAAATGTTCCCTCTATTCTATTAGCGGAAAAGCTGATCAATCTCGCACCAAAAGGATTGAGCAAAGTCTTTTACTCTGACAACGGGGCAACGGCAGTCGAAATCTCACTGAAAATGGCGTTCCAATACTGGCAAAATCGCGGGCAGACTGGAAAGCATTCGTTTATTACGATGAACAATGCCTATCACGGAGATACGATTGGAGCTACCAGTGTGGGGGCCATTCCTCTCTACCATCAGGTCTATAAACCACTGCTCTTTTCTCCACATGTCATTCCATACCCTTACCCATACAGACAAGGCGGCGAAGAAGCAGCCGTTCAGGCCACATTGAGCAGTCTGGAGAGTTTGCTTAAGGAAAGAGCTCATGAGATTGCGGCGATGATCGTGGAGCCTGTCGTGCAGGGAGCAAGCGGCATGATTATCATGCCAGACGGTTGCTTGAAAAAAATCGCGGAGCTGTTGCGCGCCCATGATGTATTGCTGATCGCAGACGAAGTAGCGACAGGATTTGGACGCACGGGCAAAATGTTTGCTTGTGAGCATGATGGGGTCGTCCCAGACATTATGGCGGTCGCAAAAGGGCTCACGGGAGGGTATTTGCCTGTTGCGGCTACCTTAGTAACCGAGCAGATTTATGATGCTTTTTTCGCCGACTATGAGGAACAGAAAACCTTTTTCCACGGACATTCGTTTACGGGAAATCCACTTGGCTGTGCAGTTGCTCTCGCCAACCTGCGTCTGATGGAGGAGCGCGGAGTCGTTCAACAAGTAGCACAAAAAGCAACCGATCTGGATCAATTGCTAAGGCAACTTCGCGATCTGCCCCATGTAGGAGATATCCGACAAAAAGGCTTGATGGCGGGAATCGAGCTGGTTCGGGATAAAGAGACCAAGGAGCCTTATCACTGGAATGAGCGGATTGGTGTGCGTGTTTGTCAGGTAGCGAGAGAAAAAGGGCTTCTGACACGACCGTTGGGCAACGTCATCGTTTTTATCCCACCGCTTGTATCTACTACTGAAGAATTGGCTGACATGGTTGGGATTTTGACGGAATCAATTCAGGATGTAACGACAGGTGAAACGGAGGAGTGATTGATATGACTGATCGCCCCTTTTCCGGATTGTTCATCACAGGAACAGATACAGGGGTGGGCAAAACGGTTGTGACTGCCGGAATCGCATCCGTGTTGCGTGAGACAGGAGTGGACATAGGGGTTTGGAAGCCAGTCCAGTCAGGAGCACGAGCCAATGACGAGGGCAGTGACGCTATGCACTTGAGATCGTGGAGCGGAGTGCCTGACGCGTGTGAGGAGATAGCCCCGCTCTGTTTTGAGGCACCGCTTACCCCTTTTCTAGCTGCGGAAGCAGAGGGGAAAAGCTTGACCATGGAGGAAGTAATCGCTTGCGGGCGACCCCTGATGGAACGTCATCCGGCACTCCTTGTCGAAGGAGCAGGTGGTCTGATTGTGCCATTGACTCCAACCGAAACGATGGCGGATCTTGCTGCTCGACTGAACCTGCCTATGCTCATCGTGGCGCGGGCTGGCCTCGGCACGATTAACCATACGCTCTTGTCCGTTTGGTATGCACGGGAACTCGGGATCGAGGTAGTAGGTGTCATCCTGAATCAAAGCAACTCAGCTGGTGTCACCGATGAGAGTGTCAAAACAAACGCGAGCATGATTGAGAGTTATGGGGGAGTTCCTGTATGGGGCGTACTTCCATGGATAGACCAACCGTTAGAGCGTCAGCGGCTAACACAGTTGATCAAAGAATGTGTAGACATCGGGCAGTTGTGTCAGTGGAGCCATCAATAATATAAAGGGGAGATGAGAAAATGAAGCAAAGCACCTGTCTGGATTGGAAGGGATACTCTCATAAAGCGATTACCAAAGCAGAATTTTCACAGGAAGAGGCAATGAAGGTGTTGCAAGCGCCAGATGATGAGTTGCTGCTGGTCATGAACGAAGCTTTTCGCGTTAGAAAGCACTTTTTCGGAAAAAAGGTCAAGCTGAACATGATCATTAACGCCAAGAGCGGCCTTTGCCCCGAGGATTGCGGTTACTGCTCGCAGTCGATTGTTTCGAATGCTCCCGTATCCAAGTATACGATGCTGGACAAGGAGACATTGCTCGCAGGTGCGCGAGAAGCCATGAATCGAAAAGCAGGTACATACTGTATTGTCGCCTCAGGTCGTGGCCCCACGGAAAAAGAGCTGGGTCAGGTCATCGAGGCAGTCAAAGAAATCCGCGAGACGATGCCGCTGAAAATTTGCGCGTGCTTAGGGATACTAAGCGACGAACAAGCAACGCGCCTAAAAGATTCTGGTGTTCACCGCTACAACCATAATCTCAACACGAGTCGCAATCATTACGAAGCGATTACGACAACGCACACGTACGATCAGCGTGTTCAGACAGTTGATACCGTGAAAAGAGCAGGGATGTCGCCCTGCGCAGGCGTGATTATTGGCATGGGCGAGAGCGATGAGGAGATCGTTGAAATGGCATTTGCCCTGCGCAATCTCGACGCAGATTCCATCCCGATCAATTTTTTAAATGCGATTCCCGGAACCCCGTTGGAGGATAAAGGACGCACTCCGGCAATGAAGGCCCTTCGTGTTCTAGCCTTGTTCCGATTTATTTGCCCAGATAAAGAAATTCGCGTTGCGGGTGGTCGCGAAGTGAATTTGCGCACCTTGCAGCCCCTTTCCTTGTATGCGGCTAACTCGTTGTTTGTGGGCGACTATTTGACGACGCCCGGGCAGGAAATTACGACAGACCACCAGATGATTGAAGACCTCGGGTTTGAAATCGAGCTGTGTGCGCTGTAAGACAG
The DNA here is from genome assembly GCF_001423865.2 of Brevibacillus sp. Leaf182. Taxonomy (NCBI): domain Bacteria; kingdom Bacillati; phylum Bacillota; class Bacilli; order Caryophanales; family Paenibacillaceae; genus Brevibacillus; species Brevibacillus sp. Leaf182. Next base: position 167,118 of record NZ_LMPN02000015.1, on the reverse strand, counting down.
TAGGTCATTTATGAATAAACGCTACACATGGCTGGAAGAAGAATACGATTCATTGCGGAAACAATCGTTGGCAAGAGAATGGAACACCGTAGAGTCAGCCAGTGATCGCGCAGGCACGTGGATTCAAGTCGAAGAGAAATCATTATTAAACCTGTCATCGAACAACTATTTGGCCTTGGCCCATGATCAACGAATTGTAGAAGCTGGCAAGAAGGCGGCAGAGGAGTGGGGGGCGGGAGGAACTGCCTCTCGTCTCGTCCATGGCAACTACGCGTTATACGACGAGCTGGAACAACAATTGGCGGCGTGGAAAGAGAGAGAAGGGGCTCTTGTCTTTGCAAATGGCTACCAGGCAAATACGGGGGTAATTGCAGCACTTGTCGGAAGAGGCGACGCTGTTTTTAGTGATCGGTTGAATCACGCCAGCATCGTAGATGGGATCGTGCTCAGTCGGGCGGAGCATTTTCGGTACAGACATAATGACATGGAGCATCTGGAATTTTTGCTGAAAAAGCACCAGGATGCAAGACGGAAGTGGATCGTCACGGACAGCATATTCTCCATGGACGGTGATAAAGCCCCTCTTCTTGAATTGGTACAACTGCGAGATCGTTACGATGCCATGCTGATGGTTGACGAAGCTCATGCAGGGGGAGTGCGTGGTGAAGAAGGGCAGGGCTTGTGTCATGAGCTGGGCATCGCCAGACAAGTCGATGTTTTGATGGGAACCTTCAGCAAGGCATTCGGTGTTTATGGGGCATACGTATGCGCAGATGAGATCATCATTCGTTACTTGATGACAAAAGCGCGTTCGCTGGTGTATTCCACAGCTCTGCCCCCTGCTGTGATTGGCTCGAATCTGGCGGCGTTGTCTTTGGTACAAACAGAGTCTTGGAGAAGAAGAGCAGTGAGGCAGAATGCGCTCGTGTTTCGCCGGTTGCTTCGCTCACGCGGGTTTACCGTAGACGAAGAAGATACGCCAATCATCCCGCTCACGTTAGGGGAGAATGAATGGACTTTGCAATTTAGCAAAAGGCTTCGGCAACGCGGGATTGCAGCAGTGGCGATTCGACCGCCTACCGTGCCAGCAGGAACCGCGCGTATCCGTTTTACGGTGATGGCTGCCCATACGCGCGAGGAGCTGGAGTGGGCGTGCGAGCAAGTGAGCGAAATCAGGGACGAGCTTCATAAAGGAGGACGATAACGTGAGAAAAGTGATGCTGTGGCTAACTGGATGGGGAATGCCAGATTGCAGTTGGGATGCTGTTCGCTCACAATTTCCTTCCTATCAGCACATCGTTCCTACTTATTCGGACGTCACGGGCTCCTTGCAATTTTACGAGAGAGTAGAAGAGGAAGTCCGCTCTCTGTCAACGCAGGAGCTGATTGTAGTGGGGTGGTCTATGGGAGGGATGCTCGCAATACGCCTTGCTGCCCAGCACCCGGTTTCAGGACTTGTTTTGATCGGCACCACAGCACGCTTTACCAGTGAACAGCATGAGCTTCACAAAGGGTGGCATCCTGTTGTTTTGCAAAGGATGAAAAGGCAGCTTTCCGTCGCACGCGGGCGGGTGATGGACGCATTTGTTCAACAGATGCTAACACCAGGAGAGCGTGAGAAAACAGGTTTGCACGTGGGGGTGGATAGCCAGAAGTGGAGTACGGCAGCGTTGATTGCGGGCTTGACCTATTTAGAAGAAGAGGATTGCCGCCCGTTCCTGTCTTCGCTGACTACTCCTACTCTTGTCATTCATGGAATGGAGGATGCTATCTGTTCGCTCGCAGCCGGAGAAGAACTGGCGAGTAGCCTTGCAGGTGCCAATTTTGTGCCAATTCCTGAGTGTGGTCATGCCCCACATGTATTTGTTCCGGAGGTTGTAGGAGATTCGCTAAAGAGGATGGTGGAGCAGCTTGCAGAAGAGGGCAATCAGCAGCCGTTTTAGTGAGAAGGCTGCTTCATACGAAAAATACGCACTCGTGCAAAAGAAGATGGCTGATCATTTGAGTCAAATGGTTACAGAAATAACGAACGAGAACGAGGTGCGAAACATCCTGGAGATTGGCTGTGGGACAGGGGGATTAACCCGCGTCATTCGCAGCCATTTTGCTGATGCCCATTACGAGGCGGTAGAGATTGCGTCAGGTATGCTGGAGCAGGCGAAGAACAATCTGGAGCAGCATGGCCTGATTTGTTCATTTTCTCAAGCGGATGCTGAAGAATGGGTTTGGGAACAACAGGCGAAGTCAAAGGATTTGGTGGTTTCAGGAGCGTGTTTTCAGTGGTTTGCCAAGCCAGCGCATACGCTAAAAGGATTGAGAAGAATCCTGAAGCCCGGAGCACCTTTGGTTTTTTCAACATTTGGACCCGATACGTTTTGGGAGCTACATGATTCGTTTGCGAATGCTCATGCGATTTTGGGGGAAAAGGGAGTGCGTCATGGCTTGGAGTTTCTCTCTGCACGTGATTGGCACGCGCTATTGGAACAAGCAGGGTTTACGGATGTAGAGGTGATGAGGAAATATGAACGGCTCACTTACCCGGGTGTACGCGATTTCTTGCATGCCGTGAAAGCCGTGGGCGCCAGTGCAAGTATGGAGCAAGGGAGCGGTCTGGGACACAGAAAACTCCTTGCAGAAATGATTCGTTATTATGAGCAGACGTATAAAAGAGAAACGGGCATCCCTGTCACCTACGAAGTTATTTACGTTCGCGCGGTTTCATTGAGGTAGTGTGTGCTTTCTATGATTTTTGCTATAGATATGAGAATGGTTATCAAATAGAATGAAAAGAAGAACGATGGGAGGGCTATCAAGGAGTTGAGTGTGGGACAATGAACGTGGATGATCATATTTTTCTATGGAATCAGGCAAGTGTACGATTACATGATCTACGGCATATCGTCATGCGAGCCGGCGAACAACTGCGATCCTATCAATTGCCGGCTAGTGCCTTTCTATTTTCGGTGAGAGGCAGTGGCCTGATTCGTTTTGACGGGAATGTGCATGCGATCAAGAATTGCTATATGGCCCATGCTGGCAAAGGTACATACGTGGATATCGAGGAAATAAAGGATGAGCTGGAATACTATCTGATTTTGTACAAAGCTCATTTGCCGTTGCCTTGTCGGCAGGAGTTGTTACGTTTACTGGAGAAAACCCAACCTTTTCACATCCAATACGGTTTTACCCCCATGCATCAGGTAAATGTATTTGTCGCAATATCACGTATGAAGCAAGCATGGAATCAGAACGGCAACCTGGACAAGCTGCGAGCCAAGGCTCTGCTGTATCAACTCGTATGTGAGCTAATGGCACAGATGCAGTCACAAGGAATCGGGGTAACGGTACCGAATTTGGTCGTTCAGGCCGTCAGATATATCGAGGAGCATTACGCAGAGAATTTTACTCTCGATGATCTTTCCTCGCTCTTAAACTGCAGCTCCCGATCGCTGCAACGCACCTTTAAAGCCCAGCTAGCAGTCGGCCCTATCGACTATCTGATTCAGGTGCGCATTCAAAAAGCACAGGAACTGCTGCGTCAAACGAATTTGGGATTAAAAGAGATAGCGGAATCAGTAGGTTATACAGACAGCTATTATTTCAGTCGTAGCTTTAAAAAATATACAGGCTTCTCTCCTTCGATGTATAAGGAAAATCCGCTGACATCGGAAATGCGTCGCCAAAGTCCATCACTCTTGTCGCGATATTCCATTGCTGGTCAAAAGCTGTGGAAATATAATGATCACATTGAAAATGAAAATCACTCGCACTCAAGAGATGGAGGAGCCGTACCGATGTATAAGAGTACAAAAGCGATGCTGGCGCTGAACCTGATGCTGAGCCTTACCTTGTTGTTGGGAGCTTGCTCAGGCGGCGGTACGAATACGAGCAATTCGGGGAGCTCAGCAACAGGCGCTTCGAATCAGGTAACGACGCAGTCGAATACCACGCAATCTGGCGCGAATCAAGAAGTGAAGAAAAGCGAGACGCGTACAATCAAGCACATGAAAGGCGAGCTGACGCTTGATTTTAAACCAGTCAGAATTGCTGTACTGGATACGCAATACGCAGATCAAATGATAGCTCTGGGCGAACTACCAGCAGGTAGTGTCATTACAACGGGTGACGGTACGAAGTTTCCAGAGTATCTCATGGACAAGCTGAAAGATGTTCATGTACTTGGAACAAAGGACGAGCCAAATTCAGAAGCAGTCGTGGCTATGGAGCCTGACTTGATTATTTGCACGGAATTCCAAGACAAAATCTACGATAACTTATCTAAAATCGCCCCAACCATCATGTTTGATCGAAACGAAGACTGGCGTGATACACTGATTACCTTCGGAAAAATTCTCGAAAAAGAACAAGAAGCTGAGCAGATCGTAAAGGACTACCAAGAGAAAACGAGCAAATTGAAAGCAGAGCTCGCAACCAAGCTCAAGGGTGAGTCCGTCGCACTTATTCGTCCTCGTGACAATGCTATTCGACTGCACACAGTTGAACACCGAACGGCTGCTATCTTGTATACCGATTTGGGACTGACTCCTCCCAAGCCAGCGATGGATAAATCCGATACAGCTACGATGATTTCTCTGGAAGTGCTGCCAGAGGTAAATGCCGATCACTTATTTGTTGTAACGGACAAAGCGAATCAAGCATTAACAGACGAGTACAAAAACAGCTCCATTTGGAAAGGGCTAAAAGCAGCCAAGGAAAATAAGGTGTACGAGGTAAACACAACCGTGTGGATCGCCTATTATGGCCCGATTGCCATCAACAATATCGTCGATGAAATTGCAGAGGCACTTCTATAAATCATTCAAGCCGTCACTCTCTTCTCTGAGCAGTGACATTTTTTTATGAACAGGAAAAGAAAGCGATTTCCTGGCAGGAATTATCATGAAAAGATGGAATCTTAAGAAGGTTGCCTATCCTGTGTATTCGAGGGGTGTGTGGAAGATGAGTCAAAGAGAAATCGTCATTGCGAGTGCTGTGCGCACTGCTATAGGTAGCTTTCAAGGAACGCTTGCGGGTGTCAGTGCGACAAAGCTGGGCGGAATTGTACTGGAAGCAGCGCTAGAGCGTGCAGGTGTTTCCAAGGATGCGGTCGATGAAGTGATTATGGGGAATGTACTGTCAGCAGGTTTGGGTCAAAACCCGGCGCGTCAGGCTTCTATTCACGCGGGCCTTGCTCATGAAGTTCCCTCTCTGACAATCAATAAGGTTTGTGGTTCAGGTCTAAAAGCCGTTCATTTGGCTGTTCAGTCCATCCTTGCAGGTGAGGCAGAAGTGGTCTTGGCTGGTGGGATGGAAAATATGAGTCAGGCACCATACTTAATGGAAGGTGCGCGCTCAGGCTACCGCATGGGAGATCAGAAAGTAGTAGACTCCATGATTCGCGACGGGCTGTGGTGTGCTTTCAACGATTACCACATGGGTATTACAGCGGAGAATCTTTGCACCAAATACGAGATCGGACGCGAAGAGCAGGATGAATTTTCAGCTTGGAGCCAGGAAAAGGCTCAGCAAGCGCTCGCCAGTGGTCGTTTTCAAGAAGAAATCGTACCGGTTCCGATTCCGCAGCGCAAAGGTGATCTGGTGCTTTTTGCTGTGGACGAGTTCCCGCGTGCTGGTGTGACAGCCGAAGCGCTAGGCAAGCTGAAGCCTGCATTTAAAAAGGATGGAACCGTGACAGCTGGGAATGCATCCGGCATCAACGATGGAGCAGCCGCTCTCTTGATTATGACACGCGAGAAGGCAGAAGAGCTGGGTGTGAAGCCTATCGCCCGTATCGTGGCCAATGCGAGTGCAGGTGTTGATCCGAGCATCATGGGGTACGGTCCTGTTCCTGCGACCAAGCGCGTACTGGAAAAAGCGGGCCTGACGATCGCTGACATCGATTTGATCGAAGCAAACGAAGCTTTTGCCGTCCAATCGCTGTCTGTTGGCAAAGCGCTGGACTTTGATCGCGAGAAGCTGAATGTCAACGGCGGAGCCATCGCGTTGGGACATCCAATCGGTGCGAGTGGCGCGAGAATCTTGGTCACGCTCGTGCATGAATTGCAAAAGCGTGAAGGGGTAAAATATGGGTTAGCGACTCTTTGCATTGGTGGGGGACAAGGCGTCTCCACAATTGTCGAGAAAATTTAATTTTTAAATTGTGAACGCTTTGTGTACACAGAAACGCTTGCGTTGACAAAGGGAATAAATCTTCGTTAATATGGATGAGGGCATTTGGAAATTGTGTGCCCTCTCCTTATGTGAAAGGAGAAGGATAAACTGGCGAAACTTGACAATCCATGGCGAGCACTTGGTTTGGTCAGCGTACTTGGTCTTGACTTTGCCATTTGTGTGGTTGCCGGTTTTATGATCGGCAGATACGCGGATCGCCTACTAGCGACTGATCCTTGGTTCTTGCTTATCGGCTTGATTACAGGGATTGCGGTTGGTGTATACACTGTCTATCGACTCATTCGCCCGTATCTGTAGGGGGTGACGAACGATGGAAGCGTTTGCTTTAGCGATGCGAAAGACTTTTCGCTATTCTTTATGGTGCATGGCATTGTTTGTGATGCTGATGGTTGTATTGCCTGAACACAAGGTATTCTTGCAGAGTTTGTTGCTTGGAACAGTGACAGGAATCATTAATACCAGCGTTCTCGCTAGCAAGGTCTGGGTTGTTGGGCAAATGGCAGATGACCCTAATGTCAGACCAAAAGGAACGGGCACGATGCTTCGGTTCATGATTGCCGGGCTAGCCGCCTATGCTACCTTTCTTTTCCCTCATATCTTCACATTATCAGGGGTTCTACTTGGGTTGTTTTTGATCCAAGGGATCAGCTATCTACTCGTATTCCGCAATTCAAAATAGATTTGTTACAGCATTTCCTTTTAATGAAATGATTTTTACCAGAGAGCGTTCGATAGCAATGTGTAGACAGAGTTTCGGACAACCTCTATCTATCAATGGAAAGGGGTGAAAAGATGGGTCATCATTATACGTTACGGTTTCAGTTAGGCGGCATGGTATTTGACATCGCTACGATTCTCATGATGGTTCTTACCGCACTGCTTGTGTTTATCTTCCTGTTTGTAATGACACGAAAGCTGGAAACAGGAGTACCTGGTGCTAAGCAAAATGCAGTTGAGTGGATTTTTGACTTTGTCAAGAATGTTACTGCAGGATACATGGATCACAAGAAAGTCATGATGATGATGACGCTTGGTATTACGTTGTTTCTCTACATCTTCATTGGGAACCAGCTAGGTGTTATCGCCAACGTCACCACAGTGCACAAAGGTGAAATCAGCGAAAGTGTTATGAAGATGCTGACGATTGCTCCTACGCCGGAAGCCGAAGCGAAGAAGCGCGAAACCGTTGAGCACGAGCTGGCTGATAAAGGAGCTCATGTAATCTGGTGGAAGTCTCCAACTGCTACACCGAGTGTAACATTTGGTTTGGCATTGGTAGTGTTGCTCTACTCCCACTACCTCGGTATTAAGAAAAGTCCAGGTGGTTGGTTTAAGCACGTATTCCTCAACCCGATCCACATTCTTGAGGAGTTTATCATTAAACCGTTGACGCTTCCTCTGCGTTTGTTCGGTAACCTCTTTGCAAAAGAGATCATGATTGCCTTCCTGTTGAGTGGGGGAGTTTTGGCCGCGGCACCATTGTTTATCTGGCTCGGCTACTCCGTCTTCGTAGGTGCAATTCAGGCGTTCATTTTCTTGACTCTTTCTATGGTTTACATTTCACAACTTGTGAATGATGAACACTAAAATCTAGTTTTTGTTTACAACAATTTAGGGAGGTATTTTTAACATGGAAGTTATGGGTGTAGCTATTGCTATGGGTCTTATTTTCGGTTTGGCAGCACTTGGTGGTGCTTTTGGTGCAAGTAACGTAATCTCTAAAACAATTGAAGGTGTTGCTCGTCAACCTGAAGCTCGTGGTAACCTGATGGGTATCATGTTCCTCGGTATGGGTCTCGTAGAGGCGATTCCAATTATCGCTGTAGCTGTAGGCTTCATCTTGATGGGTCGTCTGGGCTAAGCGAACAGTTGAACAGTATTAAATAGGCGGAGGGTCACCTTCGCCTATCTTTTAGTAGGGAAAAATCAGGCTTCGGCCACAAGCTTGGCATGGAAGTCTTCTAGTAATAATTCTGGTAAGTACGCAAAGAACTTATTGCAGAATCTTTCGTTTGTCAGGAAGGAGTGAACTAAAAATGGTTGAGTTTGGAGCCGTATCCCTGGAATGGGGCACATTACTACTCCAGGTGATTATTTTCATTTTGCTGTTGATCGTTGTTTCCAAATATGCAACAGGACCGATTGCGAGCGTATTGGAAAAGCGCCGTGCTCATGTTGAGAACGAGCTCGCCACTGCGGAACGCAACCACAAGGAATCCGAAAAGCTTTTGGCTGAACAACGCCGCCTTTTGGATGAAGCTCGCGCTGAATCTAAAGCGATCATCGACCGTGCTGCAAAGCAAGCGTCTGATGAAGCAAGCAAAATCGTTGCTGAAGCACAAGCAGCTTCTGAGCGTATGAAAGCAGAGGCAAGTGCTGAACTGGCTCGTGAAGTGGAAAAAGCAAAACTCGAACTGCGTGAGCAAATGACTGGTCTTTCCGTGCTCTTGGCTTCCAAGATCATTGAGAAAGAACTGGACGAAGCAGCTCAAAAGTCTACTGTTGACAAATTTCTCGCACAAGTGGGAGATCGCCTATGAGTAGCGCAGTAGGAAAACGTTATGCTCGTGCTCTCTTTGAAGTAGCGAGTGAGCGTAGCAAGATTGATCAGGTAGAAGCAGACCTGGGTGCGATCGTGGAAGCGGTTGAAGGCAGTGAAGATCTGAAAAAGATCATGCTGCACCCGCACATCGCAGCAGATGCGAAAAGCCAGCTCGCTGACGAATTGTTCAAAAGCCATGTAGGGGAAGAAACCTTTAATTTTCTGAACGTCCTGATTGAGAACGGACGCGAAGTTGATCTGGTTGATATCTACCGTTCTTTTGTACAATTGGCGAACGAAGCTCGTGGATTCGCAGATGCGATTGTGACAAGTGCAAAGCCACTTTCTACTGAAGAGCAAAATGAGCTGGCTGAGAAGTTCGGCCAAACACTGAACAAAAAGCTGCGTATGACAGCAGTCGTAGACCCAGCGATTCTCGGCGGCATTATTATCAAAATTGGCGACCGTCTGTATGATGGCAGCCTGAAAACGAAGTTGGAAACCTTTGCGCAAAAGGCGTAAAGTTCGATGGCTTTTAAGAAGTTGGATGAATGGGGTGAATTAAGTGAGTGCAATCAGACCAGAAGAGATTAGCTCCCTCATTAAAGAGCGGATCGCTAACTTTAAATCTGAAATCGAAGTTGTGGATGTAGGCACAGTCATCCAAGTAGGTGACGGTATTGCTCGTGTTCACGGTTTGGAAAAGGCCATGCAAGGGGAGCTTCTCGAGTTCCAAAATGGCGTAATGGGTATGGTACTCAACTTGGAAGAAGATAACGTGGGTGTCGTTATTATGGGACCTTTCCGCGACATTAAGGAAGGCGATACTGTAAAACGTACCGGCCGCGTTATGGAAGTTCCAGTAGGGGAAGCGCTGCTCGGCCGCGTTGTAAACCCACTGGGTCAACCAATCGATGGTCAAGGCCCTATCGCAAACAACGGTTTCCGTCCAATCGAGAGCCCAGCTCCTGGCGTAATGGCACGTAAATCCGTACACGAGCCACTCCAAACAGGTATCAAAGCGATTGACGCGATGATCCCAGTTGGTCGTGGACAGCGTGAGTTGATCATTGGTGACCGCCAAACTGGTAAAACAGCAGTGGCGCTCGACACGATCATCAACCAAAAAGGTAAAGACATGATTTGTATCTACGTTGCAATCGGTCAAAAGCAATCCACCGTTGCTAACATCGTAGAAACTCTGCGTAAAGCAGGGGCTCTGGAATACACAATCATCGTTTCTGCTACTGCGTCTGACCCAGCTCCAATGTTGTACTTGGCTCCATATACAGGTGTAACAATGGGTGAGTACTTCATGTACAAAGGCGGACACGTTCTGTGCGTATACGATGACCTCTCCAAGCAGGCTGCTGCATACCGCGAAATGTCCCTCTTGCTCCGTCGTCCTCCAGGTCGCGAAGCATATCCTGGTGACGTATTCTACTTGCACTCCCGTTTGCTGGAGCGCGCTGCGAAACTGTCTGATGATCTGGGCGCTGGTTCTATTACAGCTCTGCCATTCATCGAAACCCAAGCGGGTGACATTTCCGCGTACATTCCAACCAACGTGATTTCCATCACGGATGGTCAGATCTTCCTGGAGACAGACTTGTTCAACGCAGGTCAACGTCCAGCGGTTAACACCGGTCTTTCCGTATCCCGTGTAGGTGGTTCCGCGCAAATCAAGGCGATGAAAAAGGTAGCAGGTCCACTCAAGCTTGAGTTGGCTCAATACCGTGAGTTGGCTGCGTTTGCTCAGTTCGGTTCCGATCTGGACAAAGCGACCCAAGCTCGTCTGACCCGTGGTGAGCGTTTGATGGAAATAATGAAACAAGGTCAATTCGATCCAATGCCTGTTGAGAAGCAAGTTGCTTCTATCTATAGCGCTACAAGAGGTTTCCTGGATGATATTCCAGTAGCGGAAGTGCGCCGTTTTGAGAAAGAGATGTTGTCTTTCTTGGATTCCAACAAACCGCAACTGTTGGAGCACATCCGCACAACGAAAGACCTTCCAGATGAAAAAGAATTCAACGCAGCGATCGAAGAGTTCAAAAAAGGCTTTTCGGTAACTCGCTAATCGTTAACCTGATAGACATCAGATGCATGCCGGGCTAGTTGCCCGTGCATGCGTCCTCAAGGTGGTGAAAACGAGTGGCTAAAGGAATACGTGAGATTCGACGCAGTATCAAAAGTAAAAAAGATATGCGCCAAATCACGAAAGCGATGAAAATGGTGGCGGCTGCAAAGCTTCGCCGTAACCAGGATAAAGCTGAGGCGGCACGCCCGTATGCTGACAAGATCCAAGAAGTGATCGCAAGCATCGCGAGTGGGAACTCTGGTTCCAAACATCCAATGTTGCAAAATCGTCCGGTGAAAAAGACTGGTTATATTGTCATCACTTCCGACCGTGGACTTGCTGGGGGTTACAATGCCAACATTCTCCGTAAAGTGGTAACTACCATTAACGAGAAGCACAAGTCCAAGGATGAGTACGGTATTTTTGTGATTGGCCGCAAAGGTCGTGACTTCTTTAGCAAACGGAACTACCCGCTTTTGGAGGAAGTTACAGGTCTGCCAGTCAGCCCAGCCTTTGCTGATATCAAGAAAATTGCCGGTGCAGCAGTCCAAATGTTCGAGAATGAGCAGATTGACGAACTGTACCTGTGCTACAACAAGTTCCAAAGTGCAATTTCGCAAATACCTACCGTAAAACAATTGCTGCCACTGGAAGCTCCCGAGAGCAACAATGCACGCGAATTGAATTACGAGTATGAGCCGTCCTCGGAAGAAGTATTGGCGGACCTGTTGCCGAAATATGCGGAAACACTGGTTTACAGTGCACTCCTCGAAGCAAAAGCTTCCGAAGAAGGTTCCCGTATGACTGCAATGGGCAACGCAACAGACAATGCTACGGATATGATCAACCGTTTAACGTTGAGCTACAACCGTGCTCGTCAGGCAGCCATTACACAAGAGATTTCCGAGATCGTTGCAGGTGCAAACGCACAGGCTTAGTGGCAGCGAATAGCTCCCAATTTAGCTTTACAGGAGGGAAGAAGTAAGATGGCGAATGGACGTGTGGTTCAGGTAATGGGTCCGGTTGTTGACGTCGAGTTCGACCGCGGACACCTGCCTGCCATTTACAATGCGATCAAGATTCAACATAAAGCACAAAGCGCTGGTGAGCGCGACATCAACTTGACTGTTGAGGTTGCTACTCATTTGGGCGATAACTTGGTTCGTACCGTTGCGATGTCTTCCACTGACGGTTTGGTTCGTGGCATGGAAGCAGTTGATACCGGTGCAGCTATCTCCGTTCCAGTGGGTGCAATCACCCTCGGACGCGTATTTAACGTATTGGGTGAGCCGATCGACTTGCAAGAACTTGGTCAAGTAGATCGTCGTGATCCAATTCACCGTAAAGCTCCTGAGTTCGTAGACCAAGCAACGACTGTTGAGATCCTGGAAACAGGTATCAAAGTTATTGACCTCTTGGCTCCGTACATCAAGGGTGGTAAGATCGGTCTGTTTGGTGGTGCGGGTGTAGGTAAAACCGTTACTATTCAAGAGCTGATCAACAACATCGCGCAAGAGCACGGTGGTATTTCCGTATTCGCTGGTGTAGGTGAGCGTACCCGTGAAGGTAACGACCTGTACCACGAGATGAAAGACGCAGGCGTACTGCCGAAAACCGCGATGGTATTCGGTCAGATGAACGAACCGCCTGGTGCACGTCTTCGTGTAGCGTTGACTGGTCTGACTATGGCGGAATACTTCCGTGATGAAGAAGGCCGCGACGTTCTCCTCTTTGTTGATAACATCTTCCGCTTTACTCAAGCGGGTTCCGAAGTTTCTGCTCTCTTGGGCCGTATGCCATCTGCGGTAGGTTACCAGCCAACACTGGCTACCGAAATGGGTCAGTTGCAAGAGCGTATTACTTCCACGAAAAAAGGTTCCGTAACGTCCATTCAAGCGATCTACGTACCAGCGGATGACTACACTGACCCGGCTCCTGCTACTACGTTTGCTCACTTGGACGCTACAACGAACTTGGAGCGTTCCATCGCTGAGTTGGGTATCTTCCCTGCGGTAGACCCACTCGCATCCACATCCCGTGCTCTGGCTCCTGATGTAGTAGGACAAGAACACTATGATGTGGCTCGTAGCGTTCAAAAAATCCTGCAACGTTACAAAGAACTGCAAGATATCATCGCGATTCTCGGTATGGACGAGTTGAGCGACGACGACAAGCAAGTAGTTGGACGCGCACGCCGCATTCAACGTTTCTTGTCCCAGTCCTTCCACGTTGCCGAGCAGTTCACTGGTAACCCAGGCCAATACGTGCCATTGAAAGAAACCGTTCGCAGCTTCAAGGAAATCCTCGAAGGTAAGCATGACCACCTGCCAGAGGGCGCGTTCCTGTACGTAGGTACAATTGAAGAAGCGGTAGAAAAAGCGAAGAAAATGGCGTAAGACACCCTGGAAAGGGGAGACGAGTAAGTGAGTAAGATGACAGTTGAAGTCGTAACTCCTGAACGGGTTGTCTACAGCGGTCAGGCTGAAATGGTGATTGCTCGCGGCTTGCAAGGGGAAATCGGTATTATGCCGAACCACGTGCCGTTGGTAACCCCGCTGAAAACAGCGCCAGTTCGGATTAAGACAGAAGGCGATAAAGAAGTAAAGATGGCTGTAAGCGGCGGCTTCATGGAAGTGCGCGGCGATAAAGTGACCATCCTTGCTGAAACGGCTGAATTGCCGGGAGACATCGATGTTGAACGCGCGAAGGCAGCGAAAGAGCGTGCTGAAAAGCGTTTGACTGAGAAATATGCCGAGCTCGACGTCAAGCGTGCAGAACGCGCGCTGCAACGTGCGATGGCACGTCTCGACGTAGCGAAGTAAAGCGTAAGCTTGATATCCCCGCGCCCATGTGGCTGCGGGGATTTTTCGGTTATATGGAGATGAATGATGAGCCATGGAAATCGGGCATGATATTTCCAGTTGGTAATTGCCTAATGTTTCTGTGTATAATAGACCTAATGCCCTGCCGACGAGCTACGTTAGCATGAAAAACAGCGGGAAAAAGCGGCATTGGCTATTGGGATTAAAGGAGAGTGTAATTGATGCAAACCGTTCGCGATATCCGCCACAATCAAGATGGCGTAGTGATTCCTAGCAGCTTTAAGGCTAATGGCTGGACAAGCGTGCTATCTCATGAAATGAATGTTCTCTTCCAGGCGATGTGCTTTGTAGTAACCAAGCATGAGACAAAAGAAGAAATGAGAAAAGCTCTGGACGAGTTCGATGCATTGAAAGGCACATTCACCGAGCCTGTTCAAGAAGGCTTTAAGTCTGCAGAGGATTTCAAAGGCTACGTGAACCTCTTGAACAGATTCAAAGCGTTCATGAGCCGTTCTGATTATGCATATCCGACGTCTCTTGACGAAGCGATCGAGCTTTTCGTGAAGTGGGGTCTGGTAATCGATAATGGAGATGCTTGGGATGTACCGGTTTATCCATTCCCAGATGCATCTGAGTTGTTCAAGTTGAGTGAAGCAGAATCTCTTGCATTGGCTCATGTTAAACTGGAAGCATTGGTTCATCCGATTTTTAGCCGCCTCGTGATGAAGCTGCACGAGCAGGAAGAAAATACGTTCAGTATGTCCAAAGCAGAAATGAAGCAATTGCTGAACACCAATGACCAGATGCTGGCAGAGGTTCTGATCAAGCTGACTCCATATATGGAAGAGGCAATTGAAAATATGCTGGAGATCCCAGAAGACGAGAAGATGAACTTCACGATTGTATGGGAGCGTATTTACGAGGACTTCCTCGGACAGCAATTTTCAAACAACGTTCAATAATGAAGAGAATATAAGAGCCAGACAGGCATATTCGTTTGGTCATCATACTATGCTGGAAAAACTCAGGGAGAAATCTCTGAGTTTTTTCCCTTTATATGGCACAAAAGGAAGGCTTTCGTTAGACACCCTATTGGCAATTTGCTATAATGATAAAGGTATTTTTTTCTAGCAGTATCAATTAGCGACAGCGTTCATACCTACACCTTTGATGCTGCGAGCAGTACCCTTTTGAGGGAGTCTCGACTTCTTCTGGAGGACAGCGCAAGACGATTCATACCTTTCTCAAGAGCGGAGGGAACGTGGGTGAGTGACATCTATACCAACAATTATGTGATTGTCGCGATCTTTTTGATTCTTGGTGTGCTGTTGCCCGTAGCTACAGTCAGTTTTGTTGGTCCATTACTTCGTCCAAAGAAACCGACACGGGAGAAGCAAACTACTTATGAAAGCGGTAACATTCCTGTTGGTGACAGTTGGGTGCGTTTCAACGTGAAGTATTACATCTTTGCCCTCATGTTTGTCATCTTTGATGTAGAAACACTCTTTCTGTATCCGTGGGCCGTCGCTTACAAAGAACTGGGGCTCTTTGCCTTAGTCGAGATGGTCATCTTTATATCCTTGCTCATCGTAGGATTGATTTACGCGTGGAGAAAGAAGGTGCTGGAATGGAACTAGACCTGACAAGCATTGCGCCTGAATTGCAAGAGGAACTGAATCGCAACGTCATGTTCACGACATTGGAAACAGTGAAGGGATGGGTTCGTAGCAACTCGTTGTGGCCATTAACTTTTGGCTTGGCCTGTTGCGCGATCGAGATGATGGGAACGGGTGGAGCGCGTTATGACCTTGACCGGTTTGGCGTTATTTTTCGAGCATCCCCAAGACAATCTGATGTGATGATCGTAGCCGGAACCGTCACGAAAAAGATGGCGCCACTGCTGCGCAGGCTGTATGATCAAATGCCTGAACCGAAGTGGGTGATTGCCATGGGCTCCTGTGCGACAGCGGGAGGTCCGTACGTGCGCTCGTACAGCGTGGTAAAAGGTGTTGACCAGATTGTGCCTGTCGACGTATATATTCCGGGTTGTCCGCCTAACCCTGCCGCTTTGATCTACGGAATCAATAAGCTCCAAGAAAAAATCCGTTACGAAGCGAAGACTGGGAAGCAGGTGACCAATCTATGAGCGATGAGAAACGCAAGCCGACGCCAGAGGAAAAGGCAGCGGCTGAAGCCCGTGCCAAGGCCGAAGCATTGCGAAAATTAAGAGAACAGGAAGCGCAGGCTCCCCAAGCGGCGAGCCCAGTGGAGGGAGCTAAAGAGCCAAAAGAGGAAGTCTCTGCTCCAGAAGCTAAACCTGTGTCCGAAATGACACCTGAAGAAAAAGCCGCAGCCAAGAAAGCCGCAGCGGCTGAAGCGATTGCCAAGGCAAAAGCAGCGAAGGAACAGGCAGAGGCTGCTTCACCACCAGCAAAGCCCGTGTCCGAAATGACACCTGAGGAAAAAGCCGCAGCCAAGAAAGCAGCAGCGGCCGAAGCGATTGCCAAGGCAAAAGCGGCGAAGGAACAGGCAGAGGCTACTTCACCACCAGCAAAGCCCGTGTCTGAAATGACACCGGAAGAAAAGGCAGCAGCGAAAAAAGCAGCAGCGGCCGAAGCGATTGCCAAAGCAAAAGCGGCGAAGGAACAGGCAGAGGCTACTTCACCACCAGCAAAGCCCGTGTCTGAAATGACACCGGAAGAAAAGGCCGCAGCCAAGAAAGCGGCTGCCGCAGAAGCACTTGCCAAGGCAAAAGCAGCGAAGGAAGCAAAAGAAGCCGCGGAAAATGGAGCAAATTCAGCTGATTCAACTCCAGATGCGGATGCCAAGGCGAAAGCCGCAGCTGCCGCAAAAGCCAAGGCTGCCGCCGCAGCCGCAGCAAAGGCAAAAGCTGCACGCGAAGCAGGTAGCGATGAATCCGGTGATGACGACGCCAAGGCGAAGGCCGCAGCTGCCGCAAAAGCCAAAGCAGCAGCCGCAGCAGCAGCGAAGGCAAAAGCAACACAAACGGCTGGGGATGAGACACTGGCAGAGGAAGCACCAAAAGCACCTTCCAAAAACCAGCCCTATCTTGATAAATACGTGTCACGAATTTCCGAAGCATTTGGACAGGAAGTTATCGAGGCTTCGTATATTAACGAGCTGGGAAAGGAAGTTCCAACTCTCACCATTCAAAACGAACGTTGGCATCAAGTTGCCCAATTTTTAAGAGATGACGAGCAATTGAGCTTTGAGTACCTGTCCGATCTTCACGGTGTCGATTACGAGGATCGCCTGGAGGTATACTACCACTTTTATTCCTACAAAAATCGCCAAAGCTTGGCAGTAAAGGTCAAAACAAGCAGAGAAGAGTCAAAAGTTGCTTCTGTAATGGACCTCTGGCATGGCGCAAATTGGAATGAAAGAGAGACTTTTGACCTTTTGGGTATTCATTTCCCGGGACATAAGGATTTACGTCGAATCCTGTTGCCGGATGATTGGGTAGGGTATCCACTCCGCAAAGATTATGTGCAATACGACGAGGAGGTTTAGCAGATGAACCATAACATCCTCACGACTCATGTTGATACCTCTTCTGAAACAGGACTTCGTACTGAAGAGATGTTATTAAACGTAGGTCCACAGCATCCGAGTACACACGGAGTATTTCGCTTGGTTGTAAAAATCGATGGGGAAACCATTAAAGAAGCGATTCCGGTGATGGGTTATCTGCATCGAGGCACAGAGAAGCTGGCTGAAAACTTGACCTATACACAAATTATTCCTTATACAGACCGTATGGACTACGTGTCCGCCATGACCAACAACTACGTACTCTGCCACGCAGTAGAAACGATGATGGGGTTGGAGATTCCAGAACGAGCTCAGTTTCTACGATTGATCGCGATGGAACTGAACCGGGTGGCGAGCCATTTGGTTTGGTGGGGAACGTTTCTTTTGGACATTGGTGCGATGGGGCCCTTCCTGTATGCATTCCGTGATCGGGAGACGATCCTGGATTTGTTTAATGAGCTATGCGGGGCGCGGATGACTTTTAACTACATGCGTGTAGGCGGAGTGAAATGGGATGCACCTCCAGGCTGGACCGACAAAGCCAAAGAATTTGTCCAGTACATGAAGAAAGAATTGATTAACTACCACCAGCTGGTGACAGGGAATGAGATTTTTATCAACCGTCTCAGAGGGATTGGCAAGTTCGATACAAAAACGGCATTGGATTACTCGCTATCAGGGGTCATGCTCCGCTCGACAGGTGTCAAGTGGGACCTGCGCAAGGACGAACCGTATTGCATTTATGATCGTTTTGAATTTGATGTGCCGACAGCAACTGAGGGAGATTGCATGGCGCGCTATCATCTGCGCATGGCTGAAATTGAACAATCTCTGCGAATTCTTGAGCAGGCATTGGAGCAATTTCCGAGTGAAGGCGAAGTCATGGGCAAAGTACCACGTGTGATTCGCCCGCCTGCTGGGGAGACATATGTGCGCATCGAGTCACCGCGGGGAGAAATTGGTTGCTACATTGCCAGTCAAGGCAAGGATAAACCGTGGAGATTGAAGTTCAGACGGCCTTCATTTACCAATCTGCAAATTCTGCCTAAGCTGTTGCAGGGGGAAAACCTCTCGAACATGGTTGCCATCCTGGGCAGTATCGACATCGTGCTCGGGGAGGTTGACTGTTGATGAATACTCTCTTGCAGCAAGCACCCTCATGGGGAACCACGCTTTGGTTTATCGTAGCGGCTGTTTTACTGCTTGCAGTCGTGTTGGGATTCGTTACGTACGCCATTTACTTTGAGCGCAAAGTGATTGGGTGGATGCAGCTACGCATCGGGCCGAATCGAGTAGGACCATTGGGACTTCTCCAGACGGTTGCCGATGTTGCCAAGCTGCTATTAAAGGAAGATATTCGTCCACAGCACGCTGACAAAGCGTTGTTCACTTTAGCACCAATATTGGCTTATGCCCCTGCTTTTGCCGTATTGGCGGTCATGCCGTTTTCGGAAAGCATTCGGTTCGCTGATCTGGGAATAGGGCTGTTGTACTATATCGCCTTGTCTGGGATCACCGTATTAGGCGTGATCACGGCTGGCTGGGCCTCGAATAATAAGTACTCGCTGATCGGGGGCCTCCGCTCCGCTGCGCAGATGATCAGCTATGAAGTACCGCTGGTCATGTCCGTGGTGGGTATCGTTCTATTGACGGGCAGCATGAATCTCAAGGATATTGTCTATGCGCAGCAGGATGTCTGGAATATTGTTCCGCAGTTTATCGGATTTGCTGTATTTATCATTGCTGCCCAGGCTGAGCTGAATCGTACGCCGTTTGACTTGCCAGAAGCAGAGTCGGAGCTCGTTGGTGGTTACCACGTCGAGTATTCCGGTTTCCGTTTTGCGATGTTCATGCTGGCGGAGTATGTATACATGTTCGGGATGGGTGCCCTGATCACGATTCTCTTTTTGGGTGGATGGTTGCCGATTCATCCATCGCTGGACTTCATTCCGGGAATCGTGTGGTTTATCCTTAAATTTTCGCTTTACGTCTTCCTCCAGTTTTGGATTCGCGCCACGATGCCGCGCTTACGTGTCGATCAACTGATGTCGTTTGCCTGGAAAGTGCTGTTGCCCGTGGCATTGTTCAACATCCTGCTCACAGCCGTAGTGGTTTCTTACCAAAATGGCATGTTCTAGTAGCGACTTGATCGAAAACGACTACGTCCCACTGTTTTCATAGCGCAGGCTTCGCCATAGGCTTGCTTCGCCAAAAGCTAGCTTTCGTCAAAAACGTGGTGCAGCCAAGTTCTCAAATCCTGAGGGGTGACACACATGCTAGGACTGGCCAAAGGCCTGGGGTATACATTTAAAAAGCTCACGGAGAAAAAAGTAACCCACTTCTATCCGGATGTGCCCTTTCCAATGCCGCCTCGCTTTCGCGGTATTCAGCACTTTTCTCCTGAAAAATGCATCGTCTGTAACCAATGCGCACGCATTTGCCCGACGGAATGTATTCAACTGACAGGGAAGCCCCATCCTGATCCGGAGAAAAAAGGAAAGATTATCGATACGTACGATATCAACTTTGAACTGTGCATTTTATGCGATTTGTGTACAGAGGTTTGTCCGACTGAAGCGATTGTAATGACAAACAACTTCGAACTGGCTGCCTATAGCCGGGACGAATTGTACAAGAACTTGAAATGGCTGGACGACAACAATACGAACGTCAGGGAGGAGAATTAGTATGACAGGCGAATTCGTTGCCTTTTTTATCCTGTCCCTTCTGACGATCGGTGGCGCGGTGTTTATGATCAGCTTTACGCGCGTCGTCCACATGGTCATCTCATTGGGCGTTACGTTTATCAGCATTGCAGGTCTGTTTGTTTTGCTGGGAGCGGAGTTCGTCGGGGTCGCACAAATTCTGGTCTATTCAGGGGCTATCTCCATTCTGATGCTCTTTGGAATCATGCTGACCAAGCACGATGCGAACGATGAGGGAACAGGCCGGACATGGAAAAACCGTTTTATCCTGCTCTTCGTAATCGTTCTGTTCGGATTGTTGTTCTGGGGTGTGCAAAATACACCGTGGCCTGCGCCACCGCCACCTGCAGAGGTTCCAGTAAACAATGCAAAAGAAATCGGTATCGAAGTATTCACCAAATTCGTCATACCATTTGAACTGCTGTCTGTTCTGTTGTTGGTCGCGTTGGTTGGTGCGATCATCATGGCGAAAAAGGAGGGGGATAACGAATGACAGTAAGCATTTCCTCCTACTTAATGGTCGCTCTGATTCTCTTTTGTGTAGGCCTGTACGGTGCATTGACGAAGCGAAATGCAGTCGTCGTCCTGTTATCAATCGAGCTGATGCTGAATGCTGTAAATATTAACCTGGTCGCCTTTTCCAAATTCGGACTGTATCCATCCGTGACGGGACAAATCTTTACCTTGTTCACGATGACGGTTGCAGCTGCCGAGGTTGCCGTAGGGTTAGCGATTCTGATTGCGCTGTACCGCAACAAGGAGACCGTGAATGTAGATGAAATGGACCAAATGAAACGATAAGAGGGAAACCTGAAAAGGAGGACAAAGATGGATACTCTAATGCACTATGCCTGGCTGATCCCTCTGTTTCCGCTTCTTGCTTTCATCGTGATCGTCTCATTTGGTCGCCAATTGAAAGAAGGAGCGGCCATAGTGGGCATTACCCTGACGGCTGTTTCTTTTGGAATCGCAGTACTCATCTTCTGGGAGAGATTCCAGGGTGGGGGAGCGGATTACAATTATGTGATAGATTGGCTGCATATCGGCGATATCGTGATCAACATGGGATTCGAAGTGAATCCGCTGAATGCCATGATGCTCGTCATTGTGACATTGGTCAGTCTGTTGGTCCAAATCTATTCCAAAGGCTACATGCATGGGGATGAACGCTTTCCGGTGTTTTATCAATATCTGGCGCTGTTCACGTTCTCCATGCTGGGATTAGTCATCTCGCCAAATTTGTTGCAAGTATATATTTTCTGGGAGCTGGTCGGGGTATGCTCCTTCCTGCTCGTTGGCTACTACTACTTCAAGACAGAGGCAAAAGCGGCTGCCAAAAAGGCTTTTATCGTTACACGCATCGGGGACCTTGGTCTCTTCATCGGGATATGTCTGTTGTTCTGGTGGACCGGAAGTTTTGAGTATGGGGCGATTTTTGAGAGTATCGCACTCGGACGACTGGAACCATGGATGATTACGCTCGCAGCGATCCTCATTTTCGTTGGGGCCATGGGAAAATCAGGTCAATTTCCGCTTCATACGTGGTTGCCTGATGCCATGGAAGGTCCAACACCTGTGTCTGCATTAATTCACGCGGCAACGATGGTCGCGGCTGGTGTTTATTTGGTCGCTGCTACCTATCCGCTGTTTATCGCATCCGATACAGCTTTGACAGTTGTGGCGTATGTAGGAGGATTCACCGCCATATTTGCAGCCTCGATCGGTCTGACCCAACGGGATATCAAGCGTGTCTTGGCTTATTCCACAGTCAGTCAGCTCGGGTACATGATGCTGGCATTGGGTGTAGCTGGTGCTGCTGGTTATGTAGCGGGTTCCTTCCATTTGATGACCCACGCCTTTTTTAAAGCACTGCTCTTCCTTGGAGCAGGTAGTGTCATCCATGCCGTACATACGCAGGATGTATTCGAAATGGGTGGTTTGTGGAAAAAGATGCCGATCACCGCTTTGACTTTCTTGATCGGTTGCTTGGCGATTGCGGGGATCTTTCCGTTTGCTGGTTTCTGGTCGAAAGAAGCGATCCTGGGAGCTGTTTACGGAGCGCATCGCTACGATTTGCTGTTCATCGCGCTGCTAGCAGCATTCTTTACCGCATTCTATATGTTCCGTCTGTTCTTCCTGACATTCGCAGGGAAGGCACGTGGCAAGCACGAAGCGCACGAATCTCCAAGAGTCATGACAGGTCCGCTCTTGGTCTTGGCATTACTTGCGGTTGTCGCAGGTTTTGTGAATACACCGTACGCACCATTACTCTCTGATTGGTTGTTGTCAACGAACACAGGGACGGCAATCACGAGCATTTTTGGGGAAGGCAGTGAGCACGCGGCAGCCTGGTTGCAGATTGTGGCTCTGTTGATCTCGATTCTCGGAGTCGTGCTGGCTTACCTGATGTACGGCAAGAAATCAATCTCCTCGGACACGATTCCCAAAGCAATGCCGTGGCTCTATCAGCTTTCCTACAAGAAATACTACATCGATGAGCTGTATCACAACGTCATTGTTCGTCCATTAGGCTGGCTTGGATTTGTCCTGGATGTATTTGATAAGTATATTGTGGATGGTTTGGTTGGCTTGACAGCAAAAGTCACCCAAGGAATCGGATCTTTGCACGCAAGAGTACAAAGCGGGCAGATTCAGTCTTATGGGGCAATGGTCATATTCGGTCTGTTACTCTTGATCATCGCCATCAGTTTGACGGTCAAGGGAGGTGGACTCTTTGGGTAATATCCTTTTGTCATCACTGGTGTTCTCTCCGCTGCTGGCGATTCTCGTCATGGCTTTTATCCCTAGTCGACATGCAGGTGTGATCAAGCAGGTCGGGATTTTTGGAACGTTACCGGCACTTATTTTGGCAGGTTGGATGTTCGGCATGTTTGATTACGAGACAGCCAATCTCCAGTTCGTAGAAAAGCACAATTGGATTTCGATTCCGATTGGAATGGCACAGGCAGGCACCGTCTTTGCTTTTGAGATCAACTATGAGCTCGGTGTGGATGGTATTTCGATGCCATTGATTTTGCTGACGGCGATTATCGGGACCCTCGCAGCAATTGCTTCGTGGCAGATCAAGAAGAGGCAGAAGGAGTATTTTATCCTGTTTCACCTGCTGTTGATCGGTATGTTGGGAGTCTTTGCAGCAGACAATCTGTTTCTGTTCTTCATTTTCTTCGAGCTGACACTCGTGCCGATGTACTTCCTCATCGGGATTTGGGGATATGGGGAGCGCGAACAGGCAGCGAACAAATTCCTTTTGTATAACGGAATCGGTTCAGGGATCATGCTGCTGGCTTTCATCGTTATCTTTGTCATCATGCGGACGCTCAACATGGATGAAATCACGGCGATTCTGACGACACCAGGGCATCCGATAACCGAAATCCTTACACCGGAAATGCGTTTTGGCATCTTCCTAGCGCTATTTATCGCTTTTGCGATCAAGCTGCCAGTATTTCCGTTCCACACGTGGATGCTGCGCGTTCACGTACAGGCTCCACCTTCTATCGTCATGATTCACTCCGGTATTTTGCTGAAGATGGGGGCGTACGGTCTTTTAAGGATGGGAATCGGCTTCTTCCCAGAGCAGGCCTATGATTTCTCTACGTGGATGGCAGTTTTAGGGATTATCAACATTTTGTATGGAGCTGTACTGGCCTTCGTACAAAAGGATTTAAAAATGGTGCTGGCTTACTCCAGTATCAGCCATATGGGTATCGTCTTGCTTGGTTTCGCTTCGATGAACACGATCGGGTTTCAGGGAGCGATGTTCCAGGTAGTATCCCACGGCTTTATCTCAGCGCTGCTCTTCTTCTTGATCGGTGTCATTTGGGATCGGACGCAGACATCGATGCTCGACGATTTGGGCGGTTTAGCCAAGTCCATGCCGTTTGTCAGCGGCGTGTTGTTGGCAGGCGGGATGGCTTCACTCGGACTTCCGGGCATGTCCGGATTCATCAGTGAGTTCTTTGCCTTCCTCGGTCTGTTTGGTCGTTTGCCAGTAATGGCAGCAGTGGGAGCGATCGGGATTGTCCTCACCGCGGTTTATTTACTCAGAGCGATCTTGAAAACGACTTTTGGCCCTACTCCGGGTAGATGTACAGGACTTGCTGATGCACAGCCGATGGAAGTCATTCCGATAGTAGTCCTGTTGGGATGTATTATCCTCATCGGGGTTTATCCGGCAGTTCTGGGGAATCCGATGCAGCAGGCGCTGAAAACGATCGTACCTA
Source organism: Brevibacillus sp. Leaf182 (assembly GCF_001423865.2). Taxonomy (NCBI): domain Bacteria; kingdom Bacillati; phylum Bacillota; class Bacilli; order Caryophanales; family Paenibacillaceae; genus Brevibacillus; species Brevibacillus sp. Leaf182. The sequence goes on along the minus strand of NZ_LMPN02000015.1, from coordinate 142,984 downwards.
TCGTAACGGGAATAGGAGGGTAATCCATGGAGGTTAAAGATATTTTCTCATATGACTGGAGCTACCTTCTGCCCGAGTTTATCATTCTTGGCTTTGCTACCTTTTTATCACTGCTGGATCTTTTTGCGGGCAAACGTCTTGGCAAGCAGGTCATCGGTTGGCTATCCTTTCTGGCAACGGTCTTAGCGGCGATCTTTGTGATCATCAACATGAATGCTCTCGATAAGCCATACAGCTACATGATCGACATGATCCGAATCGATGATTACGGCAATGCGTTCAAGCTGATTTTCCTGGCAGGGACAGCTTTTGCCATTCTCATCTCGCTGTCTTACCTGAAATCGGGGGAAGTCCAGCACAGAGGCGAGTATTACTATTTGCTGCTGACCGGGCTTCTCGGGGCTATGGTCATGGCTTCGTCGGCTGACTTGATTACCTTGTTTGTGGGACTGGAGCTATTGTCTCTCTCGTCCTATGTACTGGTCGGATTGCGAAAAAAATCACGGCTTTCCAACGAGTCGGCGTTCAAATACGTCGTTTCGGGAAGTATTGCCACGGCTGTGCTCCTGTTTGGGATGTCGTACGTGTACGGACTCACGGGAACCACTCATATTTATGAAATCTCATTCCGATTGGCAGAAGCGGGAATGGCGGGCTATCAGTTCCTCGTCTATACGGCGTTTGCGTTTCTTGCAGTAGGTCTTGCATTCAAAATATCTGCAGCGCCTAACCACATGTGGGCGCCAGATGTGTATCAGGGTGCTCCTACCCCTGTCACTGCTTTCCTGGCAGTTGTGTCAAAAGCAGCAGGGTTCGCGCTGATCTTTCGAGTGATGATGATCTCGTTTTTCAACGTTTCCGATGGAACGGGATCAGGACGGTTCTTTTTCGAAGAGGGAAGCCTCTATCTGGGGCTGATGGCAGCGGCCTCGATGATTATCGGGAATACGATGGCGCTCAGGCAGACAAACGTCAAGCGTATGATGGCTTATTCAGGTATTGCGCAAGCGGGCTATTTGCTCGTGCCGTTTGTACCGCCGACCTCTCTCTTTTTCAGCGAAGTAATCTTCTATCTGTTCGGTTATTTGATCGTCAGCTTTGGTGCTTTCGCTGTGATTATGGTTGTATCTCGTGAGCAAGAGACAGAGGATTTGAAAGGATTCGCTGGATTGTATCATCGCTCACCAGTGATGGCCATTGCGATGAGCATCTTCCTCTTGTCCTTGGCAGGTATCCCGATTACGGTTGGCTTCTTCGGGAAGTTCTATCTGTTCATGGGTACATTAGTGGTAGAAAACTACTGGCTGGCGGCGATTATGATCATCACCAGTGTCATTTCCTACTACTACTACTTTGGGATTATTCGTCAGATGTACATGCGTCCTGGGACAACCGAAGCACCGATGGTTGTGCCAAAAGGCATTTTGACGTTTATTCTCATCATGGCAATCGCTACCGTATTCTTCGGTGCTTTCCCGGGTCTGGTTACCGACTATATCCAGATTCAGTTCAATCCGTCCTTTGATTTTGGGAACATGCTCTCTCCCAGCTCTCAGTGATACTCGTAACTGAATAGCACTTCAGGTACAATAGAAGGGATGGCTCGTGATCGGGCCGTCCCTTTTTCTATGATTCTCGGTAGGGTAATGAGGAGGTAACGAGCATGCCGCAAGAAGTATATGGCTTGTTGAGTATCATTTTATCGATTGCGTTTATTGGACTCGCTTGGTGGGCGTTGCAATCCTTTCGCTTTGATAAGATTTTGAAAAAACCAAATGGTGCTCAGGCGAAGCTGTTGCAAATTTTTCTTTCCATTGTGATTGGATATGAACTGTCCCGCTTTTTCCTTGATTACTTGGGCTGGTCCCTGACATTCGGGAATTTGTTCAACTAAATACCCAAAGACGACGATTCGCTGGTATATCCACCCAGTTACATGTACAAAATGAGAAGTACAAAGAGATACATGTAAGCAAAGGGAGAGGGTATCAATGGGGAAATGGTCTGGTTGGTGCGTGCTGGCTCTATTGCTCGTGATGGGGGCCGTGTATTGGATGCCTGCACAAGCAAAGGAAGAAAAGCCGGTTGTGACGGAAATGATGAAAGTACTAGAAGAAACGGGCGCAACGGGTGTATCGGTTCAGGTACGTATGCGTACGGCGATGGGAGAAGGCCTGCGTTCTGAACAAGTAAAAGAGTTGGCGACGAAATGGGCACAACAACTTGAGATTCCGTTTTCCCCAAGCGAACAATCGCGTAAACACAACATACTCGCATATAGGACTACATACACACAAAACGGCGTGGATCTGAGCTACGAGGTGACAGGAGTTCCTAAAAATGGAGCATTTTCTGTATATCTAGTACTTCAGTTATCTGGAAACCGTGATTCCCTACTATATATTGGACAAGTACAGGAAACCTTCACGAATGCCCTGCAAAGCGCCGACTTTATTCCGCAAATTAGCACTTGTATTCGCGGATTGTACAATGTTAAGATGGGTGTTGACCAACAGGAGGGTAAAATATTGTCGATTTTTGGTACTCTCCAGGCGACAGAATTAGAACGTTTGCAAGATGATACGGTTGTCAGCATTTCAGGGTATACCCCTATGTGGGAATCATTCATCGCGTTAAACGGTCAAAAGATGAATCTACAGGTGGCTACGCATCGTGACAGCCATTCTGGAACATGGATTACGGTAGGTACACCAATCATCACTGTGGAATATTAGCACGCGGAGGGGTACACATTGGATAAAATTATTGTCCGTGGTGGTAAGGCATTGGCTGGAAATGTAAAAGTATCTGGCGCCAAAAATGCCGTACTCCCTATTATTGCAGCATCTATCTTGGCAGAAGAAGGGACTTGCGTCATCTCAGATGTACCAGGCCTCGACGATGTCCGGACGATATGCGACCTTTTGAAATCGATGGGAATCTCCCTTACATATGATCATGAAGTGCTGACGATCGATGCTTCCAAGCTTACGAGTGTAGAAGCGTCCTATGAACTGGTCCGCAAAATGCGCGCATCTTTCCTCGTGATGGGGCCGCTTTTAGCTAGAAAAGGACAAGCTCGTGTCGCTCTTCCTGGTGGTTGTGCCATTGGTACACGCCCGATCGACCAGCACCTAAAAGGGTTTGAGGCTATGGGAGCCAAAATCGAAATCGGACAAGGCTTTATTGAAGCGACGGTAGAAGGTCGATTGAAGGGTGCGAAAATCTACCTGGATATTGCTAGCGTCGGTGCAACAGAAAATATTATGATGGCCGCTGCTTTGGCAGAGGGAACCACATTGATCGAAAATGCGGCAGAAGAGCCGGAGATCGTTGATTTGGCGAACTTCCTGAACAGAATGGGAGCAAAAATCCGCGGAGCGGGTACAGGCTCGATTCGCATCGAAGGCGTGGAAAAGATGAAGGGCTGCACACATTGTGTCATTCCTGACCGCATTGAAGCAGGAACTTTCATGGTGGCTGCAGCGATTACTGGTGGGGATGTCTTTGTGGAAGGTGCGATTTGCGACCATCTCAAATCCGTGACTGCCAAGCTTCGTGAAATGGGCGTGGACATTGAGGAGCAAGAAAACGGCATTCGTGTACGCCGCACAGGCCCACTGAAAGCAGTTGACCTCAAAACGCTGCCATACCCTGGCTTCCCGACGGATATGCAGTCGCAAATGATGGCGCTTTTGCTTGTTTCAGAAGGAACGAGCATCGTGACCGAAACAGTATTTGAGAACCGCTTCATGCACGTGGAAGAGTTCCGTCGCATGAATGCGAACATCAAGATCGAAGGCCGCAGTGCCATCGTCGAAGGTGGTTCCAAGCTGACAGGCAGCAAGGTAGCAGCAACTGACTTGCGTGCGGGTGCAGCACTTGTACTGGCTGGGCTTGTATCTGAGGGAGAGACTGAGGTTTCTGCCCTGCACCATATTGACCGTGGCTACGTAAACTTTACGGAAAAGCTATTGGCTTTAGGAGCAGATGTAGAACGCGTGGTTCCAGAAGAAAAGGCTCGTGAAAAAGCAGTTTCCGAAACCATCAAAGTAAGCTTCTCTCCTAATTTTGCTTGATAAATGCGTCAACCATATGGCAAAACGAAAGATTCTCTGCGGATGCAGGGGGTCTTTTTTTCGTTCTCTCGACTCTCTCACTCTCTCGTTCTACCGCTCTGTTGCAGAACATAGACTTTAGTAGGTTATTCAGACTTTTCGTGTCTAGTACGTAACGGGGAGGATCTCTTGCATGAAACGCTATCTACTCATGTGGTTTATCGCTTTACCGATCTTGCTCGTCCTGATGCCTGCTGCTCTGGTCTTTTGGTTTTCACCAGAAAAAGGTCCTGTCAGTCAGCCAACTGTGGCCGTCTCGGAACCTGCCATACCAGCGACGAAGGAATCTGCTGCCTCTCTGCCAGTAAAGGTGTACCGCACAGAAAAAAAGGTCGTGGAAACATTGCCGCTAGAAACGTATATTACCGGAGTCGTAGCGGCGGAAATGCCTGCTGAGTTCGAGCTGGAGGCTTTAAAAGCACAGGCGTTGGCGGCCAGGACCTATATCGTGCGACGGTTAAAAGAGGGCAAGTTTGATGATGTGCCATCAGGCGGGCAGGTATTGGATACGGTGCAGCATCAAGTCTATATGGATGAACAGCAGAGGCGTGAGCGTTGGGGAGACCAATACGAATGGAAAAACAAACGCATCCAGCAAGCAGTAATGGCGACGGCAGGGGTTATCCTGACCTACCAGAACGAGCCCATTGACGCGACGTTTTTTTCCACCAGTAATGGTTTTACAGAGAACTCGGATGAATATTGGGAAAAGCCCATTCCTTATTTGAAGAGCGTTGCGAGTCCTTGGGATATTCAATCTCCTCGCTATGAGGAAACGGTTGTCATGTCCACCGTGGAGCTAGAAAAGAATTTGGGTGTCAAGCTCACACAGGAGGCTTCTACCAATGGTTCCTGGTATCGGATCGAATCGCGTACAACCGGAAATCGCGTAGGAACCATCAGCATTGGCGGCAAGGAATTTACGGGAAGAGAGTTTCGTGAAAAGCTCAATTTGAATTCTTCTTCCTTTACGCTGGACATGCGCGGTAATCAGGTTTTCATTACGACCAAAGGGTACGGACATGGTGTCGGGATGAGCCAGTGGGGAGCAAATGGAATGGCCAAAAGCGGCAAAAGCGCGGAGCAAATCGTCAAGCACTTCTACCAAGGAATTAGTCTGCAAGAGTATAAAAGAGTGATCCCAGCTTAAAAGAAAAGCAAATTTTTACTTTTCCCTACTCTCTCAGGTTTATACGCCAAAATTCTGGCGATACTGAGGGATGAGGTGATGAATAAAATGGAAGATCAAAAAAATCAAAATCAACCGATTCCATTCAAGAAGACAAGTTCTTGGAAAAAAGTTTTGGGCAAGAAATGGGCGTTTCCTGCAATCTACATCGGCACCGCAGCAATCATTCTCGCTTTTGTGATGTGGTATCAGGGCAATGTCATGGACACGGTATCCAAAATGACGAATGGCACAGATGGCGTGGCAGTGACAACTCCTGCAGCTCCTGAGACAACTACACCGCAAAACGAAGAAGCGGTACCTGCTACAAGTGGCGTACAACCACTCGCATGGCCAGTAGGAAAAGGTGTGCAGTACAATGTGGGCATGAACTACTACGATGAGAAAGCTTCCAAGGACAATCAGCAAAAAGCATTGGTGAGCTTCGACAGCACCTTCTATCCGCACACAGGTATTGACCTCGTATCCACGGATGGCAAGAGCTTTGATGTCATCGCAGCTCTTGCGGGTAAAGTAGTAAAAGTGGTGAACGATCCACTTGTCGGCAACGAGATTGAGATTGAGCACGCAGACAAAATGATTACGGTATATCAAAGTCTGGAAAGCGTAACAGTCAAACCAGGCGATGCAGTGACACAAGGTCAAGTAATCGGGTCTGCTGGGCGAAACACCTTTGAAAAAGACGCTGGCGCACATCTTCACTTTGAAGTTCGCATCGATAACAAGCCTGTCAATCCAGAGCAATACTTGATTCAGGCTGAAACGGAAGTAAAAAATCAATAACCATTGAATTTAGAAAAACACCTGCAAAATACAACAATTGCGGGTGTTTTTTTGCGTGTGGTACAAACTGTTGAAAAAAGATGCGGCCGTGCTGGCTTGTCAGGCTTGGAAACGTAGAATATGTGTCCCTACGTACCCATATATTGTATCAGACAATGTAGATACAAGGAGGCGAGTAATGTGCACGACTACATCAAAGAGCGGACCATCAAAATCGGCCGATATATTGTAGAGACAAGAAATACGGTTCGGATGATCGCTAAAGAGTTCGGTGTTTCGAAAAGTACTGTGCACAAGGACTTGACTGAGCGGCTGCCTGAGATAAATCCAGAGTTGGCGAACCAGGTTAAGGAAATTTTGGAATATCACAAAGCCATCAGACATCTTCGGGGGGGCGAAGCGACCAAAATCAAGTACAAACGGCGTAGTAAAAAAGTACGAGTAGAACAGGAGGAGAGTGTGTAAGAAAGAATTTCCTTGTCCTCTCACGTAGAAGAGCCTATGATATTAGGTAGAAATGTAACTGGTAATCAGGGAGGACCTTTCATGTTTGGCAAAGATATCGGAATCGACTTGGGCACGGCCAATGTCTTGGTTTTTGTAAAAGGCAAGGGAATTGTCCTAGACGAACCATCTGTCGTGGCAATAGATAGTAAAACCAGAAAAGTTTTGGCCGTAGGAAATGAAGCCTATCGCATGGTAGGCCGCACCCCAGGAAACATCGTAGCGATCCGACCTTTGCGAGAAGGGGTTATCGCGGATTTTGAAATTACAGAGGCCATGTTGAAGCACTTCTTGAACAAAATTGGTGGAAAGAGCATGTTTGCCCGTCCGCGTATTTTGATTTGCTGCCCGACCAACATCACGTCTGTTGAGCAAAAAGCAATTCGTGAAGCAGCTGAGCGCAGCGGTGGAGCAAGAGAAGTTTTTATCGAAGAAGAACCGAAAGTCGCCGCAGTTGGGGCAGGTATGGACATTTTTCAGCCGTCCGGTAATATGGTAGTGGATATCGGTGGGGGAACGACCGATGTAGCGGTATTGTCGATGGGCGATATTGTCACGTCTTCCTCCATTAAAATAGCTGGCGATACATTCGATGTGGCTATTATGCGTTACATAAAAAATAAATACAAATTGCTGATTGGAGAGCGTACGGCTGAAGATATCAAGGTTCAGATTGGAACCGTATCCGGCGGACGCCAGGACGAAATGGACATTCGGGGTCGAGACATGGTAAGCGGCTTGCCGCAAACGATTACCATTCGCTCCAATGAAGTCCAGGAAGCCCTGGCTGAGTCGGTGAGTGCAATTGTACAAGCCTCAAAATCTGTTTTAGAACGAACACCTCCGGAGCTTTCTGCCGATATAATTGATAAGGGTGTTTTCCTGACCGGTGGTGGCGCATTATTGCACGGTATTGACGAGATTCTGGCAGAGGAGCTGAAGGTTCCTGTGCTGGTAGCGGACGAGCCAATGATGTGCGTTGCAAAAGGAACAGGAATGATGCTGGACTATTTGGACAAGATGCCGGCTCACTCGAATAAGCGATTATTCAGGGGGTAAGATTTAAGTGATCAGAGGCTTGTATACGTCTGCATCTGGCATGCTGGCTTTGCAGAACAGGCAGGAATCGCTGGCGAACAACTTAGCAAATATCAATACACCCGGGTTCAAACAGGACGTGGGTGTCATGCGTGCATTTCCGGAGCAATTGCTCTCCCGCATGAATGATCAGGAAGGACTGGATGTTCCGGGCGTCCCTACTATGCCTGGACAACCTGCCATTATCGGGCGTTTGCACACAGGGGTATACATGTCGGAGGCGCTGCCGAATTTTGCGCAGGGGGATATTGAAGAGACACGCAATCCGTATGATCTTGCGTTGATGGACAATATTCAGCCAGATCAGGATGGAAATGAGCGACGGTTGTTTTACAGTGTGGCGCGGATTGAGGATGTGACTCAGCCAGCTCAAGAGGAGGATATTCGTTACACGCGAAACGGCAACTAGAGCGTGAATGCGGACGGTTACTTGGTAACAGCCGATGGGTACTATGTTCTGGACAACCAAAATCAGGCGATTCGAGTCAATGATCCAGTTAGTGGAATTAATGCTGGACAAGATTTGAAGATCAACGAAGCTGGTGAATTGTTGTACAAAGACCCGAACACGAATGAATATCAATCTTTGGCAGCACATCCGCGTTTGGGACTGGCTGTAGTAACCAATCCCTTGATGCTGGTTCGTGAGGGAACCAACGTTTTTCGTTGGGAAGGCGACATAGACGTCGAAGCGATTGATGTTGCTGAAGCGAACGATCAAGCAGCTCTGGCGGCAGGTACTTACGCTACGCCTACGATTGCAGGTCGATACGGTATGCAACAAGGCTGGCGTGAACGCTCCAATGTAGACCCTGGTCAAACCATGACGAACATGATGAGTGTTCTTCGCGCTTATGAAGCGAACCAACGGGTCATTACGACGATTGATGGTACGTTGGATAAGGCTGCTAATGAAATCGGTCGTGTTAACGGATAATAGGAGGTAGGAAAGATGCAGTCGCTTAATATTTCCACATCAGCTATGCGCGGTATTCAGCAAGCGTTGGACAATACAGCCAACAACCTGGCGAATATTGATACAATCGGGTACAAGCGCCGGGTCGCATCGTTTTCCGAGCTTCTCTCCGATTCGATGAATGAACAGCCGGCAGCAGACAATCAAAATCGGAATACGTCAGTAGGGATTCGGATCGGAAGCGGTGCCCGTCTTGGCATGACCAAGCTGGATCTTGGTCAAGGTAGTGTGAAAGTTACGGATGTGCCAACAGATGTGTTGGTTGAGGGAGACGGGTATTTTCTAGTCACTCACAAGATCAAGGACGCTACTGGTGCTGTCATTCAAGAGGAAAATCGATTGACACGCGACGGCTCTTTCAAGGTCTCATTCGATGATGATGAACAAGGTTATGTATTGCACACTACCTCTGGTCACATCTTGACTGACGAAAACGGGGTAAATATTGTATTGCCAGAGCCAGTCACCAATATTCAAATTACTGCCGATGGAGCGCTTACTGCCAATGGAGTGTCTTACGGCAATATCGGTCTTTGGAAAGTAGACAATCCTGATCAGTTGCAGCAAGTCGGTCAGAATCTGTTTGATGCTGAGTTAGATTCCGGTGCAAATCCAACTACTAAATACACCAATGCCCTCATTACAGGCGATGCTACACTGCGACAAGGAGCACTGGAAAGCTCCAATGTAAGCATGACAGAGGAAATGTCCCAACTGGTGAACATTCAGCGTGCATATCAATTGAACTCACGCGCAGTCGGCATCAGTGATCAAATGATGGGCATTGCCAACCAACTGAGAAGCAGATAACCCATATTAATCAACATGACGGAGGAGAGGAGCATGGAACAAGGGAAGAGTAAACGTTTCCCGCGTCAAACCGAAGAAGTTAAGTCAAAAGGAAAAGAGCGGGAACGGAGCGGCAAGAATTGGCGGCTGAGAGTTGCCAAGATGGTGCTGGTCCCACTCCTGCTGTTTTTCTCACTGGTCATTGGTTTGATGATCGGATACGGTGGAGTTGGCAAGAAGCCAATGTCTGAAGTATTCAATTTGGGAACCTACACACATATGTGGGATTTAATGTTTGAAGATACGTAGAAATATAGCTGGACAAGCCCGAACCTATGGTTGGGGCTCTTATTTTTTCGAGGACTTGTTGTGGTGTTTGTCCACAGAGTATAATAGATCGAGTGGTTGAAAAAGGAAGTGACGATTTGAATACGGAGGGATGTCCGTGAATCTTCCTAATTTGCTTACGATCTTTCGCATCGTGCTCATCCCTTTGTACCTGTATGTCTTTTTTTCGGAGTTTCCGTATCATGTTGAAATCGCTTTAGGCATTTTGATTTTGGCGGGAGTGACCGATATTGCGGACGGGTACATCGCGCGGAAGCATAAGCTTGTGACCACCATCGGAATGATGTTAGATCCTCTGGCAGATAAATTAATGATGTTGGCGGTCATCGCCTCATTATTTTTGACGGATCGAATCAGTATATGGGCCGCCCTGTTTTTCTTTGTACGCGATCTGGCAATGATAGTAACAGGAGCTGTGTACCATTTCCGCGGGAAAAAAACCGTCCCGGCAAACGCCTATGGCAAGCTGACAACTGTTCTTTTGTATGTTGTCATCCCACTGGTAATGTATCGCTATGAGTACAGTGAAGAGATACTTTGGTCCGTTATAGCGTTCTCCTTTATTGTGAGCGCGATTTATCTGGCAAAGGCTCGACTATTGAACCGCGTGTAAGGTTGAAAAAGAGCACTTCCCACTCTTTGGGGAGGAAGTGCCCCTTTTATCTTAACCCCGCTTGTCCGTTCAACTGGGGCGGGAGTTATGTATATTGTTTCTTTGGTCAAAGGGTATTCATGCATAGACAAGTCTAGTTAAGTATGGAAATGGAGCGATACATAATGGAAATCAAAGCGCCTTTGGATATTATGCAAATTCAGGAAATCATTCCACATCGTTACCCGTTTTTGCTGATAGACAAAATTGAAGAGCTGGAGTTGGGAAAAAAAGCGGTTGGCATTAAAAATGTCACGGTAAATGAACCGTTTTTCCAAGGCCATTTTCCTGGTTATCCAGTCATGCCTGGTGTCCTTATTGTGGAAGCACTGGCACAGGTTGGGGCAGTAGCGATGCTCAGCATGGAGGAACATCAAGGAAAAATCGGACTGTTCGCAGGTATTGATGAATTCCGTTTCAAAGATCAGGTGAAGCCGGGAGACACGCTGGTACTTGAGGTTGAGCTTACTCGTGTGCGTGGTACCGTCGGAAAAGGGCATGGCAGAGCACTGGTAAATGGGAAAGTAGTAGCAGAGGGCGGATTGATGTTTGCCCTGACAGCAGGAAATAAGGCACATTCATGATCATCTTGAATGTGCCTTTCTTTTCGGGTAGAATGGCTAATGGGCAACTCCATACATGAAAAGGTAGTCTAAAGAGGCATCTTTTTAAACATTCATTTACTAACAAGCACTTGAAGGTGAAGAAATGACCAAACAGGTCGCAACCATATTAGATGTGCCATTTACGACTCGCGGTTTCCGTGAGACTGTCGATCATATAACAGAGCGCATTCAAAGCGGTCAAAAGACCCACGTGGTGACCGCCAATCCGGAAATCGTCATGGTAGCAAGAGAGAATCGCGCTTTCCGTTCTATTGTAGAACAAGCCTATGTCGTTCCAGATGGAATTGGTATCGTGTACGCTGCTAAATGGACGAATCAGCCAATTTATGAGCGCGTTACGGGTGTGGAGCTTCTGGAAGCGCTCATGGCGAAAGCCGATCAACATCAGTGGGGCGTGTATTTACTCGGCGCCAAGCCGGATGTTATTCATTTGGCAAAAGACAAACTGAGTGCTCGTTATCCGAACGCCCGAATCGTCGGATGTCGGGATGGCTATTTTCGCCCAGAAGAAGAAACGCAAATTGTACAAGAAATTGCCGAAGCGAAACCGCAGCTCCTGTTCGTCGCACTGGGTGCGCCCAGACAAGATGAATGGATGGCAAAGTATCGCGATCAGTTAAATGCCTCCCTGATGATGGGGGTAGGCGGAAGCTTTGACGTCATTTCCGGGAAAGTGAATCGTGCTCCCGAGATCTGGCAAAAATTGCATTTGGAATGGTTTTACCGACTTGCTTCCGAGCCTTCTCGCTGGAAGCGTCAACTGGCTATTCCCCGGTTTGTTCTAACCGTTCTGAAAGAAAAATGGAGTAGCCGTTCCTAGATGCATCCGTAGAGAGGAGAACAGTCGATGTCTACACTAATCCTCGGATTTCTGACTTCGCTGATCATATCGTTTATTGCAACACCGTATGTAAAAAACCTGGCTGTAAAAGTAGGAGCAGTGGATGCCCCGAACCAGCGCAAGGTTCACACGAGAATCATGCCACGTATGGGTGGCTTGGCTATTTATATCGGCTATTTGGTTGCGTTCTTCCTATTTGTTCCGTATACAAGCATTTCGGAAATGCTGGGAATTTTCATCGGAAGCACGATCGTTATGGTCGTCGGCATGCTCGATGACAAATACCAGCTCTCACCAAAATGGAAGCTGCTCGGACAGCTAGTCGCAACAGCGATTGTCGTCATTCCTTTTGGCTTGAAGATCGGCGTCGTGAATCTGCCGTATAGCGGAAGTATTGATTTCAGCAGTGGTTGGCTCTTCTGGCTCGCGATTCCGATTACGATGTTTTGGATTGTCGGGGTAACGAATGCGGTGAACCTGATTGATGGTCTCGATGGCCTGTCGGCAGGTGTGTCTGCGATTGCTGCAGGGACAATGGGTGTTATGGCCTTGTTGATGGACGATTACAAGGTAGCGACCTACTGTTTCGTGCTCCTCGGAGCGATCCTGGGCTTTCTCTACTTTAACTTTCATCCGGCTCGCCTGTTTATGGGCGACACCGGTTCGCTTTTCTTGGGCTTCAACCTGGCCGCTCTGTCGATCATGGGCTTTAAAGAAGCGTTGTTCGTTTCTTTTATCATTCCAATCGTCGTGCTGGGTGTACCGCTCTGGGATACGTTCTTCGCCATCGTGCGCAGGATCGTGAACAAAAAGCCGATTTCAAGCCCAGACAAAGGGCATTTGCATCACTGTTTGCTGAATATGGGTCTGTCGCACCGCTCGACTGTACTCACGATTTACTCGATCAGCATTTTCTTCGGGACGATGGCGATCCTGCTGACGAAGACGACGAAGTGGACGACGATTATTGTCATGGTCGCGCTACTGATTGCCATCCATCTTGGAACGGAGATCGTTGGACTGGTTAGCCGTCGTCATCGCCCGCTGATTAATACGTATAGACGGATCAAAATTAAGCAAGCCGAACAACAGCGTCGGACGAATTAAAAATACGAAAAGCCCTGGCATCATTTTGATGCTGGGGCTTTTTTTCACCAAAATTTAGGGGGAAACACTTAAGTAAAGAAGAGAATTGTCCGATAAAGAAAGGGGAGAAGTATACTGCCCGATCTTTTTTGGAGCGGGACAAATAAGCAATTCAGAATAATATGGAGAGGTGAAAAAATGAACAAGTCCTATCAACAATTCCGTCGCTGGCTGGCAATGTGCCTGACGATGATGCTGATTGTTACAGGTGTTTTGCCAGCTGTACCTGCCTTTGCGGCACTTGGTTCCAACTGGAATACTGGGGCTGGTATCATAACGCCAACTGCCTTTCTTGCGACTGGTAGCGGTAACGGTTATGCCTACAGTACCCCAATCAAGACCAAATCGAAATTAATATATGGTGTCGAGCTTTTTTACAAAGATACCTCGAAAAATGGTCAAGGCGTTGATGTATCAATTGATGGGGTTCCCCTTGCGAATAACCAACTATTCGCAAACGACAAAATTACACTGCCGGATTTTCAACTGAACAGCAGTGGGGCAGTGACTAAAGTTACGGTAAGACCAAAAGTTACGTTAGATCCAACGAATGATACAACAGAGATCTACTTTCAGTACACACCAACTCCTTCCGCTTCGGGAACAGGTCCGCTAAAGTTCACGAATTCTGGGCAAGGTGAGCATCAAAGCGATCCAAAAAAGGTAACAAGTCGAACAGTAACGGGCTTGCCATACACCTATACCATCTCAGCCGCAGTGGATAAAACACAGGCTGTCGAAGTCCAAGTAAACGGAGTGACCGTTCGAACTGTAAATGGAGCTGGAGGCGTATTGCCAGATATTGATTTATCTCCTGGCCTGAATGCTGTACAGCTTTTTGCACCGAATACAGGTGAGCGTGACGTTATTTATTACGAGTACAACTCGCAGAATAGCCCGATTTCGATTACAAACTTTTCGGGTGGAACGACAGCCTATAACCCAGTGGTTTATGGCGATTCCACAATCACACTGATTGGTACGTATGGCAGTGGTGTAACCGGAAGCAGCTTGCGAATCAAGCTGATTACGAACAACGGCCAGACGGTTCAGGATTTATCGAATACTGCTCCATCGATTAACGGAAGCACTTTTACATTTAGCAATATCAGCCTGAAACCAGGTCTGAATCAAGTCGCCTTCTATGAAAAGGTGGGAAATGTAACAAAAGAGCACTACCAGTTCTTTGTTCAATACAACAACACACCACTCGTTAGTGATTTGAAAGTGAATGATACACCACTGAACGATCCGAATGTCACTTCGAGTCCGACTTATATTACAGTTCCTTCGACCAACCGTCTGAATTTGAACATGGACGGAAAAGCACTCAATGCAGATACAGTTGAAGTGAAAAACCTGCGTACAGGTGATGTAGTCAAAACACAGGTGAACCGCACCGGATCTTTTGGATTGAGTGTACCATCGCAGCTTGGTGAAAATACCCTGGAAATCAGAGTGTTCAACCAAAATAAGGAAGTAGGGACATTCGTCCGCAAGCTGTTGGTTACCACTACATCATCCGGAAGCTCTGATCAGTTTTACAAAGTAATGCTGGGTGGAGTATCACTACAGCCGAACCAACTATCTACGGTAACAGGTGCAACGTATTCTCCAGCCATGACACTGAATGGTGCGGCACTTTTGAAATTTGTAGATATTGCTGGTGAGCAGCAGTTCCAGGAATTCAAGGTCACGATTTCCGAAGGTGGAAGTAAGAGTGAATACAAGAGTGGAAGTGGATTAACCTTTACACCGATCGGCAATCCGCAAAGCGGCTTTACCGAATATGCGGTAACTGTAGGGGTACCAGCAGGAGTCTTCCAGGATGGAAAAACGTACAAAGTATCGTTGAGCTACCAGTACTTGACAAAAGCATCGAACAATACCGTAACTTCTCCATCTGGCTTTATTAATGTTGCGAACTACGAGTACGAGTTCAAGTACTTAGACAGCACGAAGCCGAATATTACAAAAGTGATCAATTTGGCGAACGCACAAGAGTTGTCTCCAACGGCTGCAAATACGATAGTTACTTCGCCGCTGGAATTGAAGGTCGTCACACAAAATATCTCGAATCCAAACACTACTATAAACATTACCTATAACGGACAAACACTGGCGGCAGGGACTGACTATGTTATCCAGGCAGGGTCCGATGGATTTACACTCACGCTGAGAAAGTTGCCACAGGGTCAGGGTAAATTGGTAATTGGATATAATGGTGGTACAGCATCGACATCTGCTGCCTATACACTGGATATTCGTATTACTCCATATGCGCAAATCACCTATGTAGATGCAACAGGGCAGGTTCGCAGCTTCGAAGACGGATATCAAGTGAAGAGTGAGAACGATATCCGAAATCTTGACGGAAAAGTGTACAACTACGTATTGAAGTCGGGTAATATTGAAGCAACGTTGAACGGAGCAACTATCAACATTACCGATATCGATACCAACAAGGGCACATTCCTGATTCAAAAAGACCAACTCGGTTATAAAAAGGGCAACAACGTCCTGAAAATCACGTTAAAAGACGATCCAAAAACTGTTTTTACCTACAATGTTTCGTATAACACATCCAAGACACCATCTGTAGAGGATGTGAAGCTGGAGATCATCTCCAATGGTAAAACCGAAGAGCTGATGAAAAAAGCTGGAGACCCGGCCTATAAGACGGGTGCCAACTTCTTGAGCAGCCTGAGCTTTACCGTAAATGATGCGACACATGTATATATCGAAAAGAACGGAAAACGGATCAATGATTTCCGCTACAAGAGTGGGGATTGGGATCAAGACACGACGAATCAGGAATACGTAAAGACTCGTCTGGAAGCAGCATTAAATAACGATTTGGAAGACCTGTTTGATGAGCACAACATTGATTCACAGTCTCGTTCCCGATTTGGAGGGAAAATGAGCACGAAGAAGTATGGCGATCTTGTTGAGGAAGTGCAAGATGCTGTAACTGATGCGAAAGAACAGGAACAAAAATTGGGCCTCTTCCCTCTGACTCTGAAAAAGGGTGGAACAACGGTCTACACAATCGTTGCAGAAGATGACAATGGTACTGTCATTCGCTATGACATCAACATCGATCAGAAATATTCCAGCTGGGAAGTTCTGTCCCCAGTAAAAGCAAAAGAAAACGATCCGTACATCATCGTTAATAGCAACAGCGCAGTTGTAAAAGTGTTTGCGGAAAATGCGGACAAAGTATTGTTCGGCAAAACAGAAGCGAAAGTAACGAATACAACAAACCCTGATTTCTATTACGACGATGACCAAGGAAAAACAATTCCAGAAACCTACTACGTGTTTACATCTACAGTTCCACTTAAAAAAGGTTTAAACACAGTGAAATTCTCGGTTGTAGTAGGCGATAGCACCTATAAAGACGAAATCAAGATTTACAATGCGAGCTCGAATGTAAATGGTGCTGAATATCGTGATGTATTAGGGAAGAAAGTAGCGTTTAGCGTATTTGATAAGCAATTTGATCTGAAGTTTCCGAAAGGTACCGTATTGCTGTCGCCAGATGACAGCCGTGCTGGCCAAGAAGTGAAGAATCCAAACGGAGACATTTTTGTCGATGTGCCTCTCTATTTTGGTATGGCAGACCGAACAACAGGACAAGTAACCATTGAAGAAGACAATTTGGAGGACAGGCTGGTACTCGAATCCAACTTTAACTACGCAAGTCCGTTGTACTATGTCGATGCAGGTGACACAGAGGCTCCGGGTGGACGTGATCCATACTACGATGAAGGCGATGCTCAGGACTTTAAGAGCCGTTGGCAGGACAATCTTGTTCCAAGCCTCCGTGGAACACTTACCATTAAATATGATCCATCGATCGTAAATGCTGCGAACAACATCTTGACCATTTACTATCACAATGGTGACGAGTGGAGAAACATTGGTGGTGTAGTGAATACTGGCGCGAAAACCGTACAGGTACCGTTTGCTGGATTTGGTTACTACATGGTCATGAAAACAAGAGAATCCTACGATGATGTCATTACCCATGATTTTGCTCGCGATGCGATTGAGACCTTGTATGCAAAAGGCATCATGCCAGCATACAGTGGAAGCAGTTTTGGTGCAAACCGTGACATGACACGCGGTGAATTTGCAACGATGCTGGTAAAAGCGTTGGCACTGCCAATTAACGCTGGTCCATATAAGGATAGCAATGAGCGTGATCCGTTAGAACCAACCTTCACGGATGTCCGTCCTAATCGCAATACGTGGGATTATGAGTACAAGTACATCGAGACGGCTGCTCGCGCTGGGATTATTCGTGGAAAACAGCCAGGCTACTTCCGTCCAGACGACTCTCTGACACGTGAAGAAGCAGCAATCATGATTGCGCGTGCACTCAACATGAAATTGGCTACACTCGATGCATCCAAAGTGGCATTGAATAAAATGTTTACAGATGCGAAAGATGTAAGCTACTATGCAGCTCCATCTGTACTGGCTGTCAGCAAAGGCAAGCTGATGAACGGTGAAGTCGATGACCCATCCGTGAAAAAGCCAACCTACAGCTTCAAGCCAACTCATAATTTGACTCGTGCAGAGATGGCTGTTATCACAGTACGTGTGATGGTCCAACTCAAAAAACTGCCTAAGCAGTAAGCGAATCTATTTCGCTATATATAATAGAAGAAAAGCTGAAGAGGTCATCTGCCTCTTCAGCTTTTTTGTTGAGAAATTACTCTTCTTCCACATCTCCAACCGCGTCCACCGGAACCTCGACATACTCCTTTTCCCCGAGCACGATCTGAGCTTGTCCATTCGTCAAATCAACCATTCGCGCGACGAACTCATCCTGTTCACCCTCAGGAATCAACACATGCGCCGTAACCTTGTCTGTGAAATCCGTACTACTTACGCGATGATCGCCCAGACGCAGTTCGTTTTCCACCTTGCCCCACCACGTGTAGTCGACGCTGACAGAAATGGTTTGATGCAAGGTATGCACCACGATCTTCGCAGCCTTTAGTGCAGTGACCGTTCCCGCTGTATAAGCCCGAACGAGTCCACCGGCCCCTAGCTTGATTCCGCCGAAATAGCGGGTGACGACGACGACCGTATCTTTCACACCGTTTTTCTTGATACACTCGAGAATCGGTTTGCCAGCTGTACCACTGGGCTCCCCGTCATCACTTGAGCGCTGAACCTGATCGTTTTCGCCAATGACAAAAGCGGAACAGTTATGGGTAGCGTCCCAGTGCTTCTTCTTAATCATCGCGATAAACGCTGTCGCTTCTTCCTCCGTTGTAACCCGCTGGGCATATCCGATAAAACGGGAGCGTTCAATAACGATATAGTCCTCACCGTAGCCAGCGATCGTTTTGTATTGGGTAAGCATCGTACAATCACCTCAAGAAAAGGATAGCATGCAAAAGAAATGTTGGCGAACACTGAAATGTTTTTGACACATAATCGTAGTACTCTATGTAGTGCTTGTGGAATAAAAAAGGAAAGGGAGGAGCTATCGATGATTCCCTTATGAAAATGCTGGTATGGCATAATTTTGCGTGTGAGAAGTATAACTCTGTGATATAGTGATCTTGGGACAAACCACATATTTAATGTGGTTAATAATTTTATACTTAACATAAAATAAAGGAGTGGAATTCAGTGAATTTTCCATATTCGAAAAAGAAATGGATGTCCATCAGTTTGGCGGCAGTATTAACAACAGCACTTGGCGCAGGAAGCTTGACGGCATCTGCGAATACAGGCTCCGATCAAACAAAGGCACCTACAACTGTACAAGCATCAAATGATAAAACAGCAGCACAAACCGGTACAGAAAGCCAGTCTACTCCTGAGGCAGCTACAAGTGATGAGCTGACTTTGGAAAAAGCTGTTGAACAGTCTCTGAAGACAAATGCTAAGCTGAATGAGACACGTCTGGATGCCAAAAATGCAGACATTAATCAGTCACTTACTTATGTGAGTAACTCTGAAATGCCAAGTAGTACAATTGAGACGCTAGAAGATGCACAACGCAAATTTGTAACAAACGAGAATGGGAAAGTGAACAAAAAGCTCAATGCACTGTACGTAAAATCAGCTGAAGCAAAAACAAAGCTAGGGGCACAAGATGTCTATTACAAGCTGATTTTTGCTCAAGATGATTTAAACTTGAAGAAACAAAGCTTGGCGCGTTCAGAAGCACAGTTGAAGGTAGCAAAGGCTGCATTCGATGTGGGAACGAATGCAAAAACAGATGTTTTGGAAGCAGAGATGGGAGTAGCAGCGGCAAAAGCACAATTGAAGTCTGCAGAAAACGCTGTAGAAATTGCCCTCATGAATCTGAATGACTTCCTCGGAGTAGATTTAAATAAAGAATGGAAGCTCGTCACATCGAATAAGCAAACGGCTCCTATTAAGCTGACGCTCGAACAAGCCAAGCAACAGGCACTCACCAACCGGGTAGAAATTACGAGAGCAGAAGAAGAGCTCAAGCTGGCTGAACTGAACGTGAAGCTGATCGATGAGTATTTGGCTGTATCTACTCTTCAAGGCCAGCAGGCACGCAACAATGTGGAAAAAGCTAAGCTTTCCATCGATGAGCAAAAGCGTGTTGTTACCAAAGATGTAACAGAAGCATATCTCAACCTGAATGCGGCAAGAGAAGCGATTGAGTTCCGCAAGTCTGCAAAGGACTCTGCTGCGGAGAGCTATCGCCTGAAAAATCTGCGCTTTGAAAATGGCCTCGCAACTACTTTGGAGGTTATCCAGTCCGAAGAAGCATTGTCTACCAGTGAGAACGAGTACCAAAAAGCTGTTTTGACATACAATCTGGCTGTTGTAGCTTTTGAAACAGCACTGGGTAACTAACTGGAAACAAGATTTGCAAGCTTTTGAATCAAATTGGAAAAAGGTTCAGTCGTGACAGCCCGCCATATGTCCCCTATAATACGATTGTGGCGGATGTCACTTCGTACATAACTGACAGGTGAATAACGAACCACGAAAAAAACTTTAATTTTTTTTCGAAGGCGCCGCAACTTTTGATTCGCTCAGGCGTTTAATAGGATGTCACACGAAAAACGGGGAATTGTGTAAAAAAGATTCACGAATTCTAGCAGTTGTGTTACACTAGTGATTGTTGCATTTTACACAATACTGAATATACTAGAGATTTTTAACACAAAAAGCGAGGCTTTCCTGCGAAAGGAGGTGACACGCGCTTGCAGGATTCGGGCTTTAAAAAGAAAGATAGATTAACAACAAATATTCCCCAAGAACAATTTGTTTATACTAGAGGAGGAGAACACAAGGTTATGAAAAAGGTCGTTAACAGTGTATTGGCTAGTGCACTCGCACTTACTGTTGCTCCAATGGCTTTCGCAGCAGAAGAAGCAGCAACAACTACAGCTCCTAAAATGGACGCTGAAATGGAAAAAACCGTAAAACGTCTGGAAGCTCTTGGCCTGGTAGCAGGTTATGGCAACGGCGATTACGGTGTAGACAAAACTATCACTCGTGCAGAGTTCGCTACTCTGATCGTTCGCGCTCGCGGACTGGAGCAAGGTGCGAAATTGGCACAATTCAGCAATACTTATACTGATGTTAGATCTACTGATTGGTTTGCTGGTTTCGTAAACGTAGCTTCCAACGAAGAAATCGTAAAAGGTTTCCCGGACAAATCTTTCAAACCACAAAACCAAGTTACTTATGCAGAAGCGGTTACTATGATCGTTCGTGCACTGGGTTATGAGCCATCCGTTAAGGGTGTATGGCCTAACAGCATGATCTCCAAAGCTTCCGAGCTGAACATTGCTAAGAGCATCACTACTCCTAACAATGCAGCAACTCGTGGCGACATCTTCAAAATGCTCGACAACGCTCTTCGTGTAGACCTGATGGAGCAAAAAGAATTCGGGACTGACGTTCGTTATGAAATCACGAATGAAAACCTCCTGACTAAATACCTGAAAGTTACTGTTCGTGACATGGAGTGGGCTCAAGAAGCTGGTCGCGATGGCGATGACTTGCCATTGGTAACAAACGTACCTGCTATCGGTCTGGGCAAAATCAAAGCTAACGAAGTTACTTTGAATGGTAAAGACGCTGGTATCGGCAACACTACTTACAAAGTAGCTGACGGTATCAACTCTAACGAATTCGCTGGTCAACACGTACAAGTGTGGATCAAAGACGACCGTGAAGACGTAATCGTTTGGATGGAAGGTTCCACAGACGAAGAAGTTATCATGGACCGTGTGAGCGAATGGGAACTGAAAGGCAAATCTTTCACAGATGCTAAAGATCTGAGCAGCTCCGATCTGAAAGATCTGAAACTGGTTCTGGATGCTAGCGAGAAATCCTACCGTCTGAACAAAGACACTGTTGTTACTTACAACTTCAAACGTTACTCTGATGCAGTTGACGGCTTGAAAGAAATCATCAAAGATGGCGACGGCTTCACTTTTGGTGTGAAAGTTGTTCTGGATGACAACAACGAAATTGCTTACATGCACGTAATCGACGATCAAACTATGAACCAAACTGACGAAGGTCGTAAATATGGTTCTGAAGTGATCAGCAAAGTCGATGTTGAAAAGAAAAAGATCACGAACATTGACAACGACAAGTTCAATGAGCTGGAAAACAAAGACGAAGGTAAAGACTTCCTCGTGTTCCTCAATGGTAAACCAGCTAAATTCAGCGATCTGAAAGAAAACATGGTTTACAGCGTTTACTATCCAGAAGGTGACGAAGACAAGTTCCTGATCTTCGCTACTGACACAATTGTAGAAGGTAAAGTAGACAAAGTTGTTATGCGTAACAGCAATGACTACCGTCTGACTGTTGGAGATAAAACATACCGTATCTACAAAGGTGCTACTTACTCCGATAACGGAAACAAAGACGTTGAAGATACTGATGGATCCAACTGGGATCTGATCAAAGATCTTGACGGCGAAACAGTAAAACTGTACCTGGATGCTTCTGGTCGTGTTCGTCACGTAACTACTAAGGATCCAATCGACGATCGCAAACAAAAAGCAATCGTTACTCGTGCAGCTTACCTGGACTATGGTAAAGACAAATGGCAATTCACTGTATTGACTCAAAAAGGCAAAAAAGTGAATGTTGAGTTGGAAGCTGAAGACATCTATGATGTAAACGGCAAAAACTTCGACAAAAACGGTAACGAGAGCGAACTGGAAGACCTTCTCCAACCTAAGAAAGACGACAGCAACGTTCTGCTGGAAGTTGAACTTGACAAAGAAGGTAAAGCAGAAAAAGTTCGTATCCTGAAAACCGATCTGATTCGTTCTTCTGGAGCAGAGTGGGACAAAATTGCTGACGAAGACGACGAAATGGTTGACGACTACGAAGTAACTGATGATACTGCTATCTTCAACATGACTGGTGAGATCAAAGACGCTAACAAACGTCCTGAACTGAAAAACGCTAAAGCTGCGAAGTTCAAAGACATTGCAGACGAAGACGATCTGACTGTATACTACACAGTTGACCAAGATAAAGATGAAGTTGAAGCAATCTTCGTAGTTGAAGGCGACGGTTTGGGTGGCGATGCCCAATACGGTATGGTTTGGGATTACGGAAGATCCGGTGGAGATGACACTATCCAAGTTCTCACTAAAACCGGTGACAAAGTAGAACTGAAAACTTACCCATTGGACAAAGATTCCGAAGATCTGAAAGACGATCGTGGTATCAAACGCGGCGACTTCATCGCATTCCAATTGGATACTAACGATGAAGTAGTTGTGGACGATGTTGTTGAAGTAGTTAACAACAACCTCGAAGATTCCGACGAGAAAATGCTCGCTAAGATCGCTGACGAAGACGAGTGGAAAGATGCTAGCATCGACAAAATCAAAGTGGGTCTGGTATCCAACGTAGATGGCAACACCATCACTGTTAAAGATGCTGATGACAAAAAATCCACTATCAACACTAAATCTTCCACTGCATTCCTGGAGATCTTCGATGATCTGGAAGGCGTTGACGGCGTAAGCAAAGGCGACTACATCGTTGCTATCGATAGCTCCGACGTTTCCGGTAACAAATACGACTACGTATTGATCATCTCCGACGAAGATGAAGTAGATAAACAAGGTTGGGAAGATGAAGCAGAAGCGTTCCTGAGACAAACACCTGGCGATGGTGGCGAAATCCCAGGTAAATGGGATGCTATTGCTGACAACGCAACTGGTAAACAGTTCGCTATCGGTCCAGTAAACTCTTACTCTGTAACTGTAGAAATCAAATCCGGTAAAGAATCCGAGATTGATAAAGCAGTTATCAAAGTTGGTGGCGAAACCTTCACTGGTAAAGTAAGCAACGGAGAAATCGTATTCGAATTCTCTACTGATAAAACAGATGCTACTTCCGGTGTAATCACTGTAACAAGTGAAAAAGGCGAAACTGACAAAGCAAACGTAACTTTCAAAAAATAATTTTGTGAGTTAAAACCTTTTACGTGAGTCGAACAGCGGAGGGAGTCACCTCTCTCCGCTGTTCATTACATACTCACTCACAAAAATAGACTTCCTATCAAACTTACGGAGGGGTAGTACGTGAATAAAAAAGTAGCTCTTTCCATCCTTTCTGCTACAGTAGTTGCTAGCATGGCTTCTTCCGCTTTTGCAGCACCAAAATCTGGTGTTTACCTGGGTGGAGATGTAGACAGATATTATGAATTGCGTGACCTGTTCAACCTGACAGATGCAGGTAAAACAAAATTTGCAGCTGACATGGGAGTAACTTCTTTCGACAAACTGATCTACGTTGACTTCGACGGTAAAGGTGCAAGCCTCCGCGAAATCATGAACGGTGAGTTCAGCAAAGTTAAGAGAGACCTGAAAAAATCCGATTTCGAAGGCGTTTATACGAAAGCTAACCTCGATGGTACTAACGGTGCAACTTATGACCCACGCAATGATGCTATCGATGCTCCAACTGGCGATCTGAAAGTTGAATCTGTAACTGCTATCAACGCTACTCAAGTTAAAGTAGTGTTTGGTGTAAAAGTAGATAGCAATGATGCAATTGACAAAACTAACTACTCTATTAATGGTGCTAATCCAACAGGCGTAGAATTGGCTGAAGACGGTAGAACTGTTACTTTGACTTTCGCTTCTAAGTCTAATGTTGAAGTAACCGATGGTGTAGTAGTTGTGGAACCAGTTGTTACTGAAGCAGATGCTACTAAATCAACAGCTAAACACACTTCCGTTTTGACTTATGAGGACACTGTAAAACCTGAAATCGTATCTGCGACAGGTAAAACTAATGGTGCAGTTGCAACTAGTGTAACTGTTGTTGCATCTGAGCCAATCCAAAGTTCTTTGGCTAAGATCAATGGTACTTACTACGGTATCGACTTCAAGGGAACTGCTACTGCAACAATCAATGGTCTGCAACTTGATGCAACTAAGCCACATACCATTGAGTTGGTTAACCTGACTGACAAGAGCGAAAACATAACTGTATCCACTTCTAAAGCAATCACAATTACTGTAGATGCAAATGCTCCGACAGCTGCTCTGTCCGCGTCTAGCGACAAAGCGATTCTGTTGACATTTGATAAAGCTATGGATGCTAACTCTGTAATTGCTGCGTTCCCAACTAACATTGGCGTGAAGGACGAGGCTTTGGCTGATGTACAGCATGGTGTTGTTACTAAAGTTGAAGATAAAAATGACACTCAATTCCTGATCCCTATTTCTCAAGCTCTTTACACTAATAAAGACAGCCGTACTTTGACTGTAGTTATTCCGAACACAATCAAAGACAAGTTGGGTAATGCAGTAGCTCCAACAACTAAAACTGTTGTTCTGAGCAAAGATGTTACAAAACCTGCTTCTACTGGCTATAAAGTTGTTAAAAACGCTCAGGGTAATGTAACTTCATTGGAAGTGAACTTCTCAGAAGGTTTGGCAGCTGGTACCCCAGTTAAACCTACAATTGTAAACGAAAATGGTGTTGATGTTACTGACACTCTTTTGGGTGGCGTAACTCCAGCTGCAGTTCAAGCAGGAGATAAAAAGGTTACATTGAACTTTGCTAATCCAGCTAAAGTTGCAGGAAAGTTCCATATCAGCTTCCCAGCTGCATTTGTTACTGACCAAGCAGAAACACCTAACACCTCTGCAGTATTCAACCAAACAGTTGATTTCGGTGCAGGTTCCGCATCATTTGATTTGGCAGAAGCTCCTAAAGCTGCTGGCAATGTAATTACAGTTAAATTTGGCCGTGCAGTTAAAGGTGGAGCAGTTGCTAACTCTGCAACAGATGCTGCTAACTATACTTTGGCTGGTAAACCATTGCCTGCTGATACTATTATCAGACTTAATCAAGCTCAAGACACTGCTACTATCACGCTCCCAGTTGGTTCTATCGAGAAGACAGATCAAGCTGCTGTATTCACTGTAGCAAACGTAAAAGCAATTAGTGGTGAAGTAGTTACTAACTACACTGGAACAGTGGAAGTTAAGGATAATGTTCAACCAGAACTCCAAACTGCTCAACTGAATGCTGATGGTTCTATTAACCTGACATTCAGTGAAACATTGGCTGTAGATCCTGATGCAGATGATTTGGTGGTAACTGTAAATAACTTGCCACTGGATAAAGATTTGTATAATGTAAACAAAATCTCAGTAGGTTCTGATGCAGGTAAATACCTTCTTACTGTAACTGGTGCAACTTACGGTAATGGTACACCTGAACAAGCAGATGATGTACTGTATATTGATGTTAATAAAAATGGTGCTTATGATGCGGCTACAGACATTTTGACTTCTGTTCCAGCATCCGTAGGCTCTACTGTAAACCTCAATAACAGTTCTATCTCTTCTGTTAAAGTAGGAACTCAAGCAACTCCAGATACTGCTAAAGATGCTGAAAACAACATGCTTAAAGGTAATACAACAAAAACTGTTAAGTAATATTACTTAATAGGAACAGGTGAGGATTTTCTCCTCACCTGTTTTTTTGTTTTGTCTGTTTTATATACACAACGTTAAAAGAATTGAAGTGACTTTTTTGAAGAACATTCATATAAAGTATGTGTTTTGGAAGAGGTACCAAAGGTCGGAACGACTCAAAGAGAAGCAAACTAGGCTAATTTTATGTTAATTCAACAATATTTGTGATAGAATGTGGGTGATATTTGAAAAAATCTTTGTGATAAAAGCAATGTGGAGGAACTTTAAATTGATAAAAAGAAAAGTTATTTATTCATTTGTTTTAGTTGCTGCTATACTAATGAATACTGCATGTAGTGATTCTGAAAAAACAACGGATAACGGGCAAACCTCTTCTACCGATGCCATGAATGAGGTAAAGGCAAAATATGATCAAGGATTGAGTTTATATAATCAAGGGAAACTAGAAGAGGCTAAAATAATATTTGAAGAATGTATAGCGAATGATCCAACTAATGGAATATATGACTTTTTCTTAGGGAACATTCTGCGTATGAAGAACGATTTCCCGAATGCGATAGTATATTATGAAAATGCTATAAAAAAGTCTCCTGATCTATTAGAAGCATATAATAATACCGTAGCGCTTCACATGGCCACTAAAAATTATGATCAAGCATTGGTGACGGCGGATCAGGGATTAAAGGTACAGCCAGATTTTGCTGATTTAAAATTTAAGAAAGCTCAGATTCTATATGTAAAGAAGCAATATAATGATGCAATCTCGCTGTTTACAGAACTTGCTAAAGATCCAGTGTATTTCGAGGCTTATCGTTTTCTAGGGTTAAGCTATATTGGTTTAAATGATAAGACAAAAGCTCTAGAACACCTGAAAACCTACCTAAACCTAGCACCTGAGGGCGTTCAGTTCAAAGAAAAGATAAAACAAATTGTTTCTGACTTGGAAAAAGGCATAAAACAACAATAACTCTAGTCCGGAGGTTGTAATGGGACGATTGCTAAGCTTAGTCTGTGTATTGGTGATTTCTGTACTTTTTATTTACACTCCGTATTTACGGGGTTTATTTTTTGATACAGATTTTTACTTGATTGAAGTAATACTATCAGTGCTTATTCTTGGTACGATAGTTGTACAAATTATTAAGAATCCAATGAAGAGTGCATTACCATATTTAATAGTGCTCTTAGTACCATTAACACATACCCTGTCTTTAACTAATGCGGCAACAGTTAATGGAGCTTTTGACAACATCTTTCGTTGGTTGGCCTATACATCTATGTTTGTCATGTTAGTATGGGCAAAACAAGCAGATGAATCAACGAGGCTAGAACAAGTATATTCAACTGTATTTCAATTGACGGGAATCTGGGTTTCCTTCTTTGCCGTTTTTGGTATGTGGGGATGGGTTGAATTTAAGGACCTTATGCTTGCTGAACGTTTAACAGGCACTTTCCAATATGCCAATACTTTCGCCACGGTTATATGTGCTTTCTGGCTTTATGCACTGGTAGTTTTGACGAAGAAGAATCTCCCTATCTGGTCTACCATACTGTTTAGCTTACCTTTGGTTGCACACGGCGTAGGCTTATTACATTCTTACTCTCGTGGATCTCTACTTGTCTTTCCATTGGCATGGTTTATTGGACTTTTGTTACTGAAAGGTAAGGGACAGATTTCATACATAATCTACTCAGTTCTTTCAGGTGCTGCTTCATTCATAGTATTTCGACAAATTACTACGCAGGCGGAGCAAGGCTCAGCAAATCCGGGCATGCTTTCTTTCTTTGTTTCTACTTTTGTGGTGTTAATGTTGGTTATTTTAATCAGAGCAGTATTGGATAGAAAATCGTTTTTTACTAGCTTTGGAGATAAAAAGTTTGCAAGGTTCCTTTTGCCAGGTGCCGTCATTATTATAGGAGTATTATTGGTATTAGATATTAAGAGCGGTGGCCTGGTATATCAGCAATTGCCAAGCAGTTTACAGGAACGGGTAACGGATATTAATAGGGAAACTGCCAGCTTATTGGGGAGAACGAATGTATATCAAGATGCATTCAAGCTCAGTAGTGAGGCGCCTCTATTAGGAGTTGGTGGTGAGGGATGGAAGATCCTCTATTCTAAGCATCAAGAGCTGCCGTACTTCAATAATGAGATTCACAATGGTTATCTGGAAGTCTTGTTAAGTACCGGATGGTTAGGATTAATCCTCTTTTTGTTGGTATTTGCATTCTTGGTTTATCAAATTGCTCTACGGATTTATAAAGAAAAAGAGCAAGAAGAGCAAATACGAACAATAGCTGTGTTCCCGGCCCTAGCAATGATCTTCATGCATGGTTTCATAGATTTTGACTTCTCTTATGGGACTGTATGGTTTGTTGCTTTTTGGTTGTTTGCGATGGGGGTACCAGCTTTTACTGTGAATGTCGATAATATAGTGAAGCTAGTACCAGGTACAATAGGAGTCAGAGTCATTTTATCTTTATCTGCTGTTTTTGTGCTTGTCTTCGGTGTTTATTCTTTTCGATTCTATTTAGCAGAGCAGGCTCTTCCTAAAGCAGAAGAACAAATATCGATAGATGAGGCCCAACAAATGCTAGAGAGAGCAGCCTCACTTAACCCTTATCAAGTTGATTATCAAGTTAATTTAGCGAATGTATATGCTGCGAAATATAAGAATGAAGAAAAAGAAGAGTGGAAAACAAAAGCGATCGAGAGACTTCAAGCTGCAGAAGCCTTGGAACCTAATAATTCAAAGGTGCTGTCAAACATAGGGAATGGTTATTTAGCATTGAATGACTGGGAGAAGGCTCTAGCGTACTTTGACATTGCGATGGAAAATGATCCATTTAATGTACAGCTTATTGAGAGCACTATGAGAGTTGAAGCACAGCTTGCAGTGCAATTTGCAGTGTTGAAGGAAAAAGAAATCGCAATTATGTTGGCAACGAAGGCGATTAGTCATTATGAAGAATATCATGTAAGAATTGAGCCATTTAAAGCTAAAAATATTCCAGATAAGAGACCCCTCGAATTGGTGAACAACAGCTACTTTTTTATAGGGCAAGCATACATAATGCTCGGGCAATATGAAAACGGGGTTGAATTACTTGAAAAAGTAAATGATCCAAAAGTTATTGTTGATGCAAAAGCATTGCTTGTTGTAGCCTATGAAGAAATGGGATGGGTAGACCAGGCGGGATCAATTACGAAGTCGCTTATAACGCAATTTACTGACTTTGCACAAAGGGTTGTAAAGTATAGGGGAATTATTGTGAAGTGAACATTTTGGGCCTTCAAC
Source organism: Brevibacillus sp. Leaf182 (assembly GCF_001423865.2). Lineage (NCBI taxonomy): Bacteria > Bacillati > Bacillota > Bacilli > Caryophanales > Paenibacillaceae > Brevibacillus > Brevibacillus sp. Leaf182. The sequence continues at coordinate 113,662 of NZ_LMPN02000015.1, read as the reverse complement.
GTAAGTGGGTTGGAGGCCTTTATATTTAGTGGTTTATTAAAATTAATCTCAGAAAATATGTGAGTGTGATTGAAACATGTTATAGTTCTTGTAATTTTCTATCATATGTTAATTAATGGTTAAAATGAGTTTAGCTGAAGTTATATGATATAATGACAGCATTCGGTAGTAAAGAAAAACTAAGCGAATAAAGTTCACTATCATTAGCTAGTGTGGGGATGTTATCGTTGGATATTTCGATTGTAATTCCAAACTACAATGGAGCAAATTACATATTAGATAGTATTGCAAGTATATATGATCAAATAGAGAATAAAAAAGAAATTATCGTAATTGATAACGATTCTCAGGATGGAAGTGTTGTATTAATTAAAGAAAAATATCCGGATATTTCATTAATCATAAATGATAGGAATCTTGGTTTTGCTAGCGCAGTTAATCAAGGCATTAAGTATTCATGCTCAGAGTACATTATACTATTAAATAATGATGCATTTGCCCAACAAAATTTTGTGAGACACCTATTTAATTGCATTGATGCTGATAGAGGAATCTTTTCCGTTGCCTCTCAAATGTTATCATATTCAAATCCGAGTATCATTGATAACGCTGGTGATCAACTGTCTCTGATGGGATGGGCATTTAAAACAGGCGATGGTGACTCAAGTGACTTATATGAAAAAGATAGAATAATTTTTAGTTCTTGTGCTGGTGGGGCTATATATAGAAGAGAAATATTGGACAGGATAAGTTACTTTGACGATATGTTTTTTGCATATTTAGAGGATGTTGATTTAGGGTTTAGAGCAAACATATTTGGATATAAAAATGTTTATTGTCCCAAAGCAAAAGTCCTCCATATTGGTAGTGCAACATCTGGCAATAATAGACACAATTCTTTTAAAGTAAGATTGTCAGCAAGAAATAACGTATACTTAGTGCTTAAAAATATTCCTATAGTCATGTTAATTCTTAATGCTCCATTTCTCATTGCTGGCTTCTTAATAAAGGCATTATATTTTAGAAGACTTGGGTTTGGAGCTATTTACATCGAAGGTTTAATTGAAGCTTTTAAAACAATTAAATCTATTAAAAGAATTAAATATAAAATGGAAAACACGATGAATTACATAAGGATTGAATATATGATGACGAAATCTACGATATATTTTTTAAAAGAGGCCTTATTAAGATTTTTGAAATAATGAGCGGAACTGTTTCAAGTTTTCAGGCTAACAGCTTCTAAAAATGAAGTATGATTCTTGGAGGAGTACTGTGATGATGTCACATTTCCAGAACTTATTAAAGTATAAAGATTTATTTATTGAATTGGTGAAGAAAGACATAAAGTTAAAATATAGAAATTCAATTTTTGGGGTTCTTTGGAGTATGTTGAACCCTTTACTAATGATGATTGTCTTAAGTGTTGTATTTATGGCATTGTTTGAAAATGATATTCCTAATTTCCCGGTCTATGTACTGATTGGGAGGATTCTCTATCAATTTTTTTCTGAAGCAACCAACTTTGCTATGGATTCGATCATTGCTAACGGACAATTAATTAGAAAGGTGTACGTTCCAAAGTACTTTTTTCCGCTTTCTAGAGTATGTTCATCTTTCATCACTACAGTGATCTCCTTTGTACCAGTAGTGATAATGATGCTTGTCACAGGTATGGAATTTCGTTGGATCAATTTGCTGTTTGTAGTTCCTTTGATTTATTTATTAATTATGTCATCTGGTATTGGTTTGCTCTTGGCCTCAATTAATGTGTTTTTTAGGGATATGAATCATTTTTACTCAATTGTATTGTTGGTTTTGATGTATTTGACACCAATTTTCTATCCAGCATCCATTATTCCAGAAGAGTTTATGCCAATAATTATGTTGAATCCATTGTATCCGGTCGTCGAAATGTTTCGTGATGTCGTGATCGAAGGAATTATTCCAGATATAACGACACATTTGATCTCGATTTCGTATGTAATTATATATGGAGTGATTGGTTTTCTAGTGTTTTATAAGACGCAGGACAGATTCATTTATTATTTGTAAAGTCGAGGTACAATACTGATGAGCGACATAGTGATTCAACTTTCCAATGTGACAATGAAATACAGAATTGCTACAGAAAAGATTGATTCTTTAAAGCACTTTTTAATCAAGAAGCTAAATAGGGAAATTCAATATGCAGATTTCTTTGCTTTGAAAGAAGTTAGTTTTACTGTTCAAAAGGGAGAAGTGCTGGGGATTGTCGGGATGAATGGTGCGGGAAAGAGTACACTTCTTAAGATCATAGCAGGGGTTTTAAAACCTACTTCTGGTACTGTAAAGAGAAGGGGAAGCATAGCTCCCTTAATCGAACTAGGAGCTGGCTTTAACGACGATTTGACTGGTGCTGAAAATATAAACTTAAATGGATTGTTGCTGGGTTATTCAAAGAAATTTATAAAAGAAAAGTTCGATGAAATTGTTGAATTCTCGGAATTGGAAAGGTTTCTTCATACTCCTTTGAAAAACTATTCCTCAGGAATGAAAGCAAGGCTTGGTTTTGCCATAGCAACAGTCGTTCAACCGGAAATTTTAATAGTCGATGAAGTTCTGGCCGTCGGTGACTTCAAATTTAAGGAGAAGTCTGAGAAAAAGATTCGCTCAATGATGCAAGATGGAACAACAGTGTTGTTCGTTTCTCATTCATTGGGACAAGTAGAGACTATTTGCAATAAAGTTCTTTGGTTGGAACAGGGAAGTGTAAAACAAATAGGAGCTACTGAAGAGATAATTAAAAACTTTAAAGCTATGAACAATCAGTAGTGGGAGCTAAAATCAGATGAAAGGAGATTAATTGTGAAGAGTGATATTAATAAAGAATTTCTTGAAATGTGCACATTAGTTGATAAACATAAGGTGATTTCCTTTGATATATATGATACAGCTCTCCTAAGAAATGTGCTCTATCCTACTGATATTTTTGAAATTGTCTCTCGGGAGCTTGAAGAAAATGATATATTTCTAAAAGATTTTAAAAAAATGAGAATTTCCGCAGAAGAAAAAGCAAGGAAGTTTTCTCAATGTGAAGATGTAACGTTAGAGGATATATATCAAGTGATATCAGGTGATTTAGGAGAACAGCTAAGCCAAACTATAAAGAAAATAGAACTATCTATAGAACGAGAATTCACAGTAAGTAATCCATTTATAAAAGAAGTTTATAATTATGCTAAAGCAAACAATAAAGAGATCATATTTATATCAGATATGTATCTCCCTAAAGAGTTTATCACCAATCTTTTGATAGAAAATGGGTATGATCAATTTGAAGATATTTTCATATCGGGATCGATCGGAGTTTCAAAAGCTTCTACAAATTTATACTCTCATGTTAGAAAAGAGATGAATATAAACAGCTCATGGTTACATATCGGTGATAACATGACATCCGATTATGAAAATGCTCTCAAATGTAATTTGAGTGCATACTATTATAAGGATATAAGAACAAGAGCTGGAATTAAAAAAGTTAATTCTATTGAATTATCAATAATGAAAGCTATTCAAATTAATTATTGTGAATCAACGGAGGAATTAAACTATTGGCAACGATTCGGTGTTAATACAGTTTCTTCTCTTTTTTTTGGTTTTACACTATGGTTAATAAATCAGGTAAAGGGGAAGGACAATGTTCACTTTTTAGCAAGAGATGGTTACTTGCCATATAAATTATTTCTAAAAATGTCGGATATTATTGAAGGGCTTCCAAAAGCTAATTATCTATACGCTTCCAGAAGGGCATATCAAATACCGAACATACTTAATATGGAACAAAGTGATGCTTTAGAACTATTAACTGCGTATAATCCTAGTCTTGGCCAAAGGATTACTATTGGAGAAATCTTTGATAATATTTGTTTAAATAGGGAAAAATATGATCAGTTGATTAGAAATTTTGGATTTTATGACTTTAATGATGAAATTAAAACTGATAATGATAGAGCCAGAGCTAAAGAAGTTTTGAAATCGATTTATACAGATGTCACAATTGTTTTACAACGAGAGAAATCGTTACTAGAGAAGTATCTTATACAAAATGGCGTATATGAGTGTAATGAACTCCATGTCGTCGATGTAGGGTGGAGAGGTTCTACACAAAAAGCTATTAAAGACATCACAGGTATCGAAACTGACGGGTACTATTTTGGTACAACCCATAATGTATATGATGACATTTTAGATCATGTACATGGTTATGCATTTAATTTAGGGAAGTCACATATAAACGCAGAAAAGATTATGGATAATGTAATGATGTATGAATTGGTATTTTCCGCACCTCATGGGTCATTAATTGGTTTTAGAGAAGAAAATGAAATAATATACCCGGTGTTAAAAGAAGTTGAAAACAACAGTTTTCTTTACGAATGCCTTTCAGATGTTCATTCAAGTGTAATAGTGAGCGTAGACAAGTATATACCCTATTATAAGTATCTTAAGAATATCAATATCAAAGATTGTTTAGATGGGTATTTTGAATTTATTGAAGCAAAAAGATATGAGGATCTTATTGAATTTACCAAATTGTCGAGTGTAGTAGGCATTGGAAACTCTCAAGACTCTCAGAAATATGTTACTTGTACTTCCATTCAAGAATACTATAAAAATAAAAGAAAAATTGAACAAGATATTAACAAAAATTTATGGAAGAATACGCTTATCATTCAAGGAAGCTTATCAGAACTAAAAAGAAAGGATCACTCCAAAAAGCTACAATCAATGTTAGGGGTTAGCTGGATTACTAAAGAAAAGATTATTAAAGCTATTAAAAATCCTAGAAAGGCTGTCAAATTCATTGAGAGAAGAATTAAGTATCTTATGAAATAGAATAAAGCATCGATGCTTCGTAATTGATCATTATTTCCTTCACATAAGAGGTGCTGACGATGAATAAAGAATCAAATCTAACGAAAACTAAGCCATTAATATCTGTTGTAATTCCTGTTTATAATACTGAAAAATTCCTCCCCAAATGTCTCGATAGTATTATTAATCAGACATACACTCAATTAGAAATAATTATTGTAAACGACTGTTCACCTGGTGATACGAAAAAAATAGTAGATGAATATTTGCTAAGAGATTCCAGGGTTAAGTATATTGAACATGATAATAACAAGGGACTTTTCCATGCAAGGGTTACAGGTTCTGAAATTGCAACTGGCGAATATATAGCTTTTGTTGATAGCGATGATTATATATCAATTGATTATTACAGACTACTGATTGATAAAGGTATTAAGGAAGAAGCTGATATTGTAGAGGGGAGAATTATTAGGGAAGACGAAAACGGATACAGATTTATCCAAAATTTCAACAATATACTTATTGATAAACTTACTGGAGACGATATTAAGGATCAGTTCTTTTCTCAGGAGGGCTTATTTTATCATTGGCATGTGATATGGAATAAAATATATAGAATGGATTTATGGAATAAATGTCTACCATATTTTAAGAACCAAGTTAAACATTTAATTATGACAGAAGATCTAATTTTTTCTTCGTTATTATTTTGTGAGGCTAAAAAATATTGCTCAATTAAGTATGATGGATATTTTTATAGTATAAGAGCAGAAGCATCTACTGGAACTGATATAGATCTAAATAAATTTCTGAAAAACTTCAGTGATATGGGAACAGCTTTCAACTTTGTAGAATCGTACCTAGAGGCATCGGAGCAATTCGAGAAATACAAGGAAAATCTTTCTAATTGGAAAAAGAGATACTTTAGGCTTTGGATGAGTCGCTTAGAGTCTACTGAAATGAAACCATCCGCTAAAGAACAGGCTATATTGGAATTGAAAAAAGCCCTTAATATACATGGAAATGAGCTAGCATTACCTGAAGACTATTATCATGCAGCTGTTAATACTCCATGGGAGCATAGATATGAAACAATAAAGAAGTTAATTGCAGATGATGAAATAGAATATGTAAGTTTCGATATCTTTGACACGTTAGTTGTTCGACCGTTTTTTGACCCAAGAGATTTGTTGTTAATTCTTGATAATTATTTTCATCAAATTTACCCTCATAACAATTTAGTAGAATTCTCAACGTTAAGATTACAAGCTGAAGACAAGACAAGACAGTTAATTAGATTAAAAAATCCTTCATGGCAAGATGTAAATCTGAATGAAATATATGAATATATTAGATCAGAGTATGATTTTCCATTAGATATTGTTGATAAACTTAAAGCTAAAGAGATTGAGTTGGAAATACAATATACAATGAGAAGAGAAAGTGTATATGAATTGTATCAAATGGCTAAAGAACTTAATAAAAAGATAATATTTGTTTCAGATATGTATCTGCCAGGGACTGTTATTAAAAATATCGTTGAAAAAGCAGGATATTGTGATTATGAAAAAATATATGTTTCGTCTGAAGCACGATTACTGAAACATACTGGGGATATGTTTAAATATGTTACACTTGATCTAGAGATAAATCCAAATAGTATTCTGCATATAGGTGACAACTGGGAATCGGATAAGGTGATGGCCGAAAAAGCTGGTTGGAATGCATTTTTTATCGCTAAAACTCTAGATCTATTACTGAATAATTTAGCTGATAAAGAGTCCGGAAATAGTGTTAAGTATTTTAATGAATTTAGACAAGAACAATGGACAAGTTATGAGCATAATGAATATTTGGGTACTAGGTGTATGCTTGCAACAGTAGCAAATAAATTATTTGATAATCCATATATTTCTTTTAACCCAGACTCAGATTTTAATGTTGATCCGTATTTTGTGGGATACTACGCATTAGGAATGCATACAGTTGGACTCTGTAAATGGATTGTAGAAGATGCAGTGCACAAGAATTATAATACAATTCATTTTTTAGCTAGAGACGGATACCTGCCTCATAAAGTTTACGATGTGATTTCTAAATATTATTCAAATGCACCAGAATCAAATTATTTATACGTTTCGAGAAGGTCTATGTTACCATATTTGCTTTCTTCGCATAATAAATATGGTTTGTCTTCGTTTGTTTCTATTTATTCGCATACACCTCGTAGTATTTTGGGATTATTTAGTGGTGTTCTAAAAAATGATTTAAAGTTGGAGAATTTTGAGGAAAAGGGAGTAATATTATCAAAGAATTTCTCCTCTGAATTTGAATTCAAAAAATACTTAGATGTACTCATAAAGGATGGAATTGATTGGGGAAAGACAGAAAAGTACAATTCAAATATTAAAGAATACCTGAGCAGTGTAATTAAATCTAATGATGCAACATTTGATTTAGGATATTCAGCTAGATTACAGACCATATTGGTAAATATCCTTGGGTACCCTTGTAATACCTATTTTGTACATACGAGTAAGGAAATGTCGAAGATATATTCTAGAAGAAATGATTTTGAAGTGAAATCATTTTTTGAATTAAAACCGTCTGTTAGTGGAATTTTAAGAGAGCATTTGTTTGCAGAATTAGGACCCTCGTGTATTGGTTATGAAGAAAAAAGTAACAATATAATAGAGCCAGTATTTGAAGACTATTATACGAATCACATCAATCAACTAATGATTAACACGTTGCAAAATGCTGCAATAGATTTTGCAACTGATTTTATGGGTTGTTTTAAAGACCATTTGTCATTAATTAATATTAAAAATCATGAAGTATCTTTGCCTCTCGAAATGTATATTCATAGTTCAAAGCAGAGTGACCGTTTACTGTTCATGCACTCATATTCTGATGATACTGTACACAGTGGGAAAGATAAAAATAGTGTATTAAATTGGTGGAATGCAGAGACAAATAAGTTAAGAATACAACATTCAATGACAGAGATGAGTGAGGATCATCAAGCTCCACCTTTTTACTTTCTTCAATATCATAGTCGGATATTAAGAATTATATTTTTTACGTTATTCGATCGCGATACTTTAAAGAATAAGGTGAAAATTAGATATCTAGGAAAGCCATTAAGCTATAAGGTATTATCTACGTCTTATCGTATACTACGGGGATTTAAACGGATGATTTTTAAGTAGTAATTGGCAAAAAGCATATTTTTAATCTTCGGATTGTCAAGAGGAGGTTACTGTGAATAGAGTTGCTATATTAACAGAGTGTAAACCGTACAATCCAAACAGGACATTTACTGAACAATTAAATTCAGTAGGAGGAAATACAGGGAATAATGCATATATTACAGCCTTGATGGATATTTTTTCAGCTGTACGTGTGGATTACGAACTATTGGATAAAGCACTAGAAGATGATGAATATGATGTTTATATAGTCGGGAACCTTTCATGGATAGTTGAGGATACTCCTTTACCTGATTTTTACTATGATGCTTTTCGTAAAATAATTAGTAAAGGAAAGAAATTTGTTCCAATTAGTGTTGGAACTCAAGTGTTTGATTATAAGGCTGATTTTAAATATGATCCAACAACTCTGTCTTTTCTTAAAGAGATTTCGGAGCAAGCTGTAATTGCTTGTAGAGGCGAGTATACGGCTGAGGTGCTCAGTAGTAATGGTGTAAAAAATGTTGAAGTAATCGGCTGTCCCTCATTATTTCATACCAAAGATCCAAATTTTAAACTGTCTAAGCGTAATTACTTACGTAAAAATCCCAGGATTGCTACTGGGATAACACCGTGGCCAAACGAAAAAATGTCAACAAGCTTAGTGAAAGAATACTTGGGATATGCAATAAGAAATAAAATAGATTTTATTGAGCAGGCAGACAATAGTTGGATTGAGTTCTTATCAGAGACTGACAAAAGTTTCAAAGGATTATTCCATACTTATTTTAAACGGTTCGGCAAAATGTTCTTTGATATAGAAGAATGGCGAGCGTATTCCAGAGAGCTTGACTTTTCATTTAGTGGTCGATTCCATGGCAATGTTATCCCCCTTTTAGAAGGGGTTCCATCATTATTTATTTCAATCGATGCAAGAACAAAAGAGATGTGTGAGTATTTTAAGTTTCCCACTATAGATATTCAAGAATTTTGTTTTGATAAAACGCTAGAGGAATTATATGAAATGGCTGATTACACAGAGTTTAACAAATCTTATAGTGATGCGTTTATAAAATTTGAGAATTATGTTAAAAAAAATAATCTCAAGATTGTAAAGTAATTTCAACGGATAATTCGAATAGGGGCGTTTTGGTAATTTGATAGTAGTCGGAGGGAAGATGCTATATATCGCATTTCGAAAAATGGAGATAGGGTACGATTATCTCAAGACCCTAAAAATTTCAAAAGAATGAGTTTGATTTATTTAGATAGTACAAGATAATAGTTCTATATAAGGTAATTTTATAAGGGAATCGTGTTCGGTGAGATGAGAGCCAATGGTTGCTCCAGTACCGACCACGGTTCTTTTATCTTTAATATACTTATGATATTCCGGAATAATCGGGTAAACTGCTGTTGCGATGGGTATATTTATGTTTACTAACTCAAAAAGGATGTTGGGTACATTATTGATGGTCGGTTATTGAAAAATAAAGTAACTAGGTGAGGAATATATTAGGATACGAAAAATAAATAATAATACTTGGCCTAATGTACCCAACTGTTTTTGTCCATAAACTTAAGAAACGCTGTAAAACCATGATATAATGTGGAAAAACGTCAAAACATTGGTGCTAGGTAAAATGGAACTAAGTATTATTATTGTCAATTACAATACTTGTAGGCTAACGTGTGATGCAATTCAGTCAGTTCTTCAGTCAGTTACTGCTTTTGCCTACGAAGTGATTATCGTCGATAACCATTCAACAGACAGTTCGGTAGAAACCATTACTAAATTGTTTCCAGAAGTATGCCTTATCAAAAATGAAGAGAATGTAGGTTTCGCTAAGGCTAATAATCAGGCAATTGCAGTATCAAGTGGAAAATATATATTACTACTGAATTCAGATACAATAATAAAGCCGGATACCCTACAAGTAATGGTTTCTTATATGAATGAACACCCAAAAGTAGGAGCAAGCGGTTGTAAGGTTATGTTGCCAGACGGCAGTTTGGACAAAGCTTGCAAACGTGGTTTTCCAACACCTTCCGCTTCTTTTTACTACTTGACTGGATTATCGAAAATTTTTCCCAATAAAGCACGATTTAATATGTATCAGCTCACACATCTCGATCCAGATCAATCCTATCAGGTAGACTGTCTAGTAGGAGCCTTTATGGTGGTAAGAAGTGAAACGATAAAGCAAGTAGGATTGCTTGATGAGGAATTCTTTATGTACGGTGAAGACGTTGACTGGTGCTATCGGATTAAGCAAAGTGGGTGGGAAATCATCTATTATCCTTATACTTCCATTATTCACTACAAAGGCGCAAGCAGCAAAAGAAAGCCATATAAAATCGTGTATGAGTTTCATCGAGCGATGTATCTTTTTCATAAGAAACATTACCAAAAAAGATATCCGCTTGTTGTGAACTTGTTTGTTTATGGTGGAATTGTCCTTAAGCTCTTGTTGGCGATGATGCAAAATGCAAGAAAGCGTTTGAGGTGAATGCTTTGATACGCGATAATCAAAAGTTTCTGTCGCAGATATACGCTGTTTTTGATTTGATATTTGTTCAAATAGCCTTCTTGATTTCTTGGTGGTTAAAATTTCATATATTTGCAACTGGGGAGGCGCATCTTACATTTGGTACATATTTTTTATGGGCTTTCGTATATGGAATTATTGCAAATATAGTGGGGTATTTCATAGGGTTTTACTCTCCGAAAAGAAAGAAACGATTTTCTTATGAAGCATATAAAGTGATTCAAGTTCATATTATAAGTTTTTTTGGTTTGATAAGTTTATTGTTTGTTATGAAGGAAATTGATTTCTCTCGGTCCTATTTGCTTATTTTTCTATCTTGCAATATTGTATTTGTCGGCTTATATCGTTTTATCGTCAAGATTGGGTTAAAACTTTTTCGGAAAAATGGATACAATAAACAATTTATATTGATTTTGGGTGCTGGCGAGATAGGTAGACGTTTTCATCAAACAGTATTACAAAATCCAGACCTTGGATTTACAGTAGTTGGTTTTTTGGATGATTATCGATTGGAGCACGATGGTGAGAATAGGCATTTAAGTCCTATATTAGGTGGTATTAATGAACTCGATATAGTTCTTGATGAACATCTTGTGGATGAAGTGATAATTGCTTTGCCATTACGCGCGCACGCAAAATACGGAAATATAATTTCTGTTTGTGAAAAAGCAGGAGTTCGAACTCTGATTATTCCAGACTTCTTCGATATTCTACCTGCTCGACCATATATTGATACTTTTGCAGATATACCATTGATTAATGTTAGAGACATACCACTCGATGAACTCAGTAATCGTATACTAAAGCGTCTTTTTGACATTTGTTTTTCATTAATTGCTATTCTACTAACACTACCCTTACTGTTTATAATTGCGATTGGAATAAAAATGACTTCGAAGGGGCCTGTTATTTTTAAACAAGAACGTGTAGGTATGAACAGGCGTTCTTTTGAAATGTACAAATTTCGTTCAATGAAAGTGATGTCGCAGGACACCTCTGATACACAATGGACAGTAGAAAATGATCCACGGAAAACAAGATTTGGTACTTTTTTACGTAAAACTAGTTTGGATGAACTTCCTCAATTCTTCAATGTTCTTAAGGGAGACATGAGCGTTGTCGGACCAAGACCTGAGAGACCTTATTTTGTAGAACAGTTTAAAGAAGAAGTTCCGAAATATATGGTGAAACATCATGTTCGCCCAGGGATAACTGGCTGGGCTCAAGCTAATGGTCTACGTGGTGATACCTCAATTGAAGACCGAATTCTTCACGATATTTTTTATATAGAAAATTGGACATTATTATTTGACATCAAGATCATATACAAAACAATATTAAAAGGTTTTGTGAATAAGAATGCTTACTAAAAATTTTAGAGGTGCGAGATGATTAAAAAAGCCATAATCCCAGCCGCCGGATTAGGTACCCGTTTTCTGCCGGCTACAAAAGCTCAACCAAAAGAAATGCTCCCAATCGTTGATAAGCCTACAATTCAATTTATCGTAGAAGAAGCAATCGCCTCCGGTATCGAAGACATTATCATTGTCACCGGAAGAAACAAAAGGGCCATTGAAGATCATTTTGATAGATCTGTTGAATTGGAGCTGAATCTACAAGAGAAAAGTAAAAATGGACTACTAGAAATAGTAGAGAGTATTTCAAACATGGTAGACATTCATTATATCCGCCAAAAGGAACCCCTTGGCTTAGGGCATGCAGTATACTGCGCTCGTAAATTTATTGGCAATGAACCTTTCGCCGTACTTCTTGGCGATGACATTATACACAGTAAAGAACCATGCTTGAGACAAATGATCGATGTTTTTCAAAAAGAGAAAAAATCAGTGATCGGTGTTCAAAGAGTAGATTGGAAAGAAACTAGTAAATATGGTATTGTAACGCCGGGCATTCAACTAGCGAATGAGACGGAAGTTCAAGACTTGGTCGAAAAGCCAAAAAACAATCCTCCTTCTAACCTTGCTGTAATGGGCCGCTACATATTACAACCTGAAGTGTTCGATTACCTAGCTCGTACAGAACCTGGAGCAGGTGGAGAGATTCAATTAACTGATGCTTTAAAAGAGTTAGCAAGGGCTCAAGGTATGGTAGCTTTAGAGTTTGAAGGAAAACGATACGATGTGGGGGACAAGCTGGGCTTTTTGCAAGCTACAGTCGAGTTTGCACTAATGCGGGATGATTTGCGAAATGAATTTCAGGAGTATCTCTTGGACATAGTGAAGCATCTCCAACAACCGGTTTCCGTCGGATCTGGAGGTAATCAATGAACGTATTAGTTACAGGCGGGGCAGGGTACATTGGAAGCCATACAGTAAAGGTTTTGCTTGAAAAAGGAATACAGGTCGTTGTGCTAGATAGCTTGGTTACGGGGCATAGGGAGGCAGTTCCTTCCACTGTACCGTTTTATGAGGGGGACATTGCTGATTCCCTATTGGTCACCCGCATTGTGAAACGGCACGCAATAAACGCAGTCATCCACTTCGCTGCACGCAGCCTAGTCGGCGAATCCGTCGCGAAACCGGATCTGTATTTTCAGGAGAATACAGCTAAAACGACCCAGCTTCTTTCTACGCTCATTCAAAATGACGTGAAGCGGGTCGTATTTTCGTCTACTGCGGCTGTTTATGGCATACCTAACGATGTTCCAATCCCTGAGCAGGCGACGACTCAACCTATCAATCCATATGGTTTGTCCAAGCTGATGATTGAGCAGTCCATGCATTGGTTGGAACAAGCGTACGGCTTGCAATGGATGGCATTACGCTATTTCAATGCCGCAGGGGCTGCTTTGGATGGGAGCATCGGTGAAGATCATCTTCCAGAGACACACTTGATTCCCTTGGTCTTGCAGACCGCTGTGGGAAAACGTCCTGCCATTCAAATATTCGGTACTGATTATGATACGCCAGACGGAACCTGTATCCGTGACTATATCCATGTTCTCGATTTAGCTGAAGCTCATGTGTTGGCACTGAGGGCCATGGAAGATGGACAACCTTCGAGAGCGATTAACGTTGGTACAGGTCAAGGATACTCTGTTCGGCAGGTAATCGAAATGGCTCGGAGTGTCACAGAGCGTGACATCCAGGTGTTGGAAACAGAGCGGCGATTGGGTGACCCGGCAATACTAGTTGCCAGAGTAGATGAGATCATGGATAGATTGGGCTGGACTCCTAAATACAGTGATTTGAAAACCATGATTCAATCCGCCTGGGTTTGGCATCAAAACAATCCAGACGGTTACAACGGGGGAGCGGAATGAACGAATTCGAGGTTTACCAGGAATGGCTAGAACATCAAGGGATAGACGAACAAACGAAAACGGAGCTTCTCTCTATTACAGATTCTCCCAAAGATATAGAAGACCGTTTTTTTAAATATTTGGAGTTTGGTACTGGGGGAATGCGAGGGGTCTTAGGAGCTGGCACGAACCGTATCAATCGATATACCGTCCGGCGTGCGACTCAGGGATTAGCCGACTATATCGCAAAAGTTGGTGCAGATGCAAAGAACAAAGGTGTCGTCATTGCGTACGACTCCCGGCACCTGTCAGCGTTCTTGGCGGAAGAGACGGCGTGCACGTTGGTTGCAAATGGCATTCGTGTTTATTTATTTGACCATCTTCGTCCGACACCTGAGCTTTCATTTGCTGTTCGTTACCTGAAAGCACAAGCGGGAATTGTAATTACAGCTAGCCATAATCCACCCGAATATAACGGATACAAGGTGTACTGGGAAGACGGGGGGCAGATCGCGTCAGACATCGCTGCCCAAGTCATCGCTGAAGTGAATAAGCTTTCTACATTTGAAGGAATTCACTATATATCTCGCGAGGATGCAGAGAAATCTGGATTTTTGCAGATTATTGGCAATGAATTGGACCAAGCATACATGGAACGATTGGAAAAGGTATCGCTTAATTCCGATGTAGTTCGCGACATGAGTACTTCTTTTTCTATTGTATATACTCCACTCCATGGGGCTGGACGAATGCTAGTACCGGAAACTCTGAAAAAAATCGGCTTTACTCAAGTTCATATCGTGCAGGAACAAGATGTTCCAGATCCAAACTTTAGTACGGTAAAATCACCAAATCCCGAGGAAAAAGAAGCGTTTCAGATGGCGTTGTCGCTCGCTCAGGAAAAGAAAGCAGATATCGTTGTTGCCACTGATCCTGACTGTGACAGGGTGGGAGTAGCTGCGCGCGACAAAACTGGAGAATATGTTTTCCTGACAGGGAATCAAACAGGGGCACTTTTGGTAGAGTATTTGTTGTCTGTCAAAGCCCAAAACGGAACCCTTTCATCTGGCGATACCGTATTCACTACAATTGTCACCAGTGAGTTGGGGAGTGCTGTAGCACGTAAATATGGTATAGATACGATTCTCACGTTAACGGGATTCAAATATATAGCTGAACAAATTCGTCTGTTTGAGGAGCAGGGAGGGCGCCAGTTTGTTTTCGGCTACGAGGAAAGCTATGGTTATTTAGCGGATTCGTTTGTCCGAGATAAAGACGCTGTCATGTCTACCATGCTGATATGCGAAATGGGCACCTTCTATAAGAAGCAAGGGAAAAGCATGATCGATGTGTTAAACGATCTCTATGCCGAACATGGTTTTTATCAGGAAGGGTTAGAATCTCGCACGTTGAAAGGAATCGATGGTTTGGAGCGTATTCAGGCTATCATGAACGATTGGCGGACAAATTCCCCTGTTACCATTGCTGGAAGTTCAATCGTGGAAAGCCGTGATTATGCAAAACAGATTGCTCTCGATACAAAAAGCGGTATAGAAACCACCTTATCTTTGCCGAAAGAGAATGTTTTGCAGTATTGGCTTGAGGATGGATCTTGGTTCTGCTTACGACCATCGGGAACGGAACCCAAGCTTAAGATTTATTTTTCTATAAAAGGGCAAAGTCAAGCAGAATCAATTCAACGAATGGATCAAATAAAGGCACAAGTTTTGAGACGTGTAGATGAAATTTCACTAGGGTAGATATACTTAAAGGCTTTTCACTTTGTCGTCTTTGAGGTGAAAAGTCTTTTTGTTCCATTTACTTATTGAATTTTGGGCACAGTCCTTCCAGATATCGAACAAATAACCGATACATAAACAAGAGATAAGAATATAGAGATCATAGACGATAGCTTGGAGGTTTTATAAATGGGACTATCTTTCAATTTTTCAAATGCGCTATCCTTTATCGATAAAAAAGAAGTTGACAATCTGAGTGAGCTCGTAAAAGAAGCGCATGATTTCCTTCATGAAAAGATGGGACCGGGTTCTGATTACCTCGGCTGGGTTGACTTGCCAAACAACTATGATCAAGCTGAGTTCGAACGAATCCAACGAGCGGCAGAACGCATCAGAAAAGATTCCCAGGCGTTTATCGTCATTGGAATCGGGGGATCGTATCTAGGAGCACGTGCAGCCATTGAGGCATTAACTCATTCCTTTTACAACCAGCTATCTGGTTCAACAGAGGTATATTTTGCAGGCCATAATATGAGTACCAGATACCTTACTCATCTCTTTGAAATACTAGACGGGAAAGATATCTCTATAAATGTCATCTCAAAATCGGGAACTACGCTAGAAACGGCACTAGCATTTCGAGTCTTTAAGGATTTCATAGAGAAGAAATACGGAAAAGAAAGTGCGAGAGAGCGCATTTACGTGACGACAGACAAATCCAGAGGAGCGCTCAAAAAGCTTGCAGAAGAAGAAGGCTATGAAACCTTTGTGATCCCTGATGATGTAGGTGGCAGGTATTCTGTTTTGACGGCAGTAGGGCTTTTGCCAATGGCCGTTGCGGGGCTTAATATAGAACGAATGATGGAAGGGGCAAGAGCAGCCTCTCATCACTATGACAATCCGGATTTATGGAGTAATGAGAGCTACCAGTATGCAGCCGTCCGGAATGTATTGTATCGAAAGGGTAAGAGCATTGAATTGCTGGTCAGTTATGAGCCGTCCCTACAGTATTTATCAGAGTGGTGGAAACAACTGTTTGGTGAAAGCGAAGGGAAAGAGCATAAAGCTCTATTTCCTGCCTCTGTTCAATTTTCTACTGACTTACATTCTATCGGGCAATATATACAAGATGGGAGACGGGATTTAATCGAAACCGTACTCTTTGTAAGTAATCACCAAGAGCATCTATTCATTGAATCTGACCCTGCAAATATAGATGGGTTAAACTACTTGGCGGGGAAAACATTTCATGATTTGAATCGGATATCCTTTCAAGGTGTGGTCCGCGCCCATGTCGATGGAGGAGTACCAAACCTGAGTATCGAGCTGGATGAAATGAACGAGTATACTTTCGGTGAATTAATTATCTTTTTTGAAAAGGCATGTGCTGTGAGTGGCTATTTGTTGGGGGTAAACCCATTTGATCAACCAGGCGTAGAAGAGTACAAAAAAAATATCAGAGCCTTACTCGTATAATGAAATAATGAATGAAGCGGAAAATCAGGGCAAAAGCCCTGGTTTTCTATTTTTTCAAGCATACAAAAAAAGAGCCAACTGAATGATTCAGCTGGCAAAAAGTAATTCCCCAAGTTATTTGTTTAGACTCCTATATTTTATCAATTACAAACAACAATGTAAACTTTATCTCGTTATGGAAATGAAATACATAAGGTGATTCTTCCATTCCTTGACATCATCTGCTCCATACGGGTATCCTAACATAACTACTATTACGAATGGCTTTGTTCTATGGTTGCAAAAACCGTTTATTTGCTGTTTGTAATGCCAAGTTTTCTATGTTGCAAAAGGATGTCACTATGCTATAGTGGATGACGAATGCAAACTGTATATAGATGTAGAGAAAAGTTGGGAGCGACGATATGTTATCCTTCTTGAAGAATTTAATGGGGAATAAACCAACGGCGAAAGAGGTTCAAGAGCAGGTTCAGGAGGAATCAATCTTGTCCGCTTCTGATACCGCACAGTCACATCAAGAAGAAAATCAGGTACAGGATGCATCTTCTGGCGTGATCACAACGCTCTCCCTGCATAAATCATGGGAAGATAAGCTTAGTCCACAGGAGAAGTATTCGCTCTCCTTTATGGCTCAAGAACTGACACCATTGCAGGCGGGGAATATCTCTCTGGCAGGTACTGCTCTTGTTCCGCATGATGAAGGTATTGAAGTGACAGCGTTCATCCGGAACAGTTCTGATGAACCTGTGCAGCTGAATGAGACGACACTGGTGGTACTGTTCGGTGATCAGGAGTTGTTTACCCGCCAGACGTTCGATATGAGCGAGATCGGGGAAATTCCACCACGTTCCGCTAGACCGTGGTCGTTTGTATTTGATAGAGAACACTTCCTGAAAGTGGATGTTCTTTTGGCAAATTGGAAAATTGCTTTTGAATTGGCGGAAAAGAAAATGGTTCTGCCACATCAGTTGGAGCTAGAGGAATCCTGGATCAAGGCGCTATCTGAAGAACAGAAAACTTACTTGATTCAGTTAGCCAAGAATCTTCCTGCATTAAAAGAGGGAGAGGTCAATATCCAGAGTGTACAGCTTGGTCGTTCGTCAGAAGGCGATCTTCATGTCATGCTTCTGATACGCAACGGCTCTGGGCAGTCCCTGTCCCTGGAAAAATTGCCGTTGGCGCTGTTTGATGCAAGTGGAGATAAAGTGGCGGAAGGCTTATTTGAACTGGATGGCCTGATTGTCCATGCAAATACCAGTAAGCCGTGGGTGTTTATTTTTCCGCCGGCAAGCTTCCAAAAGGAAGCGCCAGATTTGTCTCGTTGGAAAGTGAGTGTACCCCAAGGAGCTTGATTTTTCGAGAGGCCAATTTGCATGGGCTAGTCTAAAACGTTTATGATGATAAGAGAAGCTTCGTTCGTGCCCGGACGTGTGAGGAGGTATCATATGTTTTCCTTTATGAAGAATTTGTTAGGTAAAGATCAACAGAAGCGCTCCCTCGAGGATCTGAAAAAAGAGATTCAGGAAGAGTCGACAATTGATTTAGCTTCCATGACTAGCAACGAAGTCGAATTGGATAGCAATGGTGAACTGGAAAAGTCTGCTGCGAAGGCTGAGAAAATTCGAACTGAGTTATCCTTGAGCCCGATATGGGAAAGTGAGCTCGATTCGGAGAAAAAGTATACTCTCCGCTTTTTGCAAGCAGAGTTGCCTGAGATGGTACCAGGCATGATTAGCGTAACAGGCTTCAGTATGATTCCACAGCCAAACGGAATGACTGTCGCTATGTTTTTCCGCAACGCCACAAATAAACCTGTGCGTATTAAAAACGTAGGATTAGCGATTTATCTGGACGACAAGCCTTTTGCGCGGATCAGAGTGGATTTGTCAGATATGGAGGCTATTCCACCGCATTCTAGCCGTCCATGGGAGGTTTTGTTCCCGGAAGAAAGCTATTTGCATGACAATTTCACCTTTAGCCGTTGGAAAGTGGTAATGAAGGCCAGCAGAAGTACACATGTTTGGCCTCGTACACTGGAGCTTGATCCTGAAATGGAGAAGCGCATGACTGATCGTCAAAAGGATCGTCTGGAAGCTTTGACACAGTCTTTGCCGTTGGTTCCTATTAATACGGTGGAAGTAACGGGTTTTGACATCCGGAAAACCGAGGAAGGAAACCTGGTGGTAGCCATGCTTTTCCGAAATGGACTCAGCCATGATTACCGACCGGAAAAACTCAAATTGACGATTTCGGATTCGGATGGAGATGTAGTTGCGACAGGTTCTCTGGATGCAAGCACCATTCGGGTTAAGCCTGGAAACAGCCGTCCGTGGCTGATTGTATTCCCACCTAAATTTGTGAAAAAGCCTGATGCCGACCTGAAAAGATGGGCGCTTACTGTAGAGTAGAACGCACATTTTTTCAGGATGGGAAAGAGGAGGTTGCTATATGAGTTGGTTATTGGAAAATTGGTTTGGTTCCAAAGAGAGCTTGGAGCAAGTACGCGAAGATATTCATGAGAATCTTCATAGAGAGTTTTATTTGGGTGTATCTGGACTGGATAATCCGCAACAATCTGCGAACCGCGTGGACTCGAAGGAACTGTTTTTGGTGATGAACGGTCCTTGGGAAAATCAATTGGATGACGCTGAGCAGGAGCTATTGCAATACGCGCATGATGAAATGCCTCCAGTGGTTCGTAACGAAGTGGGTATCATTCCGTTTTTCACGCAGGTTACCAATGATGGTTATCTGGTTCTTACCTACATTCGCAATGCGACAGAGCGCAGCGTTTTGCTTCAAAAGCTCCCGTTGTCTTTGGTTACGGAGGACGGAGAAGAGGTCGCGAGAAAAACGTTTGACCTGGTTGCTTCGGGACCAGTAGGGGAGATGTCCAGTCGCCCGATGGAATTTATGTTCCGTTGGGATGAGTTCGACCGTATCCCTGAAAAAGAGATACCTCTGATGCTGACTTTTATCAAGCCTAAAAAGCACGGAGTAGAGGATAACCAAAATTATAATTGGGGTCTGAGTGCAAATGAGTCGGAGCAGTATTTGCAACAGGCTGAAGAGAAGAACCCGATTGTAGAGGGCGAAGTAGATTTGCAAGTCCTCGATATCAAGCCTGGTGAAGATAATGGTTTGAAAGTTATCGTTGCTTTCCGTAACGGATTAGGAAAACGTCTGGAGTTTACCGAAGTACCAATTATTGTTCATGATAAAGCGGGCGATACGGTAGCACGTGTACACTTCACGTTGGAAAACATGAAGGTGGAAGCGAATAGCCATCGCGTGTGGGCGTTCGATATTCCTTCCTCTTCCTTTAAAAAAGAAGCGGTAAATATTGCTGAACTGACTGCCTTTATTCCGAAAGCGCAACAACGAAAAAAAGAAAAAGCTCAGGTAGCACCTGAAGTAGAAGACAATAAAGGTTTGTTACAGTAAGGAGAAAAACCCTTTTTGCCGATGGTGAAAAGGGTTTTCTTCTGTGAAAACGTTCCAAATATTGGAGAATGAGGGTTGCGTGTCCCCCTTTTCATCCGCTATGCTAAAGACCAGATGACAAATACCTGAATTCCTTTTAGACTGCTACTTTTGCAGGGGAGAGAAGGAAGGACTGTTTTACATGAAAAGATCAGTGAACATGTCAGTGACTGTTACATTAATGGTCACGCTCATTATGGCAAACAACCAATCAGTCTTCGCAGCAGCACCTCCGGCATCCAATGACTACTATTTGACCAACCAGCTGCATCTCAGTCAAATTAAAGCAGATAAAGCTTGGCCAGCGGTAAATAGCAATGAGCAGATTATTATTGCTGTATTGGATTCTGGGGCAGATTATAAACACCCTGATTTAAAGGGCAATCTATTGCCAGGTGTGAATCTCGTCAATCCTGGGAAGTCAGCACAGGACGACAACGGGCACGGCACAGAAGTAGCCGGTGTTCTTGCTGCTAGTGGAAATAATAATATCGGTGTTTCAGGTGTTCTTTGGAATGCCAGGATTTTACCGATTAAAGTCTTGAATAGCAAGGCGTCATCGGATGTAGAGCTGATTGCGAAAGGCATCAATGTAGCTTTGGATCGTGGTGCTAAAGTCATTGTGATGTCCTTTAGTAGTATGGCTTACTCCAAATCGTTGGCAGCTGCTGTACAACGCGCGGAGAGAAGCGGAGCCGTTTTGGTTGCAGCAAGTGGTAATGAAAGTAGCCGTGTGGCGTATCCAGCCGCGTATCCAACAGTCGTAGCGGTAGGGGCTGTGAGAAGTAACAATGAAGTCTTGTCTCAGGCAAATACTGGGCCTGAATTGAATATGGTTGCTCCTGGGTTGAATGTATACACAACGAAGCTTGGGGGAAAATACGGCTCGTTTAGTGGTACTTCAGCAGCGGCACCGCAAGTAGCTGGTGCAGCTGCGCTCATTCTCGCTCGGCACCCTAATCTCAGTCCATTTGATGTGAGGCAATTGCTTTATCAAACGGCTACTGACTTGGGGGAGAAAGGATGGGATCGGAAGACTGGATACGGCTTGTTAGATGTCAACAAAGCAGTAAAAACGGCACTTTCTTACGACTTTTTAGAGCCGAATGATTCTTCTTCCAAAGCGAAGGCGTTTCCGATTGAGTCACAAATACGCGGCAATTTGGGTCCAAAAGATACCGTAGATTGGCTGAAGATGGACATCCCTTACGATGGAAAAGTAAGCTTTACGGCTACAGTGACTTCGGGTATTTCTTCAGCGATGGCCGCTACCTTTTACCCTGAGAATCGTCAACCGATTACACAGTACTTCGGGAATGGCGATACGATAACAGTTCCGGCCAAGGCAGGAAGAATGAACATCCGCTTGATGCGCAGTGGAGGCGTCAACAACGCTTTTACATACGTGTTGACGAGTAAATTTTCGATCAACCCTGACCGAAATGAACCGAACGATACACAAGAAACGGCCAGACCGCTCGTAGGGAACCAAATTAGTGTGACAGGCAATTTTCATGATGAAGGCGATCAGGATTGGTTCTCCTACTACGTTCGTGAGTACGGGCATTTAGATGTTTCTGTTAGCCCTGACAACAAGCGAGTGGATCTGTTGCTGGGTCTTGGTAAACAAGCGCCCGGTCAAAAATCAGTAGTCTGGGATCCTCTATACGATAATGGGACAAAGGACAATCCGACAGAGCGGGTCAGTAAAGAGGTGTCCCCGGGTAAATATTACATCCGTGTGAGCGAGTATTCGCGGAATGCAGTCAATGGCGAATACCAGCTGGATTTGGGGTACACGCCAGTTAAAAAGGATTTCAATGAGCCGAATGATACCTATCAAAAGGCGTCTCCGTTAAGCGGTGGGACAGTGATGTCAGGAACAATTCCGACAGCAACTGATTCCGACTGGTTCCAATTTACTGTGAATAGCGAATCATACGTGACATTCCGGGCGCCGTATATTCCTGTGGAGAGTGGCTTTCGTTTCGCACTTTACAGCGATCGAAACATGAACTACGCGCTTGCTTCGACGAATGAGGTAGCCGAGCTTTCCAATAGTGGGAATGACATTATCGGGTTGCGCTTACAGCCAGGCAAATACTATGTACGCCTCAATAGCGGTACTGCGTTCAAATATGAATCGTACCGACTCACGGTGACGCAGCAGAAATTGATAGCGGGCTATCGCGATATTTCCGACCACTGGGCGCGCTCAGAGATCGTCAGACTTAGCTCTCGCGATATTGTAAATGGATTTAATGATGCGTCGTTCAAGCCAAATCAGGCAGTGACCCGTGCAGAGTTTGCGACGATGCTGCTTAAGTCGATGCGTGCGACCGGTTCCAAGGTAGCGACTACCTACACGGGAAAAACGACCTTCCGGGATATGCCAAAGCGGCACTGGGCGTATCACAACTTAGGTGTAGCCTATCAGTTAGGAATTTTGAAAGGGTACCCGAAGAGTGAAATGAAGCCGGATCAGCCGATATCGCGTGCAGAGATGGCAGTAATGATCGCGCGGGCACGTAATGTTTTGATGTATAACCGTGGTACCTCGAAATATCAGGATGTGCCAGCGAGTCATTGGGCTTCTCCTGCCATTGAAGCTTTGACATCTAGAAACTGGCTCAGTGGGTACGGATCTTCTTTTAAACCGAACGGAAGGGCAACGCGCGCCGAGGTAGTGGTGGTACTTTCCAAAGCCTATCAATTATAAGTAAAATTATTCCTATTGACATCTCTGAAAAAAACAATTATTCTATTATCCGTAATGGATACTCTTATCCAGAGCAGGCGGAGGGACTGGCCCTATGAAGCCCGGCAACCGATCTAGAGCGGTGCTAACCAGCAGAACGGACATCTGTTCTGGCCGATAAGAGGATGAAGGAAGCAAAAAACGCTCAAACCTTTTCCTCCTAAAAATGGAAAAGGTTTTTTATTTGCGTTTACGTAGATAAAATCCTGACTCGGCTACCACACTATTTGTATGAGGTCAAAGGAGGTATTTTCTCATGGCTTTGCAAAAAGGTCGTCGTCTGTTTACATCCGAATCTGTAACTGAAGGACATCCGGATAAAATTTGTGACCAAATTTCCGACTCCATCTTGGATGCAATCCTGTCCAAGGATCCAAACGCTCGCGTAGCTTGCGAAACTTCCGTAACTACTGGTTTGGTTCTCGTAGCAGGTGAAATCACTACAAACACTTATGTGGATATCCAAAAGCTCGTTCGTGAAACCATTCGTGAAATCGGTTATGACCGTGCGAAATTCGGTTTTGACGCTGATACTTGCGGTGTTATTACTGCAATTGGCGAGCAGTCCGCTGACATTGCACTTGGTGTAGACCAAGCATTGGAAGCACGCGAAGGCCAAATGACTGACGCTGAGATTGAAGCAATTGGTGCTGGTGACCAAGGTTTGATGTTTGGTTTTGCTTGCAATGAAACACCTGAACTGATGCCACTTCCGATCAGCATGTCCCACCAACTGGCTCGTCGTCTGACTGAAGTACGTAAAAACGGAACACTTGCTTACCTCCGTCCTGACGGAAAAACACAAGTAACTGTTGAGTACGATGGCGACAAACCAGTTCGTATCGATACAATCGTTATTTCTACCCAACATGCTCCTGAAACAACTCTGGAGCAAATCAAGCAAGATCTGGTTGAACACGTAATCAAACCAGTTGTTCCAGCAGAACTGTTGGACGCTGAAACCAAATACTTCATCAACCCAACTGGCCGTTTCGTTATTGGCGGACCACAAGGGGATGCTGGCTTGACTGGCCGCAAAATCATCGTAGATACTTACGGCGGTTATGCTCGTCATGGCGGCGGTGCGTTCTCCGGTAAAGATCCGACAAAAGTTGACCGTTCCGGTGCTTACGCTGCTCGTTATGTAGCGAAAAACATCGTGGCTGCTGGCCTCGCAGACAAATGCGAAGTACAAGTTGCTTACGCGATTGGTGTAGCTCAACCAGTTTCCATCGCAGTAGATACATTCGGTACAGGTACCATTTCCGAAGAAGCTCTGGTGAAATTGGTTCGCAAACACTTCGACCTGCGTCCTGCTGGTATCATCAAGCAGCTCGACCTGCGTCGTCCTATCTACAAACAAACAGCTGCATATGGCCACTTCGGACGCAATGACCTGAATGTTCCTTGGGAGCAAACAGACAAAGCAGAAGTTCTGAAGCAAGAGGCTGCTCAACTGTAATATTGCTGAATGACATAAAAAGAGCCTGGTATTGCTACTGGGCTCTTTTTCGTTTTAGGAGCAAAGTCATCCAATTATTGGGTCAATTGTTGCACAGGAATTTGTAGGACTGTGTCGAATCTCCTAGTGAGGAAGTAGAGGAGGGGTTTTTTTGCCGAACAGAAGGCTCTTCCTGATCGTGTTTCTTACTTTTTTGTTTTTTGCAGTGGCTATTGGGTTGTTAGGCGAATCTTTTCTGGAAAAAAAGAATAAACAAGAAGTGCAACCTTTTCCCCAAGTGGATACGTCTATAAGCATAAGTGAGACAAAAAATGCTGAGCCAAACGTCACACCAATTGAAGAAGCAGCGGTTCAAACGAAAAAGTGGTATAACAATCAGGTTGTGGTTTTGACGTACCATCATGTTACGGATCAATCGAATCAGCGGTATGTCATAGCTCCTGATCAATTTGCCCGACACATGAAATTTTTGCATGATAACGACCTGAAACCGATTTCGTTGGATGAGTTCCTGCGATTTATGGAGACGGGTACCTTACCGACTGAGAATGCTGTTTTAATTACGTTTGACGATGGGTATGAGAGTTATTACAAAGAAGCATTTCCGATCTTACGTACATACGGCTACCCTTCAGTGAACTTCGCAATTGCGGGGCGCTTAAGAGATGTAGCCGACCGAAAACGGGAGAATATGACGCCACCACTTACGCGTCAACAGGTTAACGAAATGATTCATACGGGACTGGTTACGATCGGGTCCCACACGTACAGTCTGCATGAAGAGGAAGAACGAAATGAGTGGGGCGATCTTGGTCCAGAAACAGCTCCGGTCTATCTAAAAGACTTGCAGCGTTTAGAGGACGAGAAAGAGTACAGGGACCGCCTCTATGTGGATTTCAGTATATCTCGCGTCAGCTTAAGCGAATGGATGAAGCAAGAAATCGAAGTCATCTCGTTGCCGTTTGGATTCACAAGTCCAATCGTACTGGAGACAGCACGTCAAGCTGGCTACCGCTATGTGTTTACATCCAATCGTGGATTCGTAAAACAGGGAACAGATCCGTTTGCCATTCCACGCAATGACATGGGACTGCGAGATGTAGAAGAAGAGCACCTCCAACAGTTGTTCACGAAGGCTAAAAATGAGTTTGAAGGAGAGCAATCATGAACAAAGCGATAGACATCAGCGTGCTGGACGGGGTGATCAAACGAACGATTGAAACCGTAGAAACGAGTAAAACCCAAATATTTGATATAGCAGAAAACGCCAGACAGCATGGCAACTCACTGAAGTTCGATTTACATGAACTTCGACAAGAGATTTCCAAAGTGATTCAAAAAGTCGATGCGCTTGAACTCGCGTATCGCAAATCGCGCAACAAGCTCGTGTTGGTCAGTCGTAATTTTCATATGTACACGGAGGAAGATATCCGGGTTGCGTATGAAGAGGCGAGCCGTATTCAGGTAGAACTGTCCATTTACCGCGAGCGGGAAAACAATTTGAAGCGCAGAAGAAATGATTTGGAGCGTCAACTGCGTACTTTGGAAGAAACCATCGTCCGTGCAGAAAAGCTGGTTTCTCAAATGGGCGTCGTGCTTGGTTACTTGACGGGTGACTTGAGCAAGATAGGCGAGGCGCTGGAATCGGCTAAGCAGCATCAGTTGATGGGCCTAAAGGTAATCCAGGCTCAGGAAGAAGAACGCAAGCGTGTCGCGCGCGAAATTCACGACGGTCCAGCTCAATCGATGGCGAATGTCGTGTTGCGCTCGGAAATTGTAGAACGAATGTTGAAAAATGAGCGCATTTTAGAAGCACAAATGGAACTTCACGAGCTGAAGGAAATGGTACGCTTGAGCTTGGCGGATGTTCGACGTATTATTTTTGATTTGCGTCCAATGGCATTAGATGACTTAGGGCTAGTACCTACCTTGCAAAAATATATTCAAACGTGCGAAGAGCGTATTCAGTCTTCCATCGATCTGGTAGTATTTGGTGTGGAGCCTCCTTTGCGAAGTTCAGTAAAGGCTGCGATCTTCCGTTTGGTTCAGGAATGTCTGAACAATGTGGAGAAGCACGCAGGCGCTACGACCGTACAAGTGAAGCTGGAATTTGTACAAGATTCGTTAAGCCTTGTCGTCAAAGACGATGGGGTCGGATTCGATCTGGAAAAACGCATGGCGAATGGCAACTCTTTTGGACTCTTGGGAATGCGTGAGCGTGTACAGCTCTTAGAAGGCAGTGTCGAGCTGCAATCCACTCCGGGAGAGGGAACCAAGGTTATATTCCAAATACCGATAAAATTGTGACATGATACGTAAATAAGTACTGGGGGATGAACCATGGATAAGAGACAGCAAGAACTCCGCATTGTGATTGTGGATGACCATCAATTATTTCGTGAAGGCGTAAAGCGAATATTGGAAATGGAAGAAGATTTCAAGGTCGTCGGGGAAGGTGCGGACGGAGGAGAAGCCACAGTATTGGCGGAAGAGCACAAGCCGGATGTCTTGTTGATGGATATTAATATGCCAAACATAAATGGCGTTTCTGCTGCAGAAAATGTGATTTCTGTAAGCCCTTCTACGCGTGTGATTATGCTCTCGATTCATGATGATGAGGGGTATGTGTATCGTACACTCCGCGCTGGAGCGTCGGGCTACTTGCTAAAGGAAATGGGAACGACAGACCTCGTTGACGCTGTGCGTGTAGTAGCGAGTGGTGGTGCGTACATACATCCAAAGGTGACGGGCAAGCTGATTGAAGAATTCCGTCGTCTGAGCGAGCAGGAAGGGACGGCAGAGCGTAGCTTCTCTGTAGATGAATCGCAAGCCATCGATCCAAAAGTGATCGAATCGCTTACCCGTCGCGAGCGGGAAGTATTGCAACTGATGGCAGAAGGAAAAAGCAATCGTGCCATTGGGGAGTTCTTGTTTATTAGTGAAAAGACGGTTAAAAATCACGTTAGCAGCATTTTGCAAAAGCTCAATGTTCAAGACCGAACACAAGCTGTTGTCATCTCCATTAAAAACGGCTGGGTGAAACTGTAGGAAGCGCTTCCTATTTGCACTCTGTTCAAGCCGTGCGGCATACCTTGGTATAGGAGGAGGTATGACCGTGATGGAAGAGCTGATTGTATGGCTTTTGGCAGCATTTGGCTGCTCCTCTTTGTTGGTAATGATCGCGGAGCGCTGGACTAATCGAACGGATAGCGCGAGCGAGCTCCCGCATGAGCATTATCGATTGCTGGTGCGCAATTCGGAACAGGTGCTGGAACGTGTGGTACGGAGTCTGCTGTTTCGCTCGTATTGGAGTGGCAGACCTATCCGAATTACCTTGATAGATGATGGATCAGACGATGATACGAAACAGATGACAGCCGTCTTGAATCGTTATCCGTACGGACATTGTTTGGGAGACGGACAGGAGGAGATGACGGCTGGAACCATCGTCATTGATCTGCGGGAGACAAAAGAGGGAGCATAAAAGTTTGTTGAGTGTAAATATTACGAGCTGTCGACAATAGATCGGCGGCTTTTTTATTTTTCTACGACCTGATTTTGGTTCCGAAATTTATTTGCCGGACCTGTCTGTCTTTTTGCACACTAAGGGCAAGAGGGCGGGGGAGTGAGCGTATGCGTGAGTATTTGCTGTATATCAAGGCTTGCGGCGGATCAACACCACAGGTGCAGACTTATGTTACGCCGAGCTTTTCTGTAGATCGTTCTTTTTGGCAGGAGAGAGAAGGGTGTGTCCTGCATGTCATCGGAAAGACGTCTTCGCTTGCTCTGGCTTTTTCCTTGCGTGCGAAGGTGAACGGGTATGTGATGGAACAAGTCGGTAAAGGACGGATGCTGACTGATGGATATGTAAAAGAGTTAAGAGCGCTGGCGGTAAGTAGCGTGTGCGAAGCGAGCAACTTATATGGACGGGAAGCAGTGAGTGTACAGGACCGCCGGGAGCAGGGGTGGTTTTCTTGGGAGTCGGTTGAGGAGAGTGTGGAAGTCTCGTATCGAGGTAGTAAAGGATCGGGGAAATTGCCGGGTGCTCAGTTGGGCTTTTTGGGTGGTCGCGAACTTTTTCGAAGGAGCTCATCGGTCGAGAAACCACAAGAAACTGTTTTGAGCGAGATTTTAGACGGGCGTGCGCTCCTTTGGGATGAAGTGGAGTCCTTGCTGAAAAAGCGAGGGGTGGACGTGCATGATTTGTCAGCCATTTTGCATTCATTCGTGCTCGCAAATAAAGCGGAGTGGCGACCTGGCATTCGGTTTGCGGTTACAAAAGGATGGTGGCGCAATCGGCTGGAGTTGGTCTGTGAACGCTGCGGAAGTGCAGGGGCAAAGGTGGAGTTTACTTATTGTCATACATGTGAGCAAGGCTGCGCTTATTGCACAGCTTGTTTAGGGATGGGCAGGAGTAAGTGTTGTACACCGTATTTTTTAATGGATGTAGGGGCATCCCCTATCCGTAGCGCAGATCACATACAGAACGTGGCGAGATTGGAATGGGCGGGGAAGTATTCAGCAGATCAATCGCGGGCAGCTGAGCGAGCGCGTTGCTTTGTAGCCAATCCGAGGCCAGGGCTGTCGGAGTTTTTGATCTGGGCAGTTTGTGGAGCGGGCAAAACAGAGTTGTTATTCCCTTCTGTTACAGAGGCACTTGCTGCCGGCGGTCGCGTTTTGATTGCGACACCTCGAAAAGACGTCGTGTTGGAGCTGGCTCCTCGGATTCAGCGAGTCTTTCCTGGGGCTAAAGTGATAGCCGTCCACGGTTCGAGCGCGGAGAAGTGGGAAGAGAGTGACATCACGATTGCGACCACGCATCAGGTCATGCGCTTTCATCAGCGCTTTTTGCTGGTCGTTCTCGACGAGGCTGACGCGTTCCCTTATCATAATGATCCTATTTTGTATCGCGCTCTATCCAGAGCGGTGAAAAAGAATGGGAAGCTCCTCTATTTAAGCGCGACACCTCCAGGATATTTGCAAAAGCGGCTCGTTAGAAAAGGGCGCTCATTCCTAGGCTTCTCTGGCGCGATACCGCTATTCTCTGATACGCATGTTCTGTTGCCTGGGCGCTATCATGGTGCTGCGCTTCCTGTCCCCAAGATTCTCACGGTACAAGGCTTACATAAGCGTGTTCAGACGAATCGATTCGTGGCACCGTTTATAGAAGCGGTGAGTACTTCTCTGAATGAATGCCGACAAGCTTTTGTGTTTGTCCCGCGAGTTGATGAAATTGACAAGGTGCTATCGTACCTTCAAAAGTGGCTTCCTGCTCACGCGGGGGAGATGGCCGGTGTTCATGCGGCAGATCCTATGCGGGAGGAGAAGGTACTTGCATTTCGAGAAAAGCGTTATACCGTCATGGTGACGACTACGATTCTGGAGCGGGGTGTGACCATACCGAAGAGTGATGTAGTAGTGGTAGGCGCGGAGGCGCCTGTATTTGACGAGGCGTCATTGGTGCAGATAGCAGGACGAGTAGGACGATCCGTTGATGATACGACGGGTAGTGTTTTATTTTTGCAAGCAGAACGCGCTACTTCTCCAAAGCGGGCCGTCAGACAGATTTCACAGATGAACAGCTTGGCTCAAAAGCTCACGGAACAAAGAGGCCTTTCATGATCATTGGGATGTGTGTACGTTGTGGTGGACATATTGCAGCTCTCCAAAAGGAAACGGTCGTTCGTGAAAAGGCCCGACAGCTATCCGATCAGGCGAGCTATCCAGTCATCTACCGGATGTTAAAAGGGCTTATGTTGTGTGGAGCTTGCCTTGATGCTTTACCTGTGATTGGGCATGATATTTGCCAGCGGTGCGGGCGGGATAAGGAGATTCAGGCTAGTATCGGCAACGAAGGGCTATGTAGGGATTGTGTTTATGGAGAAGATGAGCAGATATTGGTGGCAAATCGAAGCTTGCTTCGCTATGAAAAAGGGGAGAAGGATTTGCTCGGATTGTTTAAATACCGCGGTGACGAGCGGCTAGCTTTATACTACGGTACGCTTCTTGCCATTACGGTTCAGCGTTATTACAGGTCCATGAGTTTTACCTGTATCACGACGGTTCCTTTACATCCGCAACGTTTGCGGGAACGCGGCTTTAATCAGGTGGATCTGCTGGCCCGCCATTTAGGAGCAGCGATCAAGATTCCCGTGAGACCATTGCTACGTCGAGCGAAGGACACCCCGAAGCTAAGCAAACAGAGAGGGCGAGCAGCACGTCACGAAAGTATGCGCGAAGCTTTTGTATGGGATAGCGAGGATATGACCTCTGCTACTAAAATCCTGCTCCTGGACGATATTTATACCACTGGTTCGACGTTGCGTTCGTGCGCGAGGACAATCAGAGAACATTTGGGGCCAAGCTGTGAAATATATTCCTTGACAATATACCGATAGCCAGTTTGGAAAAATTAAGCTATTATGTAGGCATACAACGGATATGGAACCGTATGAACTTTCTGAACGGAAAAGGGGTTGTCCGATATGTCTATGGGCAAGTTGGCAAACTGCTCGCGGTGTGATGCTGTATTTGTACAAGCAGTCCGTGACATTTGCCCCAAATGTCATAAAGAAGTGGAACAAGAATATGAAGCATGCGCCCAGTTTTTGCGTAAGCGCGAAAATCGCGGATCGAATATTCACCAAGTAAGCGAAGCCACTGGTGTGAGCGTGAAGCAAATCACGAAATTTATCAAAGAAGGGCGCATTTCGGTTGCCGGAAGTCCCAACCTTGGCTATCCATGTGAGCGTTGCGGTTTTTTGATTCGAGCAGGCAACATTTGCGAATCTTGTCTAAAAGGCTTGAAGCACGAAATCACGCAACAACTCGAGGTAGAGCAACGATTGGAGGATCTCCAACGCGCCGATCTGGCTCAGGCAGCTTATCGAAGAAAGCAGAATAGTGACGAATAGTTTTGTGCAAAAAAACTAATCGTACATGATGAAATTGCCGATGATACTACTAAGAGGTGTCATCGGTTTTTTCTATGAAAAGACCGTTGGTATGAGAGGATGGTAATCAGATGCGGATTAATGAACCTAACCGTGTCGGGATGATCAATGCTTACAACAAGACAGGTAACAACCAGGTAGGCAAAAGCGGTAAAATCCCGATGGGCAAGGATGAAGTGAACATTTCCACAGAAGCGCTGGAAATGCAAAAGCAAGTAGAGGATGTCAACTCTCCACAACGTCGGGAAAAAGTGGAGCAGTTGAAGAAGCAAGTGGAGGAAGGAAAATATCACGTCTCAAGTGAGCGAATCGCTGATAAGCTCCTGTCCTTTTGGAAAAAGCTGTAACACAGATCTAAAGAGGGCTTTTTGAACAGCCTCTTTAAATAGTTTTCGATGGAAGATGAGGAGAAGCAAGGAATGAACAGACTCTACGATCTGCTCGACAACTTGATCCAGTTGCACAAAGCCTTGTACACCTTAGCCATGCACAAAAAAGAGGTGCTGGTAAAAGGGAATGTGGATGAACTGGTAGCCATTACGCGCCAGGAGCAAAAACTGATCAAGGGCATCACGGAAGCAGAAGCAGCCCGCCAGCAAGTCGTAAAAGAACTGACAGCACAGAAGGGCTTTGCGCTGCAAGAAGGCACACTGGCTGAATTGATCAAGTTGACGACCAGTGCGGAAGAGAAGATGCGACTCACTTCCTGTCGTAATGAGCTAAGCCGGATTGTGAACGAACTGCGCGATGCTAACGACCTGAATCAGCAGTTACTGGAGCAATCCCTTTCTTTTGTAAACATGACGCTCGACCTGATCACGGATACGCCCGAGGACGACTTCATCTACGGAAGACCGACCTCGGATACGTATCGTCAGGCTAATCGAACTTTTTTCAATAAAAAAGCGTAAAGAGGTGTCGAAATGCGCTCTACTTTTCATGGAATTGAAGTCAGCAAACGCGGCTTGTTCGCTCAACAGTCCGCGCTAAATACAACGGGACACAATATCTCCAATGCGAATACGGAAGGCTACAGTCGCCAGCGCGTGAATATGCAGGCTACGACTGGTTTGCCTTATGTGGGGATGCAAGCGAGTATCGAGCCGGGTTTGCTCGGGACAGGTGTGCAAGCAACTAGTATTCAGCGTTTGCGGGAAGAGTTTTTGGATATTCAGTTTCGGAATGAGCACAAGCGTCAAGGTCTCTGGGATGCTCGTCTGGAAACCCTGGAGAAATTGGAAGGGATCATGAATGAACCTTCCGATACTGGCTTGCAAAAAGTTATGGACCAGATGTGGCAAGCTTGGCAGGATCTTGCAAAGGACCCGACAGATACGTCGGCCCGTGCAGTTGTTCGGGAACGCAGTAAGGCAGTAGCGGATACATTCAATACGTTAACCAATCATATCAAGGAAGTACAAACCGATCTGAACAACGTGATCAATGTAAAAGCGATGGAGATTAACTCCTTGGGTCAACAAATTGCCAATTTGAACAATCAAATTTCAAACGTTGTTCCACATGGATATGAGCCAAACGACTTGTATGATCAGCGTG
Source organism: Brevibacillus sp. Leaf182 (assembly GCF_001423865.2). NCBI lineage: Bacteria > Bacillati > Bacillota > Bacilli > Caryophanales > Paenibacillaceae > Brevibacillus > Brevibacillus sp. Leaf182. Next base: position 80,375 of record NZ_LMPN02000015.1, on the reverse strand, counting down.
ATGTTCTTTTAGACAAGCTCTCTAAACTGGTTGAGATCCGCGCAACGCAAACGACAGCAGGAATGGTCAATGTAACGATTGAAGGTCGTGATTTTGTTACAGGAATTACATCGCAGCCTGTAGCTACTGTACAAAATCCAGCTACAGGCTTGAGTGACATGACGCTTGGTGGAGCTGCATTTGTGCCGACAACCGGCTATATGGCAGGAACATTCCAATCGCGTGATCAGATCGTGCCGAACATGCTGAAACGCTTGGATGTTTTGGCCGTGAATCTTACCAAGGAAATTAACGACCTGCATCGTGCAGGACGAAGCTTGAGTGACATTAATAATGGCACTGTACAAGATCTCCCATTTTTTGTGGATGCAAACTCTCTTGCAACGAACCCAGCTTCCAAAAATTATCCGACAAGCGCATCCAGCCTGGTTGTTAACCCGGAGATCATGAAGAGCTTGGATGCCATCGCGGCCGCACAAGAAGAAGCAGGAGGCACTCCTGTAGGGAATAATAAGAGTGCACTTGCTATCGCATCGATCAAATTTAAAGTTTTGACTGCAGGTGCGGGTCCTAATGATTTGGCAGAAAGCTCTACGTTGGATAACTATTATCGCTATACGATCAGCCAATTGGGTGTCGACGCCCAGGAAGCCAAACGTAACCAGTTGAACTCTGAAATGCTCGTTGGAACCGTTGACAGTCAACGTCAATCGGTATCTGGTGTATCAATCGATGACGAGATGGCGGAAATGGTGAAATATCAGCATGCATACAGTGCATCTGCACGTGTCATGACAAGCATGGACGAAATTTTGGATAAAGTAATCAATGGCATGGGCCGGGTTGGTATCTAATTAGGAGGGGATAGATTATGGCGGTACGTGTAACGCAGAACATGCTGAATAGTAATATGCTGCGGAATTTGCACAATTCCATGCGTAACATGGATAAGCTGCAACAACAGCTTTCATCGGGGAGCAAAATTGAAAGACCATCCGATGATCCAGTAGTTGCTGCACGGGGTATGTTTTATCGGTCCTCATTGATGGAGAATGATCAATACAGCCGAAATGTGGATGAAGCTCAGTCTTGGATGGATATGACTGATGCTACGATGGATGAAGTAGGAAACGTATTAAAACGAATAAAAGAGCTTCTGGTATATTCCGGGGATGGGGCAGTTTCACCCGATGATTTAAAGGCGATGTCATCAGAGGTTAAACAATTGAAAAATCACTTGGGGACCTTGGCTAACCAACAAATAAATGGGAAGTACATCTTTGCGGGTACGGATACCAACAAGCCTCCATACGACATGACAGCAAACGGTGGCAAGGGTGATTTTGTAAACACAAATAGTTCTCCTATTAATTTAGAGGTAAGTCAAAATGTATTCGTTACATCCAATATTAACGCTCAAAATATATTTAACTTCCCGAATAACGGTAGTAATATGTTCAAAGTCTTGGATAATATTATTACAGAGCTAGACAGTGGTAAAAGTGCAACGCAATTTCAGGAAGCAATTGGGCAGCAATTTGATAAGCTCTTGGCAGAGCGGGCTTCGCTAGGTGCAAATGTCAATCGCGTTGAGCTGATTGCAGAGCGATTAAAGTCCCAAGAAGTAAGCATTACTGGACTCATGTCCAAAAATGAAGATGCAAATATGGCGGAAGTAATGACGGACCTGAAGACGCAAGAAAGTGTTCATCAAGCTGCACTCGGGTCCGGGGCGCGAATTATACAGCCTACACTTCTAGACTTCCTCCGTTAATGATAAAATGAGGTGGGTCTATGCAGATTCCTCAACTTAGAATGGAAAGCTCTTTTGCTCGATTAGGACTAAATGTGACAAAGGCAACACATGAAATAAAGCAACCGCAAGCCGAAATGAATCTTCGTCAACAGCCAGCTGAGCTTACGATTGAACAAGCCCGGACCGAATTGCAGATTGATTCTAGTCAGGCAAGGGCCAATATTGGAATCATGACTCCCATGCAGTTTAGTGACAGCAATGCCTCTTACGGATATCAGAAAGCGATGCAAGCTATTGCAGAGAAGAGTCAAGAAGGCGATCGGCTGATGAGAATTCATACCAAGGAGAATGCAATCGCAGCCATCGGAAGAGAGCGAGGTATGCGGGTGCTGGATAGTGGTTATTCTCCTCCAGCATCTTCGGGGGACGAGGGTGTCGACATAAGTATTCAGCTCAAGCCAGTAGTTATCAACGTAAAACGAAATGGAATGAGTATGGACCCGGTGATCCGACCGCCTGAATTTACGTATATACCAGGCAAAGTAGAGCCGTACATCTTACAGCAAAATAGCTTGAAAATAGAGGTCGTTGGTAGCCAGTTGGACCGAATGATGTAAGTGAGGGGAAAACATGAACGCAAGTCAGCAGGTAGAATTAGGCAAGCTATTTTTTGAAGACGGCATTCCTGGATTTTCTCATTTGCAGTTTTTTCAATTGATACAGGAAGAAGAGAGTCCCTTTTTTCTCATTCAGTCAACAGAAGAAAAGGATATTGGTTTTTGGGTGGTAAATCCTTTTTCTTTCTTCCCTGATTATCGATTTACTCTCCCTGAGGTATCGAAAGAGGCGTTGCGTATGGAAGAGGATTCTCCTGTCGTTGTGTTTTCTATCGTTACCATTCGGGGCAAAAATCAAGCTTCAGTCAATTTGAAGGCTCCTATCGTGCTTAATTTAGCTAATCGAATGGGCAAGCAGGTCATTTTGCAGGAAGATTCGTATCCTATCCGCCAGCCGTTGTTCTCGCAACAAGCTGCGGATACTGAATAGGTGGTGTCCAAACATGCTGGTCCTTTCTCGAAAGAAAAATGAATCCATAATGATTGGTGACACCATCGAAATCAAGATTATTTCAATTGATGGGGATCAAGTTCGGATTGGGATTGAAGCTCCACGGAAACTGGATGTGTATCGAAAGGAAATCTACGATGCCATTCAGGAGGAAAATAGGCAGGCAACGACTCAAGATACGGATTGGTCGGCTTTGAAACAGCTTATGCAAATGAATCAGAAACCGGAAGATGATCAATAGATCATCTTTTTCTTTTTTATAAAATAAAAGAGGCTGCATCGAGTGTGCTCGGCAGCCATGTGTGAAACGAGAGTCCTTACTCATTTTTTAGGAAAATAGCCATTCCTGCTATTGACACGAACCCTCGTCTTTGCAGATAGTCATAAGCAATTTGTAAATATCTCGAATTGTGCTCAACAGTTTTAGAAAAGGATTGAATTAAGGTAATGACATGATCTACAGTTAGATTTTCTTTGTAGAAACCCGAGATTCCAATAAGGTGCATTTTAATTAGACTATATTGTAAGGCAAGGGAGACGTAATTTTCAAACACGTTATATTGACCGTAAAAAGGAAAAGTATACTTGTAAATATAATTGACCAGATAGTTCTCAAGAATGTATGAATGGTTAGCAATAAATGGTCGGTAGTAGGAATTATAAGCAATCTGGTAATTATGATTTGTCTGTTCAAGGGTATATCCATCTTCGTAAGAAAGCCCCTTTAAAAAGGTATTGAAGATGTCTAAGTAACGTTGGTTTTCTGTCCCAATATGAATTCGAAGGCTAATTAATTCAGTAAGCAGTTGAACTTGTGCTGTACTTTCAATTGGAATATTAGCCAATGCATCGCGAAGAGTATCCGTTCTAACTAACGTACGGTAATCCTCAATTAACTGCGGAATAGTTGAAATAATGCCATTATCAATCGTCTCTTGTACGTTTTGATAGAACAATCCTAGCATAAGGATACGATCAGTGATGGTGTATTGCCGATTCTGTATTAACTCTATTGAAAAGATACGTAAATCCCAAAAGTAAAACTGTATGTGGTCAGGTGTGAGTGAGTCAGGGTTTAGTTGAGATTGGAAAGAATACTTCTCACGAGATTTTGAAGGGACCTGAAAAAATTCCATTGGTTCTGGATTTAATAACGCCAAACGCGCCGCTTCAGGACAGGACATGCTGGCTGATTGTTCAAAACTCCCATTAATAATGTTTGTGACGCGTGGATAAGAGGAGCAAGTAGTGGACAGATAGTCTTCACCCAGTTTTAATTGAATTTCACAAAGGCCCTCCGGAGAGAGCATGGAGCAGCTTTGACATCCCGACAATAGGATGCTTGCATAGTGAGAATCGGAAGGAGTGGAACGATTTCTTGTGATTTCTGCATCTAGTTTCTTGGCAAGTTGAGTGTCTTTTACTTTTTTATACTTTTTGTAGGTTGATTTATCTATTGGTACACTCCAGCCTTTGCAACAGGTATCCTCACAGGAAGAGCCAATGCATTGGAATTGTTCCAGATATTTAGGAACTAGAATAATCTGTTTGGTCATCGAATAATCCTCCTTTTTCCCCTACTAATACTATTCGGAGATTCCAGCTTCTTTAATAAGAACAATCCGTAGAAAAATAAAAAATGAAGAAAAAACTCGAAAAATGCTAATGCAGATATGAAGAGAATCCGATAATAGAAATGTAGAGAGGAAGTTGCAAGCGCGCGATTGCGATTGAATCTCAAAATATAGGAACAGTCACAGGGACGTGACTGTCGAAAACTCAAGGAGGAATTACACATGATTATCCAACACAATATGTCGGCGATCAACACTCATCGTCAACTCGGCGTTAACGCTGGCAACCTGTCCAAAAACGTAGAGAAACTGTCTTCTGGCTACCGCATCAACCGTGCGGCTGACGATGCTGCTGGTCTCTCCATCTCCGAGCGTATGCGTGCACAAATCCGTGGTATGGAGCAAGCTTCCCGCAACTCCCAAGACGGTATCTCTCTGATTCAAACAGCTGAGGGTGCTCTGCAAACAGTTAACAACATGCTGGTTCGTGTAAAAGAATTGGCTACTCAAGCTGCTAACGGTACTTACAGCAAAACAGACGACCTTGCTCGTATTCAAGAAGAGTTGGTTGAACTGGGTAAAGAAGTAACAAATATTAAAGACAACACAAAATTCAATGGCATCAAATTGCTGGATGAATCTGCTGGTACAATTTCTCTGCAAATTGGTCAAGAGCACACGCAAGTTCTCGGTCTGAATTCTGCAAGCTTTAGCTTGTCTGGTGTAAACGTAGCAATGAATACAACTTGGAAGCTGAACGACCAAGCGGAAGCAAGCAAAGTATTGAGCACTATTGATGCTCAAATCAACGCAGTAAGTTCTGCACGTTCTTACTTGGGTGCGAACCAAAACCGTTTGGAAAACACAATCAATAACCTGAACACAACTTCCGAGAACCTCACTGCTGCTGAATCCCGTATCCGCGACGTTGATATGGCGAAAGAGCAAATGCAATTCACTAAGAACAATATTCTTACTCAAGCTGCTCAAGCTATGCTTGCTCAAGCTAACCAACTGCCACAAGGCGTATTGCAACTTCTCCGCTAAATGTAAGTTTAAAAGAGAGCAAGGTTTCCTTGCTCTCTTTTTTAGAATCTATTTTTAAGAGAGAGGACTTACCGTTCCATGAAAATATCTGTTTCGGCCTGTGTCATTACAAAAAATGAAGAGAAGAATCTGCCTGTTTGCCTAAAAAGTATACAATCCATTGTCTCGGAAATCATTGTAGTGGATACAGGATCAACAGATCGAACGGTTCAAATAGCAAAAGAATTTGGAGCGAGAGTGTTTTCTTTTGAATGGATACATGATTTTGCAGCAGCTAGAAATTATGCGATCGAACAGGCGTCATCAGATTGGATCATTTTTTTGGATGCAGATGAGTATTTTTCCCCTGATTGCGTGCAATATCTTCCTGGAGCAATTTTGGAAGCAACTCAGAAAGAGTTAGATATGATTTTGTGTATGATGTCCCATATCGAGCCGAAAACAGGTAAATTGACCTTCTCTAATATTCACATTCGGATATTCAGAAATCACCCGCAAATTCGTTATGTGGGTGCTATTCACGAGCGAATTGTACGGATGGATAAACCAGCTCAGGCTTTGGATGTCCAACAAGATATTACGATCATTCATACAGGATACTGTGATGAAGATTTGCATACAAAGGAAAAGGGAAAGCGTAATCTCGAAATTTTGTTTAGCGAATTACAAAAAAAACCAGACAGTTTCGATTTGTTATTTTATATCGCAGAGTCTTATTTAGTAGATAAAAAATACGAAGAGGCACTTGAATATGCGAAGCGTGCACAAAAATATAGAAACTCTGGGCTAAAGGGCGTTTATGAAAAAAATTATGTAAATATCATTAAATGCCTAAATCAACTTGGAGAGCAAGAAAAAGTTATTTTACAAACAATACTGGAGGCCATTGAAGAATATCCGAATTATCCTGATTTATATCTCTTATTGGGGGATGCTCATAAAAGATCTTATCGTTATAGAGATGCCATTCATGTTTATCAAATAGGAGTAAATTTACTGAACCAGTCATCTATTGCACAGTCAAATGGTTATGCTACTGCAGCAAAGGTTTTAGACAGTGTAGGCTTTTTATACAGCAAACTAAGGGAATGGAATCAGTCCGTCACGTATCATGTACAGGCTCTTCAAATAGATAAGTTCCTATATACTTCATTAGTTAACTTGATAAGTGTACTTGGACGCTTTGAAAAACCTGATACTGTAGTTGCATTCCTCGACAAAATATACGAACGGAGTAATATTCGAGAGTGCCTATATCTGTTCAGGGCTTCTTTGGAGTCAAATAATATTGGAGTAGCCACTATTCTGCTGAAAAATCTACCTGAGAAAGACCCGGCATTAAAAGAGTTTAAAGCAATATTTGATTTTCTCACTGGCAATTATGAGCATGCTTATAGCGTATTTTGTGATTTGTATCGAGAGACATCAACAATAGAGTATGCATATGGGGCATTGGCTGCAGCATGGAAAAAGAACAATCCAAATTACTATACCGATCTTCAAAATCTGTTTTCTAACGATAGCGAGTTGCACCAACTAACATTGAATATTTTAGGGGACACATCCCAATTTAATATAGATAAAAAAAGCATGCTTATGTTTTTGATTTATGTATGTGGAACGTTAAAAATATCCGATTTCCAATTACTCTTTGATGTAGTAAAAAAATCAAACTTGTATTTGGAGATGGCTGAATATCTGTACATTCAAGAAAAATATGTAGATGCTTATCAGTTTTACAATGTGTTTCTCGAGCAAGGAGAACAGCTACCGAGTAACAGACTTGCAGAGATTACATTTAAAGTGGGAGATTGCTTATTACAATGTGGATTACATGAACATGCATGGGCTTTTCTACAGAAAGCACATTCTCTTGTACCAGAAGATTTTCGTGTGTATGAATCCTTGTTTGAGTTAGCCAAACATAGCAAACGTGTGCATGAAGTGAAGAGTGTCTTGGAAACTGCGATAAGAAAATATCCAGATTCTAACTTCTTAAGAAACATCAAAGAACAATTGATACTAGCATAATTGTCTTCCAAGACTTTTCTCCAGGGAAGATAGAGACCGTGGTCTCTCTTTTTTTTCTAAATAACGCATGGGCGGATTAGGTGATCGAATGAAAACCAGCATCGTTATTCTCACACACAATCATTTAGAGGTAACCAAACTTTGCATAGAAAGCATACGTCAGTATACGAATCCACAAAGTTATGAACTGATTGTAGTTGATAATGCCTCAACAGATGGAACGACTCAGTGGTTGTCAGAGCAGCAGGATATCCGTAGTATTTTCAACACCCAAAATATGGGGTTCCCAGCAGGGTGTAATCAGGGAATGAAAATAGCAATCGGTGACAACATTATGCTCTTAAATAATGATGTCGTAGTAACAAAGGGATGGCTAGAGAACTTGCTGACATGCTTGTATAGTCAGGATAATATCGGTGCTGTTGGGCCAATTACAAATAGATGTGCTTACTATCAGACTATCCCGGTAAGCTATCAAACTCTAGAAGAGATGCAGCCTTTTGCTGCAAAACATAATTCAAGTAATTCGGCCCTTTGGGAAGAACGTTTAAAATTAATCGGGTATGCTTTTCTCTTTAAGAGAGTTGTCTATGAAAAGGTTGGCGAGCTGGACGAGATTTTCAGCCCGGGCAATTTTGAAGACGATGATTATTCGCTTCGAATCAGACAAGCTGGCTATAAACTGATTTTGTGCAAAGACACATTTATTCATCATTTTGGTTCGGTTTCTTTTAATGAGAAACCGAAGGAGTATCAGTCTTTGCTAAAAAGAAATGAAGAGAAGTTTGTTGAGAAATGGGGATTTGATTCCCAAAAAACGATGCTAATTCGCTATGAAATTCTTCCACTGATCAAACATGACAAAGAAGACTCATTTTCTTTGCTGGAGATTGGTTCTGGATGCGGTGGCACGCTGTTACAAGTAAAAAATAGTTTTTCTAAATCAAAAGTTTATGGATTTGATTCTCAGGAAGCGGCTGCGAGACAAGCTTCTTCTTTTGCTGATGTCAGGACTGGTGATTGGGAAAGTTTTGATTCCCAGTATACAGGAGAGTTGTTTGAGTACATCGTTATCAACAATGTGCTTGAAAAAGTAGCGAATCCTATTGCGTTTATAGAAAAAGCAAAATCATTGCTGCACCCAGCCGGCTCTTTGATCATGATCAACAAAAATTTAAACCATATTCATGTCATAGAAGGATTGGCAAAAGGCGTTTCTCCATTTGCGTACGATGAGAAGCGGTACTTCACATTTAACGAGCTCACCGAAATGCTCGGGATTGCAGGCTTTTCACAAGTAGAGTACAGTTCACATCCGATATGGTTGAATAAGTCTACAGTTGAGTTTATGGAAAGCCTCATCCCTCATGCGAACGAGCAAATGAAAAATTATTATCGTACTTATGAATTTGTACTGAAAGCCACGGCTGATTCAGCATTTCCGTCTATTTCTATAGAAGAATTGCAACGTGGAGAGAATGTAGATCTTCAATTGCAAGCCTTGCGCGATGTAGGTTGTGATCGGGTAATTGAGAAGGTCATGACGGAAGCCAATGACAGAATTGCGACGTTAAATCTGCTAGCCGTGAAAAATTTTGAACATGGTTATCTCGAAGATGTCATTCCCTATTTACAAAAGGCTTATGAATTAGACGAACGCAATCTGGATACTCTATACAATTTATCTGCTGTTATGGAAATCAGCGGAGAAACAGAGCTGGCAGCATGGTACGCAGAGCAGATTAGCAAGGTTTCCGGTGAAGATATGGAGACGTTACCTGAACCATTCGATAGGCAGCGACTTAAATTTTTGTTGCGCCGGATTGAGTTCGGTGTTCAAAGTGAGGAAACAGTTTTAGAGCTACTGAACGGACTCAAGCAAGCGGTTGTTTCTGTAGAAGAGATTATAAATGTAGTAGCAGATGACGTGGTAAATAAAGTAGAGGCTCTCAATCTTATCGCCGTACTTTGTTATGAGAACCACTTGCATGAGGAGGTTATCCCTCTACTTCAAGCTGCCTATGATATCAATCGCTTGGAACATCACACACTGTATAATTTGGCATTTGTCATGAATGCATACGGTGAAAAACAACTAGCATTATCCTTCGCACAGCAGATTGAGCAGCCAGATGAGACTGTACTTGAGCTAATGGCTGCAATCAAAGGAGCATAACAGATGAATGACAAGAAAATCTGCTTTATCTATTGTGTAAAAGACCAGCGATTGTTTGAGGAATCAGTTAAGTTTTTACACGCTTTAGAGATTCCAGAGGGTCATGAGATAGAGGTTTTACCTGTACTGGATGCTCCCAGTGTGGCTGCTGGATACAATTATGCGATGAAAACCAGCGATGCGAAGTACAAGGTGTATCTTCATGAAGATGTATCTATCATTAATAAAAAGTTTGTGGAAGACATCCTGGAAGTGTTTCGCAATGACCCTGAAGTAGGAATGCTGGGGTTGATGGGAGCTAAGGAGCTATCCCCCAACGCTATCTGGTGGGAAAGCAAAGAGCTATTCGGGAAGGTATACGACAGTCATACAGGAAAAATGCAGCTATTAGCTTTTCAGGAAGTAGAGAAAGCATATCAAAGTGTAGAAGTCATCGATGGAATTTTGATGGCTACACAGTATGATATTCCGTGGAAAGAAGAAATCTTTGATGGCTGGGATTTTTATGATATGTCCCAGAGTATAGAGTTCTTACAGAACGGATTAAAAGTAGTTATTCCTAGACAAGATGCTCCATGGACGCTGCATGATTGCGGTATCGTAGAGGCAGAACATTATTACTACTACAAAAGCTTGTTTATTCACCATTATGAGTGGAAGAAAGCAGAGAACAAGAATCTTCCGCTCGTGAGTATTTTAATACCTACTTACAATCGTCCTCAATTATTTGAGTTGGCTTTAAGAAGTGCGTTAGGCCAAACCTATCCTAATATAGAAGTGATTATTGGCGATGACAGTACCAATGACGACACGCAAAATCTCATAAAAAAATATTTACATCTGTTTAGTAATTTAAGATACATCAGGAACGAAAAAAACTTGGGCCAGTTTGAAAACGATTTAAAACTATTCGAATTGGCTGCAGGTGATTATGTGAATTTTCTTATGGATGATGATTATTTTCATCCCGAAAAAATTCAAAAGATGATTGCGTATTTCCTAATGGATGAAAAAGAACAAATTTCGATAGTAACATCTCATCGTCTGTTAGTGGATAGCTATGGAAAGAAAATTGAACAAGCGGAATTGAACAAGCAGATATTCGAGCAAGATACAATTTTAGATGGCGTTATGTTTGGTGAACTAGTATTAATATCCAATGCAAATATAATCGGTGAACCAACTACGCCATTATTCCGGAAAAGTGCTCTTAAATCTCCTTTTGGTACCTTTTGTGGACGAGAATACGGTTGCAATGTAGATATGGCTACTTGGCTAAATTTATTAGTAGAAGGGAATATCGTATATATTGCTGAGACATTAAGTTATTTTCGTATTCACAATGGGCAACAATTGCAATCTGAAAAAATGTTGATTGCAGGTGCTGCTGATTATTTGCATGAGGTACTTAATGCACCTAAAATGGGGTATTTTAAAGATGAGGAAAAATATCTAAGTGCTCTTGAACATAGCAAAAAATATGCTGAATCGGTTATCGAAAGAGTTGGTTATGATTCAGATAAAAAAGGAATGGATGAACTTAAGGTATTATACGGTAATTTAGAAGTCTTATTTAATAAAAAAAATACTTCTCATCGATTAAACAATGAGCCATTAGTTAGCGTATTAATTCCTGCTTTTAATCATGTGGAAAATATAGAGGCTCAAATACAGAGTGTTCTTAATCAGTCCTATACAAATATAGAAATTATTGCGGATGCAACTTGTGAGGGATTTTTCAACAATAATTTTCCAAAAACGGTAAATATAAAATTTATAAATACGAATCACACTGATGAAATATCAGCCATATATCAATTGAATATGTTTGCTATGGGGGAATATATTTATATATTGCAAGAAGGAGTAATCCTATTCAAAGATAACTTTGAAAAAAAAATCAATACCTTTTTAACACCAGGTAATGAAACAATTACATCCGTGATTGCTTCAAATTGTCATAGTGTTTTAGAAGAGTTTGATGAAGTTGTATCTATTAATAATTATTTAGTTGGGTATTATTTTAGAAACATGCGAATTTTATTTGATGGATTTTTTGAAAAGAAATGCTTCACAAGTCAAATAGATTCAGTAAAAGGAACAAATTTTATAAAGCACAATTTTATCTTTCTAGTATTGAGGGCCTTAGTACAGGAAAACACACTGTTCTTAGAAAAAGTATATTTTGACAAAAAAAATTCGGATAATGCTATGAATCTAATTGATCGGATTAAAGTGGCTCTCAGTTGCCAATATTGGGGGATTTTAATTGATGATCGTGAGTACTTAGAAGTGATTAATAATTGTCATAGTCATGCTGTTGAACTTTTGCTTAATAATAATTATAGCGAACCAAACATATTATTGTTGGAACCATATGAGAAACATTTACGAGAACTAAATAGGAAAATGATTAGTTTATTATAATTTCTCAGAGGAGAACATATGATTAAATTTAATATTCCAGCGGTAATTGGCAATGAGGAAAAGTTTATACGTGATGTGATAGGTTACAAGAAGTTTTCAGGAGATGGAGATTTTAATAGAAAATGTGCGAATTGGATTGAGCAAAACTTTAGTTGTCACAAATCACTTATCACATCCTCTTGCACTCATTCTTTAGAAATGGCTGCAATATTAGCTGATGTTAAAGAGGGGGACGAAGTGATTATGCCCTCTTTTACTTTCGTATCCACTGCAAATGCGTTTGCATTAAGAGGAGCAAAAATTGTATTTGTTGATATTAGAAAAGATACCATGAATATAGATGAGAAACTAATTGAGGCAGCAATCACAAGAAAAACCAAAGTAATTGTACTCGTACATTATGCAGGGGTATCTTGTGAAATGAATTACATTATGATGTTGGCAAAAAAATACAATGTTATTGTAGTTGAGGATGCAGCTCAAGGTGTTATGAGTACTTACGAAGATAAACCCTTAGGAACAATAGCACACTTTGGATGTTACAGTTTTCATGAAACTAAAAATATTCATTGTGGAGAAGGAGGAGCTCTATTAGTAAATGATGTCAGTTATGTAGAACGATCAGAAATTATACGGGAGAAAGGAACTGACAGATCCCGATTCTTTAGGGGACAAATAGACAAATATAGTTGGGTTGATTTAGGCTCCTCATACTTATTAAGTGAATTTAATGCTGGGTTTCTTTTCGGACAATTACAAAATGCTGTCCACATTACAAATGATCGATTAAAAAGCTGGGATGAATATTATTTCAGTTTAAAGGAATTAAGTGATAAAGAGTATATTGAACTGCCGACGATTCCAGATGAATGTAAGCATAATGGACATATTTTTTATATTAAAGTTAAAGATAGGACAGAGAGAGCAAAGTTAATTAGCTTTTTAAAAGATCAAGGAATCATGAGCGTTTTTCACTATATTCCTTTACATTCGTCTCAAGCTGGAAAAAAATTCGGGAGATTTAATGGTATTGATAGATACACAACGAGTGAAAGTGAAAGATTAGTAAGGTTGCCTCTATTTTATAATATGGACAGTGAAACAATATTATATATTATCGAGAAGATTAGACGTTTTTTCCAATGACACCTTGGGGGTAGGCAATGTCGATAAAGGCAAATAGGTTATTATTTGAGAAGCTGGCAACTCATGCTTTTTCACCTCTTGATAAATCAAATCTAAATAAAGTTGTAATTTCCGCTAATCTTGCAGCAACTAGTGCATGGCTTGCTTTTCCGGGGTTTTATTGTCATAGACAGTTAGAGAGAGTACTTTTAAATGTTTCTGAAATTTTGCCGGTATCATGTTTATCACATCAATATGGAATCCCATCTTCGATAGATGATGGTCGTAGAGTGCTTCATGTTTTAAGTACTGCCTATGATGTTGGCGGTCATACAAGGCTTGTCGAAAGATGGATTAATAATAGATTACAGAATGAACGTCATGCTGTTGTACTTACAAATCAAACGGAACTTGGTTTTGAGAACGCAATTCCTTCTTGGTTATTACAAGCTGTTAATAAGGCTGGTGGAGAATGCATTTCAATTTCCGATAGTTACTCAGTGATTGAAAAAGCTCAAGTTTTAAGATCACTTGCATACGAGTGGGCTGATATAGTTGTTCTTCATACTCATCCAAACGACTCTATTCCCTTAATAGCATTTGGCGTTCCGGACGGGCCACCAATAATTTTATTGAATCATGCAGATCACGTATTTTGGATGGGAAGTAGTATTTCAGATTCTGTGATCGATGTAAGAAAACCTGCAAATGTATTGACAAAGGGGCGGAGATTTGTAAGACAAACACACTTATTACCATTACCGTTAGATGGAGCACCTGAACAAAGTAAAAAAATTTCGAGAGAAAAGATAGGAATTGATAACGACAAAGTTGTGTTACTTTCAATTGCTACTCCTGAAAAATATGAACCGATCGGAGAGTATAGTTTTATTAAAAGTAGTACAGAGATACTTAAGAGAAATTTAAATTCAATACTCATTGTTGTAGGTCCTGATTCAAATAATGCTTTGTGGCAAAAAGCTATTGAAGAAACGAATGGTAGGATATTACTTACTGGCTTGCAAAGAGATGTGACTCAATTTTATTCAATTGCTGATATTTATTTAGAGAGCTTTCCATTTGGATCTTTTACTGCAGCTTTAGACGCGTGCCTGTTTGGGATACCGGTGGTTAAGGCACCAAAACCACTTTCGCCTTTACTAACTGTAGAAAGATACAATGGAATGAGTGACAATGCGATAAATTTTGAATCTTATATAGATCAGGTAGAAAACTATATAATAAATAGAGCTTTAAGGGAAATAGATGGTGAAAAACAGAAAAAAGACGTCACAGATAATCATGTTGGTAGTGGTTGGAAGAATAAACTTCAACAGGTAATCCAGAGTGTTCCTGATAGACATGAAGTAAAATTCGGAGAAAACAGTCATGTTGATAAATTTGTTCATGAGTACGACTTGATATTAATGGAAATGTTAAAGCAACAAAGAAGACACGTTCAAATGTCTAGGTTCCTAGGATACTATCTACCAAAATTACTTTGTTGAGATAGATTTAAAAATAAAACGCCTAGGAGAGGAGAACGTTGATAATATGTTCACTTTTTATGCAATGAATAAAAAAGGGTTCTTTGTTATTAAAAATATAATAGAAAAATATAATCCGGAGATAATAGAAGCTGTAATTTCGAGTATTGATAAGAACGTTAAAAAGGATTATTACGATGATATAAAAAAATTATGTAAATCATATAAAGTCCCTTTTTTTGATAGAAATGATAAGGGATTTGTAGTCCAATCAAAATTTATATTCGCTATCGGTTGGAGGTGGTTAATACAAAATGAGGAGAGCAAGGTAATTATTTTTCATGACTCTTTACTACCTAAATACAGAGGATTTGCGCCCCTAGTTAGTTGTCTTATTAATGGAGAGAAAAAAATTGGGGTAACAGCGCTTTATGCATCTGAGCATTACGATGCAGGACAAATTATTAAACAGAAAGAAGTAGAGATATCCTTTCCTATCACAATTAGTGAAGCTATCACTAAAGTTCAAAGTATTTATTTGGAACTAGTCGTCGATATTATAGATCAACTTTTAACTGGCATTATTCCAAAGGGGTATGATCAGGATAGCACAAAAGCAAGTTATAGCTTATGGCGAGATGAATTGGATTATCATATAGATTGGCGGCAAGACTCAGAAGCTATTAGAAGATTTGTAGATGCTGTTGGCTTTCCTTTTAAAGGTGCTTACTCATTTATTAATAACAAAAGAATTAGAATTACCCGAGTTGAATTAGTAGAAGATGTTATAGTTGAAAATCGAAATAATATGGTAGGTAAAGTGATATTTCAGCATAATGACAATCCAATAGTAGTTTGTGGTAAAGGACTTATAAAAATTATAGAGGCTTTTGAAGATGAGGTGAATACAAATGCATTACCCTTTCAAAACTTCAGAACGAGATTATCCTAAAAAGGGTGAAAAAATGGAGGGGATCAGAGATTTAAAACATCTTATTGAAATGGCTAATGAGAGCATAGGGTCAAAAGTTTTTTATAGTGATTTTCCAAGGATTATTAATCAAATGATTGATTGCTTTGTTAAGTTAACCAATTCTTTTAATGATTTAAAACTAAATGATGATGTCAGAGAGGCAATGGATAATTTTGCTGATGTATTGGTCAAATTAGTTTCCATGTATGAAAGTGATAATATTAATATACAAGATGTAAGGGACTTTTTTTCTCGAAGTATAAACAATAGCTTTACCGAGTTTGAGTCAGTAATTAGAAGGCACGAGTTTATGCATAATAAAGCACTAATCAAAGTAAAAAGTCATAATGGAAGACGACGAGTGTGTCTGTATTTTTATGAAGAGGAAGAATTGTCTAAATGTAATGCCGATTCATTAATCGAGGTAAAGGACTTCTATAAAATTGACTATGATTATATAGCGATAAGCAGTAACAACTATAAAGACATTAAGAGTTTGCTCTTGGAGTTAAATATATTAAAAGAAAAAATATTACCCCCAGTAATGCCTTTTAAACCGAACGAGAGCTATTATTCATTTGATATTGAAGAATTTCTTCGTTTGAATAATCCCGATTTTAGTATTATTTCAGATAATTGCTGGGGCGCTTATCAATACAAGCGTCTAGGCTTACAATATAATACGCCTTTTATTTGGCTATATATAAGAAAAAACGAATATTTAAAACTACTAAACAATCTTTCGTACTACCTTTCCTGCAAACTGAAATTTATAAAAGTGGACGGAATTTCTCATCCTGTCGGTGTGTTAGACGATATTAAAATATATTTTAATCATAGCGCTAGTGAACGAGAAGCGGAAGATGCATGGAATAGAAGGTTGAAGAAGCTTAATTGGGATAACCTATTTATTCAAATGACTATCGAAAGTGAAGAGGAAGCATACGCGTTCGATAAACTACCCTATAAAAATAAGATCGCTTTTACTGAAAAAGACTATCAATTATACTCATGTTTTTGGATAAGTGAATGGGAGAAACCTAGTGTTAGAGAGCGGTATGAAGGTTTTTGGCAATTTGTTCATACTGAATCTCATAAATATTTCGATGTCGTTTCTTGGTTAAATAAAGTCCAAGAATAGTACTATAGTTGATTTCTCCCACTAGTGAGGGGGCTTATATGAAGAGGGTTTCATTGGCGATAATAACCAAGAATGAGGAAAATAAAATAAAGCGATGTTTATATAGTACAAAAAATGTAGTAGACGAAATCATCCTCGTAGACACGGGTTCCACCGACAACACTAAGCAAATCGCCATTGAATGTGGTGCAAAAGTCTACGATTTCCCTTGGACAGGTAGCTTTGCTGACGCACGTAATTACTCCCTTCAACAAGCAACAGGAGATTGGATTTTAGTACTGGATGCAGATGAGTACCTGGCGCCAGGTTCTGGAGATGCGATTAAAGAATTCATCTCAGGACCTCCAGCTATCGGACGTGTCAGCCAATTAAGCAATTATTTGGATAACGGAGAAATTCGCTATGAGAGCGTACCAATATCCAGATTATTTCCAAAGGGTGTCTATTACACGGGTAGTATCCACGAGCAAGTTGTTTCCGATTTGCCTCATCGAATGACTTCGATAACCGTCCATCACGATGGTTACTTCGAAACAGATAAGACGGGTAGGAATATCCCGTTGCTGGAAAAAGAACTTCAGAAAGACGGGAATAATCCCTACCTGCTCATGCAATTGGCAAGAGAACATAAAAACAAACAGGATTATGTACAAGCAGACTATTTCTTCTCTCAAGCTTATTTATATGCAACCAAGCAGGAAGGTTATTATCCCAAACTGGTTGTGGAATATCTCTATAACTTGATGAAAATCGGAAAGCTAGATACTGGTTATACAGTAATTCAAACGGAACAGAATCAGGTTCAATTGTCAAATTTCCCAGATTTCCACTTTGCGCTAGGGATGTTTTATATGGATTACGTTCTTAGCAATACTGCTGCTCACATTGATAAGTTACCCAGGATTGAAGCCTCGTTCCACAAATGCTTGGAACTGGGAGACAGAAAAGAGTTCGGCGGAATTATTGGCGCAGGGTCCTTTCTAGCAGCATACAATCTTGGGGTTTTCTATGAGGTAATTGGAGATCACAAGAAAGCAGTTGAATACTATCATTTTTCGGCAGATCATGATTACCAAAAGGCAAAAGAGCGTTTGAGCTTACTGATAAACGGGTAAAGCCTTATAATGGAATTTTTTTCGCAAGATCGTAAATGAATCTATCTTTTTTTCCGATATCTGTAGTAAGAATACTTTCTTATTGGAGGTAGGAAAAATGGATATCGGAGTAACCTCTTCACTGGGCAGAACATCTGCTAAAACGGACGGAGGTCAAGCTCAGGCAGAGGCTACAGTAAAGCCGATGCGACAGACAGAAGTCGTAGGGGAAAAAGCTGTTTCTAAGGAAGAGCTAAGCAAAGAGATTGACGGTATAAACAAATGGCTCCAGGCGACAAACACCCATGTTAAGTTTACGCTGCATGAAAAATTGAATGAGTATTATGTACAGGTCATCAACGATCAAACACAAGAAGTTATCCGCGAAATCCCTTCCAAAAAAATGATGGATATGGTCGCCAAAATCCATGAAATGGTCGGTTTGCTAGTAGATGAAAAAAGATAGGGGTTGAGATTATGCCAGCGATACGTTTTAGTGGGATGGCTTCAGGTTTAGATACCGAGAAAATGGTAAAAGAATTAATGAATGCCCGGAAGGAACCAATGAATCGACTGATTCGCGAAAAGCAGGTTACAGAGTGGAAACGCGATGCGTACCGCGAAATGAACAGCTTGCTCATGGATCTTCGTACATCGGTAGATTCACTTCGCTTTTCAGCCAGCTTTAATAAAAAGAAAGCAGTGTCTGAAAATGATGCGGCTGTGGCAGCCAATGTAGTAGGTAACCCGACACAAGCATCTTATGCGGTGAAAGTTGTGGGATTGGCAGAGGCTGAAATGCCTGCTTCGATGGCTATCGAACTTGATGCGAGTATTAAAGATACAACGACAGCAATTGGCGGAGGTACTTTAAATCTTACTATTAATGGTAAGGCAGTAACTGTCAATGGGTCAGAAACGCTTGACCAAGTCATTGCAAATATCAAAAAAGAAACAGGAATGGAAGCTACCTTCTCTGGGGGTAAGCTATGGATTGCCTCTACTCCGGGGATGGCATTGAATAGCAATGGTGACAAGGCATTTTCTTTTACGGCAAGTGGAGATACTAGCAAGCTGAAGGCGCCAGCCTCTGCGACTTCTTCAGATAGAACCGGAAAAGATGCAGAAGTGGTTATCAATGGTGTTACTTATACATCCAAAACCAACAAAATCACGGTTGACGGAGTAGAATTTACCCTAAAACAGCCTGGCGCCGCAATTAGTGTTAACAATCAGATTGACGAGGACAGTTTATTCAACACCATCAAGGGTTTCGTCACCAAGTACAACGAAACAATTGCAAAAATTAATGAAAAAGTTTCGGAGAAAAAGAACAAGGGTTATCAACCTTTGTTAGATGAGGAAAGGGAATCGCTTCCAGAAAAAACAGCGGAAAAGATGGAAGCGATGGCCAAGAGCGGGATGCTCCTGCGTGATTCCATTTTACAAAACGGTCTGGATAGTATGCGTAGAGCGCTCAGCATACCACTCGGTGGAACAGGAGTAAATACTGCGTTCGATACACTTTCTGAGATTGGGATTGGTGGACCTCCTAATGGAAAGTATGCGTATCAAGAAAACGGAAAGCTTTACATCGATGAGAACAAACTCCGTGCGGCGATTCGTACCAATGGGGAAGAGGTAACCAAGCTGTTTACCAGCTTCAGCAACGATCCTGCTGATAATGAAGGTACGAAATATCAAAAGAGCGGGGTTGCTGAACGATTATACAAAGATTTAACGAGAGTGATCGATAGAGTAACGAAAGAAGCGGGCAGTTCTACCTCTGTTACTGATGACAGTTTTCTTGGCAGGAAAATGAAAGGCGAAGAAGATGAAATCAGACAATGGAAAGATCGCTTGACAATGATTGAAAATCGCTATTACAAGCAATTTACTGCAATGGAGAAGATGATGTCCAAAGCACAGTCCCAAGGCAGTTGGTTTGCCCAAATGTTGGGTAAATCTCAATAAGGAGAGATGTAGATGTTACAAAATGCGGCACAGACATACCAGACGAATCAGGTAACGACCGCTACTCCTTCTGAGTTGACATTGATGTTGTACAATGGAGCAATCAAATTTTTAAAACAAGCAAAATCATCTTTGGAAGAACGTAACTATGCAAAAGCCCATGAATTTTGCTTGAAAGTCCAAAATATCTTGTATGAATTGATGTCTTCACTGAAAAAAGAGTATCCTATTTCTTATGAGTTTGACAAAATGTACGATTACATGTTGCGCAGAACAGTGGAAGCAAACATGAGAAAAGACGTAGAGATTTTGAGCGAAGTCGAGGATCTATTCATTCAGTTCCGTGATACCTGGAAAGAAGCCATGGTATTGGCGAAAAACCAGGGATGAGGAATATGTGATGGAGCAAAGAATAGACGAACTGTTGGGGAATTTGTATGAGAAGACGCAATCCCTTGCTCTGTTGGTAGAGAAAAAAGATTCAGACGTTGATGAATGGATGGGCTACCTTGACGAACGAGAGCAGCTTATGCAAGATATCCAAGCACTCGTCCAAGAAGGGTTCATTTTTACCGCGGATCAAAAGGAACAACTTCTTCAAATGAGTGAGATTAACGCGAGAATCTTGCCACAGATGGATCTTCGCAAACAGGAATTGACGCAGAAGATTGGAAATATCCAGCAGAATAAAGCTGTCCGACAGTTTTATAACAGTGAAGGACCTTCTGGATATGGAGCCTTTTTTGATCAAAAGAAATAGGAAATGATTATACATCTCTTGGAAAAGCTGTTGAAATCAATTTCACGGCACTTCTTTCCAAGAGGTGTTTCTTTTTCTGAACACGAACAAATTCAAGTGTAGTATCGTCGAAATTTAGACGATATAACAGGTAGGTAAACATTTTAAAGTAAGCAAATACATTCATAATAGAAGTCTTAACCATGAGAGGAGATTATAAGATGAAAGGCATTATTCTAGCAGGTGGAACAGGAACACGTCTTTTTCCTCTAACCAAAGTAACCAACAAGCACTTACTACCAGTTGGTAAATACCCGATGATTTACCACGCCATCTATAAATTAAAACAGGCGGGAATCACCGACATTCTCATTGTTACGGGTAGAGAGCATATGGGGGACGTCGTAAATTTGTTAGGCAGCGGTTACGAGTTTGAGGTTTCGTTTACATACAAAGTACAGGATCAGGCTGGGGGAATCGCTCAGGCTTTGGGCCTGGCAAAGGATTTTATAGGGGATGACCTGATGACGGTGATTCTTGGGGATAACGTGTTCCAAGATGATATTTCTCCGTTTGTTCAAAACTATATCCAACAAGGTGGCGGAGCGAAGATTTTGCTGCAACAAGTTCCAGACCCAAAAAGATACGGTGTAGCTGAATTATACGGTAACCAGATCGTATCTATTGAAGAGAAGCCCCAAGAGCCAAAGAGTGAGTATGCGGTCACAGGTATTTATATGTTCGACTCTAGCGTGTTTGATATTATTCAAACATTAAAACCGTCAGGACGTGGAGAGTTAGAGATTACAGATGTGAACAACGAATATATCGTCAGAAAACAATTGACCTATGATATCCTAAATGGATGGTGGACGGATGCAGGAACCCACCCTTCTTTGCAAAAAGCGAATCAACTAGCATATGGGCTAAATTTTGGAGAGTGCTTTGGTATTTTGAAATAAACGTTGGAGGATAATGATGAAAATTCATACTACAATGTTTGACGAGGTTTTCATTTTGGAGCCACAAGTTTTTGGTGATCACCGAGGCTACTTTATGGAGAGTTTTCATGCTGATAAATTGGCCGAGGTTGGGATAAGGCATTCATTTGTTCAGGATAATCAATCTCTTTCTGCCACAGCGGGTACAATCAGGGGACTGCACTATCAATTGTCACCTAAAGCACAAGCTAAGTTGGTTCGTGTTTTATCAGGAGCGATATTAGATGTAGTGGTAGATATTCGGAGAAAATCGCCTACCTATGGTAAGTCCCTACAAGTATTGCTTAGTGAGGAGAACAAGCAACAATTATATGTCCCGGAAGGCTTCGCGCATGGCTTTTGCACGTTAAGTGATAACACAGTCGTTTTTTATAAGGTAAATGAATATTATTCACCGGAACACGATCGAGGAATTCTTTGGAATGATCCTGATTTAGGAATTGAGTGGCCTGTAGAGACTCCTATTCTTTCAGAAAAAGACACCAAACAACCTCGATTACATCAAGCAGAAAATAACTTTTAGTAAGGAGTTATTGTATGAAGATACTGGTTACGGGCGGAGCTGGATTTATCGGAAGCAATTTTTTGCATTATATGCTTGCAAAATATCCAGAATATGAGTTCATCAATGTAGACAATCTTACGTATGCCGGGAACCTTGAGAATTTGCGAGACGTAGAAAGCTGCTCGAACTATCAGTTTGTTCATGGTGATATTACTGACCGAAATCTTGTGAATCAGCTTGTTTCACAAGGAATGGATATCATCGTGAATTTTGCTGCTGAATCCCATGTGGATCGCAGTATTACACAACCCGATTTATTTGTGAAAACCAATGTGTTAGGGACACAAACTCTCTTGGATGCGGCAAAGCAGTTTCAGGTCCAAAAATACGTACAGATTTCGACAGATGAGGTATATGGTTCACTTGGACCAACAGGATTGTTTACAGAAGAGACACCGCTTGCTCCGAATAGTCCATACTCGGCAAGTAAGGCTGCAGCCGATTTGTTGGTACGCGCCTACCATGAGACGTATGGATTGGCGGTCAATATTACGCGTTGCTCCAATAACTATGGTCCGTACCACTTCCCAGAAAAGTTGATACCGCTCATGGTCATTCATGCTTTACGCGGCAAACAATTGCCTGTGTATGGGGATGGATTGAATGTGCGGGATTGGCTGCATGTTAAGGATCATTGCGCTGCGATTGATCTTGTTATCCATCGCGGACGTTCTGGAGAAGTCTATAATGTTGGTGGTAACAATGAATGGACGAATATCGATATCGTCAAAACAATCCTGAAACAATTGGGGAAAAGTGAGGATTTAATCCAGTTCGTAAAAGATAGACCAGGGCATGATCGCCGATACGCAATCGACGCAACGAAACTTCGATCTCAATTAGGATGGGAACCAATATATACGTTTGAAAGCGGGATTGTCGAGACAATTGAGTGGTATGTATCGAATCAAAAGTGGTGGGAACGGATCCTGAATGGCCGATATCGAGATTACTATCAGCAACAGTACAATAAACTCTTGTAAGAGGTTTTGCTAATGAAGGTACTTATTACAGGTGGAAAAGGACAGTTGGGTGTAGATGTTACGTCGATATTCCAACAAAAGGGCCATGAGGTCTGGTCATATGGAAAAGACGAGCTGGATATAACATCGATTCAACAATTGAAACAAATAGTAGGTAGGATTAGACCAGATCTTATCGTCCATACGGCTGCTTATACTAAAGTGGACCAGGCCGAGGCGGATCGCGAGACAGCATTTCGAATTAATGCTTTAGGGACTCGGAATGTGGCAGTCATGGCTGACCAAGTAAATGCAAAATTGATTTATATCAGCACAGACTATGTATTTGATGGCCGGCAAAACCATCCATATGACGAGTTTTCACCCGTTAACCCTCAGACCGTTTACGGAAAGAGTAAATTGGCTGGAGAAGAATTTGTTCAGCAATTGTGCAAACGATATTTTATTGTACGTACCTCATGGGTGTATGGACAAGCAGGTGCCAATTTTGTAAAAACGATGCTACAGCTTGCCTCCAAACAGTCTGAACTAACCGTTGTACATGATCAATTTGGCTGTCCGACATATACCGTTGATTTGGCTGCTTTTTTGACGAAACTTGCGGAAACGGAGCTGTATGGAGTTTATCACGCTTCGAATCGTGATAAATGCTCGTGGTACGAATTCGCAACAGCGATATTTGAAGAGACTGGAAGAGGAGATGTACGAATTACTCCTGTAACTACAGAGCAATTCAAGAGACCGGCACCGCGACCAGCATACTCTGTTTTTGATCACATGGCGACCAGGTTGAATGGATTTGAGCCCCTTCGTCCCTGGCGTGAGGCACTTCGTGAATTTTTGAAGGAATGGAATAAAAAAGGGTAGAGGCGATAGCCTCTACACCTTAACATCCAGCACCTTCCCCAAAGAAGGATGTGCCGCCTGCGCTGCCTGAATGTTCTGCTGTGTTTTTGCAAAACCCTCCAGCATCGTAGCTGCCTGAGCTTGTGCAGTCTCTTGCACTTGTTTCGTTAAACTGATGTTGACCGCTTGTTGAAGTTGAATCGGACTCATGATGTTCACCTCTCAATCGGTTGCTTCTATTTACTATATCGGCATTGTCTCTGACTTCTATTAAGACAACAATACATATGCACTGCCTCTTTCCCACTCTTTGCTATAATGGGTAAATTTAAATGGAACTAACCAGGAAGGTGAATCACTTGTGTCCACAAAACGCCGCTCACTCGTCTTAATCGGAGCCGTCCTCCTCATCTTCATACACGCGGTCTACCTAAACGGAACCCTATCGGACCTCCTCAATGTAACCGCCATCGAGCTAGTCGCGCTCTCCGTAGTCATGTCCTACGCAGTCAAACGAAAGCATCTCGACTTGAAAAAAATCTGGCGCCTCCTCATCCATGGACGGCAAAGCAACGTCGAAGAAACGATCAAGCGCTTCTACTACTACGCGCTCGTCCAGAAAGAACAGGGCTATATCGCGCTCGAAAAGGAGCTGCAACAGGAACCCGATTCTTTTGTCCAACGCGGCAGCTTGCTGGCGATCGAGGGCGTTCCAGAAGAAGAGCTGCGCCTGATCCTGGAGAATGAGCTCAAGGGCGAGCAGTATCGCTACCAACAATCAGCCGGCTTCTTCCGCCTCATCAGCTTGTTGGCTCCGGGGATGGGGCTAGTCGGTACGCTTCTAGGGATGACGGGCGTACTGAAGTCGCTCGAAGACATGGCCTTGACCGGACACAGTCTGAGCGCAGCGGTCGTAGCGACACTGTATGGCGCGCTCTTGGCGAACTTGTTTGCGCTACCATGCTACTACCGCCTGATGGATCTGTACGACCGGGAAATGTTTGAAAAGCGTCTTTTTATCGAAGGGTGTATCGGTCTTCAACGCATGGAGACACCACGCTTGTTGTTTGAAAAGCTCAACTCATTCTTGCCAGGTGACCAAAAGCTGGTGCTGATTAAAGAAGCAGGCAGCATGAAGGGCACGATTGAAAGGCAGGACCGCTATGCATGACGAACGGTTATACGACGAAAAAGAGCTAGAGAAAAGCTGGCTGCTCAGTTACAGTGACCTGATTACGCTGTTGTTCGTGATCGTGATTATTATCGCGGCGACGCAGACGAAGAGCATTCAGGCACAAAAAGAAGAGGTGCAAAAGGAAAAGGCGAGTTTGGAGCAGGTGCATGAGAGTCTCGACCTGCTCAACCTGCAAAAGCTGGAGCTGCAGCGAGAGGTCTACCAATTGGAGGCTCGCCAGAAGGAGCTCAAAGGCGAAAAAGAAGAAGAAGGCTCCGAAGACACCGTAAACGTTCCGAAGCCACCAATGGGCATGACTGACTCGAGTGAGCGTGATATGGAGACGGTACGTAACCAGCTATCCTCCGCTTTGGCTGAACTGAATCTCGACTACGAGGAGACCGAAGAAGGCCTGCGTATCCGTTTGCCGGAAACGATCTTGTTTACGAGTGGTTCGGCAGACCTACAGGCCCAAGGCAAGCAAGTCGTCGGGACGGTAGCAGGAGTATTGAAGCGCTTTGAGCACAAGGTGCGAATCGAGGGTTATACAGATGATGTGCCGATATCTCGCAGTTCCTACCAATCCAATTGGGAGCTATCCTCGGCTCGCGCGATCTCTGTCATGCGTGAAATGGTCGATGCTCACTCCTTACCAGCGTCTCGCTTTACAGTGGCAGGCTTGGGCGAATACAAACCGCTTGTGGACAACTCCAACGCGGAGAACCGTGCGAAGAATCGCCGGGTAGAGATCGTGATTTTGGGGGAAAAAGAATAATTCATTATTTTCAGATAAAAGCAGGATTTTTATATGCAGGATAGAACTATATCCCGTATATATGAATCCTGTTTTTTTGCTGCTAGACCCACTTATTCTCCTCATTCGTTCCCCTTACTTTCGTACTAAAGTGGCAGAATATACAGGAAACAGTTATACCCAGCTTGTGCACAAGGTCATGTGGATAATGTGGATAACTCTGTGGAGAACGCAAAAAATCCGTGATTTTCATGTGGACATTACTGGGGACAAAATGGGCAGATAGAGAGCAAGGGGGATTTCGAAATGCGTATCGGGACAAATTGGTTCAAATCGCTCGCGTTGGTCGTCGGTGTGGGGGTACTCCTCGCAGGCTGTGGATCGGGTGGTCAGCAAACGTCTGGCAGTGGCGGTTCGGGTGACAAGGTGTACGTAGTCGGTACAGATGCGGCATATCCACCGTTCCAAATGCTTGAGGCTGACAAGATTAGTGGCCATGACATCGATGTAATGAACGCGATCGCGGAAGCTGGCGGATTCAAGATCGAGTGGAAAAACACCGGGTGGGACCCGCTTTTTGATGGATTGGACAAAGGGACGGTTGATATTGGGATCTCGTCCATCACGATCACGGAGAAGCGCAAGGAGAAATACGATTTTTCGGACTCATACTTTGAAGCGAATCAACTCATTCTGGTAGCGGAAGATTCTCCAGTGACGAAGCTGGCAGATTTGAAAGGCAAGAAGATCGGGGTTCAAGCTGCGACCACGGGTGAAGAAGTGGTCAAAAAGGCGTTTGGAGATACGTACGAAGGCTTGAAAGGTTATGATGACATGCCATCCTCCGTCGATGACTTCTTTAATGGTCGAGTCGATGCAGTGATTGGCGACAATGGCGTTTTGTCATACTACGTGAATAAAGTAAAAGATAAGAAGTTTAAGCTGATTAAAGATGATTCCTTTGAGAAGGAGTTTTACGGAATTATCGTGAAAAAGGGCAATGCCGATGCGATGAACAAAATCAACGATGGATTGAAAAAGATAAAAGAAAATGGAAAGCTGCAGGAAATTTACACCCAGTACTTTGGCAATAAGTAGGCAGCAAAATGGCCGGGTGCGTCCCTACGACGTAGCCGGCGTTTGTTCGCAACTTCTTGGATTGCTGACATGAAGAAGGGAGGATTAGCCATTGGACTGGAGTGTCATCTACGACTACCGTGAATTGTTTATCCGAGGCATTATTAATACGATTTTACTAACAGCAGTGGCTACGGTTTGCGGAACATTTTTGGGGTTGTTCATCAGCTTGGGCAAAATGTCCTCCAAGAGAATCTTGCGTTGGACCTGTTCGATTTACGTAGAGCTGTTTCGGGGAACTCCGATGCTGGTTCAAATTTTGCTGATTCATTTTGCGGTGATTCCGTCGATTTGGGGTATTCTGTATCCGGGAGCGAGCAGCCCGGAAGCGATTTATTCAGGCTTCGTCGCGCTTTCACTCAATGCAGCTGCTTATATGGCGGAAATCTTTCGGGCTGGCATCCAATCCATTGATCCAGGGCAAATGGAAGCGGCACGATCACTTGGCATGAACAAGGGCCTTGCGATGCGCCAAATTATCCTTCCGCAAGCGTTTACACGAATGCTGCCCGCAATCGGAAATGAGTTTATTGCTCTCTTAAAGGATTCGTCTCTTCTGGCAGTAATCGCGACACCGGAATTAAACTACGCAGCCATGAACGTAGCGAAAAGTACATTTGAGCGCTACCCCCCGTATTTAACAGAAGCGGCAGTTTACCTGGTACTTACGTTGTTCTTGTCCCGTGTAGTCGTGCGAGGACTTGAGAAAAAATATTCCACACGGTAATGAGCGTGTAGAATGATTCGCCTGAATTGGGGAAAGCTAGACTTGATTTTATTTTCACAAAAGAAAGGGTTGTGCTGTTTCATGCAAGGCAAAGTAAAATGGTTTAATGCAGAAAAAGGGTTTGGATTTATTGAACGAGAAGACGGTGATGACGTGTTCGTCCATTTTTCGGCGATTCAGTCGGAAGGGTTTCGTTCGTTAGATGAGGGACAGGCCGTAGAATTCGACATTGTGGAAGGGGACCGCGGTCCACAAGCGGCGAACGTCGTGAAGTTATAAACGAAACAATAGCAAAATCCCCCTTGTTCCTTGAGTAGGACAGGGGGATTCGTTTTTTCAACTTTTCAATGCGTTTAACTGATCATTTTTTGAATGTGTAGGGAGCGCTGCAGTCTCAGGTCAATAAAATCATTACCTCTACGAACGAGAGGGCGCATAGGCTCATCTGTATGAATCATAATGATTTCGACGTGGTCGCCATTGCTTAAAAGCGCATGGGAGCCGACGTAAAGCAAGATAATGTAATGAATAAAACGAGATACAATCATCGGATTTAACTGGCCTGAACAAGCTAGCTCCCACAGAACATTCGCTGCTTCAAAGGGAGAGGTTCCCTTTCGATACACGCGATCTGCGCATATCGCATCAAATACGTCTGCGACACTGATGATTTGGCATTCAAAAGGGATGCCATCTTTTTTTCGTCCGAGGGGATATCCACTTCCATCCCAACGTTCGTGGTGCATGAGAGCGCATTGTGCCAGCAAATTGTCGGCATCATCCATGGTGCGCAGGAGCTCGTAGCCGTATACGGTATGCTTTTTCATAATCGTATACTCTTCGTCTGTAAGACGTCCTGGTTTGGACAGCAGCTCATCGGGAATTTTCATCTTGCCGACGTCATGGAGAAGACCTGCAAGGCCTAAAAAATGAACATCACGTTGCGGCAATCCTATGATTTTTCCGATTAAAGCTGCCACGATACCTACATGCAGAGAGTGGCGATACGTATAACCTTCTGTTCCTTCACTCAAATAAATGAAGCGCAGAAATCTCATGTGATGAAGAACTTGATCGAGCATAGGATGAACAGCATCGCTAAATTGTTGCAGTCGGGGGGTATCCCCATTTGCGAGCTGGTTAAATAAATACTCGGTTTTTTGTACGGCCATCATATAGGCCTTTGCAGCCTCTGTCTCACTCCAATGAAGGAGCGGAAAAGGCATTTCGGGTGCCTCCGAGTCAGTAGTAACGTGTACGGCTTCCACCTGATGAGCCTCTAGCAGTCGTATATCACTTAGGTGAAGGATTGCACCAGCGGGTAGTAAAAGCAGACCGTACTCATTGTAGACGTCTTGAGCGAGCGTTGTTCCGATAAGTGAATGGGAAGGTTTAACCTCGGCCATGAGGATTCCTCCAGTGCGATGACGACCGCGATATAGGATTGGATGACTACCTGTCCTATTATAGCATAGGGAATCTAGTAAGTATTGGTAAAATAATGTCGGATATTGATGGTTTGTAAAAGATTTGCAAAGATTTTTTTAAGCTGAGTGGAAGGATTATTTACAGAAGTGGCGAATACGTATGTATAGACGGAAGGAGGTTGGAACCATGAAATTTAACATTCGTGGAGAAAACATTCAAGTCACCGCTGCACTTAGAGAATATGTCGAAAAGAAAGTCGGCCGTCTGGAAAAATATTTTGAAACCCCACAGCCTACAGAAGTACAAGTCACCATGCATGTACATCGCGGAGAAGGCACGATCGAGGTAACTATCCCACTGAGTGGGGTCATTATCCGAGCGGAGGAAACACACGAAGATATGTATGCTGCTATCGATCTGATAGTAGAAAAGCTGGAACGTCAGATTCGCAAACACAAAACGAAGCTGATGAGGAAGCTTCGGGTTGATTCGACAGGAAGA
Source organism: Brevibacillus sp. Leaf182 (assembly GCF_001423865.2). Lineage (NCBI taxonomy): Bacteria > Bacillati > Bacillota > Bacilli > Caryophanales > Paenibacillaceae > Brevibacillus > Brevibacillus sp. Leaf182. The sequence continues at coordinate 50,647 of NZ_LMPN02000015.1, read as the reverse complement.
ATCGCACAGCGTGAGAGTCAGCCAGTAGCAGTCATGATCCCGGATGTGGATGAGGATGATATCGACATAGACATCGATATTGTTCGAACCAAACGCTTCGATCTAAAGCCGATGGATGCACAGGAAGCGGTCATGCAGATGGATATGCTGGGACACAACTTCTTCGTTTTCCAAAACAGTGACACCAATGACGTCAGTGTGGTGTATCGCCGAAATGATGGGCGTTACGGATTGATTGAACCAAAATAACGAAACTTTACACATTCTCATTCGTATAAGACTAGGGAGTTGCTATTGGCAACTCCCTTTACTTGTGTAGAGGATGCTCTATTTGATAAAATATCTTTTTAGAAAGTATTATTTTCGTAGAATCGGTATCCTTTTTTATTATCTGGACTCATGCCGGCTTGTGCATTTTGTTTGGCAGTATATGGAAGGGGTGTCCTCATGTTAGGACTCGTTAAAAAGATATTCGGCGATAGCAATGAACGTGAAGTAAAGAAAATGTTTAAGCGCGTAGAAAGTATCAATGCGCTGGAACCAACGATTAAGGCACTCTCGGATGACCAACTGCGGGAGAAGACAGCTGAGTTTAAGGCTCGCTTGGCAAATGGAGAAGAACTGGACAAAATCTTGAATGAAGCGTTTGCCGTTGTACGTGAAGCATCGATCCGTGTTCTAGGCATGCGTCACTTCGACGTCCAGATGATTGGTGGTATGGTTCTTCAGGAAGGCCGTATCTCCGAGATGAAGACGGGTGAAGGTAAAACGCTGGTTGCGACACTGGCGACATACCTGAATGCCTTGATGGGCAAAGGCGTCCACGTCGTTACCGTGAACGAATACTTGGCTGAGCGTGACTCGACCATCATGGGTAGGCTGTATAACTTCCTCGGACTGACAGTCGGTTTGAACAAGAATGGACTGAGCCCTGAAGAAAAACGCGAAGCATACGCGTGTGACATTACGTATGGTACGAACAACGAGTTTGGTTTCGATTACCTGCGTGACAATATGGTTCTGTACAAGGAACAAATGGTACAGCGTCCGCTTTTCTTCGCTATCATTGACGAGGTGGACAGCATTTTGATTGACGAAGCACGTACGCCGTTGATCATCTCCGGTTCTGCTAACAAATCGACAGAGCTGTACTACATCTGCTCGCATTTTGTGAAGCGCCTGGAAGAAGAAAAGGATTTCACCATCGATGAGAAGCTGAAAATCGTCAATCTCTCAGATGAAGGTGTGAGCAAGGTCGAACAGGCATTCAACATCGACAACCTGTACGATACGGCACATATCACGTTGAACCACCACATTACGGCGGCGTTGAAAGCACAAGTGCTATTCAAGCGCGATGTCGATTATGTGGTACAGGAAGGCGAAGTTGTGATCGTTGACGAGTTCACCGGCCGTCTGATGGTTGGACGTCGTTACAGTGATGGCTTGCATCAAGCCATTGAAGCCAAAGAAGGTCTGCGTGTTCAAAGCGAGAGCATGACACTGGCGACCATTACCTTGCAAAACTACTTCCGTATGTACGAGAAGCTGGCGGGTATGACAGGTACAGCGAAGACGGAAGAAGAAGAGTTCAAAAAGATTTACGGTCTCGACGTTGTGGTTATTCCAACGAATAAACCCGTACAGCGTATCGATTCACCTGACCTTGTTTTCAAAACAGAGGCAGCTAAATATCGTGCAGTGGTAAACGACATTGTCGAGCGACACAAAAAGGGCCAGCCGATCTTGGTAGGTACCATCTCGATCGAAAACTCGGAGCGCTTGTCCCAAATGCTGAAGCAAAAAGGCGTACCGCATAACGTATTGAACGCGAAGCAGCATGAGCGCGAGGCGGAAATCGTTGCACGTGCAGGTGTGTACGGAGCGGTTACCATTGCGACAAACATGGCGGGTCGTGGTACGGACATTCAGCTCGGCGAAGGTGTTGCGGATATAGGCGGTCTCCATATTATCGGTACAGAACGTCACGAGAGCCGTCGGATTGACAATCAGCTGCGCGGTCGTGCCGGTCGTCAGGGGGACCCGGGTTCATCCCAGTTCTTCCTCTCGATGCAAGATGAGCTGATGCGTCGTTTCGGTGCGGACAATATCATGAATATGATGGATCGCCTGGGTATGGAAGAGGATATGCCGATCGAGAGCCGCCTGGTTACTCGTGCGGTAGAATCCGCGCAGAAGCGTGTAGAGGGATCGAACTTCGATGCACGTAAAGGCGTTCTCCAGTACGACGACGTGATGAATCAGCAGCGTCTGGTTGTCTACAAACAGCGTAAAGACATCCTGGAACAGGAAAATCTCAGCGATGTTGCTTTGAATATGATCTACGCAGTGATGGAGCGTGCAGTGTCTCTGCATTGTCCAAAAGAAGAGGTACCAGAGGATTGGGATCTGCAAGCATTGGCCGATGCTGCCAATAATGGTTTCCTCCATGAAGAAACGATTACAGCTAAAATGCTGAAAGGCATGGAAGCAGAAGAAATTCTCGAGCTGTTAAAAACAGAAGTCGATAAGCAGTACAAACAGCGTGAAGAAGAAATCGGCGAATCGATTCGCGAGTTTGAAAAAGTCGTCATTCTGCGTGCTGTCGACAGCAAGTGGATGGATCACATCGATGCGATGGATCAGTTGCGTCAAGGTATTCACCTGCGCGCTTACGCACAAAACGACCCGCTTCGTGAGTACCAGTTCGAAGGATACGAAATGTATCAAGGTATGCTGGCTGCTGTTCAGGAAGAAGTCGCTATGTATATCATGAAAGCCGAAGTCAGCCAAAACCTGGAGCGTCAGGATGTCATTCGCGGTCAAGGAATCGACCCGGACAACTTGCAAACATCCGGTCCATCTGATCGTCCAGATCCGGAGACCTCCGGTGATGCTGATCCGAAAAACCGTGCACAGCGTCGCGCGCAGGAGCAGGAACGCAAACGTCAAAATAAGAAACAATAAGCAAGAACAGAACATTCTTCTCGTATCGGCAAATTCGGTACGAGGGGAATGTTTTTTTCTTGCCCATTCCTAATGCCTTGACAGTATTCGTCCTCATCTATTCTTCCTCGTCTGATATTAACGATCTATTTGTCTAACACTGGTAAATGTGATCGAACGATTCAAGTGGTAATTATCTGAAAAATAAATAGAATCGTAAGTACAACACTTTTACCAAAAATTCACGAAGACGGGGGAATGAACAAATGAGAACGTCAGTGAACGTGATGGGGATACAAACGAAGAATATTATGGAGCGCATTTCCGTTACTTTAAAAGCAGTGCTAAAGACAGGAAAAGAAAATAAAAAAGTACAGCTAATTGAAAAGGAGGAGGGATTTGAATTACCGAGAGTCATCTCAGCGCAAGATCCGGTCTTTGAGGACAAGCGACTGATAGAGGAAATTCCGGAGCCGAATTGGAATGAGGCCGTGATTGCACCGCCGAATGGAATGGTGGATCGAACACGTGAAAGTCCGCTAGCCAAAAAATATCGAAAAACACACAACTGGAAGCGACAAGCCCTCATCAAGAAAGCCTACCAGTTGAAAACAAGCCAAGCTCGGCGTACGCATCTCTATCTGGTTACCGCACCACAGGCGGAAAATAAACAACCACATGAAATCCGAGACCTCAGATCCTCGCCATCACCACCGGTGGCAACGTGACAAAGTGTAGCGGCGAAGTCCCTTTTCTAAACGTGACAAGCTGCCGTATTTGCGCATCTGGCAAATTACGTTACAATAAAACATAGCTTACGTAAAGAGAAGGTGATTCGCAACATGGCATTAATCGATATTGCGGACATCAAACAAGAGATGTCTAGCATGGCTAAGCGTTTAGCGGATATTAGGGGGTCTCTTTGACCTCCCAGTTAAACAGGAACGAATCGGTGAACTGGAAGAGCGCATGCTGGCACCCGATTTTTGGGATGACAATGATGCAGCGCAGAAGACAATCAGTGAACTGAATGCAATCAAAAGCCTGGTAGAGACGATGACCAAGCTGGATTCTCAGTACGAGGATCTCCAGGTAATGCTGGAGCTCGTTATCGAAGAAGGGGATACGTCCCTCATTCAAGATTTGTATGACAGTACGCAGGAGCTGCGGAAGTCATTTGAGAGCTTTGAGCTGGAATTGCTTTTGAGTGATGAATACGACAAAAACAACGCCATTCTGGAGCTGCATCCGGGAGCGGGTGGTACAGAGTCCCAGGATTGGGCGTCCATGCTTCTACGTATGTATACACGTTGGGGGGATGCCAAGGGCTTCAAGGTTGAAACATTGGACTATTTGCCTGGGGATGAAGCCGGTGTAAAAAGTGTTACTCTCCTCATTAAGGGCTACAATGCGTATGGCTACCTCAAATCAGAAAAAGGGGTTCATCGTCTTGTGCGGATATCTCCGTTTGATGCCTCTGGACGTCGTCACACATCGTTTGTGTCTTGCAACGTCCTGCCGGAGATCGAAGACGATAATGCGGTAGACATACGTACAGAAGACCTGAAAATCGATACGTATCGTTCCAGTGGTGCGGGTGGTCAGCATATCAACACGACTGACTCCGCTGTACGGATTACTCACTTGCCTTCTGGAATTGTGGTGACTTGTCAAACAGAACGCTCCCAGATTAAAAACCGGGAGCGTGCGATGAAGATGCTGACGGCACGACTGTTTGAGAAAAAACGGGAAGAACAAGAGAAAACGTTGGCCGCGATTCAAGGGGAACAAAAAGATATTGCATGGGGCAGCCAAATTCGTTCCTATGTCTTCCACCCATACAGTCTGGTAAAAGACCACCGGACGAATATGGAGGTAGGAAACGTTCAAGCAGTCATGGATGGTGATATTGATTCGTTTATCGATGCCTATCTGCGCGCGCAGATTAATCGTTAAACGAAACAGAAGGCTTCAAGGCTTTTGGTATGGAAATCGATACGGTGGTTCCTTTGCCGACATCGCTTGCGATGTTGATTGTACCGCCGTGATCGCGAATAATTTTGGTGCTTACCATTAACCCCAGGCCAGTTCCTGTTTCTTTTGTACTATAAAAAAGCTCTCCTAATCGGGGAAGTAGCTCGGCAGGGATGCCTTGTCCTTGGTCGCTTATTCGGATGACAACATCGGAAGAGCGCTCTACAACCTTGATTGTGAGATTTCCACCTAACGGCATGGCTTCCATGCCGTTTTTTATGATGTTTATAAAGACTTGCTTGATTTGATATTCCTCACACAATATGAGGGACGTAACTTGCGGGAAATCAGTAAGAATGGATACATTTTTTAGAAGTGCTTGTGGTTCCAAAAGCTTAATGACAGACGAAAGCAATGGCAAAAGGCCGTTGGGAGCAAATCGCAACGCTTGCGGCTTCGCCATAATCAAAAGCTCACTGGTAATCGAAGTTATCCGCTCGATTTCCGATCGCATAATTTGCAAGTATTGCTGATTGGCGAACTCGTCCCCTTCCATGAGTTGAATAAACCCTTTCAAAGCCGTAAGTGGATTGCGAATTTCATGGGCGATTCCCGCGGCAAGCTCTCCTAGAACAGACAGCTTGTCAGAGTAACGAAGCAATTCCTCTGATTGCCGACGTTCTGTAATATCACGTGCTACAAAAACCGTGCTGAGAATATTACCGCTCGAACAAATGTCAGGTGTTCCTTTCACATCGAACAGCAACATTCTACCGTCTGGGTGCAGGTAATGGTACTCGGCGTCGAGTGTGATCTTCTGCTTCATCATTCGAGCAAAATCGCTCTTGGCGTTGGTTACTTGCTCAGGATGAATCAAGATCGAAAAATGCTGGTTGATCACTTGATCAATCGTGAGACCAGTAACCGCCTGAACAGAAGGGGAAGCGTAGGTAATAATTCCATCCACATTTACAATAAAAATCAAATCCATAATGTTTTCGGAGATTAACCGAAAGTTCTCTTGCATCTGGTGAAGAGCCTCTTCCATTTTCTTTTGCTGCGTGATGTTTTTTGCAATGGAATAGCGACTGATGATTTCGCCGTTTTGAAAAATGGGAAAGCTGGAAGCGATAATTTCCACAACCTGCCCGTTTTTATGGAGCAACTGATAATGCATATTTTTTCTGATTCCTGTAGAAAGGATTTGTTGTTGTTTCTTACTGTCGAGACCTTCTGTAGAAGCGAGAATTTCCCAAATTTTCATCCGCAGCAATTCTTGAGAGGTATATCCTACCAATGCTTCACCAGCAGCGTTTACTCCTGTGAATCTGCCCTGCATGTCGAACATGAAAACAGCGTCAGGATTGTTGTGGAAGAGAGATGTATATAACTGTATCTGCGTGCCCATACCTATCCGCCTCTCTGTTGCTACTTGCTACCTTTGAATCGTTCGCTGTAGAAAGGAAAAATCCTACCAGACCAAAGTCCGTATTCATAATTATGTTATACTTCATGAAAGAACAAGGTCATGAAAAAGGAGAGAAACCGTCCATGTTGTATGCCGCATTTTTGCCAATCGTCAATCAAGAGCTGAATGCTCAAGTAAGACCTGCGCATCTTACGTATATCAATGATTTGTACAAGCAGGGAAAAGTGGTCATGGCAGGACCCTTCACAGATAAGCTTGGCGGATTGGTTATTTACAAAGCGGATTCTCTGGAAGAAGCTCGAAAATTGGCTGAAGCTGATCCAGTAGTCGTGGAAGGCGCACGGACGTTGGAGCTACGTGAATGGAGCCCGTTAGAGTTTCCTTTGTCCTAAATGGCTGTAGCAAGAATGAGAAGTGGTAGTCGGAGGCATACTTAGCGAAGAAATCCGAAAAAAGGAGGGAACAGCCTTGAAACGTATTCCACTCGTTTTAACAGCGGCTGTACTCGCATTCTCGCTAAGTGCCTGTGGTACCAGCAAGCAAACACAGCCACCAGCACAACAACCAGCAACAGAAACGCCGTCAGCTGAGAAACCAGCAACAGAAACACCTTCGACGACGCCATCCGGCAGCTATGATGCAGCAACTGCAGAAACTATGTTCAAAAATACCTGTGCAGGCTGCCACGGACAGACGTTGGAAGGGGCAGTTGGACCGAACTTGCAAAAGATCGGTAGTCAGTTGAACAAGGAGCAGATTCTAGGCATTTTGGAAAAAGGAAAAGGATCAATGCCTCCAGGTCTCGTCAAAGGAAAAGATGCAGAAAACATCGCTGCATGGTTAGCGGACAAAAAGTAAACAGGGCAACAAACCAGCGCTCGAGCAATCGGGCGCTTTTTTCTTTGGACGTAAAAAAGTTTTTCTGTTGTATTCCATGTGGATTTTTATTATTATTCATGTATAAAAATACAAAACGGAATAAAGGGGAGAGAGCATGGTTCGGGTCGGGATTGTTGGAGCAACGGGGTATGGTGGCGCGGAGTTGATTCGTCTTTTGGCTGGGCATCCGCATGTTGAGATTGCCAATTTATATTCAAGTTCATCAGAAGGAGAGAGCTTGGAAAAATCGTTTCCACATGCAGCGGGGCTCGGGTTGCCCACATTATCACCAATTGATGCAGACAGCATGAGCGGTGTGAACGATTTGATCTTCCTTACTACGCCTGCGGGAGTAAGTAGCGGGCTGAGTCCAAAGCTGGTCGAAAAAGGCGTAAAGGTCATTGATTTATCCGGGGATTTTCGTCTGGAAAATGGTGCGGTTTACGAAAAGTGGTACAAACATGAGCCGGCCCCTTCCCGATGGGTAGAAACAGCCGTTTACGGTTTAACCGAGTGGAATCAAGAGAAAGTCGCGGGTGCCAGTCTCATAGCAAATCCAGGCTGCTATCCAACGGCTACGCTCCTCGCCCTGCTTCCGCTGGTGAAGACAGGATGGGTGCAACCTAACAGTTGGATCATCGATGCCAAATCAGGTGTGTCCGGCGCTGGACGTGGAGTATCGCTCGGTGTTCATTACAGCGAGATTAATGAAAGCATTCATGCCTATAAAGTTGCGAGTCATCAGCATACACCAGAGATTGAACAGGAGCTGCAAAAACAAAGCGGGGAAGAGACACTTGTTCAATTTACGCCGCATCTGGTGCCGATGACCCGAGGGATTTTAGTCACGGCTTATGGACAACTAACGACTGATGTCACACAAGCACAAATCCAGGAGCTATACGAAGCTGCTTATGCGGATAAGCCTTTTGTGCGTGTACGTCTTGCAGGCAGTCATCCACATACAAAAGAAGTCTATGGCTCCAATTACTGCGATATCGCTATTCATGTTGATCAGCGCACGAAGCGTGTTATCTTGCTTTCGGTAATCGACAATATGATGAAGGGCGCAGCCGGTCAAGCCGTACAAAACATGAATGTCATGTTTGATTTGCCTGAGAAAACGGGCTTGCCGCTTGTACCCGTATACCCGTAGAGGAGGAGAGCAGATGCAAGGAATTGTCGTGATCAAATGTGGCGGAAGCACCATGGATCAGCTACCGGACTCCTTCTTTCAGGCGATTGCTGGACTGCAGGCACAAGGACAAAAGATCGTCATTGTCCATGGGGGCGGACCTGCCATTAACAGTATGCTCGATCGAGTTCAGATCACTCCGCAATTTGTCGATGGGCTTCGTGTTACCTGCGAGGACACGCTGCGAGTTGTAGAGATGGTCTTGTGCGGCAGTATCAACAAGGCGCTCGTAAAAAGGCTCACGCAGGCAGGAGCCAAGGCATGGGGAGTTAGTGGCATCGATGGTCAGACTCTTTTGGCAACTAAAACGCCAAAGCCACTCGGGTGGGTAGGAGAAATCAAAAAGGCTGATACGACCATTCCGAAAGCGATTCTTGGGCAGGGTTACGTCCCGGTGATCGCACCGCTTTCCGTTAGTGAAGATGGGAAAGAGACATTTAACGTCAATGCTGATGTAGCCGCAGGTGCGATTGCAGCAGCACTCAGCGCCGAAAAACTGATCATGGTGACAGACGTTCCGGGCATCATGCAGCCACAGCCAGATGGAACCAAGGCAGTAGTGCCAGCTACAAGTGCAGAACGGATACAGGAAATGATTCAGGCAGAGATTATTACTGGTGGAATGATTCCGAAGGTTCAGGCAGCTCTCGACGCTCTCGGACAGGGCGTGGAGCAGGTTGTCATCTGCCGGGGAACCGCTGAAGATCTGCTCGGTGTTTGTGCGGGGCAAACAGTTGGGACAACTGTGCGTATGAATGTTAATTACGTTTAGGTAGGAGGGAAATGAAAATGCATACAACAACAGCGCCTGTGCATCTCATGAATAACTATGCGAGATGGCCAATCAGTTTGGTAAAAGGACAAGGAAACCAGGTGTGGGATGATCAAGGCAAGCAATATCTCGATTTTACGTCAGGAATTGCTGTGACCTCGTTAGGGCATGTCCCGCCAAAAGTAACGGCAAAGCTGCACGAACAGCTCGATACGTTGTGGCATTGCTCGAATCTGGTGCATGTTCCCCAACAAGAGATTTTGGCGGAAAAGCTGAGCCGTCTGTCTGGGCTGGATCAGGCTTTTTTCTGCAACAGTGGAGCGGAGGCGAATGAGGGCTTGATCAAGCTTGCCCGTCGCTATGCACAAAAAATAAAAGGGACCGACCGTTACGAAATCATCAGCTTTGAACAGTCTTTTCATGGAAGGACATTGGCTACCCTGACGGCTACTGGACAGGAAAAGGTGAAGGACGGATTCGCACCATTGCCGCAAGGATTTGTCACCGTTCCTTACAACGACCTCGATGCAGTCAAGTCAGCCATTACAGACAAAACATGCGCGATCATGCTGGAGCTGGTTCAGGGAGAAGGCGGTGTACATCCGGCAGAAGCAGCGTGGGTGAAGTCGCTGCGTGAATTGTGCGATGCGTACGGATTGCTCCTGTTAATCGATGAGATTCAGACTGGGATTGGTCGCACGGGTACATGGTTTGCCTTCCAGCAATATGACGTGAAGCCAGATGCGATTTCATTGGCAAAAGGCTTGGGAAGTGGGTTCCCGATTGGAGCGGTCGTCGCGACCAAAGAAGTAGCAGCAGCGTTTGCTCCGGGTACGCATGGTACAACTTTTGGAGGGAATCCATTGGCAGCAACTGCTGGAATCGCGACGCTTGCGACGATGGAAGAGGAGCAGATTTTGGACCGAGTAGCCCATATCCATGATGTATTGATCAAAGAGCTAGAGAAGCTCAAGGCAGAGCATCCAGACAAAGTGGTTACGGTTCGGGGAAAAGGACTGCTTCTCGGTGTGGAGCTAACGATTCCTGCTGGTGAGCCGGTTGCGTATGCACGGGAAAAAGGAGTCATTTTGCTGATGGCTGGCCCACAAGTAGTGAGACTCTTGCCATCGTTTGTAACGACCGATGAGGAAGTAAAGCAGGCTATTGCTGTATTAAGCGAGGGGCTGTCTCAGGTTTAGATGAAAAAGCACAGAATGCAGCGGGTGGAAGTGGCCAAAAAACTCGTTGCATTTTTATAATCTCAAATGTATATTAATACAAAAGGTTGCATAAATTTTCGATAAGAGCGATCAGGCCGGTGCCCATTGGAGAGGAGTGGCTTTATAGATGAATAGAGAGAAGCAATCGTTAGGAACAGGATATTTAACGCTGGAGAGCGGCGAGGTTTTTACAGGGAAGCTGTATGGTGCCCCAATTAACGGATTCGGAGAAGTGGTTTTTCATACAGGAATGACGGGATATCAAGAGGTGATGACAGACCCTTCTTTTGCAGGGCAAATCGTTACCTTCACGTATCCCTTGATCGGAAACTACGGGATTAACGAAAAGGATTATGAGGCAGCCAAGCCAGCATTGACAGGGATGATTGTCAGCGAGCTATGCACGGAGCCGAGCCATTACGAATCAAACATGACTTTGGCCCAAGCGGCAGAAGCATTTGGTTTCCCGATCCTTGCAGGTATTGATACGCGAACGATTACAAAGCGCGTTCGTCAAGACGGTACCGTATTTGGTGTCATTTCCGATCAGCCTATGCAGGTAGAGGAAGTTGTGTCCCTACGCTACAAGCACGCCAAGAAATCATTAGTTGCCAATGTATCCAGACAACAAGTGGAGCGGTATCCGGGAACAGGGGAGCATGTCGTCTTGATTGACCTCGGCATGAAGCAGTCGATTTTGGATGCCCTTCTCGAACAGGGCTGCCGTGTCACGGTCGTTCCTTTTGATACGAGTTTTGCCCAAATCAATGCGCTCGCACCAGACGGCTTGTTGTTTTCCAATGGGCCTGGCGATCCGGAGCACTTGCTTGCGTATTGCAGCGAGTGGCGCAAAGCCGTGGAGCAGTACCCGACATTGGGCATTTGTTTGGGGCATCAAGTATTGGCATTGATGTACGGCGGCAAGACAGAAAAGCTCGCATACGGTCACCGCGGCAGCAATCATCCGGTCAAGGATCTGATGACTGGCAAAGTATATATGAGTTCACAAAATCACGGGTACGTGGTCAAGGAAGAGTCTCTGGACAAACGTCATTTAACGATTTCCTACCGCAATGTCAATGACGGTTCAGTAGAAGGATTGCGTCACGTCAGTCTGCCTGTTTTCAGTGTGCAGTTCCATCCGGAAGCACATCCGGGCCCTAATGATACATCCCACATTTTCCACCAATTCTTGCAGTCGATGCGCGTAGTAGGAGCGAAGAGATATGCCTAAATTGCCACACATTCATAAAGTATTGGTTATTGGTTCTGGCCCGATCGTCATTGGGCAGGCAGCGGAGTTTGATTATGCAGGTGCACAGGCTTGCCTTTCCCTAAAAGAAGCTGGCGTGCAGGTCGTGCTGGTGAACAACAATCCGGCAACGATCATGACAGATGAACAAGTAGCGGACAAAGTATATCTGGAGCCGCTCACGGTGGAATCCGTGACAGCTATTATCGCAAAAGAGCGTCCCGATGGTCTCTTGCCTACGTTAGGCGGCCAAACGGGACTTAATCTTGCTGTTTCACTGGCAGAAGCGGGCGTGCTGGAAAAGTACAGCGTCCAACTGTTAGGTACGCCGCTGGCTGCCATTAAAAACGGGGAAGACCGTGAGCTGTTCAAGCAATTGATGCAACAAATCGGAGAGCCAGTTCCTGAGAGCGATACAGTCGAATCTGTAGAAGCAGCAATCGAGTTTGCGAACGCGATAGGCTATCCCGTTATTGTTCGTCCTGCTTATACACTCGGTGGAGCAGGTGGCGGGATCGCGGGGGATGAAGCGTCCTTGCGAAAGGTTGCAGCCGGTGGCATTGCAGCTAGCCCAATCGGTCAGGTACTGATTGAGCGCAGTGTAAAAGGCTGGAAAGAGATTGAATACGAGGTCATGCGGGACGCAAATGATACCTGCATCATCGTGTGCAATATGGAAAATTTGGACCCAGTAGGTATTCATACGGGAGACAGTATTGTCGTCGCGCCATCTCAGACGCTGACAGATCGCCAGTACCAAATGCTGCGCAGCGTATCAACGAAAGTGATTCGTTCGCTTGGGGTAGTAGGCGGTTGCAATATTCAATTTGCGCTTGATCCGAATTCCGATCGGTATGTGCTGATCGAAGTAAATCCTCGTGTAAGCCGTTCGAGTGCGTTGGCGTCCAAAGCAACTGGGTATCCAATCGCGCGGATCGCCGCCAAGCTCGCATTAGGCTACGGACTGGATGAGGTGCTCAATCCAATCACGGGATACACGTACGCTAGCTTTGAACCAGCGTTGGACTACATTGTTGTCAAAATCCCGCGCTTTCCGTTTGACAAATTCCCACTGGCAGACCGGAAGCTGGGGACGCAAATGAAAGCGACTGGCGAGGTCATGTCGATCGCCCGCAATCTGGAAGCAGGACTTTTGAAGGCAGTTCGTTCCCTGGAACAGGGCTGCACACATTTGACTCGACCAGAGCTGGCATCCTGGACACGTGAGGAGCTTGCACATTCCTTGCAGGAAGCGACTGATATCAGACTGTTTGTTTTTGCCGAGGCGATCCGCAAAGGCTTTACAGAAAGTGAGCTGCACAGTCTGACTGGTGTCGATCCGTTTTTCTTACGGAGCTTGCGTAAAATCGTGGACTTGGAAGTAGAGCTGTCTTGCCACGACAGGACAACACTGACCCCAGAACTGTTGCTGGAAGCAAAGCGTCGCGGATTTGCTGATGAAACCATCGCTTCACTGGTTGATGCTACACCTGCCGAGATCAAATCAGTTCGTCAAGAATCAGGCATTACGCCTACTTATAAAATCGTGGACACGTGTGCAGCAGAATTTGATGCCCAAACCCCTTACTACTATTCAGATTGGCAAGGAATAGATGAGGTGGAGTCACTATCTGGTCGCAAAGTACTGGTACTTGGCTCAGGCCCCATTCGCATCGGTCAGGGTATCGAGTTTGACTACTGCTCCGTGCATGCAGCCAAAGCGCTTCAGGCAAGCGGTATCGCGGCTGTCGTTGTGAACAACAACCCAGAGACGGTCAGCACTGACTATGAAACAGCCGACCATCTTTATTTTGAACCGCTTCACGTAGAAGACGTGCTGCATATCGCAGAACGCGAACAGGTTGAGGGCGTCATGGTTCAGTTCGGCGGTCAAACCGCGATCAATCTGGCAGCCAAGCTGGAGCGCGCGGGGCTGAAAGTAATGGGTACGTCGCTTACAGCCATCGAACGTGCGGAGGATCGCGAGCTGTTTTACGCCATGCTGCGCAAGCTGGACATTCCGCATATCCCCGGTAAAGGAGTATCGTCTTTGGAGGATGCGACCGCAATAGCGGAGGAAATCGGCTTTCCTGTTTTGATGCGACCTTCGTACGTCATCGGCGGGCAAGGTATGGTAGTTGTCCACAATATTGATGAGTTGCAAGCTACCATTCACGACTGGTTAAACCATCCGGACATGAGCATGTTTTTCCCACTCCTCGTGGATAAATACGTTCCAGGCAAGGAAGCAGAAGTAGACGCGGTATGCGACGGACAATCTGTCATTATCCCAGGGATTTTCCAGCATGTGGAGAGAGCGGGCATCCACTCAGGCGATAGTGTAGCCTTGTTCCCGGCTCCTCAGCTAACGGATGACATCAAGCACAAAATCGCGAGCTATACAGAAGCAATCGCGAAAGAAATGGAAGCGGTCGGGTTAATCAATATCCAGTTCGTCATTGATGGCGAAACAGTTTATGTACTAGAGGTAAATCCTCGTGCTTCACGGACAGTACCGATTACGAGCAAAGTGACTGGCATCCCGATGGTTCAATTGGCGGTTCGCGCACAATTGGGTGAAAAGCTGTCGGAGATGGGCTACGGCACAGGGCTTTTGCCAGAGATTCCGTTTGCAGTCGTCAAAGCGCCAGTTTTCTCTACGATCAAGCTGAACGGCGTAGATCCGGTACTAGGTCCAGAGATGAAATCGACGGGCGAAGTTCTCGGCCTGGGGCATTCTTTCGAAGAGGCAGCAGGCAAAGCCTTTGCTTTCAAAGACAATTTGTACGGCGACTGGCAAAAAGGTCAGTTGGTCATGATTTCTCTGGCAGATGGAGATAAGCAGGACGGCATAAGAGAGTCGATTGGACAAATTCAAGCAGATGGTGCCAATCTGGCGGCGACTCCGGGAACGGCCGAGTGGCTTGCAGCCGAAGGAATTGTCGTGAAGCATGTCGTGGCAGATGAAGAGGCGTGGGTCGAGCTGTTGCAAAAGGAAGAAGCAGCCTTCGCACTTGTTACTGCGACGAAAGGCAATCGTCAGGGCCGGACAGGATTTGCTCTGCGAAGTCGTATGGTACAACAGGGTGTGCCATTGTTCTCCTCTGTCGATACGTTCGAGTTATACGTGAAGTCTATTATGAAGAAAAGAGGTGGCTCGCATGCAGCCAGTGAAGATATTGGAACACTTTCAAAACTTGCCGTTACAAAAGCATAAAGGGAAAGATTTCCTGCGCGTCGATGAATTCAACGGGGAAGAATTGATGGAGCTGCTCCATCTGTCTGCTCACGTCAAGCAATTGCAAAAGCTGGGACAGCCATTCCAGCCTTTGCAAGGCAAGACGTTAGGGATGATCTTTGACAAGGCTTCGACCCGCACGCGCGTCTCCTTTGAAGTAGGGATGCATCAGTTGGGTGGCCTAGGGATGTTCATGAGCGGAAAAGAGCTACAGCTCGGACGCGGGGAACCGATCAGCGACACAGCGAAAGTTCTCTCTCGGTACGTGGATGCCATCATGATTCGCACCTTTTCCCACTCTTATGTAGAAGAGCTTGCTCTGCACGCGTCAATCCCTATTATCAATGGTTTGACCGATCTGTACCATCCGTGTCAGGCGTTGGCTGATCTGCTGACGATCTGGGAGCATAAAGGCAAGCTGAAAGGAGTCAAGCTCGCCTATGTAGGAGACGGAAACAACGTGGCGAACTCACTCGTGCTGGGCGCAGCTCTGCTAGGTTTGGACGTGCGGGTGGCGACTCCGGCAGGCTATGAAATGGATGCAACAATTGTCGCAAAGGCTACAGAATACGCGAAACAAAGCGGTGGAAAAATGATGGTGACCACTGATCCGATAGAGGCTGTCATGGGGGCAGATGCTGTATACACGGACGTTTGGACTAGTATGGGTTTTGAAGAAGAAAATGAGGTACGATTGAAAGCATTTGCCGACTATCAAGTGAACGAAAAACTCGTAGCAGCGGCAGATCGTGATTATCTCTTCTTGCACTGCTTGCCAGCACATCGTGGGGAAGAAGTGACAACCGGGGTCATCGACGGATCTCGCTCTGTCATTTTTGATCAGGCTGAAAATAGATTGCACGCACAAAAGGCGATATTGGCGGCGCTGGTGTGAACATAGTTCTAGTTAAATAGAACTAGCTGTAATTAAATCGAATAGACTATGAATCTATGATTGCCGAATTTTGTCACTTATGTGTAAAATAAAGGTAGGAAAGAAGCAAGGAAGTACGGACTGTATCTGGTCGCTTGGTCCGTATGGAGCCAGTAGCGAATCCAACCTTTTCCGTAATGGAAAAGGAAAGGGGGCAGGGGCTGTACTTGGTCGCTTGGCCTCTGCATCACGGACAGTAGCGAAGCCAGCTTTCTCCACTATGCCTGAAGGGGGGAAAAGAAAATGAAAAAATGGTTCGCGGCAATTATGATGGTGGTAGCAATCGTAGCAGCTACTTCTGCAAACTTCCATATTGGATAATAAGCGTATTGGAGAAACAAACACCGCTTGGCTGAGTGGTGTTTTTTCTTCAAGCTTGGAGGAAACAACATGCTATTGGATGTAATTGCCCTATCTTTTCTCGTAGCATTGCTGCGAGGGGGGAGAATCAAGGAATTCCCTAAATTCAATCAAATAAAACTTCTTATCGTTACCATATTGCTGCAGGCTTGTGCAGTCTTCTTCCCTACGATCGGTGGCCTTTTCATATCGATCGCGTATGTGTTTATTTTGGCTTTCCTCGTTTTCAATCGAGAATTTGAAGATATGCGGATATTTTTAATCGGCTGGTTTCTGAATGCGATTGCAATTTGGTCTAACAATGGAAAAATGCCAATTGATTTAGTCCAAGCAGCAAAGCTTCCTTATGATTTAGAACCAGTGATTAACGGAACGAATTTCAAGCATAGTGTATTGACGGAAAGTTCAAATCTCCCATTTTTAACGGACGTCATCTACATGCCATCTATCATTCCTCGGATTATTAGCATCGGCGATATTTTTATTATGTTAGGCGCCTTTTTACTTGTTCAGCGATTGATGAATAAACCTATTTCATTACTACAACTTCGCGAAGGTAAAAGTTATGCGACAAAAAACTGATTATGCGGTTTGGATAAAGGGGATTGTTGTACAGGTTGGATTTGTCATTGCAGCAATCTATATTTTTTACACATCTTCATCTGAATGGGCTGTTCGTGAGCATTGGGGGGTATTATCTACCTATACCCTCCTGACCATTTTTTCCTGTTTTGCTCCCGTGCGTATATCGAATACGATTTTAACAGTGAACAATGCTGTAATCTTTTCGGGTATCTTGTTATACGGAGTTTGGGTCGGAGTATGGGCTGCTGTTATTGAATCTTTAATCATTGCATTCCTGGTAAGGTTTAATCCACTAAAAGCCATCATTAATATTGGGCAATTGTTAATGACTATATGGACAGTAGCGTTTTTGAAGGATTGGATCGAGGGCTTCGGAACTGTTTCTCCCATTATTAGCGATTTGTTTTTGGCTGTTGTGTATTGGTTTGTGAACCTGATTTTATGTGGATTGGGTATCTCCTATTTTCATCAAATGACGTGGGCTCGAACCGTAAAGATGATGGCAAAAGGCTTTACCTCGACGTACTTGCTGCTTTTAATTCTAGCAGGAGTAGGTTCGCGGTTAGTAGAGTCATATGGACCGCTCACACTAATTCCTATGATGATTGCGTTCATTACGATCAGCTATGTATTTCATCATTACTATGACAACCTTCAAAGGCTTCAGCAAAAAGTAGAAGAGGTCAAGTCATTCAATCACAACTTCTTAACGACAATGGCTGCTTCCATTGACGCACGAGATCGATACACAAGTGGGCATTCTCAGCGTGTAGCTTACTGGGGAAGAGAAATTGCGAGAGATATTGGGTTGTCCGAAAGAAAAGTGGAGGATGTTTATATCGGGGGAATCCTGCACGACATTGGAAAAATCGGCATCGAAGACGAAATTCTCAATAAAAAAGGAAAGCTGACCCCGGAAGAGTACGACAAGATCAAGCAGCATACGGTCATTGGCTACGAAATTATTTTGCAAGCAGGGATGTTCAATGAATTGCTCCCTGCGATCCGCTCCCATCATGAGCGAATAGACGGAAGGGGATACCCGGATGGTTTAGCCGGGGATGAGATTCCACTGATGGCGAGAATTTTAGCTATTTCAGACGCTTTCGATGCGATGGTCGCGGACAGGCCTTATCGAAAAGGTTTGCCTGTGGAGGAAGCGCTTCAAGAAATCAGACGGGGCTCCGGTACCCAATTTGATCCGATATTGGCGGAGCATTTTATCAGAATCGTTCAGCGACTGCCGTACGAAGAGTTGCAGAGCATTATCGGAATAGAGTCTATCCCACAAAAACAGTTACAGGAGGCAATCAGATGAGCTGCCCCTTGTAACTGTTTTTATTCGTTTACGACCATATGCGAATGATCTCTCTGGTTTCAAAATGGCAGGTAAGCTTGAAAACATCTGGATTGCTTAATTTCTCCCAATCGTGAAAGCCAAAGCGGTCATCCATTGATTTCATGAGCAAGGCCAGCAGGCATCCGTGACTAACAAGCACGATTTCTTTATGCGCATCTGCCAAAATCTCAGTGAGCAACGAATTTGCCCGGTTTATAGCAGCAAGACTGGATTCTCCCCCTTCGAATTCAAGCGTCAGGTCATCGAAAGTATCGCGCAGTCGCTCAAACCAATCTTCACGTGGCACTCCGCTAAGGACGCGCTCGACCAAACGTGTGTCTTCTTCAACCACGATTCCACGCTCCTGTGCAAGAGGCTGGATGGTGGCAATCGCCCGATGGTACGGACTCGAAATGATTCGATCAATGGGGGAACCAGCGAAGAAGGTGGCAAGCTTCTGAGCTTGTACTTCTCCCTTTTCCGTGAGCAGGGCTTCGGGTTCTTGGCCAGCAGCCTGACAATGACGTACCAAATAAATTGTTTTCATAATCCCTCCAACAGACTTCTTCTATGGAATTCCTCCTCTCACTCATTCTCTACCTTGGATAAGTTTCCCTTTTAGTCAAGCAAACGTTTATGCATAAACAGACGATGAGTATGCATAAAAACAAGATACTCTTTATGCGGAAAATGTATAATTCCTCTGCATCTCCGTTTTTGTCTGCGAATTAACAAGAAATATACAAGAAAAATAGTTGTATTTTTATTAGTTCGTTTGTATAATTACTCGCATAAGAGAAACTTCGAAACGGGGAGAGAGAATGATGGCAAAAGAAAAAATTGTGTTGGCCTACTCAGGCGGTTTAGATACATCGGTAGCAATTAAATGGCTCCAAGATACGTATAACTACGATGTCATTGCAGTTGCGTTGGATGTAGGAGAAGGGAAAGACCTCGATTTCGTACAGAAAAAAGCATTGCAGGTAGGGGCATTGAAATCCATCGTAGTGGATGCAAAAGATGCATTCGCAGAGGAATTCGTATTGCCAGCTCTGAAGGCAAACGCGATGTACGAAGGGAAATATCCGTTAGTGTCTGCACTGTCGCGTTATCTGATTTCGCGCGTGCTGGTTGAAATCGCGGAAAAAGAAGGCGCAGTAGCTGTCGCACACGGTTGCACAGGAAAAGGAAACGACCAGGTGCGTTTCGATGTTTCCTTTACAGCGTTGAACCCGGATATCAAAATCGTGGCTCCAGTTCGTGAATGGGGCTGGACGCGCGACGAAGAGATCGAATATGCGAAAAAGAACAATATCCCGATCCCAATCGATCTGGACAATCCATACAGCATTGACCAAAACCTGTGGGGCAGAAGCTGCGAGTGCGGTGTTTTGGAAGATCCATGGGCAGCTCCTCCGGAAGGTGCATACGATCTGACGAAGTCGATCACGGATGCTCCAGACGAGGCAGAAGAAATCGAAATCACTTTCGTACAAGGGAAGCCAACTGCATTGAACGGCGAAGAGCTCCCGCTGGCTGAGCTGATCCTCAAGCTAAACAAAATCGCTGGAAACCATGGCGTTGGCCGTATCGACCATGTGGAAAACCGTTTGGTGGGCATCAAATCTCGTGAAGTTTACGAGACACCGGCTGCGACTACTTTGATTTTGGCTCACCGTGAGCTGGAATTTTTGACGCAACCTCGTGAGGTCGCTCAGTTCAAACCGATTGTCGAGCAAAAACTGGCGCAAGTGATTTACGAGGGTCTCTGGTATTCACCAATTCGCAATGCTGTCCAGGCGTTCATTGAAGAAACGCAAAAACACGTAACGGGTGTTGTACGCGTGAAGCTGCACAAAGGACATGCGATCGTTGTAGGTCGTACCTCTGCATCGTCTCTCTACAGCCATGAGCTGGCGACTTACAATGCAGGTGACCAATTCGACCACAAAGCAGCACTTGGTTTCATCAAACTGTGGGGTCTGCCTACAAAGGTGTACGCACAGGTAAACGAGGGTGTACTGCACGAGAATAAAAACACGGCCATTAAGATTTTGGATGAAAAGGATGCGATCAAGCAATGAAACTCTGGGGAGGACGCTTCACGAAGCCGACGAATCAACTCGTAGAAGAGTATACTGCTTCTATTTCTTTCGACCAGAAAATGTGGCGACAGGACATCGTCGGAAGCCTAGCTCATGTTGCCATGTTGGGCAAGTGCGGCATCCTGCCGATGGAGGAAGTAAGACAGATCATCGCTGGCCTGAAAAAGGTTAAAGAGAAAATTGAGCGCGGGCAAGCTGAGTTTCTCGTTGCGCACGAAGATGTGCATATGAATATTGAAAAGATGCTGATTGAAGAGATCGGTCCGGTGGGGGGCAAACTCCACACCGGCCGCAGCCGTAATGATCAGGTCGCGTTGGATATGCACCTGTACCTCAGAGAAAAGCTGATGGAGATTATCCAATTGGCGATGTATTTGCAAGAGGCATTGCTTGAGCAAGCGAGCCAGCATCTCGATACCGTCATGCCAGGCTATACACATTTGCAGCGTGCGCAACCGGTATTGTTTGGTTATCACCTGATGGCGTATGTGTCCATGCTGCAACGCGATATCGAGCGGATGACCGAGACGTGGAAGCGTGTGAACGTACTGCCGCTTGGAGCAGGTGCCCTAGCAGGTACGACATTCCCAATCGACCGCACGTTTGTAGCCGAATTGTTGCAATTTGACGGTATCTATCAAAACAGCATGGATGCGGTGAGTGACCGTGACTTCATCGTCGAATTTTTGGCAGACGCTTCTCTGGTCATGACCCATCTTTCCCGTCTGTGCGAAGAACTCGTCATTTGGAGCAGTCAGGAATTCTCTTTTGTGGAGCTAGACGATGCGTTTTGTACGGGGTCCAGTATCATGCCGCAAAAGAAAAATCCTGACGTAGCAGAGCTGGTTCGCGGAAAAACAGGGCGTGTTTACGGCAATCTGTTTGGATTGTTGACCGTATTAAAAGGTTTGCCGCTGGCGTACAACAAGGACATGCAAGAAGATAAAGAAGGTATGTTCGATACGGTAGCGACCATTCATGGGGCACTAGCGTTGCTTACTCCGATGATTAAGAAAATGCAAGTCAAGACAGATCGCATGCGTCAAGCAGTTACCAACGATTTTTCCAATGCGACAGACTTGGCAGATTACTTGGTTCGCAAAGACATGCCGTTCCGTCAGGCGCATGAAGTCGTGGGGAGAACCGTCTTGTACTGCATCGAGCAGCAAAAGTATCTTCTCGATCTCACCTTGGAAGAATTCCAGAGCTTCTCAGAGGATATTGGGGCGGATGTTTATGACGCGCTAGCTGTTGAGACCGTTGTCAATGCACGCAACGTGCTGGGTGGGACTGCTCGTAATCAGGTAGAAGTACAAATTGATTGGTACCGTAAGCAACTGGTAGAAACACATGCTTGGGTGGACAAAAACAGTCAAAAGGTCATGATTGAATCCCTGATCGATGTCGGTTCACCTGCATAAAAACGTACATGCAGGAAAAACAAAAACCCCAAAGCTTTGGGGTTTTTTTGCGTTCTATCCATCCTTATCTACCGACTATTTTCGAATCAAAGCCTAACGCGGTTGCGTACGCTAGAGGCAACTCCATGCGGGCGGTCTTTAAAGGGTCGACGACCTGACAGATACGCAAATCTCCCGCAGCGGAGAGCAGGAAGGAGGCTTCGGCCTTTTCTACCCCCAGCTCTTCGTGTAGAAATTGTACCATGTTGATTACCGCTCGATCGGCAGCCTTGTCCAACTCTTTTTCCGACGCAATCGTGATCAGGTGCTCTTGGTTGACTGCCATCGGTAACGGCCACTGCTTTCCTTTGATCACATCGAGCTTTACCGTTACTTCCCCCGCAATTTCCACCCCACAAACCGCTACTTCGCCGTCAGCCATTGCAGCATGAAGGTCACCCAGGGCAAATAATGCGCCGGGAACATTTACGGGTAAAAGCAATGTAGTACCTTCACGCATTTGTTTGCAGTCCATGTTGCCGCCGTGATCGCCTGGCGTACCGCATGAAATGGCTTCATTGGCAGGAGCTGTTCCAATTACGCCAATCATGGGATTGATCGGAACCTGAAGCTTGTCTGACAAGACAGCTTTTCCATCATGTATCGGAATCATTTTGATCACATTTTCTTGCAGGTCGAATCCCATTACACCAAGTTCTGGTCCGGTAACCATTACGCCTTGATTTTTAATCTCAATTTTCTGAATATGAACAACCAAAATATCGCCTGGATCTGTTCCTTCTATAAAAATAGGGCCGGAAGCAGGGTTGATCCGATTCCAATCAAGCTCTTGAAACACGGTGTCAGCCGATTGGATTTGGTCCTCGAAGCAATCGCAGGTTTCAAATGTTACGATACTGCCTGCTTCTACCCTCAAGACCGGCCGATTCTCAGGAGACATAGCATAAATCACGTCCTGCTTTTTTACTCTGTACATGGTTGTAGTCCTCCAGTCCATTTCCAAATTTACCTATATTTCTTTATCATAGCATGAAATGCCTACGTGTTTAGGGCCGAATCATGGAGGAAATAATTGTACAAAGGGATCGAAGGCCTAAAGAGAGCAGGGAGCAATCATGCAAGAGAGCTACAAGATCAGTCCCCGTCAACTATTGATGCTCGTCACCCTTGTTACCATAGGAGACTCCGTTCTCGTCCTGCCAGGCATGACGGCTGCACTCGCTAAACAGGATGCATGGATATCCGTCCTGGTTGGGCTTGTGGTGGGACTGCTCAATATTATCTTACTCATAGCTGTGGGGAAGCTTTATCCGAATCAAAGCTTTTTCACCTTCGTTGATCAAACCGTTGGAAGAGTGTTGGGAACGATCATTACACTCTCGTTTATTAGCTATACTCTTTTTTCAGCAGGGGCGCATGTGATGGAAATTGGCGACTTTGTTGGCACGCATCTATTAGTCGCGACTCCAAGATTCGCGATACAGCTACTGTTTGTCATAGTGATTATGTTTGGTGTGAGTTTGGGGCTACAAACAGTCGCAGAATCAGCAGAAATCTATTTTGTCTGGTTCTTTTTCTTTTTTGGTTTACTCATGATTACTCTACTGCCACAGGCGGAAATATCGAGAATTCAACCTGTTTTTGAAAATGGGTGGAAGCCTATTTTGCAAGGATCTACGGCGGCAATTGCCTTTCCTTATTCAGAACTGGTCATTTTTATGGCGGTTCTTCCGTTTGTCTCGCCCATACAAAAACGGATGAGGTCTTTTTTCTTGGGGACGTTGCTTGGGGGAATTGTGCTGTTCATCATCATGCTCATGTGCATCCTTGTTTTGGGGGCAGATCAGACTTCGCGGCATTTTTATCCGACCTATGTTCTCATCAAACAACTGAAGCTCGGGGATTTTATTCAGCGGCTAGAGGCGATTATCGCGGTGATCTGGTTTATCGCGGTGAGCGTCAAAATTACGCTGTATTGTCTGTTTTTCCATTTGGGAATCCGTCATGTTTTTCGAATCGACAACTTTAAGGTTTTGATCTTGCCGTACATCGTTTTGCTCATGGTGATGTCGACGATTTTCTCGCCCAATATCGTCGTCTTTGGCGACATCATTTCAAAGTACTGGCCATTCTATGATTTTACCTACAGCATCGGTGTACCGTTGTTGCTGTTATGCGGAAATCTTATTCGGAAAAAATGGCTGAATCAAGACTGACGAGGTCAAAAGAAAGCCGTACTCCTTCACGGAGAACGGCTCTTTGTATCGTTTTATGGACGAGAATTAAATGAAATAGAGTAGTGTTGGGAGAAAAAAACATTTACAATAATTGGAATTTAATATAAAGTATAAATTAAGGTAAAAAATGTAAAAAAGGAGAGAATTATATGAAAAGAAAATTGTTTTTAACAGTTGCTTCCTCTCTATTAGCTGTTACCGCAGTATCTTCAGTTGCATTTGCTGCCTTAGGGTTTAAATCGAGTCAGACTTTTACGGTGGTATCTGCGACATATGATGACAAATATATGAGTGCATTAGGAAGGACAGAAGGGAATTCTGATACGGTTAAGGCAAAGGTCTATGTAGAGATTTATAAAGATGGTAAGTTTCAAGATAGTGCTGTAGATGAAAGAGATGGAAAATGGGCAGAAGCCCAAGTTGATGTAACTTACGGAAAAGGTAAATATACGGCAAAGTCTAACCACAAAATTTGGGACGCAGCAGGAAAAACTAAGACGACCACTACTAAAGGGTAAAACTTCATGAACTAGAGATATGGAAAAGGAAAAATTATTTGGGTGGAATATATTCACTCTTTCTATATGTGTTACTATTGCTGCAGTTGCATCAATAATTTTTCTCTATGTAAATTCTATGAACGCAGAAGATGCTCTCATTCCAAAAGAAAAAAAGACATATATGAGGGACAAGCGATCCAAAGAAATTAATGATATGCTTGAGCAATCTTGGCAGAATGCGATCAGTATTTTCGCGTTGAATAAGGATGATCTTGAAGAATTTGATTGGTTCGATTCCGATCATATAACTATGAATCTACAGGAACCAGAGAGTACCTACTTTTCCGAGGATTTAACCAATGCGCTTAATAGTGTACGAAAGCCAGGTGATCTTGTTCCAGTGGTACTGACCACATCAAATCTATCAGAGGTATATATTCTTTTTCAGAGAGAAGGAGGAAATGGAAGTTTTGTTAAGATGAAATTAGTTCCGTATATTGAGAAAGAGAAAATTAAACAGGATCAGTTGAATTCTAGAAACTGGAGGGTATCTTCAATAGAAGAAAATATTCAAGTAGGTAATACCAAGTAGGTAGTAATAGACATGGAAAATATAAGAAGCCTTAGTTCGGTCTTATACTGGACTAAGGCTTCTTTATATATTTTTAAAACCCAAATATGAAAATAGATTTACAAACTTAATCGAAGAATCTGTGCCACATCGTCACTTGTCAACGTCTTAAACTGACCGATCGGGCCAAACGGAGTGGCTTTTTCGGCCATGAGCTGCAAGTGCTCGTCGGTGATACCGTAATCAGCCAAGCGAGTAGGCGCACCGATACGCGCAAAGAATGCTTCTGTAGCGGCAATCCCTTCCAAGGCGATCTCATCATCTGTCTTGCCGGCGGGATCGACATTCCATACCTCTGTTGCGAAGCGCACGAAGCGAGCGACGTTTTCACGGTACACATAGCGCATCCATTTCGGGAAGATAATCGCCAGACCGCCACCGTGCGGGATGTCGTAAACAGCGCTGACAGCATGCTCAATGGAGTGGGTTGCCCAGTCTGTTGTGACGCCAACCGGGAGAGTGCCGTTCAATGCCATTGTTCCGCAATACAGGATGTTGGCGCGGGCATCGTAGTCTTCCGGATTGGTGAGGACACGTTCTGCATTTTCGATAACGGTCTTCATGATCGACTCAGCAAAACGTGTTTGCAATGGAATTTCGGTTGTATGCGTGAAATACTGCTCAAATACATGGGACAAAATGTCGCTGATTCCGTAGATCGTTTGGTCGCGAGGTACGCTAAATGTATGCTCAGGGTCCAGAATCGAAAACGCCGGAAACGTCGTACCAGCTCCATGCTTTTCTTGTGTCTCCCAGTTGGTGACGACACTTCCCCGGTTCATTTCCGAACCAGTAGCCGCAAGTGTCAGTACGGTACCGAGGGGCAGAGCCGCTTGTGCGACCGCTTTGCGCGTATAAAAATCCCATACATCTCCCTCGTAAGGCACACCAATCGCGACTGCTTTGGCCGCGTCGATTACACTACCTCCACCTACCGCGAGAATCCAATTGACGCCCTCTTGGCGGCATAGCTCAATTCCTTTGTTCACGGTACTCAGACGCGGATTTGGCTCCACTCCTGCCAACTCATGCACGCGGCAGCCCGCAGACTGGAGGAGAGAAATTACTTTGTCGTAGAGACCAGTTCGCTTTATACTGCCACCACCATATACCAAAAGAACAGTGGGACCTAGTTGTCTTGCTTTTTCCTCGAGCTGGGCCAATTGACCCCGTCCAAAAATCAGTTGTGTCGGGTTATGGTAAGCAAAATTTTCCACGTGATAACCAGCTCCTTTTTTATGATGCCCCTCTTGTCACACTCATTGTAGCCAACTGTTTTCCATGATGCTAGTTGGGAATGTGCAATCTTATTTTCTCCCTAATTCGTGACAGTTGTTAACAATCGAAGCTGTTTCGACAAGAAATGAGAGATTTAGTGGATACCATCCGTGAAACGTGGTGGTATAATGGATAAGATGGGAAATCCCGCTGTTTTTCAACAAGGTATGGCAGCGGTTGCTAGAGGGTAGAGGGGTTTTGTCGATTTTCACTTTAAAATTCAGGATCAAGATACATAGACAAGGATCTGACGAAGTAGGATGTGATTGGCTTGATCGAAATGTTCGATGTGTGGAAAACATACCCGAATGGAACGAATGCTTTGAAAGGTATCAACATTCGGATTGAAAAAGGTGAATTTGTGTACGTAGTAGGCCCCAGTGGTGCGGGTAAATCTACGTTTATCAAATTGATGTACCGTGAAGAGAAGCCAACAAAAGGACAAATCTTCTTGGGTGGCTTTAATGTCAGTAGAATCAAAGAGCGTCAAATTCCATTGGTCCGCCGCAGTATCGGTGTCGTGTTCCAGGACTTTAAGCTGCTGCCGACGTTGACTGTGTTTGAAAACGTCGCCTTTGCGATGGAAGTAATCGAGAGCAATCCTAAACAAATCAAGCCGCGCGTGATGGATGTTTTAGGACTCGTAAAGCTCAAGCATAAAGCCAAAATGCTGCCAAATGAGCTGTCCGGTGGTGAGCAGCAACGTGTTGCCTTGGCACGAGCACTGGTAAATAGTCCGGGAATTATTATTGCGGACGAGCCGACGGGGAACTTGGACCCTGAGACCTCTTGGGAAATCATGAAGCTGTTTGAAGAAATCAATCAGCGTGGAACGACAGTCGTCATGGCTACCCACAATAGAGAAATTGTCAACACCATGAGAAAACGGGTGATTGCGATCGAAGCAGGCCAAATTGCCCGTGATGAGCAGAGAGGGGAATACGGTTATGAAGATTAGGACGCTGGGGCGCCATGTCCGTGAAGGGGTCAAAAACCTCGGGCGGAACGGCTGGATGTCGTTCGCTTCAATTAGTGCCGTGACTATTACCCTCTTTATCTTGGGCGTTTTCCTCATTCTGGCGATGAATGTCAATTACTTTGCGCAAACTGTGGAAAAGCAAGTAGAAATTCGCGTCTTCATGGACTTGCTGGCGACGAAAGAAAACATCACACAGGTTGAGAATAACATCAAGAAACTTCCGCAAGTGGAGTCCGTTTCATTTATACCGAAAGACGAAGGGCTGAAGCAATTTAAAGAGAGCCTTGGTGAAAAAGCGTATTTGTTTGAAGGATTGGAGGAAAGCAATCCTCTGCCGGATGCGTTTGTCGTAAAAACGAAGCAACCGCAAGACACTGCTGCTGTTGCCGCTCAAATTAAAAATCTCCAGTATGTAAAAAGCCTGACCTATGGGGAAGGCACTGTGGAAAAGCTGTTTTCCTTGACAGGAGCAGTCCGTAATGTCGGGATTGCCTTTATTATTGGACTTGGCTTTACAGCGATGTTCTTGATTGCCAACACGATTAAGCTGACAATTGTGGCACGTCGCAGAGAGATTGAAATCATGAAGCTGGTTGGTGCCACGAACTGGTTTATCCGTTGGCCATTCTTTGTGGAAGGGCTCATGATGGGTGTGGCAGGGGCATTGATTCCGACCATTATGTTAACGGTTGGATATTACTACCTTCTGGATGCCATCCACTCCAGTTTTGAAGCTTCCCAACTGTTTAAACTGTTGCCGCTATTCCCGCTCGTGTATCAAGTTGCGTTGGCTTTGCTGGCGATTGGTGCATTCATCGGGATTTGGGGAAGTTTGGTGTCCGTACGTCGCTTCTTGCGAGTTTAATAATTTGAAGAGCGTGGGAGGAGTATCATGAGAAAGAGAATCCTGCTAGCACTCGTAATCACTGGGCTTGTAGTCGGTACTGTGATCCCGACAAATGTGAGCTTGGCAGCGCCTAGTAAGGCTTCTTTGGACAAGATTAATCGAGAGCTAAAAGAAATCCAAAAGAAGAAGAAAAGCCAGCAGCAGCAATTGAAGAAGACCGAAGAACAGATCAATGTCGTGCAAAAAGAGAAAAAGGGCTTGGAAACGCAATTGATGCAAATCGATTTGCGTCGCAACGATACACAGAAAAAGCTGGACAAGCTTGAGCAGCAAATGGATGATACCAAGGAAAAAGCAGCACATGCGCAGGATCAACTGGATGAGGCAAAAGACCGCGTGGCGAAAAGGGATGCCTTGCTCAGAACACGTGTGACAGCAATGTATGAACGCGGTACGATCTCTTACTTGGATGTACTTCTCGGCTCCTCTGACTTTGGGGACTTTTTGACGCGTATGCAGGCCTTGCAGCTTATTTTGGAGCAGGACACGCGTATTTTAGAGGATAACATTCGTGATAAGGAAACCATCGAGACTAAAAAGAAAGAAATTGATCATCAACTGACTGTGTACGCCGGGATGTTCGATGAGGCTGAGGAGCTCAAAGTCGAATTGGACAAGCAGTACAAGCAAAGTCTAGTGGTCAAGGCTGAACTGGATAAGAAAGAATCTGCTCTTGAAGTGGATTTGGAGCAGTATGGACAGGAGCTTTTGGCTATCACCAAACAGGAATCAGCTAAATATGCAGAGCGAGTACGTGCGATGAGCGCATCCAGTACAGGCTACAAGGGTGGAAAGTTTGCCTTGCCTGTCGCAAGTGGACAATTCCGCTTCACTTCAGGCTTCGGAATGCGGTCAGACCCGTTTACAGGCCGCTCGGCTGGGCATAATGGTTTAGATATGGCAGCACGGAAGGGAACGCCAATTATGGCAGCGGCTGACGGAATCGTTCTCTTTGCAGGATATAACGGCGGCTACGGGAATACAGTAATGATCAAGCATAACGCGGAATATACCACTTTGTACGGTCATATTCGCGAGGGAGGTATCAAGGTTTCTGTTGGGCAAGCTGTATCGAGAGGTCAAAAGATCGCAGAGGTAGGATCAACAG
The DNA here is from genome assembly GCF_001423865.2 of Brevibacillus sp. Leaf182. Classification (NCBI taxonomy): domain Bacteria; kingdom Bacillati; phylum Bacillota; class Bacilli; order Caryophanales; family Paenibacillaceae; genus Brevibacillus; species Brevibacillus sp. Leaf182. Next base: position 21,358 of record NZ_LMPN02000015.1, on the reverse strand, counting down.
GTCGCTCAACCGGAAATCACGTACACTTTACCGTCTATAAAAATGACGTAGCAGTTAACCCAATGCCGTACTTGAAGTAGACCCTCGTGCGACCAGACAAATATTGTTAACGGAACATGCATACACTAGCAGCATATCTTTTTCCGGTAGCACAAAGGATGGTGACGTAACAGTGAGATGGAAAGGACGTACCGTAATCGCGCTTGTACTCATCTCGATGGTAGCCAGTAGTTTTATTACGATGGCGATCATGAAGACATCGGCTAGCGCCAGTTCGAGTCAAGGTGGGGCTTTAACAGCATCGAGCATGGCGCTGTTTTCTGGGAGCGGAGATTATCCGAAAGAGTTCCAGAAGCTGTACGAGGCGTTTTCAGCAATCAAGAAAGATTACATCCAAAATGTCACCAACGAGCAGTTAGTAGAGGGTGCAATTGGCGGAATGGTCGGGTCGCTCGAAGATCCGTACAGTGATTACATGGACCCTCGTTCTGCTGAGGAGTTCACATCTACCCTACACTCGACTTTCCAAGGGATCGGGACAGAGGTAACGATGCAAAATGGTCGGGTAACAGTTGTTTCGCCGTTCAAAAACTCTCCAGCGGAGCGTGCAGGGCTGCGGCCAAACGACCAAATTTTGAGCGTAAACGACGAATCCCTTGAAGGATTGGACCTGCATCAGGCAGTAACGAAGATTCGCGGGCCTAAAGGTACAAAGGCAGTTCTCAAAGTAGTGAGGGCCGGAGTGCCAGAGCCTCTTACCATCGTGTGTGTACGGGACGATATTCCGATTGAGACGGTAAACAGTCAGATACTTGAAAAGAACGGTGTTAAAGTAGGCGTGATCAACATTACCCAATTCTCTACAGAAACAGCTAAGCACTTCAAAGATCAGCTAGCTGCTCTCGAGCAGAAGGGGATTGGCGGTTTGGTCATTGACGTTCGAGGCAATCCGGGCGGGTATTTGTTAGCTGTGAAAGAAATCGGAGAAATCCTCGTACCGAATAAAGGCAAGATCGTGCAAATCGAGTATGGAAATGGCGGACAGCAAAAAGAAGAGTATTTCTCGACTACAGAAGCTGCTAAGCCTTACCCAATCTCGGTACTGATTAATGGCGGAAGCGCTAGTGCCTCGGAGATTCTAGCGGGTGCCCTGCGGGATAGCGGCAATTACAAGCTTGTCGGTGAGAAGACCTTTGGTAAAGGAACCGTTCAGAGTACAATGGAAATGAACGACAAGAGCCAATTGAAGCTGACGATTGCCAAGTGGGTCACACCGAAGGGTGAATGGGTCCATAAAAAAGGCATTACGCCAGACTTTGCAGTCAAGCAACCAGACTATTTCAACGCAACTCTGCTACCGGCAGATAAAGTATTGCAGCGCGATATGGCTGGCACTGACGTGAAAAACCTGCAACTCATCCTGAAGGGCTTGAATCTTTCCCCAGGACGAGAAGATGGCTATTTTGATGAAAAGACAGAAGACGCAATCAAGCAGTTCCAAACCTCCAACAAGCTTGAGGTAACTGGTAAAGTAGACGCGAAGACACGCTCTTCACTGGAAGAAAGTCTCCGTAAAACGATGACGAAGCCAGAGAATGACCTGCAATTGCAAAAAGCTCTGGATGTAGTCACGGGCAAGTAATGAATAATCAAGAAAATGGAAGCAGGTAATTCCCTGCTTTCCGTAGAAATGATAACCACGGCAAATCAAATGCCGTGGTTTTTCTTTCTTTTAGATGAGGTGAGGCAATTGGCGATACAGGCGGATATGCTTACCATTGCATATGGCTTTGCCGCATTTTTTATCAATCCTGTCTTCTATCTCTTTCTAGTTTTTATTTATTTGCATTATCGCAGACAGATGAACCTGGAAAGACAGCTTTTTTCTGCGCGCATTCAGTCCCCCTTGCTCTCGACGATACGTACTGTAGGGATGGGCTTGGTGGGAGGCTTGTTTATTTCTCTTCTTAGTGCAGGACTCGGCGTGGTCGTGCAAGCACAGGATTTGTGGATACTATGGGGATTGGCGCTCATCTTGGCGTTGATTCGTTTACGGTTTCTCTGTTTCGCATATGCTGCGGGAATTTTGGCGATTTTACACGCGATCACACAGGTCATTCCACCGGTCACGGATGTTCCTGGATTGAGCTATGTCTGGGAAATGATTCGTCAGGCGAAACCTTTGCCTTTGCTTGCGCTAGTTGCGATCATGCATCTGATTGAAGCGATGCTCGTACGCTGGAATGGCGGGCGAGATGCTTCACCGCTGTTCGTAGAAGGGCAACGCGGTCGGATCGTGGGTGCCTATTTGCTTCATTCTTTTTGGCTGACGCCAGCCGTGCTATTCGTACAGATGGAGCCAGGTGCTATCAGCGGTGCGTTGTATCCAGGGTGGCCGTTCTTTTCGCCAGAAGCCGCTTCATTCGGACTGATGCTTCTGCCGACAGTGACAGGATTCTCTGATATGACGCAAACGATGACTCCGTATAGAAAAGCAAAACAGGTTGCGAAAAATTTGACGCTGTATGCGCTCATTTTGTTGGGTTTGTGCGCTCTGGTAGTATGGTTTCATCCGTTGATCTTGCTGGCCGCGATCTTTGCACTATTCGGTCATGAGGCACTGTTTTTCTGGAGTCAGTATCAAGAAAGAAAGCGTTCGCCTTATTTCATCCAGTCTTCGCGTGGTGTAAAAGTAATGGGTGTCATTCCGGGGACGAGAGCAGAGGAGATCGGTATCACGCCCGGTGAGATTATCGTGAAAGTAAATGGCATTTCTGTGCGGGAAAAAGAAGATTTATATCCAGCACTACAAGCCAATCCTGCCTTTTGCAAAATGGAAGTACTCACCCGTGAAGGCGAGCTGAAGTTCGTACAGTGTGCGGTCTATGCGGGCAATCATCACCAACTGGGGATCATTGTGGTTCCGGATGCAAATACCCGTGCATTTGTTGATTTGAAACGCGCCAGTGTAGTCGAGCTAATCAAGCAAAAGCTGGAGAAGCTGAATGTAGGAGCATAAGGATAGTTGGGGAGAAGGTATGCAGTCAAACGTGCATGCCTTCTTTTTTTCGAGAAAAGCTTGTCCATTCGGAAACTTACTGGTGGCTGTCACGTCTCTATGTAGGAGGAAAAAAGAGGGAGTGGGTTCGGTGTTCAAAGTGAAAAGAACGGTCTCGTGGTTTTTGTTGGGTACATTAGCTGCCGCCACGGTTTTTGCCGCACCCTTATCAGGAGCAGGTGCAACGAGTCCTGTGAGCGTAGCGCAGGCTCAAGCGGTTGTGGCTGTGCCGATGCATGTGACGAAAGGTGTCCAAAAGCTAGTCAAGCTTTTACCGGAACTATCTTCGCGCTATGTCGTTTACGGTGGCGATGTGGATGGACCCGGTGTTAGCGGGGTGGTGGTCACGTTTGCACAATCTGCTGCTGAGGCCGAATCGTCCATGGATAATGCGATTTTTGACGGACAGACAGGGGAGCTGCTCAGACTGAATCTTACCCCGAAAGCAGCAACAAAGCCTGCCTACCCGACTGAGCAGCAAGCCAAAACACGTGCGTTGGCTTTTGTTGCTGGTTTGCAGGGAATGGGTACAGGCAACACCTATCAAGCGAGGGAGGTTTATAAAAATAAGGACTTATTGACGGTTCGACTGGTGCGAGTTCTGAATAATGTGGTACTCGATGACGATTATGATTGTCTCGTCAGTTTTGATGCATCGGGGAGAATCGTTTGGTTTTCTACGTTTGATGGCAGATTATATGAAAAAATAAGTCCCTCTTCACTCCCATCTCCACAGCGAATCATCTCCCCCGAACAAGCAGTACGAAAGTGGCAAGAAAGCCGTCCATTGGAACTTGTTTATTTATTGCCCATTCATAATCAAAGTGATCAGGTAGATGCAAAGCTCGCTTATGTCCTGAAAAATGGAATCATAACGCAACAACATACAGGTAGTGCATTGGATGCCTTTAGTGGCAAACAATTGGTAACAAAGAATAGCCGAGCGACAACCCCGCCGTCCCAGACCATCAATGTGACTGGAACAGGTGAGAAGTGGGTAGCGCAAACCGAGACGCAAGCGCGAGATTTGTTACGCTTGTTGTTTAGCGTTGAAACAGAAAAGCTGCCGCTGTCCGTCTACGAGGCGAGTTACGACGATGGTCCAGCCCGTCGTTATTTCATATGGGGAAATTTTGGTGAGGGGATTCCCGATGCTGACAAGATATCTCGATTGGCTACCTTTCCTGAGGGAAGCAGTAACGGCGAGCAGCATCATCTCCTCGTGACGGATGCAAAGACAGGTCAACTGCTCGAATTTTCCACAAAGGAGAACAATCCGCAATGGTCAAACGTGAAAACGGATAAGAAGCGTGATCGGATGGAAGCGGATAAGCTTTTGAAAAGACTAACTCCGTCTGGAAGCAATCAGATACTAGTAACAGAGGATGGAGATGAAAGGTACACCTCGATCGTAGCTGATCCGCTTGTGAACGGCATTCCGGTTTATGGGATCAATCAGAGTGTGGAACAGGGGATGTATACGATTCGAATCGATTCATGGACGGGTACATGGGAGCAGGTGAGCATAAACAAACCGGCCAGTGTCAAATACCCGGCCCGTTCCCAAGCGCTTAAAGAACAAGTGGCCATGACCCGTTTACTGCAAACCTTTCCACTTGAGCTGACCTACATCCACAAGCCAGATTACGAGAAAGACACGATTACCTGGACGCTCGGCTATGACCTTTCGTTTCGCCAAACTCGCTCGCATTGCTTCTGTGGGGGAGAATTTAAAGTAGATGATACGTTTTATGTGGATGCGATAACCGGAAAAGTGATCGTAAACGAATAGAGCTCTGTATGAGAAAAAGCCGCCTTCTCCGATTTGGGAGAGTTGCGGCTTTTAACTATGCTTCTAGGCAGTTGCTTCGAAGCCTGTGATTTGATTGAGACCAACTTTTTTATCATCCTGGAGGACGAATTCGACTACTCCGTTTTTCATGCTGACAGCTTTGACCACTCCGGTAAGAGGCGTATTGGTAGTGGTGCCGTCTGGATTTGTTTGAGACTGGTTGTACGTGATGTTGTAGCCGATCATTTGCGCGTAGGCAAGGGAGTTGCCCATTGTTCTGTTTTCAGGTTTTACCGTCATGCCTACAATTTCTTCGGCTTTTACAGTTGATCCATTATCCAGTTGGAATTGTGCGGTGCCGTTTTTGGTAGTAAAGCCAGTGATGACGCCATTCAAGATTTCATCTACCTTGGAAACGTCGTGTATGGTAGCTGGATTGCCATCCCGGTCTACTTCCTTGGTTACTTTATAGGAAATCTCTCGACCGATCATTTCCATGTACTTCACGCTATTATCGAGCGTATTGCCAGCCAGACCTTGCGATTCAAGTCCGGAGACGTCTGCCAGTGGAATCGGTGTCGATTCGCCTGCGACACGGAAGTAGATTTTGCCTTGATCCATGTAGACGGCATCAAGTACGCCTTCTTTCTTCTCCGTCTTAGTTTCTCCCGTCATCTCGTCTTTTGTAGTAAGGGAATACGAGGCTGTACGACCTACCAGCTTTTCATACTTTTCCAAAGTGACCATGCTGTTGTTCGATTGTTCCATCAGCGTGGTCATTTTTGTGATTTTTTCTACCATGGTTAGCATACTTGTTTGCTGGATGAACTGAGAGTTGTCCATTGGGGACATAGGGTCTTGATGCTTTAATTGCTCCAGCATGAGCTTCATAAAGGCATTTTGGTCGAGCTCGGTGGTGAATTCTTTTTTGCCTTTATAGCTCATGTGCGGTTGTATATAAGGGTTATTTTTAACGGTTGTTCCGGTATCTGACATGTCAATCCTCCCTGAAGGTGGCGAGTCTATCTGCGCATGTTTGTACTTCCTTCATCTTATATCGGAAAAATCGGCGGAAAGATGAAGACAAACGTTTGTTCGAATTTTGGGCTTAAACTAGCCGAAATTGTGTTATAATGGAAGTAGAAACAGTCATGCTATGAGGAGATGAACGAGGGAATGGAGCGTTTTGAATTGGTATCGGAGTTTCAACCATCCGGTGACCAGCCGACCGCCATTGCCGAGCTGGTGGCAGGGTTACAGGCTGGCAAGCGACACCAGACATTGCTGGGTGCGACGGGAACGGGAAAGACTTTTACGGCTGCCCAGGTAATTGCTCAGGTGAACAGGCCAACACTCGTGATGGCACACAACAAAACTCTGGCCGCGCAGCTTTGTGCAGAGTTTAAGGAGTTTTTCCCGAACAACGCGGTGGAATACTTCGTCAGCTACTACGATTACTATCAACCCGAAGCATACATTCCCCAATCGGATACGTTTATTGAAAAAGACTCGAGCATTAACGACGAGATCGACAAGCTCCGTCACTCCGCTACCAGTGCGTTGTTTGAACGCCGAGATGTGATCATCGTTGCCTCCGTCTCCTGCATTTACGGATTGGGTTCGCCCGAGGAGTATCGGGAGCTGCTCTTGTCTTTACGTGTTGGCATGGAAACAGGACGGGACGAGATTTTGCATCGTCTGGTCGATATCCAGTACACACGCAACGACATCAACTTCACGCGCGGTACCTTCCGTGTGCGGGGTGACGTCGTGGAGATTTTCCCTGCCTCGGAGAGTGAGCAGGCGATTCGCGTTGAGTTTTTTGGAGATGAAATTGAACGGATTACTTCGATTGACGTACTGACCGGCGAGATTTTGGGACAGCGTGATCACATTGCCATCTTCCCTAAATCTCACTATGTGACGCGTGAGGAGAAAATGAAGCTGGCTGTCCAAAGCATTGAGGCCGAGCTGGAAGAAAGACTGAAAGAATTCCGTGATGCGGGCAAGTTGCTGGAAGCACAGCGACTGGAGCAACGCACACGGTACGATATTGAGATGATGATGGAGATGGGCTTTTGCTCCGGTATTGAGAACTACTCGCGCCATCTGACAGGACTGCCTGCCGGTCATGCTCCATATACCTTGCTGGATTACTTCCCAGAGGATTTTATCGTCATGATGGATGAGTCGCATATGACCTTGCCGCAGGTTCGGGGGATGTATAATGGTGACCGCGCACGGAAGGATGTACTGGTCGATCACGGATTCCGTCTGCCTTCTGCACGCGATAACCGCCCACTCAAGTTCGAAGAGTTTGAAGGAAAGATAAAACAAGCGATCTACATTTCAGCTACACCTGGACCTTATGAGCTGGAGCACAGCCCGGAAATGGTGCAGCAGGTGATTCGTCCGACAGGCTTGATTGACCCGACGGTAACGGTACGTCCGATCAAGGGACAGATTGACGATTTGATTGGCGAAATTCAAGCTACGATTGCAAAAAATGAGCGGGTTCTCGTCACGACTCTGACGAAGAAAATGTCTGAGGATTTGACCGACTATCTGAAAGAAATCGGAATCAAGGTTCGCTATCTTCACTCCGATATTAAAACGATTGAGCGGATGCAAATTTTACGTTCGTTACGTTTGGGTGAGTTTGACGTGCTGGTCGGGATCAACCTCTTGCGGGAAGGCTTGGACTTGCCGGAAGTATCACTCGTAGCGATATTGGATGCAGACAAGGAAGGCTTCCTGCGTAATGAGCGCTCGCTGATTCAGACGATTGGTCGGGCAGCGCGGAACGCAGAAGGACGCGTTATCATGTACGCGGATAAAATGACAGATTCGATGACCTCTGCGATCCGGGAGACGGAGCGTCGTCGTTCCATTCAGATGGCTTACAATGAAGAGCACGGCATCACGCCGCAAACCGTGAAAAAGTCCGTCCGCGAAGTGATCGAGGCGACCAAGGTAGCGGAGGAAAAAGCGGATTACTTGCCACATGCAGACTTCAAGAAAATGCCGAAGAAGGATCGCGTGGCTGTTATAGAACGTATGGAAGAAGAAATGAAGGAAGCGGCCCGCAACCTCATGTTCGAGCGTGCGGCCGAATTGCGTGATTTGATTCTTGAGCTGAAGGCGGAACTCTAAGGAGAGGTTTTTTTCATGCCATTAGAACATATTGTCGTAAAGGGTGCACGTGCCCACAACCTGAAAAATGTTGATGTAGTCATTCCGAGGGACAAATTCGTCGTTCTGACGGGTTTGTCTGGCTCGGGTAAATCCTCGCTTGCTTTTGACACGATTTACGCAGAGGGACAACGACGCTATGTCGAGTCTCTGTCTGCATACGCCCGTCAATTTCTCGGGCAAATGGACAAGCCGGACGTGGATTCGATTGAGGGACTATCCCCTGCGATCTCGATTGACCAGAAAACGACGAGCCGCAACCCTCGCTCCACGGTAGGTACGGTTACGGAAATCTACGACTATTTGCGCCTTTTGTATGCGCGTGTCGGTAGAGCGGTTTGCCCGGAGCATGGCATCGAGATCCAATCCCAGACCATTGAACAAATGGTCGATCGCCTATTGGAGTATCCTGAGCGCACGAAAATGCAGATTCTAGCTCCCATGGTGCAAGGACGCAAGGGAGAGCACGTCAAGCTGCTCGAGGACATCCGCAAGCAAGGCTTCGTCCGCGTGCGGGTCAATGGCGAAATTACCGATCTGTCCGAAGACATCAAGCTGGAAAAGAACAAGAAGCATAACATCGAAGTTGTTGTGGACCGGGTCGTCGTGAAGCCGGATGTACAGGCGCGTCTCGCAGACTCCTTGGAAACGGCACTTCGTTTAGCAGATGGCAAGGTCATCGTCGATGTGATGGAGCAAGAGGAGCTGCTGTTCAGTGAAAAGCATGCTTGTCCGGTATGCGGATTCTCCATTGGAGACCTGGAGCCGCGGATTTTCTCCTTTAATAGCCCATTTGGTGCTTGCTCAGAGTGTGATGGACTGGGTGTCAAGCTAGAGGTAGACCCGGATATGGTCGTTCCCGACGCGACGAAGACGCTCGATGACGGGGCGATTGGCGCATGGGAGCCGAAGACTTCGACGTACTATCAACAATTGTTGGAATCAGCTTGCCGCCACTTTAACATTCGGATGGATGTGCCATATGAGGAGCTTACGGCAGCGCATCGACAAATCCTGATGTACGGCAGTGAGGGCGAAAAAATTCACTTCCGCTATGAGAATGAGTTTGGGCAAGTGCGCGAGGCGGTCGTACCGTTCGAGGGTGTCGTCATCAACCTGCAACGACGTCATCTGGAGACGAGCTCGGATTACATCCGCGAGCAGATCGAAGGATTTATGAGCCAAAAAGCTTGTCCTGTCTGCAAAGGTCAACGTTTGCGTCAGGAGAGCTTGGCGGTAAAGGTCGGGGAGCGCAGCATTTCTGAGCTGACTACGCTGTCGATTCTCGATGCGCATCAGTTTGTCGATGGGCTGGAACTAACAGAGCGGGAAACGAAGATTGCGAACCTGATCGTAAAAGAAATCAAGGCGCGACTGAACTTCTTGATTGATGTCGGACTGGATTACTTGACGCTGAGCCGTGCGGCGGGGACACTGTCCGGGGGAGAAGCGCAGCGGATTCGACTGGCTACGCAGATCGGTTCTAGTCTGATGGGCGTTCTTTACATTTTGGATGAGCCGAGTATCGGACTGCATCAGCGGGATAACGCGCGTCTGATCAAGACGTTGGAACATATGACCAAGCTGGGGAATACATTGATCGTCGTCGAGCATGACGAGGATACGATGATGGCCTGCGATTATATTATCGATATTGGACCGGGAGCTGGCATACATGGCGGTCAAATCGTAGCGGCAGGAACTCCGGAAGAAGTCATGAAGGACCCTAACTCCTTGACGGGAGCTTATTTGAGCGGGCGCAAATTCATCCCTGTTCCGATGGAGCGTCGCAAGCCTTCGGACAAATGGATCAAGATTGAGGGCGCGAAGGAAAACAACCTGAAAAACGTTACTGCGAAGCTTCCTTTAGGCGTTTTTGTTGCCGTAACAGGTGTATCTGGCTCAGGAAAAAGTACACTGATCAATGAAATTTTGCAAAAGACACTGGCTCGCGATTTGAATAAAGCAAAGGTGAAGCCAGGGGAGCATCGCCGCATCCTGGGACTGGAGCATTTGGACAAGGTAATCGACATCGACCAATCTCCAATTGGACGTACACCACGTTCCAATCCGGCGACATATACAGGTGTCTTTGACGATATTCGCGACCTGTTTGCTTCCACCAACGAAGCCAAAGTGCGCGGTTATAAAAAAGGTCGCTTCAGCTTTAACGTCAAGGGCGGCCGTTGTGAAGCGTGCAGCGGTGACGGGATTATTAAAATCGAGATGCACTTCTTGCCGGATGTGTATGTGCCTTGCGAAGTTTGCCACGGCAAGCGCTACAACCGCGAGACGCTCGATGTGAAATACAAAGGCAAGAGCATTGCTGATGTCTTGGAAATGACGATCGAGGATGGGGTAGAGTTTTTCCGCAATTTGCCGAAGATTGAGCGCAAGCTGCAGACCATCGTAGACGTAGGACTGGGATATATGAAGCTTGGACAGCCTGCTACCACGCTATCTGGCGGGGAAGCACAACGCGTCAAGCTTGCCTCCGAGCTGTATCGACGCAGCACAGGACGTACCTTGTACATTTTGGATGAGCCGACAACCGGTCTGCATACGGATGATATCGATCGTTTGCTGAAGGTGCTGCAACGATTGGTAGAAAACGGCGATACAGTGCTGGTCATCGAGCACAATCTCGATGTGATCAAAACGGTTGATTACATCGTAGATTTGGGGCCTGAGGGTGGTACCCGTGGCGGAGAAATTGTCGGAACGGGTACACCGGAAGAAGTGGCGAAAATGGAAGGCTCTTATACGGGTATCTATTTGAAGCCGATTTTGGAACGTGATAGAGAACGGACGAATGCCAAGCTAGAGCAATTCGTTTCGAAGTAATCGAGAGACAGCCTCCCTGATTCAGGGGGGCGTCTTTGCTAGGTGGACGCAAAGGGGGAGGAAAAGATGGATTACGTGAAGGCTTCTCTTGCCGCACTACCTGCTGATCTGGTGGGAGAAGCACAGAAGTGCTTTGATGGACAAGATCCTGCTCACGATTGGCAGCATAATTTGCGTGTCATGGCGATGTGTGAGCGAATTGGCCGCGAGGAAGGGGCAGATATGGAAGTGCTGCGCCTCGCTGCATTGCTGCATGACATCGGGAGAGCAGAAGAACGGCAAACAGGCGAGTGCCATGCCGAAATCAGTGCAAGACTAGCAGGGGAATGGCTCGCCGAACGCAGTATGACGGAAGCATTCATCTCACGTGTTCAGTCTGCGATACTCGCCCATCGTTTTCGCAAAGAACGACCCCCACATACCCTGGAAGAAAAGATCCTGTTTGATGCCGACAAGTTGGATTCGATTGGGGCTATTGGAGTGGCCCGGGTTTTTGCTTATACTGGGGTTATTGGGCAACCCATACAATCGGATGACCCCAATCAGCATACACCTTATAAGGAATACACGTGGAAGCTGCAGCGCATCAAAGACAAGCTTTTCACCAAGACTGCCCAGAAAATCGCCGATGACAGACATCGATTCATGACAACGTTTTTTGAGCAATGGGAATGGGAAGTAACGGGGGTTCGATAGTCGTTGCGCGAAGGCTAGACTGTATAGGGGGAATGCACCATGAGCCGCTGGATAATCAAAATGCTTTTAAATGGGGCTGCGCTGCTTTTGATCAGCAATTGGTTCCATTCCATTTATGTCGCGAATTTCACTGTAGCACTATGGGCTACGTTGATTTTGGGGATGGTGAACACACTGATTCGGCCGATTCTGCTGTTTTTTACTTTTCCCTTGCAAGTATTGACGATCGGCTTGTTCTGGTTTGTCATTAATGCCGTGACGTTTGCGTTGACTGCCTACTTTATTGACGGCTTTGAAGTGGGGCCATGGCCTGACAACATTGGCACTGTCATCGTGGCAGCAGCACTGATGAGTATTTTTGGCTACCTCATTGAAGTTGTGGTAGGGATGAAAAAAGAAAAGAGGTAGTATGTTCGAAAAAGCCCCGTATTCTCTCAAACGAGTCGCGGGGTTTTTGCCTAATCAGGATGGTCGGTCTTATTAGGTTGTCGTAGGTACAAAGGTTTCGATACAATAGAGACACAACCATAGGGACGGAAAATCCCATGTGAGGGGGAAGCTTCATGCGTAAGACGAATGTGAGCCATTTAGTGGACCATTTCAATATGACGATCTTGAGCGGGGAAGAGGGCTTGGGGCGTGAGATTACCGTAACGGATTTGAGTCGTCCCGGCCTGCAGTTAGCCGGTTACTATTCGTACTATGCGGAAGAGCGGATTCAATTGTTCGGCTTGACGGAAATCAACTTTTTTCAAACGCTGACTCCAGAGGAACGGCTTGAACGGATGAATTTTCTCATGCAAAGTCAGGTTCCTTGCTTCTGTGTGACCCGTAATCAGATGGTGCCTGAAGAGATGATTGATGTATCCAATCGGTTGGGGGTACCTGTACTTCAGTCCCCGCTGGCAACGACTACGCTAGTCGGGAAAGTGACCAACTTCCTGGAGAATCGACTTGCACCAACGACGACGATTCATGGGGTACTCACAGACATTTACGGCGTCGGCGTTTTGATTATGGGATCGAGCGGGATCGGGAAGAGTGAAGCCGCACTTGAGCTTGTAAAGCGCGGACACCGACTCGTTGCAGATGACGCAGTGGAGATTAAGCAGACACAGGGCGGGCAGCTAAGCGGTAGCGCTCCTGAGCTGATTCAACATCTCTTGGAAATCCGCGGAGTGGGGATTATCAACATTATGACGATGTTTGGTGCAGGTGCCGTGCGCAATGTAAAGAACATCGAGATGGTTGTTCAGCTAGAGCTGTGGGAGCCACATAAAATGTACGAGCGGTTGGGACTCGATGAGGAAACATTGAAGATCATGGATACCGAGATTCCGATTATTACCGTTCCTGTTCGACCGGGACGAAATTTGGCAGTCATCATTGAGGTTGCAGCGATGAACTTCCGTCTGAAACGGATGGGTTACAACGCAGCGATGCACTTCACACGGAAACAGTCGAATGCCATTTTAGAAGATGCCGATTCTGACTTGTAGGAGAAAGAGACGCATATGAGGAAGACAACACGTTATCCCGTAAATGGGGTAAACCCGCTTTGGCACATGTATCGAACGGTAAGCTTCTGGAAAGTCATGAAAAATTTTATCGTCATCCAGCTCTCCAGATATACGCCGATCGTTTCGTGGAAGAACTGGATGTACCGCACATTTTTGCGTATGGAAGTAGGACAGCATAGTGCGGTTGCGTTGATGGTGATGATGGATATCATGTTTCCTGAGAAAATCAAGATCGGCCGTAATTGCGTGATCGGATACAACACGACGATACTCGCCCATGAATATTTGATAGATGAATACCGTTTGGGAGAAGTGATTATTGAGGATGCAGTCCTGGTGGGGGCCAACACTACCATTTTGCCAGGAGTAACAATTGGCAAAGGGGCCATTGTCGCAGCGGGAACGGTTGTTCATAAAGATGTCCCGCCGGGTGCCTTTGTAGGTGGGAACCCCATGCAGCTCATTCGAACGAAAGCTTCAGAAGAAGAAGGTGTGTAGCGTCTCTTCCCTTTTAATCAGCCGTCAGGTGTTTATCCTGGCGGTTTTTTGTTTTGTGTGAAATTTTCCGACTATTCTCATCTTGGTTGACCTAAGATTCTCGACGTGGTAATCTTCTTCATAATACTTTAGTTTGTTACCATATTAGCAGAGTAAAGCGAATGTGATGGAGGGAACAAGGATGGCAAAACCCTTGGGATTCGAAAAGCCGCTCGGGATGCGGGACATACTGCCGGAATCACTGGCGAAACAACGCCGCTTGGAGCGGGAGCTGCGTAAGTGTATCGAGCGATGGGGTTATGACGAAATATCCACACCCTCTCTGGAATACTTCGATACGGTAGGAGCAGCAAGTGCGACACTCACAGACCGGATGTTTCGCCTCCTGGATAAACAAGGCCACACCGTAGTCCTGCGTCCGGATATGACAACGCCAATTGCAAGGGTTGTTTCCTCCCTTTATAAAGATGTTCCATTGCCGATTCGGTTGTATTACCAGGCAAATGTGTTTCGGGCACAAGAAAAGGAAGCGGGACGGAATGCGGAGTTTTCTCAAACCGGGATCGAGCTGATCGGAGATGCGTCTGTCGATGCGGATGCGGAAGCCATCGCGCTTGCTGTGTTTTGCTTGCGGGCAGCGGGTGTGGAGACGTTTCGTATAGCGATTGGGCATGTCGACTTCGTAGACGGTCTTTTGGAGGAAGAGATTGAGGATGCGCCTATTCGCAATCAATTCCGCCAGTTTTTGTACGAACGGGACTTCGTTGGCTTCCGGCAACTACTAGCGACAGTAGACATCCCTCTGGAGGCGAAAAGCCGATTGGAAGCCTTGCTACGGCTGCAAGGGGGAAAAGGGAAGATTGAGGTCGCTCGCGAACTGGCAGGCAACGGAAAAGCAGGGAGGGCAGTCGAGACGATTGCTTCCTTGTGGCAGTCGTTAGAAGCCTACGGGGTGACGGAAGATTTATTAATCGATTTCAATCTGATCATCAATTTGAACTACTATACAGGCGTCGTATTCGAAGGGTACGCGGCAGATTTGGGCTCCCCGCTATTGGGCGGAGGACGCTACGATCAGTTGCTCTCCCAATTTGGGCGTGCTGCATCCGCTACAGGCTTTGCGATCAAGATGGATCGGCTGCTTCAGGTCACTCCTTTCGTAAAAGGGCAAACACCTACGCGAGTTTTGCTTGTTTACACGGAGGATTGCCGCAGTGCCGCTTTGGCAGAAGCACAGCAATTACGTGAGGACGGGCTCATAGTAGTGACACGTCTCGTTTCCAAAATAGATGAGAAACAGGTTGGACAAGAAGCGGGATATACCAAGGTCATTTGCATGACACAACAGGAGGAGTAGGAGATGGCATTCACGAAAAACGACCAAAAGCTGACGATCGCCATGCCAAAAGGACGGATTTTTGAAGAGGCTGTCCATTTCCTCCAGCAGGCTGGCTTGCAGGTCACTGCGGATCTGCAAGATTCTCGTAAACTGATCATCCCTGTGGAAAATGCCAAGCTTGAATTTATCATGGCGAAGCCTACCGATGTTCCTACTTATGTCGAGTATGGGGTGGCTGACGTTGGCGTGGTCGGCAAGGATGTTTTATTGGAAGAAGAACGAGATGTTTACGAGCTGTTGGATTTGCATATCGGCTATTGTCGCATGATGGTAGCGGGTCTGCCAGACTGGAAACCGACGGAAGCCCTGCGTGTTGCAACTAAATATCCGAAGATTGCGTCACGTTATTTCCGTGAGCAGGGACAGCAGGTTGAGGTAATCAAACTGAATGGTTCAGTAGAGCTTGCTCCGATGATTGGGCTGGCTGATCGGATTGTGGATATTGTTTCGACAGGTAGGACATTGCGGGAAAATGGCTTGGTCGAACTGGAGAGCATTTGTGAAATTACGACGAGGCTGATTGCCAATCGAGCCAGCTATCGGATGAAAAGTGAAGCGGTGGACGAGATCGCCAGAAAATTTTTAGAGGTCATACCTCGCGGGAATTAGAGAAAAAAGGGGAGACAGTCATGCGTATCATGTCAGCCAGCCAGTATGACGGGAAACGATCGGTAGACGCAGGGACGAGAGAGCAACAAGACGTAGTGAAGGCGATCCTCACCTCGGTTCGCCAGCAAGGGGACGAAGCGCTGCGCTATTACACGGAACGATTTGATCGTGTGCTTCTGCAAAACTTCCGTGTGAGCGAAGGCGAATTTGCAGAAGCAAGTGAGCTCGTTTCTCCACAAGTCAAAGCGGCATTGAAGGAAGCAGCCGATAATATTCGGGCGTTTCACGAGCGACAAGTGCGACAGTCCTGGTTTACCACCAAAGAGAGTGGCACATTACTGGGCCAACTGATACGTCCATTGCAGCGCGTAGGATTGTATGTACCAGGCGGAACGGCAGCTTATCCTTCCAGTGTATTAATGAATGCCATCCCTGCCAAAATCGCAGGTGTTCCACAAGTCGTCATGACGACACCACCAGGAGCGGATGGGAAAATCAACCCTGCGATACTCGTTGCGGCCCAAATTGCAGATGTGACCGAGATATACAAGGTAGGTGGGGCCCAGGCGATCGCTGCACTGACCTATGGAACGGAGCAAATCAAAGCAGTCGATAAGATCGTTGGGCCCGGTAATATTTTCGTGGCACTGGCAAAACGAGAAGTTTTCGGATTGGTCAGTATCGACATGGTGGCAGGTCCTAGTGAAATTGCGGTGATCGCAGATGAGACGGCCAACCCGCGATACGTTGCGGCAGACCTGTTGTCTCAAGCCGAGCATGATCCGATGTCAGCCGCTATATTGGTTACGACATCGCAAGTGTTGGCGGAGCAAGTGTCACAGGAAGTTGAGCGGCAGCTTGCCGATCTTCCACGCAAATCGATTGCGGAAGCGGCGATACGCGACTACGGCGCTATTTTACTCGTCGATGATTTGAACGAAGGATTTGCCGTTATCAACCGGATTGCACCCGAGCATTTGGAAATCATGCTGGCGGAGCCGTTTGAGCATCTCGGCAAAGTGGAAAATGCAGGTGCGATTTTCCTTGGCCCATACAGCTCAGAGCCAGTCGGGGATTATTTTGCCGGTACCAATCATGTGATTCCTACGAATGGAACGGCGCGTTTTTCCTCGCCATTATCCGTCGATGATTTTATCAAGAAGTCGAGTGTTGTTTCCTACAGCAAACAAGATTTGCGGGAAAATGGACATAAAATTGTGGCACTGGCTGAGCAGGAAGGATTGTCTGGGCACGGTCGAGCGATCCTTGCGCGATTGCGAGATTTTGAGACCGAAGAGCAGGAGAGTGAAAAGAGATGAGTGAAGGGAAACAACGTGCAGCACAGATCGAACGCAATACGAATGAGACGCAGATCGCGCTTTCCTTTGGTGTAGACGGCGCAGGTGAGAGCAAGCAAAATTCGGGCGTTCCATTTCTAGATCATATGCTAGACCTGTTTACGCGACACGGACATTTTGACCTGACTGTCAAGGCAAAGGGAGATATCGAAATCGATTATCATCACACGGTGGAGGATATCGGGATTTGTCTTGGGCATGCTCTGCGGGAAGCCTTGGGAGACAAGAAAGGCATCAAGCGTTATGGAAATGCGTTTATCCCGATGGATGACGCGCTCGCGCAGGTCGTCATTGATATCAGCAACCGTCCTCATCTGGAATATCGCGCTACGTACCCTACGAATATGGTTGGTCAGTTTCCGACGGAGCTGGTACATGAATTTTTATGGAAACTTGCGCTGGAGGCGCGGATTAATCTGCATGTGATCCTGCATTACGGTCACAATACACACCACATGATCGAGGCGATTTTCAAAGCGCTGGGCCGTGCACTGGATGAAGCGACGACGATCGATCCGCGTGTAAAAGGGGTCCCGTCCACAAAAGGGGTTTTGTAGCATGATCGGCATCATCGATTACGGCATGGGGAATCTGTACAGCTTGAGCAAGGCGTTGGAAAGGCTGGGCTATTCGTACGAGTTCGTCTCTCAAGCAGAGCGTCTGCAAGAATATAGCGGGTTGATTTTGCCTGGAGTCGGGGCGTTCGGGGATGCTATCGCCAACATACGTGAGCTTGGATTAGAGCAAGCGATCAAGAGATACGCAGCATCAGGTCGTCCGATCTTGGGCATTTGTCTCGGCATGCAGCTTTTATTTGAGAAAAGTGCGGAGCATGGCGAGCATACGGGCTTGGGGCTACTCGGTGGTGAGGTTGTTCGTTTTCGCGGGGATTACAAGGTACCGCACATGGGCTGGAACCAACTGATGATCAAGCAAAAGCAACCGTTACTAAACGGTGTGCAGGATGGCGATTACGTTTATTTTGTCCACTCGTATCATGTCTTGTGCGAGCCTGATGTCTTGCTTGCGACGAGTGACTATCACCAGGAGGTCACAGCCATTGTGAATCGTGACAACGTATACGGTATGCAGTTTCATCCGGAAAAGAGCGGAGAGACAGGAATGCTGCTGCTGCGCAACTTTGCCGTTCAATGCGAGGGGGTTTTGACATGAGCTTTATTGTTTATCCGGCGATCGATATTCGCGGGGGGAAGTGTGTTCGGCTTTTTCAAGGAGATTACGGGCAAGAGACAGTGTACGCTGATTCACCGCTGGCGATGGCGAAGCGCTGGGTAGAGCAAGGGGCGTCCTGGGTTCATCTCGTAGATTTGGACGGGGCAAAGGAAGGCAAGCCTGCAAATGCAGCGCTCATCAAAGAGATAGCGCGCTCGATCCCTGTACCTGTTCAGGTTGGAGGCGGCATTCGAACAGAAGAGCAGATCGCGGACTATTTGGAAGCGGGTGTTGCGCGAGTGATCGTCGGGACAGCTGCTATCGAAGACGAGCCTTTTACGAAGCGAATTCTTCAAAACTATGGAGACAAGATTGCGATTGGTCTGGACTGCCGGAATGGGCTGGTGGCTACCAGAGGTTGGTTAACCACGACAGATGTGCAAGCAACAGAGCTTGCCAAGCGGTTGGTTACGTATGGTGCCGAGACGTTTATTTACACCGATATCGCCCGTGATGGCACGATGACAGGACCTAATGTAGAAGAAATTGCAGCGTTGGCGATGGCAACAGGTAAATCGGTGATTGCCTCGGGAGGCGTCAGCCAACTGGACGATTTGTTGACGCTGGCTGCCCATGCTTCGGGCGGAGTCTCTGGCGCCATTGTCGGAAAAGCACTCTACACGGACGCTTTTACATTGGAAGAAGCGCTCCAGCGTATGGAGAGGCGTGAAGCGAATGCTGGCTAAACGAATCATCCCGTGTCTCGATGTAAAAGATGGACGAGTGGTAAAAGGTGTGCAGTTCGTCGGACTTCGCGATGCAGGAGACCCGGTTGAACTGGCAAAAAAGTATAGCGAGGAGAGAGCAGACGAGCTGATTTTTCTCGATATTTCTGCGTCCCACGAAGGGCGCAAGACGATGGTGGATGTCATCGAAAAAACGGCTGCAAACATTACGATTCCTTTTACGGTCGGTGGTGGCATTAACAGCGTCGACGATATGAAAAGGATATTGCGTGCGGGCGCGGACAAAATCTCGTTGAATACAGCGGCTGTTTTGCGTCCAGAATTAATCCGCGAGGGAGCGACGGTCTTCGGTTCACAATGTATTGTCGTGGCGATTGACGCGAGAAGTGTCGGGGAAGATCGCTGGGAAGTATATACCCACGGTGGACGGAATGCGACGGGGAGGGACATCATCCGTTGGGCGCAGGAGGCAGAAGCGTTGGGAGCGGGCGAAATCCTTTTGACCAGCATGGACGACGATGGAGAAAAGAGAGGCTTTGGACTCGAATTGACCAAGCGGGTATCAGAAGCGGTCGGGATTCCGGTCATTGCTTCTGGTGGAGCGGGCTCGAGGGCGCATTTTTACGATGTGCTGACGCAAGGAAAGGCAGATGCCGCGTTGGCTGCTTCCATTTTTCACTATGATGAGACGTCGATTCAATCGGTGAAAGAGTATTTGCAAACCAAAGGAGTTGTCGTACGACCATGACAGGAGCAGAAGCGTTTGCATTGGAAAAATTGCGTTTTGATGAAAAGGGTTTGATTCCTGTCATCGTGCAGGATGCCGGAAGCAAGACAGTCTTGACGCTTGCCTATATGAATGAAGAATCGCTACAAAAGTCATTGGCGACCAAAGAAACATGGTTTTGGAGTCGTTCCCGACAACAATTGTGGCACAAGGGTGAGACCTCGGGACATACACAGCGGATCGTCTCTATGCGGTATGATTGCGACGGAGATGCACTGGTTGTGATGGTCGAGCCGAATGGGCCCGCTTGTCATACGGGAGTGTACAGCTGTTTCTCGCAGGAAGTTCTCTCCAATACAGATGATGAGTCAGTACAAGCAGATCGGTTTGCGATCCTGCGTGAGCTTGAAGAACTGATTGCTGCGCGGGAGGCAGAGCGTCCGGAAGGCTCCTATACCACCTACTTGTTCGAAAAAGGCGTAGACAAAATCCTGAAAAAGGTCGGAGAAGAGGCAGCCGAGGTCATTATTGCAGCGAAAAATCGAAATCGTGAGGAGCTGCGGTATGAGGCCTCAGATCTGATCTTTCACTTGATGGTTTTGTTACGGGAGCAAAAGCTGCCGCTGGATGAAGTGCTGACGGAGCTCCAGAGGCGTCGTTAACCCATATAATAATAGCCACCTCTGTTTCCAGAGCGTGGTTATTTTGCTAGAATAATCGGTATCTTACTTCGAAAGGTGTGGTGACCATGAACAAATGCAAGTTCACTTCAAATCAAAGAGACTCTATTTTCAAACACCAATCGAAGGGTAGGATACTTAATGATCAAAGGGAATTTAGTGCAATTACGACCAGTTATTGCTGAGGATATGGAGAGACTGTTCCAGTGGCGCAACGATGAAGAGGCGGCCAAATGGGCAGCGGGCTCAAGCCTGGTAACTTATAGTTATGTTTCGCTCGAATCACTACGAGCCATGTATGAGGAAAACGTTCGTGCTTCACGGCCGGATGATAAATTTAAGAGTTTTGTATTCTCTGTCTGTACGTTGGACGGAGAGCACATCGGCAATTGTGATTACCGAGATGTGAATCCCATTACGCGGACAGCCACGATTGGTATTGCGATCATGGCGAAAGAGTATTGGAGCAAAGGCTACGGTACAGATACGTTGCTCCTCCTGCTCGACTTCCTCTTTTCCAAGCTGAACTTGAATCGGGTGCAGTTGGATACGTGGAGCGGAAATATGCGTGCTATTCGCGCCTATGAAAAAACAGGCTTTGTGATAGAAGGGCGACTGCGCCAAAATGAATATGTAGATGGGCAGTATTACGACACCATCATGATGGGGCTGCTGCGAGAAGAGTTTTACCAGCGAGTAAAGGAATAGTTCCCTTGTTTCTTTTTCGCTAGCGTTATCTTATACATGTTCCTGGAATGTTGGCGAAGGACTGGCTCCTACTATTTGATAAAGAGTGAGATAGTATTCTCGCTCTTTTTCCTTTCGTATCGCGATATTTTAGCTGTTTCTCGTCTGCCGATAAAAAAACTTTTAAAATTACTCTTGATTTAGAATTTTATATGTGATAGATTATTCCTTGTCGCCAAGAACGACGACAAAATGCGAGAAAAGAAAACGAGATTCGATAAAAAATTTCTTGACTCGTAAATAACGAACGTGATAAGATATAAAACGTTCGACAAAAAAATGCTCTTTGAAAACTGAACAGCGAAAGCGTTAATGAGTC